>NZ_CALFXI010000018.1 GCF_937958065.1 uncultured Steroidobacter sp.
GAGCGACCGCCTCCTAAGCGGTAGGTCGCAGGTTCAACTCCTGCCGGGGGCACCAATGAAAACAATAAGTTGCGATAACTCTCGCTGGTCTCGAAAACCGCTGGATCTGATCGTGTAGGCGCCATGTAGGCGCCACGCGAAGAATTCGCTTCCCCCTCGGCTCGCTGGCCTTCTCGGCAAGCGGCCGCCGCCGGTGCGTCAACACCGACGACGGCCTACCACACCACGTACAGTCGAGGTACGCAGTCATGGGTTCACGACCCTTCCATTCTACCGGCCGCCGAGCCGGATTACGTCGCACTCCTTCAATCCGATTCCGCATCGTTCGCGGATGCCTGTTCTATCAAACGGCCGACGTGTTGTTTCCTTCCTTCGCTGGGGCCGCTTGCGCTTGGATCACCGCCGAGGCGAACCGGCTCGCAATGCTAGAAACCAGGGGTGCGTCATGAGCGGCCTCGATGCCGAGGACATCATCGTCCTTACACTTGGCCTTGATTTGCTCAGCCGCCATGCCGACATCGAGCTGGCGAATGCGCGTCGCCGAGGAAATAGCGCTAAACAGCTGGCGATGCTCAACATGCGCCAGCAGATCGCCACCGTACGAGCGAAGCTGAGCGCGATGCAGGTGTCGCCATGAGCCGCGCCAAGATAACGGAGAGAGCGGTAGTCAGCGAAGAAGCGTCGAAGCGGTGCGAGCAGATCAAAGCCGGCATTGGCGAGGAGCTGGGTCAGCTGCACAAAACCAACGCGCTGCTGATCGCCACGCAGTTCGCTGCCAATCATGAAGCCGACTTCGACGTGAGCGACGCTATCGCGGTCATTGTTGAGCGCGTCGAGCAAACCATCGCGGCATTGGATCTACTGACAGTGGAGGCGTCGCCATGAACGCCCCTACTGTGAGAGCAGAGTCGCGGGCGTACTTTAGAGCGCTCGGCAAGCACATCAGCCAATTGCGTAAGGAGTTGGGTATGACGCAGGCTGAGCTGGCACGTGCGCTCAATGTCTCGCAGCAGGCGGTGTTTGCGTATGAGTTGGGCGACCGGCGCGTGTCGGTGCTGATCCTCGTAAAACTGGCGCGCATCTTCGATACCTCTGTCGAAGAATTGTCGGGCATGAAGATGCCGATTCGGGCGCAGCGTCGCCTGTCTCCTGCCGGCGTGCGGCATGCTCAGCGTTTTCAGCAGTTGAGCAAAACGCAGCAGCGCTTCGTAAAGCGCATCATTGACATTTTGCTGGAGCATCTAACGCCGCAACCATCAGGCGATTTCGGCTGATCGAAAATCTGCATGGCCTACAAGCCCTGGTGCTCTTGGCTAGGGCTTTTTTTTCGCCGCACTCGCCCCGCCCGAACCCGAACTAGTCCGCATAGTCACCGCCGAACTCGCGCAGCAATGACAGATCAATTCCGGGGATGTCTCCGTCGTCAATGAATATTGCAGTTAGAGATCGATTCAGTTCATCTGCTTTGGGTCGTTTTCTATTCACCCGCGAGAGTCTCATGACGCATGAGGTGTGGTGCGTTCCCCCGCCTTCAAATGCGAAGTTGTAATTCGCCACGCCAATTACATATGGAAGGATGACCGCCAAGCCTTGCGTAACGCTCGCAAACTCCTCCTTGCTCAATCCAAACTCAATCGGGTGCGTTAACGACTCGCCGGGAAATAGAGCATAACCCCACGCGGAAGTCGGGCCTGTTTTCATTATCTCCAACAGCTGTCGTTGCACTGACCGAACATCGCCAGCGGCAGTTATTCCTACACCGTCTATATGTAAGCTGGCAGAAAAGAACACGTTCATGGCTGGCGAATTTCCGACGTTCTTGAGCGTCACTTCCAGCTGGACTCGAATAGCACCATCAACGTACCGAAGGCCCGCTGGTTTTAGACTGATAGTGATCCACGGTCGTTGAGTCCCCAGGAAGATATCCCGACTAAGCTCGTTCGCTGATCGTGCGGACTCGGCGGAGTCGCGAGCATGCTGGACCTGCTCATCAAGCTGTGTCTTTTGCTCGGCGAGCGCCGTCAGAGTCTTGGCCTGGAGATACACGGTGAGTGCAATCGCGAGCAATGTTGAGGCACCGATCACCGTACCAACGAATCCACCTATGAAGTCACCGAACTGGCCCCATTCTTGCGCTTGTGGCATCAGATCGCGCCCAACGGTTGCAGCATACAGCCACCAACTCGCAGCGAAGACGACTAGCGGAGCAGCAGCGAGCACCCCCACAAGGAAGACGATCTTTCTATGTGATGACATATCCCACGTTTCTGGCTGTTATTATTGGAGCCCTCATGATGAATCATCGCGCTGCCAATTACGAGACAAGCACTGAAAATTAGCGCTGTTGAGTAAGGAGGAAGCGTGCCGCCGGGTTCGCGATCATTTTCGATGCCTGCGCGTCAGCCAGTACACTGCCTCAAATTCCGCTTCCAGCTGCCGCTGATAAATTGATTCGAATGTCGTCCAGCGTTTCCATTTGGGACTGACGTCGAACTCTCTCAGACGCTCCAACAGTTTTCCACGCTTGCGCCGCAGACGGTCGAACTTGTCTTCAGTGACGCTGGTGTGGACAAGTCGCATGCAGTGGCGGCATTCGAAACCATCGACAGAATGGTAGAGCACAGCGCGCCGGGTTCGGCAGCCGGGACACAAAAACCATGGACGGGACCCGCCGTAGTTGCAAGCAGTACGCTCGATTGCGATGAATAAATCGGCGCTGCCATGGATCACGTGCACGGCATCGCCCATTACTGATACCGCAATTCCGCTCGGTGGCGGGTACTGCCACGGTTCGCGCCGCCCAAAGTCTATTTGACGAACGTCGATCTGCTGAAAGTTTTCACACCGGCGCCTCATTCAAAGCTCCACAAATCATTAGGCAAAAACAAATAGTGGTACTCGCCGTGGGGGTATTGTTGGGGTTCACGCCGGTCACGCAGAATTTGAGGCCACACGGCTCTCGCTGGTCGCGGCTGGTCGCCCCTGTTTTCCTCTTCTCCCTATATACGCAACATTTGCAACCGGAAGAATAGGAAATCAGACGCGACCAGCCGCGACCAGGGACAGCGGTAAACCTAGGCGACGCGCACCCATCGTTTGCGAGCCTTGCCATCCACCTTCATATCGCGCGGTTCATATCCCAGCTGCCGCATTACGCGTGACACACGTTTCTCTACCTTCGCATCCTGTCTGGAGGTATCAATGCGCAGGGCGCTTGCCATCACTTCACTGAGCGCGAGCGGGCGCGTGCAGGGAGGCGGAAACGGCGCCTGCCCCGGTATTGTTGGGGCCGCCGTGTTCAACCATCGCTCGATATCGGCTTCCCAAACGTCAGTGGCTTCATATTTGTGATGACGTCCGGCGGCGAGCTTTTCTGCCTCAGCCCACAGCACACCACGCGCCCGCCATATCGCCGCACCCTCAGCCCACAACTGCAAGCAGTCAGCAGCGATGCGGTCGCGGTCGAGCCCTGCCACTTCCACGGGCAACCAACGGCGTTGGCCTGTCTCATCGGGCGGCAGGAATCGTTCTTCGTTCGTAGTGGCGAACAGCATGCAGCGGCGCGGGTAGCTCGTCGGCTGTGTCTTCCACTTTTCGATCCATTCTTCCTTGCGGCGCGTAATCGATCGTTTCAGGTGCGTGATGTCGGCTTTCGAGAGTCCCGCCATTTCGGCGATTTCTACGACCACTTTGCCGCGAATCAGCCGTTTGAAATTATCGTCATCCTCGTGGAGTAAGAGACCATCGGTGAACCACTCAGGCGTGGGCACCATCGCCTGGAGCCCGGTGGATTTATGCTTGCCCTGCGGTGATTGAAGCGCAACCACCATATCGAGCTGACATCCTGGATCTAACATGCGCGCAGCGAGGCCACTCCAGATGTACAGGCTCACAGCACGCGCGTACTCATCATCAACGGCGCCGCAGTGAGTAACGAGAAACCGTTCGACGCGTGGCACTCCGTCCCATATCAGGCGATTCAGCCACGAAATCGCGCTGTCGAACGCATTGCGTTCGGCGACGAGTTGTAGGGCGTCGCGGATCAGGTCTTGGCTAATCGGGGCGAACCGCTGCTCACGACCTAATGTTTCTCGGAGCCGGATCATGTCCGTGTCGGATAGTGGCCGCCATTCTTCACTGGCTCCCGGTGCGATCATGATGCGGTCACGGAACTGGTCGTAGCCCAGCGTTGCGTGTTTCTGCGTGCTCAGCAGGTGCACGAGGTTTTCGATGGTAGCCTCGTATTGACCCTTGCGGTTGAACGTCATTGCATGTGACGCCGGAGATGCTGTCGCTCCAGCTGGAGCACTGGACTGTGGCACTTGCATGGCAACCTGAGCAGCGCGTGAGCGGGGATTCACCCAGCCGAAGCGTTGCGCGATGGTGAATACGTGTCGATAGTCGCTGCGGGCTCCCTCGGATCGATGCGTGTTCCACCATTCCTCCGGTGCACCCACTGTGTAGCCTGGGGCTCGTGCTGACCATTCGCACCAGATTTCGCGCCCTTGATCGGCAAGCGACAACAGCGCATAGCCGACTTCGGACCATAGCGCGTTGCTGGCAATGTCTGGCACCAATGCAAGGTGATTCAGTGCGCTCGTCAAGTCCGCCAACGATTCACCGTCTATGCATCGAAGCTTGAACGCACTGGCAGTCGGTGCTGTTGCTGCCGCTGCCTTCGGCGCGCCCGCAAGATCAATCAACCACTGCGGTGCTTGTGCAGGTGGAGTGCTTGGGTTTACCCATTCATAGCGGCCAGCCTGCTGCTTGCCGGGCACCTCGATAGTCACTGATGGCGGCGCTACGACGTAACCCCCGCGCGATTTGATGTCGAGGCCGGCGCCGATCTTCCCTGCGCTGTTGCTTACGTCTGGCGCGCTAAAGTAATAGTGCCAGCCGCCACTTGGAGTGCGTACAGCCAGCGTCACGGGCAGCGCGCCAAACTGCTGTTGAAGTGCCGCCAGGGATACATCGCCACCGTGGCGCGGGTCCACATCTAAAACCAGCAGACTGTTGCCACCAACGATGGCGATGTTTGCTTCCGGCTGCTCAGTCCACCACTTCGATATGACCGCCAGATCGCTGGTAGCTAGCGCTGGCCAATCCTTCGGCCCTGGCGCTTTCATTCCCGGCGGCAGCGGTACAATGCGCCAACCTACGCGGGCAAGGCTGAGCGCACCGTCATGCAGGGTGCTCATAGTGTCTTACTCACGGCTTTATTTTTCTTGCTGGCAGCGCGTTCGTAGTGCTCCTGCATTCGGCGCTGCCGGCGGTTCATCGGCGGGCCATAGAACAAGTCGCTGACGCTGCGATCAGGCATTACTGATCGCATGTGTTGAAGTTCGCGCGAAGCCCACGTAGGTAGTGGTTGTCGGTGGCTGGTCACGGCCCATCACTCCGCTGCACTCAACAGCTGGCGAATGGAGGCTACTGACCAACGCAGGCGACCATTTACGTGACTCGGCCGGATCGGCCCGGAGCCTTGGCAAGCCCACCGTCGGAGGGTTTGCGACGCGAGGCCGAGCAGCGCGGCAGCTTCAGCTGTGGAAACGGTGTGATCGACGGCGGCTGCTTCGCAGAGGTTGCGAGTGTCGCGGATAGTTGGCGGGTGCATCATGAATCCTCGTATTGGGCGCGGCATGTCGCGCCATGGACGGGGATGTTCCGATGTGCCTGCCGGCTAGCCCGGCTAATCCGGCTTTTTCAGATTCTTACGAGCCTGCCGAAGCAGGTCGCAGTAGTGCTTATAGGTGAGCGTTTTTATTCGACCCGAAGCCGAAGGATATCGGTATGCTGGTGGCGGTCCGTCCACTTCCTCACATTCGCCCGCCCAAGACTCAATAGCACTGCCGAGATGGGTCCATAAGTCGCGTGGCGTGTCTCCGACGTGCCCACGCGCAAGGTCAGCCACTACATCGCGCATAGTCCGGCCATCATCGCCTTTGCCGCGCGGCTTTCGTGCCTTCCTTGCCTGAATTTCCTTGTGTACAAGGGTTTCCCTTGCAAGCCTCAGCATCTCATCCTTGAGGGCCGCAACGAGTCTTTCATCTCGGTTTGGCTCCTTTTCGAGTAGGTCGAAGTTTCGCCGGAACCCCTCACCTTTAAACAGATGTGCCAAAGGAATGGATTTCTTACGCATGCGCTATGACGCCTGCACGCTATCGTGGGCGTTCGCCGCCAAGCGGCCGGGAGACTTTGGTGGTGAGAACTGCACGCCCCCTTGCTCAAGAATCCAGGCTTCTAGTTTCTCGTGCCACATGCGCAGTAGGTCGAGTGGCCGGCGCCGATAATGTTTCTCGGCGATTGCTGATGGCTTGTGGCCTTGAATCTGCGCGACGATGCCGGTCGGCATTTCAATCCATTCGGCGAGCGTGCCGAAGCTTCGGCGTAGCCCGTGGAGCGTGATGTGTGGGAGTCCCCCGCGTTGAAGGGCGGCGTTGTGCGCAATGCGCGGCTCAGTTAGCCGGCCGTCTTTCGCCGACGTGCTTGCAAACATCCACTCGTTCTTGCTCGGCAGGGCGGACAGCAGCGACGCGACGTATGGCGTGAGCGGAATTGTTCGCGTACCTTCCACCTTGTCGCGAATTGTGATGCTGTTCCATTTGAAATCCACATCATCGCGTCGCAAGGTCGCCAGTTCTTCGCGGCGTGCACCTGTCAGCAGCAGCGTTTGCAGATATGCGCGGATGACGGGATTCGAGAGCTTGCGCACGGCCGCGAACCATGCCGGAAGCTGTTCACGCTGCAAACAGTCGCCATCCTTAGTTTTTGCTCTCGGCACGACATCCCGCACGGCCCGCGCCGAACAAGCGTCGGAGGGAACAAGGCCCTTGTACTCGGGCACGTCAGCAGTCCACGCGATGAATGCACGAAGCGCACGATAGGCTTGCCCGGTGCTGGTCGGGCGTCTCGCAGTCTCACGCTTCAGCCATGCAGCGATGCGTTCGGATGTTAGCTCCGAGAGCTTCAGCCCCATGAGCGACGCCAGCGGGCCGGCCTTCGTTAGTTTTCCCTTGCCGCCGCGTCGCCAGCGCTCGCCCCCGGCATGCGCCAAAGCGATGTGATTCGCGAGATGTCGCGCGCCCCAATGTTCCTTGCGCGCTTCGATGTACGCTTGCCAGACACCTTCCACGACGAGATCCCGGCGCGACGCTTCTACACGCTGAGCTTCGGCCCGTGCCGTCTTCTCGGCTGCCTCAAGGCGTGGATCGACGCCGCGATCAACGACAGTGGTTAGGCGGCGCGCTTCCTTGCGGGCGTCATCGAGTTTCCATGAGGAAGGATCGCCGATGGTTGTCCGCACTGTGCGGCGATGGACGCGCTTCTCGAATACGTAACTGCGGGCGCCGTTCGCTGTGACACGCAGGCCAAGCCCTGGCGTCTTCGCATCCCAATGGATGACGTAGCTCTTGCTCGGGCGTTTGAATGCTTTTACGCGACCTTCTGTGAACTGCACCCTGTCCGCCACTGCCGATTCTCCCCGTGTAGGCACCATGTAGGCCGAATTCGGCTATAGTGTGCAACACCGAGGAATACCCCGGATAGTCGAGAAAGGGCGTAAAAGGCTGTTTTTCGTGAACTTGTGAGATAGGCAGCAACACTGCGCAACGGTTCGGAATCTTGTTTCCTGACGACTCCTAAGCGGTAGGTCGCAGGTTCAACTCCTGCCGGGGGCACCACTCTTAATGCGCCCCTTCCGCCCTCGCGTGCGGAGCAAGACGTGCCAGTCGGCAGACTCAACGTAAGCCGGTTGTGCGTTCCAGATGCGTCCACCTTCAATGCGATTCTCCGATGGACGGGAGATCAGTCTTCAGGAACGACTGCGCACTACTGGACCAAGAACAACGCGTCGAGAATACGCGCGCGGCTTCTGAAGGGTTGAAGCACTGGAAGTTTTCGCCTCAGGCGGACTCATCAATGAAATCGAGGTTGACTCCATGTGCGCTCCGATATCGTACATCGCAGCTCAAAACCTAAACGCGCACGTATCGCGAGCCAAGCGAGAAATGTCATCGATGATGACGACGTGTCTTTCCTGTCGATGCTTACGAAGGTAAGTGAGCATCGTCTCCGTGCCAGGTCGCACGGTCAGAACGAATAAGAATGAACGAAACACTAGACAATCACCTGGGCCGCCGTGAGTTGTCTGCCTGGTCCAGAACATCGTCCTCCCGCTCGCATATGATTTTTCTGGCGGAGATCGGCGCGAAGCTGTGGTTCGCTCGCTATCTGCGTTCAGCAGGTATTGCCATTCGGCAGCGCTGTCCTGATCCAGGAGACACCAACCCGAATGATTGGGCTGGGCCATGCTTGCGCTCGGGATTCGACCGGCTTTATTGCACCGGAACCAGTGCTTCGAGCCCCGCATTGCACGCGAGTGCGGAACATCCGTTTCAGCGCAGTCCGACTTCGGGTGAGCTGCTGCAGCGGCCCACCTCAACTATTACATGAGGAGTTCTGCCATGGCACTCAGAGATTTGTGGCGAGGCGGCGAGCGTCGCGGCGAGGATCGTGAGCGGCAATGGAGGCGCTCGATGAGCGATGACTGGCGTAGGGGTGAAGATTGGCGTGACGAGGGCCGGTACGGTCGCGAGCGGGGCGGGGTGTTTGGCGCTTCCGAGCGAGAGTACAGCGGTGGAGGTCAGCGCTACGGTGAGCGCAACTGGAGCCCCGAGAGCGACTATTCCTCAGGCCGTTCGTATGGTCGAGGGGGTTATGAAGGCTACGGCGAGCACGAACGCGATGAGGGGCGAGGGTTTGGTTCCAGCGGTTACGGTAGGGAATTCGAGCGTGGCGAGTCTGGCCGCGGGTATGGCGGTGGCATGTACGGCGGTGCCTCGGGCAGCGGTTATGGTTACGGCACCGGTCAATACCGCGGCCGCGGACCGCGCGGCTATCAGCGTTCTGATGACCGCATCCGTGAGGACGTATGCGAGCGTCTGACGGACGATCCGGAAATCGATGCCTCAAATATGGAAGTCGTAGTCAAGAACGGCGAAGTCACGCTGTCGGGCACGGTGAACTCGCGTGAGGATAAGCGTCGGGCGGAAGAATGTGTGGAAGACATCAGCGGCGTGAAGGACGTGCATAACGCGCTGCGGGTATCGAGGGAGCAGGGTGGTAGCGAGCAGATTTCTACGCAACAACAACCGACCCAACAGGTGTCGCGTCACTAGGGACAATGCCATAGGGGAGCGCGTGAAACGCGCTCCCCGCTTTCACGGTCACTCAGGTCACTCCCAGAAGAGCACGAGCCCTGCAGAAAGTACCGTTACAACCGCCATTCCGCGATTGAAGCGGCGAGCGCGTGACGGATCTTTCAGCAGGGCCTTCATCGCAGCGCCGAAACCGGCCCAAACCGCAAGAGAGGGCACGGAGACAATGAGGAACGTGAATGTGACGAAGATGAGCCGAGTTAGATAGTCCTGGGCGGGGGCAACATAGATCGAGACGGCTGAGATCGTCATCATCCACGCCTTCGGGTTGACGAATTGGAATGTAGCGCCGTGCCAGATACGCAGGGGCGGCTGTTGCACGCCTTGGCCTACGCCGCCAGCGTTCCAGAGACGCCATGCGAGAAAGAACAGGTAGAGGGTGCCGATCAGGCGCAGCGTCAGCTCGACGCCTGGCGCGCTGACCACAAGCGCGCCGACGCCAGCGCCGCTCACCATGAATAGGACACCAAGGCCGAGCAAGGTGCCGCAGAGCGTCGGCACGGTGCGCCGGAACCCATGCGCGAGTCCCGAAGTGGTGAGTAGAAGATTGTTCGGCCCTGGAGTGATGGACATCGCGAAAGAGAAGAGCACCAGGGACGCAAAGGCGGAGGGCTCGAGCATCGGACTCTCTGTAAGGTGGTTACGGCGGGAACACAGACATCAGGTGCCGCTTGCGATCCTGATCAATGTTTGTTGTCCAGCGGCACACAGGCGCGGCTCATCGGAGTGATCGAAAACTTTCAGGGCGCAGACGGTGAGCGTCCTTCCGCTTCTCAGGACCTCGCCGGACGCAGTCAGAAAGGAGCCCCGCGCAGGCGCGAGCAAGTTGAGCTTGAATTCCACGGTCAGCACGTCCGCGCCCGGATCGAACAAGCTGAAGGCCGCGTAACCGCCTGCGACGTCGGCGATCGTTGCAATGACGCCGCCGTGGAAGAACCCATTCTGTTGCGTAAGCCGGGCGTCGAAGGGCAAACGCAGAACGGCGCGCCCCGGTCCGACCTCGTCCAGCACGGCTCCGATCGCAGACATGAACGCCTGACGATCGAAGCTCTCCCGCACTCGCGCCTCCATCCCCGCATCCATCGACTTGAGCCTCCAGGGCCGCTCCAGCAATGCGACAGTGGACAGCAGTGTATAGGAATGAACAATAGATACAATCTGATTGTATAGAGTGTTCAATTGTGCCACGCTACAGAGGAGGTGGCATGGCGCCGAGGTACCGCACTCGCCACGGGGCCGCCTTGATGCTTTCGGCCCGGTCTTCTTTGGAGGTGATGCCGTGACACTCATCGGAATGCTGAGCTCACCGTATTTGCGGCGCGTGGCGATCAGCTTGTCGGAGCTAGGCGTCGACTTCGAGCACGCGCGAGTGTCGGTCTTCGCGGATTTCGACGTGTTCAGATCGATGAATCCCGTCGTCAGAGCGCCCACACTGATCCTGGATGACGGGACATTGCTGATGGACTCGAACGTGATCATCGAACATTTCGAGCGAGCGGCGGTTCCCGGCAGAAGTCTCTGGCCGCGGGACGAACCGAGTCGCATCAGGTGCGCGCAGGCCTTGGGTCTCGCCTTGAGCGCCTGCGACAAAGCGGTTCAGCTCGTCTATGAAAGGGAGCTCCGTCCGGTTGAAAAGCAATACGGCGATTGGGCGCAGCGTGTGACGCGCCAGGTGACCGCCGCTTGTCAGCTGCTCGAAGAAAAGTTCAATCGGGTGGATCTGTGGCTGGCGTCCGATCGGCTGACGCAAGCCGGGCTCACTCTGGCGGTCGTCTTCACCTTCATTCGGCATCGGGTCGCGGATACGTTGGCTGACGCTCGATTACCCAACCTTCACGCGTTTTGCGATGAGGCGGAAGCGCTCGCCGTCTTCCGCCGCTGGCCGCACCCGAATCCCCATGCACCGCTTGCAGCGGCGCCTCTCTCGCCATGATCCCCGTCGGTTTCATCGGGCGCGGTCTCATGGGAGAGCCCGTCGGAGGTCGGCCCCCACAAGCGACGGCCAATGACCTGCTCAAGAACATCAATGGCTGCGATTTCGTGCTTTGGGGCGAGCGCATCCGCCGCGATGTAGTACAATTTCGCGAATTGTATTGTATGGCGAGTGGGCCTTGCGCAACGAAACCAGAAAGGAAATCCGGCTTCCGGATACCCCCGGAGCGCTTCACGAGCGCCTTGCCGCTGCTGTCGAGCGCCTGATCAGCGAGCGACGTTACCAACCGGGCGATCGCCTGCCGACTCATCGAGAACTTGCAGAGCAGGCCGGCGTGGCGATTGGCACGGTGACCAAGGCGCTGGAGTTGCTCAGCAGCCGCGGCATTCTGCGCGGAGAAGTCGGTCGTGGCACCTTTGTGAGCGACGTCCGCATCCCGCCCGTTGGATCCGGCATCGTCGACCTGGCGATCAATGGACCGCCGCAAGTGATCTCGGAAGAAATGTTCAGAGCGGCCGCCGACCGCGCGATGCGAAATTCGCTTGCGCTTCCGCATGGTGGCTATGCCGACCAGCGAGGGACGACGCAGCAGCGCCGTGTGCTCGCGGGCTGGTTACGTGCCACACGGCTGAATCTGGACGAGGATCATTTGATTCTTACCGTCGGCGTGCAACATGGTGTCTACCTTGCGTTCCAGGATCTTCGGGCGGTGTCGCGTGTCATCGCGACGGAGAGTTCGACCTACCCGGGTGCACTCGCCGCCGCCAGGGCCCTCGATATGCAGATGGTGCCCGTTCGTCATGACAGCGAGGGGATGATCGCAAGCGATCTGGCGCGTGTGCTGAAGGAGAGCACCGCTAAGATCGTCTACATGACGCCCGTCTGCCAGAATCCTTTGGGATTCGAGATCGGAAAGGAACGGCGCCGAGAACTCCTGGCTGTCATCGAGAAGCACGATGCGTGGATCGTCGAGGACGATATCTACGCGGTCTACTCCACGAAGGGCGGGGCGACGTTCAAGGAGATGGCGCCCTCCAGAACGTACTACCTCAACAGCATCTCGAAGTGTCTCACCCCGCTGATCCGAATGGGGATCATGGCGCCGCCGCTGGATCGCCGGTCCGAAGTCACGAGGGCGCTGCGGGCGCAGGTTTGGGGATCGGCACCCTATGGAGTCGAGATGGCCTGTGCTCTTATCGATCTTGGCGCAGACGCGGCCGCGGCCAAGATTCTGCGGGCCGAAGCGAAAGCCCGCGTTCAACTCGCCAAGCGTGCCTTGCGTCTGGACACCGTCCCGATGCCCGAGGGCGCACCGCATCTTTGGCTTCCAATGAAGTCCGTTCGAGCGGAAAAGCTTGCAAGAATGGCAAGCGAGCGCGGCGTTCGGTTGACACCGCCGGACGCATCATTCGTTGGAGGCGAGTGGGGCGGCGGGGTGAGACTGTCCATCATGGCGACCACGAACCGTGATGATCTCGATCGGGCACTCAGAGCCATTGCAGCCTTGCTGGAAGAGCCTGAGGAAATGATCGTGTGAGGACTGTCTGCGGCGATTGAGTGGCCTAGGTGCGGTCAGAAGTCGAGCGTAGCTCGTGAGTCCGCTTGATCGGTAGCGCATGTGAATCGGATGCGTACGGCGCGCCATCCGTTTGTCGGCTGTTTGCATTCGAAGGCTTCAGTAGAAACGCGGCCGTGATCGCGACGACACCGCCGCCGCCCAGCATTGCAAACGCCCATCCCCACTGGGACGGAGGATGTCCCGGTGCGTTTGTGAGGTCGAGCACCCAGCCAAACGCTGCCGGCGATATCGCTCCTGCGCCAAAGCCGAGGATCGAGCGCAACGCGAGCATGCGGCCAAGTTGCCCGGGGGCAACTGCGTCGGCCATTGCAGATGAAAGCACCCCCGAATCGCCGAGCGCCGCGAAGCCATAGAGAAACACGATTGCGGCCACGGCAACGGGCGGCAGAGGAGCCGTCCACCCAACCACGAGTGAGAGTATGGCCCCTGCCGCAGCCATGCCGAGCAGAACGGCGCGCTGCCCCCATCGGTCGCTTGCCCAACCACCGAACAGCGTGGCTAGCGCACCCGAGATATGCAGTGCGCCGGCGATGACGACGCCAATCATCAACGGCGAAAGATCGACCCGGTCGGCAAACGCGAAGGCAAGAAAGGCCGGAGTCCACGCCCACATGCCGAGCAACTCCCAGCAATGGGCGGTGTAGCCGATCGTGAGCAGCGTCGACTTTCGCGAAAGCACCGCTTTTGCATCCGGAACCGGCGGCATTGAATGCGGGAGTTTCGAGTCTGATGTTGTCGCTGTCGCGAATGTGCCCGCGATGGCGGAAAACACGGGGATCACCGAGAGCGCGAGCCATAGCGGCGCATAACCCCATGCCGGAGCCAGGCCTGCACAGCATGCGATTGCGAAAAAGTAGCCGAGTGAGGAGCCGGTGAGCAGCATCCCAACCGCGCGGCCGCGCTCGTTGCTCGGCAATTCCTGCGCTACGAGCATTATTGCGGGGGTGTACGAGCCGCCAAGCGCGAGCGCGAGCAAGCCGAAAAGGATCAGTCCGCTTTCATAGCTCCTCGCGAACAACGCGCATGCGATGAGCATGGCGGCGGTGAGCCAGTTGGCGGTGGTGAAAATCCTCCGAGGGCCGATGCGGTCGGCTGCCCAGGAACAAACGAGCAGCGAGCATGCGTAACAGACGTTGAAGGCTGACTGCACGCTGCCCGCTTCCATTCCCGACATGTCCCATTCCTGCAGCAAGAAGGGGAGCGTCCCTGCATACACCATGTTGCTGACGCCGGCGCCGAAACGACTGAAAGAAAGCAGCGAGATGAAATGGCGCGACATTCAACGTACTCGGTGCTGAAGACCGGAAAGGAGACTGGGGCTGATCGAGAGCTTGCCGCGGGCGGTCATGGCTCGCCTTGTGACATTGCTGGACTTGTCGTGAACAATAGATACAATCGCGCGACTGGTCTAGGATTAATTTTGACCAGGGGAATGGATCAGCGGCTTGGGATCGGCGAATCCCGGCCCGAGAGCCTCAAGCGCTGCGGCATTCCTTGGAGCGATTGGGGACGACGGATTCGCGTCCGTTCTCGACGCCGCTGGTGAGCGGGCGGCGGGCGACCGACCATGGTCGCCGAAATGTATCTAGACCGTTGCGACCAGCAATTCTTCTCCGCCATCGGGCGGGCGAAGTCCGTCGGCCCTGGCTGCGAAGTAGCGCTCTGCCAGAAACGCTGCCGATATGTGCCGCACCTCGCGGAAGCCTGCTTTTCGTGCCAGCTCCATGATCTCGGGCGGTGTGAAGAAGCTGACGAACGGGGTGCCACTCGCGCGTGCTCCTTTTTCTGCGCGCTCGAGGCCAGGGCGAACTGCGGCATCCGCGAGCTCGACCGGCAGCAGAAAAGTCATCGCGAAGATCGATCCGGGGGCAAGGGCGGCAACTTGTCGCAAGGTCGCTGCGTTTGCGTCCTTGCTGAGATACATGCTGACGCCGGTAGAGGCCACGATGGCGGGCGCGGCAGGGTCGAAGCCGGCTGAAATCAATCGCTCCCACCAATGGTCTCCCGCTTCGAAATCGACGGGTACGAATCGCAGCCATTCGGGAGCATCGAGATCGACCGCGGCCAGTCGTTGTCGTTTCCAGGCTTGCGTCGCCGGTTGATCGATTTCGAATACCTTCAGCTTCGATCCGATCTCCGGCCTGCGCTGTGCAAACGTGTCGAGGCCTGCTCCAAGAATCACATATTGACCGATGCCGCGCTGGACCTGTTCGACGACCAGATCCTCTATGAACCGCGCCCGAGCCACGATCGAGGCTCGAAACGGCTTCGTAAAATCCGGTTCCATGTCGGGGCGATGACGCCAATCGTCCTCGGGAGCGATCAGGCGCAACCCGATCTCATCCTCGATGATGTGCGGTGGTGGATCGACTTGCACGTGCAATGCGCGCCACAAGGCGACGCGGACCGCTGTGTTGTCCGGTATCGGCGCGTTGCTGTTCATCTCACGTTCTCCTGCGATGGGTCATTTCGCGCGCTGGGGCTCGGGCAGTGGAGCGTTCACACCGACGTCACGCCCATCAGGATCCTTGAGCAGCATCTGGAGTGCAGGCCAATGCTGTTCCTCGAACGGGTGCACCACGGTCGCGCTGGATGGGGGTATGAACTGGGTCGCATCGTTCACCGCGACCGCCGGCACGACGTGCAGGGCCTGAGTGGGAGGGCGCTCGGCGATGAAGAGGTAAGGTCCGCCGGAGGGATGGCGCAACTGGCCCGAATGGTGATCGGTCTCGAACTCGATCTCATATCCCAGGCCTTTCCAGAACGCGACCGTCTTGCCCCAGTTGTGAGTCTCGATCAGCCAACCCTCGATGCCGTTAGTCTTCATGCTTGCTCCGTTTCTGCTGCTGCTGTCTGAGATAAGCTTTCAACGCAGCGGCCACGATCGCGGACAGCGACTGCTCGGTATCGACCGCGTGACGCTTGACCTCCCGGATCAACTCGGTGGGTAGGTACACGTTGAACTGCTTGATCTCGTCACTCATGCTAGCATGCTAGGATGCTAGCATCAGAGTGTCAATGTCAGGCTTCATCGGGAGCAGATGTCTCACGTCATGACTGAAGCGGCGCATGCTGCGCCATCAGCTCGGTGATCCAATCGATGAACACGCGCAGCTTCGCGCTGACGTGTCGGTTGGGAGGAAAAGCGAGATACATCGGCATCGGGTCGAGCCGCCACTGTTCGAACAGCGGCACCAGTTCGCCGCGCGCCAGGGGTTTCTTGGACATGTAGTCCGGCAGCCAGAGCACGCCCAGACCGGCCAAACCGGCTTCAAGGTAGGCATTGCCGTCATCGACGGCCAGCGCGTAGCGTCCATGCACGTTGATACTTTCGCTGCCCCGGCGCATCGCATACGGAAAGGGCTTTCCGATGCGGGACCATAGAAAACCTACGATGCGGTGATCGGTGTTCTCCAGATCCTGCGGATGGGTGGGCACGCCGGCGCGTTGCAAATAGCTGGGCGCAGCGAACACCCCAAGCTGCAGATTGCCCACGCGTCGAGCAACCAGAGATTGATCGGTGATCTCGCCGCCGCGCACGACACAGTCCACGTTCTCGTCAATCAGGTCCACGATGCGATCGCTCACGCCCATGTCGAGCTGGATGTCGGGATATCGGGCATAGAAGGCAGGCAACGCTGGCACCAGGATCATGCGAGCGAACGGACTGGGCACGTCGACGCGGAGTCGGCCGCGGGGCGATGCGGATGCGCTCGACAAGCTGGTCTCCGCATCATCCATATCGGCCAGCAGGCGTACGACCCGCTCGTAGTAGGCAGCGCCATCGGCGGTCACATTGACCTGGCGCGTCGTGCGGTTCAGCAGCTTGACGCGCAGCCGCGCTTCCAGCTGTTGCACCAGTTGGGTGACGCTGGTCTTGCTCATCTGCAGCGTGTCGGCCGCTTTGGTGAAGCTGCCGGTCTCCACGACGCGGGCGAACGCTTGCATGGCATCGAACCGGTCCAATCGAAGCTCCCAACGCGACGAGAATTGTTTGGATTATACAAACAGTGTTGACAGGCCGGGCCCGTTTATCCGAATCGCACGTCGCTCTACAGTGCTCCGCACGATCAGCTTTGAAGCAGCGAGGAGACTACATGGCAACACGTGACGTGGTTTTTCCGAACGGGCGCCAGGCGCTCTACGAGCGCAATCGCTATTCCCCGGCGGTCCGCTCCAACGGGTTTCTGTTCGTCTCCGGACAAGTGGGCAGCCGCGAGGACGGTTCGCCCGAGCCGGACCTGGAGAAGCAGGTTGCACTCGCTTTCGAGAACCTGAATGCGGTGCTGGCCGCCGCGGGCTGCACGTTCGATGACGTGATCGACGTGACCGTCTTCATCGTCGACCCGGCCGAGAATTTCGAGAGGATCTGGAAAGTGGTCCCGCGTTACTGGGGCGAGGCGCCTCACCCGACGCTGACCGGCGTGGGTGTCACGTGGCTGTACGGCTTCCACTTCGAGATCAAGGTGATCGCGAAGCTGCCCGACGCAAGTTAGAGCGCGCCGACTCAGGCGCCGCTACTGGAGGCGCGTACGCGCTTTCAATGCCCAGCTATGGCGGGTCTTCCTACGTACTGCGACCTCGGCCCCGGTCAGCCAGATTCACCTAGAATGCTCAGTCGCGGAGGCAACGTATTTCTTCTCGATCCCACTCGTCGCGATATCGGTCGACGGTCTCGGGCGCACGCATATGTCCTCCGGTGCACGCACGTGCCTCGACCGCTACGGAGGCGCCATGGCAACCTGGACACCCGATCCGACGTTCTATCCGTCCGCGCGAATGGCGATGCAGGCTCCGGCCGAGAAGCTTGCTTACATGGCCATGCTCGATGTCGAGGGCACCCGGCCCGACGCGCTCGGTGTCGTCGATCTCGATCCACAATCATCGAGCTATGGCGAGCTCATAAATCGCATCCCGATGCCGAACGCCGGCGATGAGCTGCATCACTTCGGCTGGAACGCCTGCAGCTCCGCGCTCTGTCCCTACGCACCGCATCCGCACGTCGAGCGGCGCTATCTGATCGTGCCGGGGTTGCGCTCCTCGCGCATCCACATTCTCGATACCAAGCCCGATCCGCGCGCACCGCGGATCGTCAAGGTGATCGAGCCGGACGAAGTGCATCGGCGTTCCGGGTACTCGCGTCCGCATACTTCGCATTGCGGACCGGAAGGCATCTATATGAGCGGGCTCGGCGCGCCGAATGGCGAAGGCCCGGGCGGCATTTTCCTGCTCGATCACGATGCATTCGAGGTGCTCGGCCGTTGGGAAGTGGACCGCGGCCCACAGCAGCTGGCGTATGACTTCGCGTGGCATCTCGGTCACGACGTGCAGATCACCAGCGAATGGGGCACGCCCAACATGATCGAGAACGGGCTCGTGCCGGAGCTGCTGCTTGGCTCGAAATACGGGCACCAGTTGCACGTATGGGATCTGCGTCGGCGCAAGCACGTGCAGGCGATCGATCTCGGCACGGAACAGCAGCTCGTGCTCGAGCTGCGACAGGCTCGCGACCCGACGAAGGCATACGGTTTCGCCGGCGTGGTGATCAGTCTGAAGGATCTGTCCACCTCCGTGTGGCTGTGGCATCGCTCGAATGGTCAGTGGGCGGCACAGAAAGTGATCGAGATTCCCGCCGAACCCGCGGACCCCGATCAACTGCCGCCGTTGTTGAAAGGGTTCAAGGCAGTGCCGCCGCTCATCGCGGACATCAATCTGTCGCTCGACGATCGATTCTTGTACGTGTCGTGCTGGGGCACGGGTGACTTCCGGCAATACGACGTATCGGATCCGTTTCATCCGCGACTCACCGGCTCGGTGCGGCTGGGCGGCATCGTGAATCGTTCGCCGCACCCGGCGAGCGGGCCTGTGAACGGCGGTCCGCAGATGGTCGAAGTGAGCCGCGACGGCCGGCGCGTCTATTTCACCAACGGGCTCTATCGTGCGTGGGATGCGCAGTTCTATCCGGAAGGCATCAAGGGCTGGATGGTGAAGTGCGACGCGGACCCGAACGGCGGGCTGACACTCGATCCGGAATTCTTCCTGCCGGCCGAAGAGGGCTTGCGCATGCATCAAATCCGCCTGGAGGGTGGCGACTGTTCGTCGGACACGTTCTGCTATCCATGACTCGTGTACACATCGGCCATGCAGGGTAGCGGCGTCTTCCCGGCGCTGGCCGTGAACGCGGCATGGCCGTGGATGGCACTCGCGGGGTTGGGCGCGTTTCATGGCCTGAACCCGGCGATGGGCTGGCTATTCGCCGTGGCACTCGGCTTTCAGCGTCAAAGCCGAGGCGCCGTGCTGCAGGCGTTGTTGCCGATCGCTGCGGGCCACGCGTTGTCCGTTGCGATGGTGGTCGTGGCGATCAGCGTGTTGCGCATCTTGTTTGATATCACGTCGTTGGAGATCGGTGCGGCGATCGCGCTCATCGCCTTCGGTCTGTATCGCTTGCTCGCTCGTCACCGCGGGCGCGTGGGAATGCAGGTGAGCGGCGCTCAACTGCTGCTGTGGTCGTTTCTGATGGCGACCGCGCATGGCGCGGGTCTCATGTTGATCCCGGTGCTGTTGGGAATGCCCATCGGCGCCGCCAGCAGCGAACACCTGCAGCATATGGCGGCATTCTCGTCACTCGGACCGTCGGTCGGCATCGCCCTTGCGGCGCTCGGCGTTCACACGTTTGCCATGCTTGCCACTGCTGGCGCGGTGGCCATCGTGGTGTATGAATGGGCCGGTCTCGCGTTCCTTCGTCGGAGCTGGATCAATATCGATTTGATCTGGGTGTTCGCATTGGTCGGCGCGGGAGTCATTCTGCTGATCATGGCATTGCGATGACGCCGGCGCGGTTGCCGTCAGCGCTGGCCGCGCGCTGACGGCGCTCCGAACGCTACAGCGATTCCATGTGCGCAATCATGCGGCGACGACCTTCGTCATCGGGCAGGCGACCCGTCGCTGCGCCCAGGTTATCGGCCAGGTTGCGCGTGTTGCTGGTAGCCGGCGTCGCAGCCGTCACGGCCGGGTGCGAGATCGCGAACTTCAGGAAAAACTGGCCCCAGGTGGCGATGTCGTATTCGGCCGCCCAGCCTGGCAACGCATGGCCGTCCACCTTCTGCCACAGGCGAGTTCGACCGAAGGGCTGGTACACCAGCACGCCGATGCCGCGATCCTGCGCCAACGGGAAGATCCGCTCTTCCATGGTGCGATTGTCGATTGCATAGTCCACGCCGATGAAATTGAGCTTCTCCTCCCGCATGACTCGTTCGAGGAGCTCATATTGTTTGGGATTGGTCGTCGTGACGCCGATGTAGCGGACGCGACCCGCATCGCGATATTCCTTGAGCAGGCCGAGCTGGGTGGGTATGTCGCCCATGTTGTGGACCTGGATCAGATCCACCGCGGATTTTCCCAGCCGCTCGATCGAGCGATCCAGTTGCGCCCGTGCTGCCGCCACATCGGCGCGGCCGCCGCCGGGCCCGGCAACATTGACTTTAGTGGCCCAGAACAATTTCTTGTTGAGCCCGCTCTCGCGCGCGACCTTTGCAGCGACTTCTTCAGCCGAACCGTAGCTGGGCGCGGTATCGAACACGGAGTTCGAATTGCTCGCCAGCGCATCGAGCAGTGCCTTGATTGCCGCGCTATCGCCTTCGCCGGCAAGGCGGGAGAAGGAGGCGGAGCTGCCCAGGCCAACGACCGGGAGTCGTTCGGACGTGCCGGGAATGGCTCGAGTGATCAGTGAACGCTGACTATCACCGGCAGCCAGCAATGCTGTGGGATTGACGGCCAGCGTGACGCCAGCGAGCGAGGAGAGCCTGAGATAGTCACGTCGTGAAATCATGATGAGGTCCTTGTGAGCCTACGGCCCAACCCAGAACAGGCGCGACGATGCTAACCGGCGCCGTACCAATGGAGGGTCGTAGTGAGTGTGAAGGAGTGAGCACGCCGCACATGGCGCGAGAATGGCTTTTTTTCGGCGAGGATTCGGTTTGCTTACCGAGATTTAATGCACTTGCCCAGGAGCGATGGACTCATGCCACGAGTCCTTCAGGGCTGCCTCACTGAAGCTGTCACAGCCGACAGCATCGTGAGTGCCGAGCGCATCGGGCATTGGCTCAGCGCCGAGAGCATCTGCGGCAAATGTTTTCATTCGATCATCATGCTCGCGGCGTGATGATCACGACTCGGAGCGTTGTTTCGTCAGATACGTGCGTCTGAGCGTAAAGCGCGCGCCGATGCGGCGCCCGGAACTCCACAGCCAGGCATCGGTCGAATCGGCGTTTGCCGATCAGCGTATCTGGGAGTGTTCGAAAGCGTGGAGATGTTGAAGGATGCCCGACGACGGGCGACGAATGGCTCGGTGTTCATTGCATTGCTCGTGAGTTCGGCGCTCAGCCAGGCCAGTGTGGCGCCGCCCGAACACGCTTCGGTACCGTTCCCGGAAGGCGACGCCGCCGTCAGCAGCGAATTGCCGCACGTTCCCGAGCCGCTGTTGTTCGATCTGGTGCGCCCCTTGGGAGCCGCCAAGGGCGAGTTGGAAATCAATGCTCTGGTACAGCATGCAAGTGGGGGTACCGCCTGGGCACCGGAGATCGAATACGCCTTTGCCGACGGTTATGCGCTGGAGTTGGAGCTGCCGTTCGAGGGCGCGACGCTCGAAGAATACAAGGTGGCCGTGCAGGGTACGGCGGGCACGTTATTGAAGGGGCGGATGATCCATGGCTGGCAGGCCATCGCATATTACGAGCGTGACAGCAGAGATTACACGGCCGATCTGATCTACTTGAACGGCGCGCGGCTTTCGAGCAAATGGAGCGTTTTCAACATGGTCGGCATGCGCCGTGCCCATTGGCGCGGCGACAGCGATTACCTCGGTCTCGTCAACAACAGTATCTTCTACGATTATTCGAAGCGCTTGACCTTCGGCCTGGAGGTCAACAGCGAGATCGGCGACGGTTGGCGCTGGCGTCATGGCCTCGTGCCGCAGATTCACTTCGACGTCGACGAGCACGTGACGGTGCAGCTCGGCGGTGGCCGGTCCCGTTTGAACGTGGGGCAGCCGACCGAGAAAACCTTCATCTGGCGGTTGATCTATTCGTGGTGAAGCAAAGCGCGATGCGCTCTGCCAGGTGAGAAATCAACGCCAGGCGGCCCGCTCAGCACGGACCGCCCGGCGTGCGACTCATTGATTTGTTACTGACCGGTCAAGCGCACGTACCGGTCGAGAACTCGGACGCCGAACGCAGCAGCGCCGGGAGGCGAAGTGGGCAGCGGGTCGGCTTCGCGCCAGGCCATGCCGGCGATGTCGAGGTGCGCCCACGGCGTGCCATTTTCGATCCAGGATCCGATGAAGTGAGCGCCGTGACCGGCGCCGCCGCCCATCGGGCGGCCAGCACCGTTGCGGATGTCGGCGATCGGGGATTCGAGATCCTTGGCGTACGAGGGGTGCAGGGGCATGCGCCACAGGTACTCGCCGGACTGTTCGCCGGCGCGGATCAGCTGGGCCGCCAGCTGATCGTCTCGAGAGAACAGGCCCGCGTAGTCATCGCCCAAGGCAGTAGTGATCGCGCCGGTGAGCGTTGCCAAATCAATGACGACGCGAGGCTTGAACTGCTTCTGCGCGTACCACACGGCATCGGAGAGCACCATGCGGCCCTCGGCGTCGGTGCTCATGATCTCGAAAGTCTTGCCGGACATGGTGCGAACGACATCGCCCGGGCGTGACGCGCCGGCGTCGGGCATGTTTTCGGCGAGCGCAGCGATCGCGACTGCATTGACCGGCGCCTTTCTGCCTGCGAGCGCCAGAACCGCACCGGTGACGGCGGCGGCACCGGACATATCGGTCTTCATGCGCCACATGCCGTCGTTGGGTTTGATGGAAACGCCGCCGCTGTCGAAGGTGATGCCCTTGCCGACGAACGCGAACGGAGCATCGCCGGGCTTGCCGCCATCGTAACGAACGACGAGCAAGCGGGGCGGGCGCGCGCTGCCTTTGCCGACGCTGAGCATGCCGCCCATGCCGAGCTTTTCCATCGCAGGCACGTCGAGCACTTCGATGCGAACGTTCGCGATGCCTCGGAACGCCTCGCGTGTGCGATCGACGAAGCTCTCCGGATAGATCTCGTTGGCGGGCTCGGTGATCAGGTCACGAGTGAACTTGACCGCGGTCGCCACCGGAAGCCACTGGGCTGAGTACGTCGAGCGGGCAGCGTCGCCGGCGGGTGTGCGCACGACGATCTCGCCTTCGCCGAGTGCCGGTGCGTTGGGCAGCACCTGGCGATATTTGGTGAATCGATACTGTCCGAGCTCGGCCCCGAAGGCGAGATGTGCGCCGGCATCGGCTTGCGCACCCGGCCACAAAATCTCGACCCGCTTGACCGGACTGCGCGCAGCCACCTGGCCAACCCAACCGCCGACATCTTCGAGGACGCGTGCGCTGGCGGCCTCGTTGCCGGTGCCGACCAGGATGACACGTTCGTAAGGACCGACGCCGCCCAGGTCGAGCACCTTGTCACGCTCGCCGCGGAAATTCATCGACGTGACCGCACGCCGGAGCGCTCCATTGACCGCCGCATCCACTTCGGCGAATGCGCCTTCCTGCGGCACATCCTGCCGCACGGACAGCGCAATGGTTCCGGAAGTCGGCACCGCATACGGGGCGAATTTTATTTCTCTCTGCGCCGACGCCTGTGTGGCGCCCAAGGTCAGCAGCAGGGCAGGAACAAGCCGTACTAGTCCTCGCATCGTGTCTCGCTCTGGTGTTTCCGTGGCCAATGAGACCGGCGATTGTACCGGCGGCGTGCGCAGACGTGGGCGGTGGATTGCGCCTCGCTGCCCGGCAGACTCTCAGCCACGTCCAGATTCGGAATCCATGCTACGAGGCGCTGGCACGATTGCTGCTCACTGCCGCGAGTAAATGATCCGGCCAGCACGAATGGCACAGCGGACTGCGGCGAAGTTGCGCACCGAATCGGCCGGATCCGCGTCGAGAACGACGATGTCCGCTGCCATCCCCGGGGCAATACGTCCTCGTGAATCCTGTTCGTTCCAGCGCGCGGCCGGGGTCGTGGTGAGCGATGCGAGTATCTGGTTGGGCGTCAAGCCGGCCTTGGCCATCAGCTCGTATTCACGCGTCGGGTCGTAATCGGTCATGTAGCCAACGTCGGTGCCAAACAGGACCTGTCCACCCAACGCGGCGAATCTGCCGAACTGCGTTACGGATTCGTTCACGAGCCGTTCGGCGATCTCGGCCGGGACTCGTTCCTTGTCCAGCTCATAGGGGAATAGCTGCAGGGTAGGGATCATCGACATGCCGGAGTCGCGCATTTGTTTCATCAGTGCTTCCGGCCACGGCGCCGGTGCACCCAGCGGAGGGTGAGTCAGGATGTCCACTCGAGCATCGAAGGCGGCCTGCACGCCTTGGATATCGGTGGGATGAGCGAACACCAGCTTGCCTTGCCGGTGTGTCTCATTCACTGCGGCGCGGGCGATCTCGAGCGGCAGGCGCCTGCTGGTGCGATCGCCCTGTGGCGTGACGAGGAAGAGCTTGGTGCCATCGGCGCTCGCGCTCAAGTTGCTGCGCACAGCTTGTACTGCTGCGTCGGCCGAATCCGGTTGCGGCAATTTATCGAGCCACGCCTTGGGAAGGTGCGAGATATAGACGGGCAGTCCGTTCGAGGGAAACACAGCCAGACCGACAGTGAGAATTCGCGGTCCGCGGACCTCGCCTGCCTCGATCCTGTTGCGCAGGGCCAGCGTGTTGTCGCGATCCGAAGCGACATCGAAGACGGTTGTGTAACCGTATCGTGTCAGCATGCGCGTTAGCGCGCGGTCGAGCTCTGCGGCTGTTTTCTGGCCAGCGTTGCTGAATTCCTCGCCGATGAAGTGGACGTGACTATTCTGGAACCCCGCCATGACGACTCCACCATCGCAGCGGGATCCCCTGGTCGCAGCCGTGGTGGGTTTCTGACCGGGCGTGACCGAAAGGATCTCGTTGCCGGCGATCAGGACCTCGCCCGCGATCGGCGGTACGTCCGGCGCCGGATAGATCTTCACGCCTTGCAACGCCCAGGTCTGGGCCTGTGTCACCGAAGCGATCAGTCCCGTGATGACGACCAGGACCACCTTCAGACCGCGATTCAACATTCCGACTCCCTCGAATGCAGCGTTCCAATCATCAGTGCTACGAGTATGTCAGCGATTGGCTCGCATGTGACACGCTGGAGGGCGGAAACGTTGCGGGGTTCCAACTCGAACGGACGAAAGGGCACGTGCGCTCTGGCCTACATCGGGCATCACCGCTGTCGGCAGCAGTTGCGTGCCGGCGACGGCGACGAGCGACCAGGCGCCGAAGTGCGTCGTTCTGGGGCGAGAGCGAGCGAATCGAACGGCTATGCGCGCACTTCGATTGTCAAGACGCCATCTCGCCGGCGAGACGTCCGGCCGAGATGCCGGTGACCGCACTCGCCGTCGAGGTGTGTCCACGTCGGTGGGCCGAGGCGTGCAGGCGCTCGGATCCTCGGGAGGGGGGCGGGGATTCGGGCGAGCCCGTGGGTGCAGATCGGCGCGCGTCAAGTCTTACGTGCGAATCGATTGATCAAAACTTGAGCAGGTGATTTTTGCCGCGAATTTTGCGGCAAGAAGTCCCGCGCACACAGATATCCACAGGGTTGCCCACAACTTTTGTGGATGACTTGGCCTGACGGATCGAGACCTGCGTGTCCGGCGGATGTCAAGATTGCAATTGCGACTGGACTCCGCATTGCGAGGGGTCGGGTCGCGAAGTATAAGCACGCGATGTCACTGGACAGCCCACGTCCTGCGTCATCGCAACTGCGTAACAGCGTCATTGCGCTGCTACTGCTGGCGGTGGTGGGATGGGCAGCGTGGCATTTCACCCGCAACACGGAACGGGGCGGTGAGCGGGGCCGGCCCACGGCGGCGGTGGGCACGGCGCAAGCGACGCCGATGGATGTGCCCGTCACCTTGCAGGCCATCGGCACCGTGCAGCCCATCGTCGTCGCGACGGTCCGTTCGCAGCTGGCCGGCAACTTGTTCAGCCTGCACTTCACCGAAGGCCAGCAAGTGCGGCAGGGCGAGCTGCTGGCGATCATCGATCCGCGTCCGTATCGGCTGGCGCTGTCGCAGGCGCGCGCCAACCTGGTTCGCGACGAGGCGACATTGAATCAGGCGCGTGCCGACCTGGAGCGCTATCGCACGCTGTGGTCGCAGGATTCGATTGCGCGTCAGCAGTTGGACACACAGGCGGCCACGGTCAAGCAACTCGAAGGCACGGTGGCGGCCGATCGCGCCGCCGTAGGCACCGCGACGTTGAACCTCGCCTACACGTCCATCACCGCGCCAGTCGCCGGCAAGGTGGGCTTGCGTCAGGCGGATATCGGCAACTACGTGACGCCCAGCGATGC
The DNA here is from genome assembly GCF_937958065.1 of uncultured Steroidobacter sp. Classification (GTDB taxonomy): domain Bacteria; phylum Pseudomonadota; class Gammaproteobacteria; order Steroidobacterales; family Steroidobacteraceae; genus Steroidobacter. The sequence continues at coordinate 26,140 of NZ_CALFXI010000018.1, forward strand.
CAACGGCATCGTCGTCATCACGCAGCTACAACCCATCGATGTCACATTCAGCCTCCCGCAGGTGCAGTTGCCGGAGGTGCAGGCGCAATTGCGCGCAGGCCACAAGCTGCAGGTCACTGCCACCGATCAGACGGGGCAGCGCGTCCTGGCGCAAGGGGAATTCCTGACGTTCGACAATCAGATCGATCCGACCACCGGTACGGTGCGCGCCAAGGCGCGCTTCGCCAACAGCGACGAGACGTTGTTTCCGAATCAATTCGTGAACGTTTCAGTGCTGGTGAAGACGCTGCCGCAGTCGCTCACGGTGCCAGTGTCGAGTGTGAGGCACGGCGCGCAGGGCGATTTCGTGTTCGTGCTGCAACCCAATCGCACCGTGAAGTCACGCACCATACAGACCGGTGTGATCAATGGTCAGCGGATTGTCGTTCGTAAAGGGTTGCACGCGGGCGAAACCGTGATTACCGAGGGTGCCGACGGGTTGAACGACGGCGCGAGTGTAACGATCGCTGGTGCGAAGGCCGCGGGCTCCGCGACTCGCGCGACGGCGGATGGCGAGCGTTGAGCGACGGGCCGCGTCATGGCCGAAGAGCGCGACGAATCCATAGAGCGTACCGACGGCGGGCCGTCTCGTCTGTTCATTCTGCGTCCCGTCGCGACCACGCTGACGATGGTCGCGATCCTGCTCGCCGGACTGGTGGCGTTTCGGGTGTTGCCGCTGTCGGCGTTGCCGGAAGTGGACTATCCGACCATCCAGGTGCGCACGCTGTATCCAGGCGCGAGTCCGGATGTGATGGCCGTCACCGTCACCGCTCCGCTGGAACGTCAGTTCGGTCAGATGGCGGGACTGCAACGCATGACTTCGGCGTCCTCGGCCGGGGCCTCGGTGATCACGCTGCAGTTCTCGCTCGACCTGGAGCTGGACGTCGCCGAGCAGGAAGTGCAAGCGGCCATCAATGCCGCCATTACCTTGCTGCCCTCGGATCTGCCGGCGCCGCCCATCTACGCGAAGGTCAACCCCGCCGACGCGCCGATCGTGAGCTTCGGCGTCACCTCGAGCTCGCGGCCGCTTGCCGAAGTGCAGAATCTGGTCGATCAACGCGTCGCCAACAAGCTGTCGCAGATTTCCGGGGTGGGCCTGGTCAATCTGTCCGGCGGACAGCGGCCGGCCGTGCGGATTCAAGCGAACGTGCCGGCGCTGGCCGCGCGTGGGCTGTCGCTCGACGCGCTGCGAACGGCGATTGCCAGTGCCAATGTCAACGGCGCCAAAGGCAGCTTCGATGGACCGACGCGCTCCTGGAGCATCGACGCCAACGACCAACTCGCGACCGCGCAGGAGTATCGCGATCTGATCATCGCGTATCGGGATGGCGCGCCGGTGCGTCTCGCCGACGTCGCGTCCGTCGTGAACTCGTCCGAAAACACGCGGCTGGGCGCCTGGATGAACCGCACGCCGGCCATCATCGTCGACGTGCAGCGGCAGCCCGGTGCAAATGTCATCGGCACCGTCGATGCGATTCGCGCCGCGTTGCCGGCGCTGGAGTTGCAGCTGCCCGCCGATGTGAAGATGACGATGCTCAGCGACCGTACTGTCGGCATTCGCGCCTCGCTGGCCGATGTGCAGTTCGAGCTGCTGCTCGCCGTGGTGCTGGTCACTCTCGTGATCTTTCTGTTTCTTGGCAGCCTGCCAGCCACCGTCATCGCCAGCATCGCCGTGCCGCTGTCGCTGATCGGCAGCTTTGCCGCCATGTATCTGCTGGACTTCAGCATCAACAACCTGACCTTGATGGCGCTGACCATCGCCGCGGGCTTCGTGGTCGACGACGCCATCGTGGTGCTGGAGAACATCGATCGTCATATCGAAGCGGGGATGTCGCCATTCGCCGCGGCATTGCGAGGCGCGCGCGAAATCGGGTTCACCATCATCTCGCTGACGGTCAGTCTGGTGGCCGTGCTGATACCGCTGCTGTTCATGGGCGATGTGGTCGGTCGGCTGTTCCGCGAGTTCGCAGTCACGCTGGCGGTGACGATCTTCATCTCGGCGGTCGTGGCGCTGACGCTCGTTCCCATGCTTGCCTCACGCTGGCTGCGGCCAGAGCGCGAGCAGCGCCGGTGGCGGCTCATCGAGCACAGCCTGAAATGGTTCCAGCGGCTGGCACAAAGTTATGCCCGCCGGCTCGACTGGGTGCTCGAACGGCAGCGGCAGACGCTGCTGGTGTTTCTGACGACGCTGGTGCTGACGGTGCTGTTGTTCGTGTTCATTCCCAAAGGACTGTTTCCGCAACAGGACACGGGGCAGCTGCGCGCGGTCGTCGTGGCCAGCCAGGACGTTTCTTTTCCGCGCATGACGCAGCTGCAATCCGGCGTCGCAGCGATCGTGCTCGACGATCCGGACGTGATCAGCCTGAGCTCGAATGTCGGCGTGGATGGCCAGAACCTGGCGCTGCATCAGGGGCGCATGCTGATCAATCTGAAGCCCAAGGACCAGCGCGGCTCGCAGCAGGCGCTGATGCAGCGATTGCAGCGAGAGGCGCGCGACAGGCTCGGCGTCAGCTTGTATCTGCAGCCGGTACAGGATCTGACCATCGATACGCAAAGCGGTGCCAACCAATATCGCTTCGCTCTGCAAGGAGCGAGTGCGAGCGACATCTCGCTGTGGGCGAACCGCTTGATCGCGGCATTGCGCGACGTGCCGCAGATTCGAAATGTGACCTCGGATGTGCTCGAAGACGGCAGGGCGGTCGAAGTCGAGCTCAATCGCGACGTCGCTGCGCGACTGGGCATCAGCGCCGCAACGGTGGATAGCGCGCTGTACAACGCGTTCGGTCAACGCATCATTTCCACGATCTTCACCTCATCGAACCAGTATCGGGTCATTCTGGAAAGCACGCCGGGCATGCTGGCGGATCCAGAGGCGCTGTCGCAGGTGTACGTGCCGACCGGTTCGGGCACGGTCGCGCCTTTGAATGCGCTGGCGACGTTTCGTTTGAAGAGCGCGCCGGTGTTGATCTCGCGGGTCGCGCAGTTCCCCGCGGCGACCATCGGTTTCGATCTTGCGCCTGGAGTGTCGCTCGGCGCGGCGGTGGACGCGATTACGCGGGCGGAACGGGATATCGCCATGCCGGCGTCGATTACGACCCAATTCACCGGCGCCGCCAACGCGTTCCGTGCCTCGCTGGCCAACGAGTTCTATCTGATCCTCGCGGCCGTGGTGGTCGTGTACATCGTGCTCGGCGTGCTCTACGAGAGTTTCATTCATCCGCTGACGATCCTGTCTACGCTGCCGTCCGCCGCGGTCGGCGCGTTGCTGGCGCTGCTGGTGACGGGCAGCGGCCTGGGCGTGATCGGGATCATCGGCATCGTGCTGCTGATCGGCATCGTGAAAAAGAACGCCATCATGATGATCGACTTCGCGATCGAAGCTCAGCGCACCGAAGGCAAAGAGGCGCACGCGGCGATCAGGCAAGCGGCCTTGCTGCGTTTCCGGCCCATCATGATGACCACGTTCGCGGCGTTGTTCGCCGCCTTGCCGTTGATCTTCGGGTTCGGCATGGGCTCGGAGTTGCGCCGGCCCCTGGGTATCGCCATCGCCGGCGGCCTGATCGTCAGCCAGGTATTGACGCTGTTCACCACGCCCGTCGTGTTCCTGGCCTTTGAAAGGTTGGTACAACGACGTGGCCGCGGTGCCGCGCCGGCGTTGGAGTCACCACGGTGAACTTATCGGGCCCATTCGTGAGGCGACCGGTCGGCACCACGTTGCTGACGCTCGGGGTCGCGCTGTCCGGATTGGCTGCGTTCTTCGTGCTGCCGATCGCGCCGTTGCCGCAAGTCGATTTTCCTACGGTGAACGTGCAGGCGACGTTGCCCGGTGCCAGCCCCTCGACCATGGCGTCGAGCGTGGCGTCGCCGCTGGAGCGGCGACTGGGCGTGATCGCCGGCGTGAACGAGATGACCTCGCAGTCCGGCATCGGCAACACTCGCGTTACATTGCAGTTCGATCTGAGTCGCGACATCGACGGCGCGGCTCGTGACGTGCAGGCGGCAATCAATGCGGCGCGAGCCGATCTGCCGGCAACGCTGCGAACCAATCCGACGTATCGCAAAGCGAATCCCGCCGATGCGCCCATCCTGATCCTGGCGCTGACTTCGCAGACGCGGTCGCCCGCGTCCATCTATGACGCGGTTTCCAATGTGATCCAGCAGCGTCTGTTGCAAGTGGAGGGCGTGGGTGACGTCGAGCTGGGCGGAGGCGCGTTGCCGGCAGTGCGGGTCGATCTGAATCCGCTGGCGCTGGCTCGCTTTGGAATCGCGTTGGAAGACGTTCGCAGCGCGCTCGCATCGGCCAGCGCTCACCGGCCGCGCGGCGTGATCGAAAACGACGAGCTGGCGTGGCAGATCGAGGCCAGGGAACCCGGCCTGCACGCCGCCGATTACCGCGATCTGTTGATTGCCTGGCGCGGTGAAGCGGCAGTCCGCTTGAGCGATGTCGCGACCGTCTATGATGGGCCCGAAGATGTGCGCACCATGGGCTTGTTCAACGGCGTGCGCGCCGTGACGGTCATCATCAGCCGGCAGCCCGGAGCAAACATCGTCGCGACGGTGGATGCGGTGAAGGCACAGTTGCCCGCACTTGCGGAAGTGCTGCCGAAGGACATCAAGCTGCAGGTCGCGTCCGACCGGACCATTACCATTCGTGCGTCGTTGCATGAAGTGGAAGTCACGCTGATCATCGCGACGTTGCTGGTGGTCGTGGTCACTAGCGTGTTCCTGCAGTCGTTGCGGGCCACGCTGGTGCCGGCTGTCGCCGTCATCGTGTCGTTGCTAGGCACGCTCGGCGTCATGTATGCGCTCGGCTTCTCGCTCAACAATCTGTCGCTGATGGCGCTCACCATCGCCACCGGCTTCGTGGTCGACGACGCCATCGTGGTGCTGGAGAACATTTCCCGACACGTGGAGCGGGGCATGCCGGCGAGACAGGCGGCGCTGCTCGGGGCGAGGGAGGTCGGTTTCACCGTCCTGTCCATTTCCATCAGCCTGGTCGCAGTGTTCATTCCCTTGCTGTTCATGGGCGGCCTCATCGGGCGACTGTTCCGAGAATTCGCCGTGACCTTGTCGGTTGCGGTGCTCATCAGCCTGGTGATCTCGCTTACCACCACGCCGATGCTGGCGTCGCTGCTGCTAGGCAGGCAGGAGACGCCGAAACGGTTCGCCGTCCTCGCTGCCGGTGCATTCGATCGCCTGCAGCAGCGCTATGCACGCGGGCTCGATTGGGCCCTGAACAATCGCGCGACGGTGCTGGTGATATTGGCCGGCGTGGTGGTGCTCAACCTGTTCCTGATGGTGGTGGCGCCCAAAGGCTTCTTTCCCGAACAGGACACCGGCTCGTTGGCAGGCGGCCTGCGCGCCGATCAGAGCATCTCGTTCCAGGAATTGCAGCGGAAGATCACGCAGGTCGCGGGCATCATTCGGGCCGATCCAGATGTGGATGCCGTGGTTGCCTTTACCGGCGGCTCGCGCGCCGGCGGCGGTTTCATGTTCGTCGTACTGAAACCGCGCGATCAGCGTGCGTCGAGTCGGGAGATCATCGGGCGCCTGCGGCCGCAGATCGCGCGCGTGAGTGGCCTCTCCGTGTTTCTGAATCCAGTGCAGGACATGCAGGTCGGCGGACGCGCGGCCGTCAGCACGTATCAGTTCACGTTGAAGGCCGACGACTTCAGGACGCTGCAGCAGGCCGGCACCACGCTGGTCCAGCTGCTGAAGCGGGAGCCGCAGCTGGTGGACGTCGATATCGATCAGCAGCAGGGTGGGGCACAAGTGCTGGTCCAGATCGATCGCGACCGCGCCGCGCAGCTCGGCATTCCGACGCAAGCGGTGGACCAGGCGCTGTATGACGCATTCGGACAGCGGCAGGTGGCCACGATCTATTCGGGCCTGAATCAGTATCACGTGGTCATGGGCGTGGCGCCTGAATTCAATGGATCGCCCACTGTGCTCGAGCACGTTTACGTACCCACGACACCGGCTCCGGCAGCGACGACCACCGCAAGCTCAGCCCTGGTGTCGGCGAGCGGAACGGGAGCACCTTCCGCTTCGGCATCGAGTCCGGTGTCGATGTTTGCAACCGGTACGGGACAGACACAGGCCTCGGCATCCACGACGACCACCAGTTCAACGCCCGCATCTGCGAGCGGGACAGGGCCGACGCCCGCTACGGCAACGACGGCCGTGCCTGGTTCGGCGCCCGTGTCGGCAACGGGTACGGGACGAGACGCATCGACGGGCGCGGCGGTCAGTCTCACGCCGGCGAACATCGTGCCGCTATCGGCGTTCGGGCGCTGGAGCACAGGTTCCACGGCCGCCCAGGTGAACCATCAGGACGGGCAGCCTTCGGCGACCATCTCATTCGCCACTGCCAATGACGTCTCGCTCGGCCAAGCCACACAACGCATCCTGCAAGTACAGCAGGGCGCGCGATTGCCATCGACGGTGACCGGATCTTTCGCCGGCACCGCCAAGGTGTTCGAGCAATCGACCGCGACCATGCCGCTGCTGATCGTGGCCTCCCTGGTAGTGATCTATATCGTGCTAGGAATGTTGTACGAGAGTGCCATTCATCCGCTGACGGTGTTGTCCACGCTGCCGTCCGCCGGTGTGGGCGCGATGCTCGCGTTGTTGATCGGGCAACTCAATCTGGATCTGATCGCGCTGATCGGATTGATCCTGCTGATCGGCATCGTCAAGAAGAACGCCATCATGATCATCGATTTCGCGCTGGAGGCAGAGCGGTCCCGCGGTTTGTCTCCCATGGCCGCGATCCGCGAAGCCTCGCTGCTGCGATTTCGGCCGATTCTCATGACGACACTCGCGGCCGGCTTCGGCGCGGTGCCTTTGGCCATCGGCTTCGGCGACGGTGCCGAGCTGCGTCGTCCGCTCGGCATCGTCATCGTCGGGGGCCTGATCGCCAGCCAGCTGCTGACATTGCTGACGACGCCCGTCGTGTATCTGGCGCTCGATCGTTTTCGTCGGCCGCGCTCCCGCAGCCTCGATCCTGCTTTTGGAGTGTCACCGACATGAGGCTCGTGCTCGGGACGCTGGTGCTGCTGATCTATGTTGCGATCTGCGTCGCCTGCAGTTCTGCGCCTGCCTATCGACGGCCCGAGGTCGACCTTCCAACCGCCTTCAAGGAAGAGCCGGGCTGGCGTGAGGCGAAGCCCTCGGACGCGGTGGCGCGCGGCGAGTGGTGGCAACTGTTCGGTGATGCGGGACTCTCGGACTTGCAACAGCGGGTCGTCGTCGGCAATCAAAATCTTGCGGCATTCAAAGCAACTTACGATCAGGCGCGCGCATTGGTTCGTGAGTTGCGTGCTTCGTTGTTGCCGGTCGTCAGTCTGTCTGCGTCGGGCACCAAGGTGGGCTCGTTCGGTCAGGGCGCTCCGACGGTGGGCAACATTGGGACCGTCAATACCGGCGGTGGCAACCAGCGTTACTCGGTCACCATCGGCGCGACCTGGGAGCCCGATCTGTGGGGGCGCATCGGCGATAGCGTTCGGCAAGCCGGTGCACTGGCCCAGGCTAGCGCGGCCGACCTCGCCAATGCCACTTTGTCTGCGCAAGGAGAGCTGGCGCTCAATTACATTCAGTTGCGCGGCCTGCAAGCGCAGGAGCAGGTGCTCGTCGCGACGATCGCAGCCTACGAGCGCGCTCTGACCATCACCACCAATCGGTACAACGCGGGCGTCGCCGCTCGCTCGGACGTTCTGCAGGCGGAAACAGCGCTGCACAACGCGCGTGCGAACAATGCCGATCTGGTGCGCCAACGTGCCTTGCTGGAACATGCGATTGCGGTGCTGGTCGGCGCCAATCCCTCCAGCTTCGCCGTGCCGAACGGCCAATGGCGTCGCGACGTGCCGGAGATTCCCGGTGTGCTGCCGGCATCGCTGTTGGAACGGCGGCCCGACATCGCAGGGGCGGAGCGGCGCGTCGCGGCCGCGAATTCGGCGATCGGCATCCAGCGCAGCGCTTATTTCCCCACGTTCGATCTGAGCGGTGATGCCGGTTACAACTCCAGGTCGTGGAACACGTTGTTCGAGTCGGCCAGCAGTGTCTGGGCGCTCGGCTTGACGGGATCTCTGACGTTGCTCGACTTCGGCGCGCGCTCGGCGAGAGTCGCTCAGGCACGAGCCGCGTATGAACAGACGGTTGCGGAGTACCGGCAGACAGTGCTGACCGCGTTTCAGCAAACCGAAGATCAACTCGCCGCCTTGCGCGTGCTGGCAATCGTTTCCGCGGAGCGTGACGCGGCCGCGTTGGCAGCGAATCGCGCCGAAGAGATAGCAAACAACCAGTACGTTGCCGGGCAGATCAGCTACTCGGACGTCATCGTGGCGCAGACCGCCGCGCTTTCTGCCCGCCAGGCGCAGATCCAGGCCGTGGTCGATCGGCAGTCCGCGGCAATCTCACTCATCCAGGCGATCGGCGGTCATTGGCGTTGACCCGGTGAGGTCGGCGCTGGCACCCAAATAGGTCGCATGCCATCGGCCGCTGCCTCACCATGAGGCAATCCCGATCCCAGAATAACGGGAGGTTATAGACACGCCGCACCTTTTCATCGCACTCCCCGGATGACGTTGGTTAGCTTGAGCACAGGGGTTAACACAGCAAAAATTTTGGGGAGCAACGCCGTGTCGAGAGCTACCGAGTCGATATCCTCCAGAAGCATGATTGCGTTGGCCGTTGTCGCCGCAATCGCCCACGCCCAAGCAGCGCGCGCGCAGGAGGTTGCCGATACGGCAGCCGCGCCGCCCTTGGAAGAGATCACTGTGACGGGCAGCAGCATCAAGCGCGGCGACGACGCAGCGCTGCCGGTCACGATCGTCAGCCAGGAAGCGATGGAGTTGCGCGACGCGTCGACGCCCGTCGACCTGCTCACCGCCATGCCGGCGGTGGTGAATGTGCCCATCAACGATTCAAATCAAGGCGGCGTCAGCGCGCGCGGCGATATCGCGTCGGTGAATCTGCGCGGACTGGGCTCGGGCAACACGCTGGTCCTGCTGAACGGTCGCAGAGTCGCGGCACACGGTATCTCGTCGACCGAAGACGGTGTGCCGGCGATGTCGGTGAACGTGAACACGTTGCCGACGCGCGGTCTCGAACGAGTGGACATCCTGCGTGACGGCGCATCGGCGGTGTACGGCTCCGATGCGGTTGCCGGCGTGATCAACTTCGTGACCGACAGCAGTTACGTCGGCAACGAGATGCAGGTGCAGACCGGCATCACGGAGATCGGCTCCGGCTCGGACTTCGGCGTCACGCTCACGCACGGCAACTATGCCTTCGACGAACGCCTGCACTGGATTTCGACGTTCGATTATTTCTCTCGCGAGGAGCTGAAGACTTCGGATCTGCCGAATGCCGGCGACTCCGACAAGCGTGCGCTCGCGCCGCCGGGCTTCGATGCCGCGAACGGCCCGTTCTTCGATCGCAACGCGTCCAGCGCCTATCCCTCGTTTCGTGTCGGCTCATCGACTGCGACGCGCTACCTGACGCCGATGGAAGGTGGTGTCATCGGCATCAAGAACAGTGCGCCGAATCGCACCGGCGCCGAGTTGGGCTATTACTACGACGTCAACGCAGACGGCTATTCGGTCCCCGAAAGCGAGCGCTTCAACTGGTTCAATGCGCTCGAATTCAAGGTCAACGACCGGCTCACCGCGTTCGGCCATCTGGCGTTGTATCGCGCCAATTCGACCATGGTGCGTCCGCCGGTTGCGTACGGCATCAATTCCGACGCAGCGCTGGTCGTGCCCATCGACAATCCTTACAACCCCTTCGGCTCGCGCTTCTACAGCCCGACCGGAGCGCCGAACGCGGACGGCACCGAGCGGCTGGTCGGCACGCCGCAATCGGTCACCATCGTTTCCAAACGTTTCACCGACATCGGTGCCGAGACCATCGACATCGAAACGACGGCCGTGACGGCGACCGCCGGGTTGCGAGGCGATATCGCGCCAGGCTGGACGTGGGAGACGGGCGCGGTCTATTCGCGAGCGCAGACCAAAGATGACTCGCTGAACGCGGTGCGTGAAAGCGCGTTGCTCGCGCAAACGGCGCGCACCGACAGCAGTGCGTACAACCCGTTTGGATATAACTTCGCGGTCCAGAACGGCCAGGTCGTCGCGACCACGCCGTACACCAATCCCGAGTCGGTGACGTCAGGTTTCGTGCAGAAGTTCCACCAGGAAGGCCGGAACATCCTCGGCAGCATCGACGCGCGCGTCAACGGCGAGCTGTGGGATTTGGGCGGCGGTCCGATCGCGATCGCGGTGGGCGCGGAACATCGCTGGGACGACTACGAGCTGGTGCGCCCGCAATTCCACGGCATGAACGGCGTGAACGATCTGGGGCTGGATCCAGCGAACAACGATTTCGTGCAGGCCTCCGCGGCCGGCGACGTGATCGGCGATCGCACGGTGCTCGCGGCATTCGCCGAAACGGTGATTCCGGTCGTCGGCCCGAGCAACGCCATGCCGGGCATTCAACGCCTGCAGTTCGGCGCTTCGGTGCGCTACGAGGATTACAGCGACTTCGGCGATACGACCAATCCCAAGTTCACGCTCGACTGGCGGCCGATCGAGCCGTTGATGATTCGTGCCTCGTACAACGAAGGGTTCCGCGCGCCGAACCTGAGCGTGATGAACTATCCGACGCGCTTCGTCGTCGGCTCGAGCTTCGATCCTTACCGCGGTCCGGTGACGGGCCTGCCGGTCGACGGTCAGTTCCAGCGCCAGACCGGCATCCAAGGCAATCCGAACCTGGTGCCGGAAACGGCCGAAGGCCGCACGCTGGGCTTCGTGCTCGACGTGCCGTTCGTCGAAGGTCTGCGCATGTCGGTGGACTACTGGAAGATCGATCAGGAGAACCTGATCGCCAGCCCGCTCGCCGAGGAGATTCGTGCCAACGACGCGGCGATGCTGCTGGCCGCGACGCAAGCGGCGCTGGCGCGCGGCATTCCCTTCGACCAGATCGATCTGGGCAGCGGTACTGCCAACTACGCCGGCGATCCGTTGATCCAGCGCTCGCAGACCATCACCGCCGACGATCGTGCGCTGTTCGCGGCCTACAACGCCAGCCGTCCGCAATCGCAGTGGCTGGCGCCGGTCGGCATCCTCGAGGTCACCAACACGCCGTACTCCAACCTGGCGAGCGCGACCATCGAAGGTTACGACTTCAATTTCACCTACAACTCGCCGCGCTTTTCGTGGGGCCGCTTGCTGGTCACGACCGATGCCACCTACCTGCACAAGTTCGAGCGGCAGGCCGGGCCGAACGCGCCGGTCGAAACGCGCTTGGGCAAGAACGGCGCGACCAAGTGGCGCGGCGCATTGAACGTGTCCTGGTCCAAGGACGATGTCTGGTCGGCGGGCCTGAGCGCTTATTACATCGGCGATTACGCCGACACGGGCGCCAGCATCAACGCGGCCACTTACGAACAGCTGGGCCGGCCGAGCTACGTCTACCCGATCGACGGCGTTTATTTCCTGCGGGTGGAGGACTCGATCACGTTCAACGCTTTCGGCGCCTACACGTTCCAGCCCGCGGGCGACAGCTGGCTCAGCGATCTGAACGTGCGCGTCGGCGTGAAGAACCTCACCAACGAAGATGCGCCGCTCACCGCGGATTCCGCCGGGTACGACTCCTCCGTCTACAACAGCGTCGCCATGGGACGCGTCTGGACCCTGAGACTCACGAAGAACTTCTAATGAACACCACCAATCGAATTGCCAAGGCTGTGTTACTGGGGTTGCTGGCCGCTCAGGCGGCGGACGCGGCGTCGCCGTCGCGTCCGGCGCGGGGCTGGGAATCAGCGGCGGGTCAGGAAACCAAAACCGTGTTCGCCCTGACCGGCGACTCGATCATCAATCGACGCGTGTCGACGTTCCGTGCGCCGGGCGTGGATGACATGTACGGCCTGATTCGTCAGGCGGATATCGCATTCACCAACTTCGAAACCTTGATCCACGACTTCACCATTCCGGGCGCGCAGCAGAGCGGCGGCACGTACATGGGTTCGCCGCGGTTCATCACCGACGAGCTGGCCTGGGCGGGCTTCGATCTGCTGGGGCTGGCGAACAATCACGTCAATGACTATGGCGTCGACGGCATGCGCAGCACGGTCGCGGCGCTGGCCAAGACAAATTTCGTCTATGCCGGAGTCGGCGAGAATCTGGCGCTGGCACGCAAGCCGGGCTATCTGGATACGCCGAAGGGCAGGGTGGCGCTGATTTCCACCTCGTCGAGCTTTCCCGCACCGATCGTGGCGGGGGCGCAGCGCAAGGACATGCCCGGTCGACCCGGCCTGAATCCATTGCGACACACGGTGACGTACACCGTGCCGCAAGCGACTTACGACACGCTCGCGGCGCTGCGCGGTCCGGCGCGGTCGAACATGGGCGAGGCGGGCAGCGACAAGCTGGTCTTCGGCGGCGCCGAGTACGTGGTCGGCGACGAGATCAGGATCAACTCGAAGGCCAACCCCACCGACCTGGCCGAGTTGCAGGCCAGCGTGCGCGACGCGGATCAACAGGCTGATTGGGTCGTGGTGAGCATCCATGCGCACGAAGCCGCGAGCCCGAAGGATCAGTGGATGCCGGCGGAATTCGTGGTCGAATTCGCGCACGCGATGATCGATGCAGGCGCGGACATGGTCGTGGGCCACGGCCCTCACATCCTGCGCGGCATCGAAGTGTACAAGGGCAAGCCGATCTTCTATTCGCTCGCGAATTTCATTTTCGAGAACGATCTGGTCGAGCTGCAGCCGGCCGACAACTATGAGAAGACCGGGCTGAGCAACGATTCGCTGCCGAGCGATTACTTCAGCACCCGTTCCAAGAACGACACGGTGGGCTTTCCGGCCAATCGCAAGTACTGGCAGTCGGTGATCGCGCAAGTGGTCTACGACAACGACCGTACGTTGCAGGAGATCCGTTTGCATCCGGTGTCGCTGGGCTTCGGCCAGCCGCGCAGCAAGCGGGGTCAGCCGTATCCGTCGCCGGCTGCCGAGGCCGAGCAGATCTTCCAGGATCTCTCGGAAGTCTCCGCGCCGTTCGGCACCACCGTCAGCTACAAGAACGGTGTCGGGACGCTCTCCTGGAAGAAGTGACGCGAACGTTCCATGAGTTTACCAGTGAGGCGCGAACGGTCGTTCGGCATCATCGGCGGCCTGTCGCCCATCGCGGACGCGGATCTGCTGTCGAAGCTGATCGAGGCCACCGAGCGGCACGTCGATGCAGGTCAGTTCGAGATCGTGTTCGAGCAACGGCCGTTCGCGAGGAGCGACGGCCCGAGCGCCGCTGACACGGCACGCATGCTGTACATCTTCAACAGGATCGACAGCTTCAAGGCGCGAGGCATCGGTACGGTGGTGCTGCCGTGCTTCCTGAGTCATACCTTCATGGAGGAGTTGAAGGAGAACTCGCCGCTGCCGATCGCCGACATGATCGAGGTGTTACGGCTGCACATCCGCGGCATGCTGCCGCAGCCCCGGCGCATCGGCGTGCTCACTTCGGCGCCACTGCGCGAGCACGGTTTGTTCGAGCGCTATTTCCAGCCGGACGAGTTCGAGCTGCTCTACGCGCGTCCGCGTGACGGAGTGGATCTGGTCACCGAGGCTGTGTATGGCAAGAACGGCATCAAGAGCGGCAGCCGCAGCGGTTATTCCATCGAGCTGCTGCGCGATGCCTGCGCCGATCTGATCGCTCAAGGAGCGCAGCTGTTGTTGCCCGGCGTCACCGAGCTCGCGCTCGTGGCGAGCGAGCTGGCGCATGTACCGGTGCCGTTACTCGATCCACATCGAGTGTATGCACAGCATCTCGTTGCGGATCCCGCCGCTGACGTGCAGCGACCTTTCAAACTCGGCGTCGTGGGCGGCGTCGGGCCGGCGGCCACGGTCGATTTCCTCGACAAGGTCGTGCGCAACACACCGGCCAAGCGGGACCAGGATCATCTGCGCTTGCTGGTCGAGCAGAATCCGCAGATCCCGGATCGGACCGAGCATCTGGTCGGCGACGGCATGGACCCGACGCTGGCGCTGTATGCGACCTGCAAGAAATTGCAGGCGGGCGAGGCGGACCTGATCGCCATTCCCTGCAACACGGCGCATGCCTTCGTCGAGGCGATTCAATCGGAGCTGGACATTCCCATCATGAACATGCTCACCGTCACGGTGAAGCACATCCGGGAAATGTTTCCGGCCTTGCGCAAGGTCGGCTTGCTCGCCACCAGCGGGACCATTTCCAGCGGCGTGTACAAGCGAGCGCTGGAAGATCACGGTCTGCAGGAGATCGTGCCGTCGCCGCCGCTGCAGGCCCGAGTGATGAACGCGATCTATGGCCCGCAAGGCGTGAAGGCCGGTTTCACCAGTCCCGCGAGCGTCGCCGACGTCGATGCCGCAATCGATGAGCTGGCGGCGCAAGGCGTCGAAGTGATCGTACTGGGCTGCACCGAGTTGCCGTTGCTGCTGTCCGAGCCGGAGCGGGTGACCGCCAAGGGCAACCGGGTCACCCTGGTCGATCCGACCGACATTCTTGCCAAACGCTGCGTTTCCGCCGCGATGATGTGGTCGAGGCGCTGATGAGCTCCAAGCGTCTCACTACGTTGATCGTCGCCGGGCTCGTGCTCGGTGTGCTGCTTGGCTACGGCGTGCACGTCGGCACGTCCGAGGCAACTGCGACCCGGTTCGCGGACGGTATCGGCCTGCTGCCTTTCGCGTTCCTGAGGCTGATCAAGATGATCATCGCGCCGCTGGTGTTTTCGACCCTGGTGGTCGGCATCGCCAAGATGGGTGACATCGCAACGGTGGGCCGGGTCGGCGGCAAGGCGCTGGCGTGGTTCGTCGGCGCCTCGCTCATCTCCCTGGTGCTCGGCCTCATCATTGTGCAGATTTTCGAGCCGGGCCGGGCCTTGAACCTGCCTTTGCCCAATGAAGGTGCAAGCTCGGGCATGCAGGCCAGCGGCATGTCGCTCAAGGGCTTCATCGAGCACACGCTGCCGACCAGCGCCATCGACGCCATGGCGCGCAATGAAATCCTGCAAATCGTGGTGTTCTCGCTGTTCTTCGGCACGGCCATGGCGGCGCTCGGCGAGCGCAGCCGGCCGATTCTCGACGCCTTGGACTCGTTGGCCCAAATCATGCTGAAGGTCACCGGGTACGTGATGTTGTTCGCCCCCCTGGCCGTGCTCGGTGCGCTGGCCAGCACGGTGGCGAAAGAGGGTTTGGGAATCATTGGCGTCTACGGTCTGTTCATCGGCGAGTTCTACCTGGGACTCGCGGTGCTCTGGGGCATCCTGGTTGCGCTCGGTGTGGTGTTCGTCGGCCCCGGCGTGTTGCGCCTGGTGCGCGGTATTCGCGGGCCGGTGCTGCTCGCATTCTCCACTGCGAGCTCCGAAGCCGCTTATCCACGCACGCTCGAAGAGCTCGAGCGCTTCGGCTGCAGCAACCGCGTGGCGAGCTTCGTGCTGCCGGTCGGGTACTCGTTCAACCTCGACGGCTCGATGATGTATTGCACGTTCGCGATCATGTTCATCGCGCAGGCGTACGGCATCGAGGTGAGCCTCGCGCAGCAGGTCACCATGATCGCGGTGCTGATGCTCACATCCAAAGGCATCGCCGGCGTGCCGCGTGCTTCACTGGTCGTCGTCGCGGCCGCGCTCACTCAATTCAATTTGCCCGAGGCCGGCATGCTGCTGCTGCTGGGCATCGATCATTTCCTGGACATGGGCCGTTCGGCCACCAATGTCGTCGGCAACAGCATCGCCACCGCCGTGGTTTCGCGGTGGGAAGGCGAGCTGCGGGACGCTCCGGGCGTCCCGGCCGAGTCGATCCAGGCCGATCTCGAACCCGATGTGAGACGAAGCAATGCGTAGCGAACGAGTGAGTCACGTGCACGTCGAAGCCAGACAACACAGTGGAGCGCAGTGGTCGAGCCGTGTCTCTACCGAGATCGGCAAGGCGGTGCTCGGACAGCTCACCATCATCGAGCGGCTGCAGATCGCGTTGCTCACCGGCGGCCACGTGCTGCTCGAAGGCATGCCCGGGCTCGCCAAGACGCTGCTGGTGAAATCGTTGTCACAGGCGCTGGGCATGCAGTTCGAACGCATCCAGTTCACGCCGGACCTGTTGCCCAGCGACATCGTGGGCACGATGGTCTACTCGCCGGGCGACGGCCAGTTCTCGCCGCACCAGGGACCGATCTTCGCCAACCTGGTGCTCGCGGATGAAATCAATCGCGCCCCCGCGAAGGTGCAGAGCGCGTTGCTCGAAGCGATGCAGGAGCGACAGGTGACCTTGGGCGGCGTGACCTATCCGCTGCCGAGCCCGTTCCTGGTCATGGCCACCCAGAACCCGGTGGAGCAGGAAGGCACGTACCCGCTGCCCGAAGCGCAGCTCGATCGTTTCCTGTTCAAGCTGCTGCTCGATTATCCGAGCGAGCTCGACGAGTTGCAGATGGTGCAGCGTTGGGGCTCGGTCACCTCGCATCCGGAATTGCTGGCCGTGTCGAGCGGCGAGGAGCTCCTGCGCTTGCGAGAGGAGGTGGACCGCATCCACGTCGCGGAGTCTGTGCAGGCGTATGTCGTCAAGCTGGTGCGCGCTACGCGTGCCATCGCCTCGGGCTCTCAGAAGACGCTCTCGTATGGAGCGTCGCCCCGTGCCTGTCTTGGGTTGTTCCAAGCCAGCAAGGCGCTGGCATGGATGCGAGACGCGAGCTACGTGACGCCGGCGTTGGTGCAGGAAGTCTTCGCGGATGTGATGCGTCATCGCGTCGGCCTGTCGTATGAAGCCGAGTCGCGCGGCCTGACGGCCGATCGCATTCTCAAGGACATCCTGGATCAGACGGCCGTGCCGGAGAGCGCATCGCGCACTGCCTGAGATGTCGGCTCAAATCACTTCGATGCCTTCGGCGCCGACGGCGCTGCTACAGCGACTGGAGTGGCGCGCGCGGCATGCGGTCAACACCACGGTGAGCGGCGAGTATCGCTCGGCGTTCCGTGGCCGCGGCATGGAGTTCGATCAAGTCGTCAAATACCAGTGGGGCGACGATCCCAGAGACATCGACTGGAACGTCACGGCGCGCCTGGGCGAGCCGTATCGCAAACGCTTCGTCGAAGAGCGCGATCTCACGATCATGTTCATCTTCGAGGATTCGCCGGCGTTGCAGTTCGGCTCCGAAGGGCGCACGCGACGCGAGACGCTGCTGGAGACGGCTGCGCTGCTGATGCTGATCAGCGCGATCAATCGCGATCGGGTCGGATTGTTGTATAGCGCGCCGGGCAAGTCATGGTTTCAGCGTGCGCTGCCGGGGCGGAAGGGCATCATGCGAATCGCCTCGACGCTGCTCGACCAGCCGGCGCCATCGCTGGAGGGGCCGGCCACATGCTCGCTGCCCTGGCCGTTCATCAAGAAGAGCGCGACGCGCGGCAGTGTGCTGCTGTGGTTCGGCCCGTTCGCGCCCCAAGGAAGGCCAGAGCTGTGGCGTGAGTTGCAGCAGCGCTATCAAGCCGTCGGCGTCCGTGCGGACGATCCCTGGGATGTGGAACTGCCGCGTAACGCGAAGTTCTCGGCCTACGATCCGGTGGCTGGCCGGTTGACGCTCCTGAATACCGCGTCGAGCGCAGAACGCGCGGCGCATGCGGCCTGGCGCGAGCGGCGCGAAAACTACTTCGCCGAAATGTTTCCTCGCAGTGACGACCGCATGATCGTCGGCAACGCGGAGGATCCGCTGCAAAGCCTGATCGCGTGGTTTCACCGCCATCGCCACGGCAACGCTCGATCCTGAGGCCGGGAATGTGAACATTTCGAGCGCAACGTTCCACGATCCTCTCTGGCTCTTGCTGTTGTTGGCGCTGCCGGTGATCGCCTGGCTACGCCGCCGGCGCAGTGTTCCCGCATTGGTGGTGCCCGGTGCACACGAATGGCATTCGCCGGGGGCGACCTCCTCGGCGCTCTGGCCGATTGCCTGTGCGTATACCGGCATCGCATTGCTGGTCGTCGGTTTGGCGCGGCCGCAGGTGCTCGTTCCTTTGGAAGATCATCAGCGGCGCGGTTATGACTTCATGATCGCGATCGATCTGTCCACCAGCATGTACGCGGAGGACTTCCAGCGGGGCGCCCAGACGGTCAATCGGCTGCAGGCGGTCAAACCCATCATCTCCGCCTTCATCAACGAGCGTCCCGACGATCGCATCGGCATCGTGGTGTTCGGCGGTCGCGCTTATACCTTCGCGCCGCTGACGTTCGATCATGAATGGCTGCGCAAGCAGAGTGCGCGCTTGTCCATCGGCTTGATCGAGGACGGTACGGCCATTGGCGACGCGATCGGCGTGTCTCTGCGGCGTCTTCGTGAGGGCAGGTCGGAAGCTCAGCCGCGACAGGGCTCGTTCATCGTGCTGCTGACGGACGGATCGAGCAACAAAGGCTCGCTCGATCCCCGTCAAGCGGCGCGGCTGGCGGCTGACGAGGAAGTCGCGATCTATACGATCGGGGCGGGCGCGGAAGGGCTGGTCCCCACACCCGTCTTCGATTACGCCGGCAATCGCACCGGCACGGAAATGCGCGAATCGGAAATCGATTCGCTGCTGTTACGAGACGTCGCCGAGAGCACGGGTGGTTTGTTCTTTCGCGCGACCGACGCCAACGCCGTTCGCGACGCCTTCGCTCGCATCGACGAGGCACAGAAGATCGAGTTCGCAGCATCGCCGCCGCTGGTCAGTCGCGAGCTGTTCCACGTGTTCGTCCTCATCGGCGTCGTCTTGCTCGGGCTGGCCTCCTACGAGGCTCACTTTCGCGCCGCGCGCGAGCAGGGCGTGACATGAGCTGCAACCCTCTGCTTCCCATCACAACCACTCATACAGGAATCGAACCATGAAGATTTCGAGACGCGAGGTCCTGGCGGGCCTCGGTTTGGGGTCGGCCGCCGCCGCGCTGCCTCTGGCGGCAGGCGCTCAGAACGCCGCACGCTCCAACGCGGCCACGCGCAAGATTCGCATCGCCTGCATGCATTTCGCGCACGAAACGGTGACCTTCCTCCCGTATGACACGACCACCGAGGATTTCATCTACGAAGGCTCGCCAGCTCGCGGTGAGGCGCTGCTGTCTTCATCGCCGGAAGGCTACATGGGGGGATTCGTGAAGGTCGCGCGCGAGCACGCCAACGTCGAGCTGGTCGGCATCGAGTCGCCGCTCGGATCGAAGAAGGGCTCCGGCTCGGGCTGGATCACGAAAGAAGCGTTCGAGCATTTCACCGAGCGCATGATCGCGGACCTGAAGGCGCAGGGGCCGTTCGACGGCGCCTATCTGTCGTTGCATGGCGCGATGGGCGTGCGCGATGTCGCCAAACCCGAAGCGACCCTGGCTCGTCGCGTCCGTGAGGTCATCGGCCCGAAGGCCTTCATTGCGGGCACGTTCGATCCACACGGCAACGAGGACGATGAGTTCCTGCGTTACGCGAATCTCGCGTTCTGCATCAAGTACTACCCGCACTATGACGGCGCCCTGCAGGGTGAACGGGCCGCTCGCACGCTCATTCGCTGCATTCGTGGCGACTACAAGCCGACGACGGCCACGGCCAAGCCGCCCATCATCACGCCGTCGGTGCTGCAGTGGACCGGCCAATCGCCCTGGATGGATCTGGTGCAGCGTGCGCTCGTCTGGGAAGCCCGCGAGACCGACGTCTATGTGAGCTTCTACTATGGCTTCGCTTTCATGGACGCGGCCGATGCGGGCATGACCTTCCAGGTCATGACCAACGGCGATCCGGAGCTGGCCAAGCACATCGCCGACGACATGGCACAGACCGCCTGGCGTCTGCGCGACGAACTGGTCCACGGCACCAAGGTCTATCGTCACAAAGAGGGCGTGGCTCTCGCCAAACAAGCCATTCAGAAGGGCGCGGTACCCTACGTCCTGGCCGATCACAGCGATCGCACCGGTGCGGCGACCTGGCTGTTGAAGGAAATCATCGATCAGAAGCTCAGCGGCTGCTTGATCGGGACCATCGCCGATGAAGATGCGATCAACACGCTGCGCAAGAAGGGCGTGAAGGTCGGCGACGACTTCGACATGGAAATCGGCGGCAAGCTCGACGTCTCCGCCGGCAAGCCGGTGCGTGTCGTCGGCAAGGTGCATACCGTCAGCGGCGGCCTGAGCCGCGGCAGCAGTCAGGCCGGCGGCTCGCAGCTGTGGGTGAGCGTGAAGTTCGGCGACGGCAACGTGGTCGTGATCAGCCCATACCTGAGTCAGATCGTGCAACCGCAGTCGTTCACGCAGCTGGGTATCGATCCAAACACGTTCAAGGGATTCGCGATCAAGTCGCGCGTGCACTTCCGCCGTGGCTTCTACGACAGCGGCTATGCGAAGACCATCCTGCTGGTCGAACCGGACGACCCGTTCGTCGGCACCGTGCGCCTGGAGGCGCTGAACTATAAATATCTCAAGCTGGACAAGTTCTATCCGTATGGGAAGAACGTGACTTATCCGCCGAAGACCTGAGCTGTAGTTTGAAGCATGCCGCGGTGGGGATCGCCGCGGCATGACTGCGTACGCCGAGGCCCAAGCTCGT
>NZ_CALFXI010000019.1 GCF_937958065.1 uncultured Steroidobacter sp.
GAAAGGAAGCAAGAGCCGACCCCTCGGCGCCGTGCCGAACTGAGGCCTCTTGGCGTTGGAGGAAGCAAGCGCCGACGTGCCGAACTGACGCTTCTTGGCTTGAAAGGAAGCAAGAGCCGACGCCTCTGAGCGCCGGCCCTTGCTTGCAACAGCAACGCTGTGGCCGACTCAGCGACCCCAGAGTCGATTCAGCAGATTCGTCTTGCGCTGATCGAACGTGCGCCATTCGCCCCAGCCAGCAGTGTTGGAGACTGGGTCGTAAGCGTGGCCATACCAACCCGCGGTGTCACCCGATTCCGGATTGATCGACCAGTAACATCCTTCGATGTTCTTGCTCACGAGATAGTCGACGAACGCGTTCTGCCATTGGCCATCCACGCCCGGGGTGATGTGGCTCCAGCGATCGCGGTCGCGGATGCTGGCCTGGCCTTGCGGCCAGTCCAGGTTGCCGCCGAACTCGCCCACCACGATTGCGTAGCCCAGCTGCTTCAAGTAGCCGAAGTGCTCCTCCCATCCAGCCGCCAGTTGCGTCGGGTTGATCACGATGTTGCAATTGGCGTCGCCCGCCGCATCACCTTCCAAACCTGCACACTGCGGCTGTGCCGGATCCATGAACATCCGTTGCACGAACACCGATGGGCCATACGTGTGCGGTGAGAACACGAGCCGCTCTTTGGGAATGTTGATCGGATTGCTGCCCGCCTCGAACAGATTCTCGCCCCAGTTCGGATTCGACGCCGTGTCTCCATGCGGCACTGGAGTGGTCGTATTCGGCGTGCCGTCCTGCGTGCCGGCGACAGTGCCGACGCCCTGGACGAACAGCAGGGTGTTCGGGTTCACCGAGTTGATGGCCGTGTAAGCGGACTCGACCAGCGCCTTCCACTCGGCCCAGGTGTAGTCATGCGGCTCGTTGTAGACGTCGATGCCGATGATGTTGTCGACACCCAGCTGCTGACCTAGGCCCGCCAGCGTGCGCAGGTTATCCAGCCACAGCGTCTCGTTGTACGGATGCGTGGTCGTCACAGTGCTCGGATTGCCGGAAGCCGCGCACGAATAGTTCTCGCGCGTGAAGTCATAGTTATCGCGCGTGGCATCGACCCAAGGTGGGCGCGCATCCAGGCGACCCTTTCTCCAACCCACGTAGTTGGAACACGAATGCACGTCGAGCATCACTTCGATGTTGTTCTGATCTGCCGCCTGGATGAACTGCTCCAGCGCCAGCCGGGAATTCGCCACGCGCACCGATTGATGATTCTTCAGGTACGGATCGCGGCCTTGCGGATCGTTGGCATTGAGGGTCTGCGGAACGACCGGCAGGCGGATGACATTGATGCCCATGCCGCTGATCTCTGTCATCGTCTGCTGGATCGTGCGTCCAGTGCCTGCGCCCCCGTTCGCCCAGAACGTATTGCCGATGTATTGCTCCATCGGCGCGCCGCTCGGGTTGGTGGGGTCGTCGGAGGGCTCATGGCGTCCTTCCAGACCGAACCAGGAGCCGCATCGCACCGGAAAAACCTGACCGTTCTTCGTGATGCGGCCGTTGGGATCGACGCGGAACACTGCCCCGGAGCTGGTGGTCCGCGAAACGGTGATCGTTGCCGAGGTGTAGCCCGAAGCCGCCGCCGTGAAGGTCGACGTTGCTGTGCCTGTTCCCGCCGCTGCGGTGAAAGTCACATTCACGCCCGTGTTCCAGTTCGAGCTGTTGAGCGTGACGCTCGTCGGCGAGTGCGCGATCGCGGTGCTGCCGGATCGCGTAATCGCCACCGTCACCGAGCTCGTCGGTGCCGCGCTCAAACGAATGGACGAAGTGCCGGTCGAGCCCCCGGCCAGCGACAACGTGCTGGGTGTGGCCGTGATCGACAGCGTCGGCGTTCCGCCAATCGTGAACGGCACAGCGGCAGTGGCCGTGCTCAAAGAGGGCGAACCGTTGTCGAACGCAGTTGCTTGCGCGGTGTGATTGCCGGAAGCGAGGCCCGTTACGTTGAAGCTGTAGGGCGCGGTGGTGTCCGTGTTCACCAGATTGCCGTCGACGCGAAACTCAACGCGAGACACGGCGCCACCCGGATCGCTGGCGTTCGCGGCGAGCGTCACTGCCGAGCCGGCAGGAAACGTTTGTCCACTCGTCGGGCTCGTCAAGCTGATCGTCGGTGGCGTGTTGCCCGTGCCACCGCCGGTGCATGCAGTGCCGTTCAGCGTGAAGCTGCCGGGCGCAGAGTTGGTCGTGGTGAACGTGCCATTGAAGCCGACGTTGAACGTCGCACCGCTGCCGATGCTTTGATTCCACGCCGCGTTGCTCGACACTGTTACCTGCGCGCTGCCGGCGGGCTGCGAGAAGGAGACGGGCCAGCCGTTCTGGATGCGCTCGCCGTTCTGGAACGTGAAGATCAGAGTCCAGCCGTTGGTGATGGCCGGGCCGGTGTTCTGGATCGCGATCTCGGCACCGTACCCGTTACCGCCTTCCCAACTCTTCGTGTAGGTAATCCGGCAGCCGGCGCTTTGCGCGAACGCGCCGGAGGCCGTGGCCAGATAACAAATGGTCAATGCCATGAGCCAAAGGAACCAACGCGACGGCGTCATCTCGGAGCGTCGTCGCCAGGAGCTGCGTCTAGCGCTCGGCGGCAGCGGGATTGCTGCCGCCTCATGAGCATATGAACAAAGCATGTGACTTCCCCCTGTTGCTGTCTCAGAACGTGCCGGTTTGCGTGTACTGCACACCGCCGCTGGTGTAGCTCACCGAGTAGGTGTCACCCGCGGTGGGATGGGCTGTGCCCGTGCCGCCGAACTGCGCGGCGAAAGTGCGATTCGTTCCAGGACTGAGCGTCAGTCCCGAGCCAAGCGTGTACTGATAGGTGATCGCGGCGCTCGTGCTCGAGTTGGTCTGCTGGACCTGACTGCCGAGCGTGTTGTATTGGCCGCTGTAGCTGATGCCCGCGGTTCGCTGGACGACGATCGTTACGGACAGCGCGGTTACCGCCGCGGTGTTCGAGATGCGGAGCTGCTGTTCGTTGTAGTAGGGGCTGCTTGATGCGATGACCGGCGTCACCGTCAGACCGCCATTGCCGGTGGTCGCTGGGGTGACCTGCAGGAACGCACTCGTGATGCTGGCGGAATTCTGCGCGTACACACGATTGGCCGTCGCGCTTTGCTGAGGCACGACTTGGCTTTGTGCATTGAGCACACCAACGCGCACCGCGCCGTTCGCTGCGTTGACCGCCTGTCCCAACGCCAGAGGCCACGCATTGGCAGCCGCGTTGGATGAAGTGATGACCAGCGGGCTGCTCGGCCAATAGGCATCCTGGCCAGTGCTCGATACCGTGCGCACCGAAACACGATCGCCGACGGTGAGCGTGCGTGATTCCGAAGTCAGCGGACCGAGATCGAACCACTGTGACGCCGTGGCCGGTCGATGGACGATGGTGCGTGTGGCGCTGTCCGAGGAGCCGCTGCTCGATACCACCAGCGAGACGGTGACGTTCGAGGAGGCCTGCGGATTGGCGAGGGTCAGCGTCGCGACCGATTGATTGGCGTTGGTGAGCGTGTAGAGCGTCGGATTCTGGGAGCTGACGGTCCATTGATAGCTCAGATTCGATCCGGTCGAGCTGCGTCCATCCAATGTGATCGAGCCGGCCCCTTCGAACTCGGCGAGATCGGGCGACAATGCGATCTGAGCATCGAGCGTCGGCCCGCTGCCGCCTTGGAACATTGCATCGATGCAGCCGTGGAAGCGCTCGTACGTCCACTGATTACGGCCCCACTCGGCGTAGATCACGTGCCGGCCGGTACGCGCCGGGACGTTGCAGCGTGTCTGGAACGTGGCCGCGCCCGGGTTGGGAATCACATCCGGATTGGCGTTCGGCGTGGCGTCGTTGTAGTTGAGTACGCAGAACGGCGTGTCCTCGAAGTCGCTGAACGAGAGCGCCTTGCCGGTCTGGAACACGAAGCCGGGCTTGGTGATCCAGTAACGGAACTCCTCGGTGTCCGAGAAGTGCGGGCCCCAGGAAATGTTCCAGGTGAACACTTTCGGCCCGGCAGCCATCGGCGTGGTCGGCCAGTTGATCGGCTGGTCCCAGGGCGTCGCGGCGCCATTCCAGGTTTCCGAGTTGAAGCTGCAAACGTTCTGGCGCGGGCCGACGCCGGCGCGGCCGGTCGTGTGCGTGAGCACGCTCATGAAACTGTAACCGGCATTCGGGTCGACGCCGGTCGCGCTGAAGGCCTGGCCGCACACTGGATACTGCGCGGTGCCGTTGTTTACTTGATCGGGCTTGGTGAGAGCGCCGCAGAACCAGTTGCGCGATGGCGGGTCCTGGATCAGTCCGTGCCCGTAGGCGCCGCCCATCATGAGCAGCAGCGCGCCGAGCAGCATCGTCCGTAATGCATCGAGCTTCATACATCCTCCGTTGAACATCTGAAGTCCCGTTCCTCGCTTGTCCGCAAGACCCGGCGCGCGAGGCGACGCCGGGTCCCGTGGTTGTTTCCTATAGCGGTGGATACGCGTTGCGTAACAGCTCCTCGAATTGCGCCGGGAACCAGTGCCCGGAGAGCGGCGCATTCGGCAGCGCGCCGGTCATGTTGTTGTTGTTTCGTGGATTGCCGCCGTACGTCGGATCGCACATGCGATCGAAGCCCTTGCCTTCATCGTTGGGAATTTCCTGGCTCGCGCCGTCGGACTCGCCGGGCGGCTTGATCCAGACATACGCATCGATACCGGCGGCCGGCGCCGCACGCGGCCGCTCGCCCAATCCCGCACCGCTGGGATTGCACCAGTTGCCTTTGTGGATGCGGCGGTCGATGCGCGACGCGTCGATGCGAGTGTTGAGATCGGCGGCGTTGCTCGGGCCGGTCGGCCGGTTCGGACCGCCCCAGCCGTTGCGCGAGGTGTCGATCAGCATGCCGATGTTCGCATCGAAGCCGGCCTGAACGGCGCGCTGGCGGAATGCCTGGGCATACGTCAGCTCGTCGTTGAATTGATTCCAGTCGATCCAGCGCGACGGACGCGTGGTGTTGTCGACGACGATGTACGGCTCCTGCAGCGCTGACGTGTTTGCAGTGTTGGTGATGAAGCCGTGCACGTTCGCCAGCGTGCTGCCCGAGGCGAGCGCCGCCGTCCGCATCATGTCCACGGTCGGGCCGAAGTTGGTGTCCCAGCCGAGCCAGCCGTGATGGCCGGCATCGACATAGTTATAAACGTTCGGGATGGCGCCGAAGGTCGCGAGCGCATAACCGACGCCGTCGACATAACCGCGATTCTGCAGCATCGTGTCACACATCGCGGTGCCGGTCGGGCGGCTGGTGACATTGGTCACCAGATTCGGCAGCGAATCGATCTCGATGATCAGCACGATGCGCAGGTTCGCATACTCCGGTCGGCGCAGAATGCCGGCGATCACGTCGATGTATTCGGCCTTGTAGCGGGGCAGCTCGTTCGGCCCGAGCTCACCGTTGGAGGCGAGCGCCGAGCAGTCGCGGCCGGGCAGGTTGTAGATCACGATCTGAATGGTCATCGACGTGGCGCCGTTCGCCTGGTCCTGCGCCAATGCTTCATTCAAGTGATCGACCAGGCCCATGCTGCCCGTCGTGGGGCTGCCATTGCCGGTGATCGCGCTGATGCGATCCAGCCACACGCCGGTGGGCTGCATCGAGATGGCGCTGCCGCCGGACGCGGCGGCGTTCGCTCGCCACAGTGGATTGTTATAAACACCCGAGCCGAGATAGGGATTGTCGACGCGCCCGGTGACCACGCCACTGCGCGTTACAGCGACCGTCGCCGAAGTGTAGCCACTCGCTGCAGCGGTAAACGTCGAGGTCGCGGCGGCTGTGCCAGTGGCGGCGCTGAAGGTTACGTTCACGCCGCTCTGCCAGTTGCCGCTGTTGAACGTGATCGACGTCGGGCTGGCGGTGATCGCTGTGCTTCCCGATCGCGTGAGCGTGACAGTCACGCTGCTCGCAGGCGCGGCGTTCAGGCGTAGCGTTGCCGTGCCGCTGGCACCGCCTGCGACCGTCAGCGACGTCGGGCTCGCCACGATCGTGGGCTGCACCGTTCCTTGAATTGTAAATGGCACAGCCGCCGTTGCCGTGCTCAGCGCCGGCGAGCCATTGTCGAATGCAGTGGCTTGCGCCGTGTGACTGCCGGCAGCGAGGCCGGTCACGTTGAAGCTGTAGGGCGAAGTGGTGTCAGTGTTCACCAAGTTGCCATCGACGCGAAACTCGACGCGACTCACCGCGCCGCCCGGATCGCTCGCGTTGGCGGCGAGCGTGACGGCCGAACCGGCAGGAAATGTTTGCCCGCTGGTGGGGCTGGTCAAACTCACGATCGGCGCGGTGTTGCCGGAGCCGCCGCCGGTGCAGGCCGTGCCATTCAGCGTGAAGTTTGTCGGTGTCGAGTTGGAGGTCGTGAACGTGCCGTTGAAACCGGCAGTAAAAGTTGCACCGCTGCCGATGCTTTGATTCCACGCAGCGTTACTCGACACGGTGACCTGCGCGCTGCCCGAGGGCTGCGAGAACGTGACCGGCCAGCCGTTCTGGATGCGCTCGCCGTTGGCGAACGTGAATTGCAGCGTCCAGCCGTTGGTAATGGCCGGACCGGTGTTCAGGATGGCGAGCTCGGCGCCGAAGCCATTACCGCCTTCCCAACTCTTGGTGTAAGTAACCTGACAGCCAGCCGCTTGCGCGAAGACTTGTGGTGGCACGCCCAGACTGCAAACCAGCAGTAGGGCAAACAACCAGCGCGCGGCAGATCCTTCGGACCGATGTCGTCCTTCCATGTTACGACCCCCTGATAGAGCGCCGCTCCAGGAGTGGCGCGTGACATTCCTTGTTCGAGCGGGCGCGAACATGGGGCAATTGGCCAACGCTGTCAACATGAAATTCCTTGCCCTTCGAGCCATTGCGAGACATGCATGGCGAGCCGTCCGCGGCCGCTTTTCAAGAAAAAACAGAGGACTTATTCGGCGCCGCGTCGAGTCATTGCGGAGTCAATTGCGCCTGGTCGGAAATTGCGCCGGGCCGGGCCTCGGCCGCACCGGTTTGTTGAATTCCGCGCAGCGCGCCGACTGGCACGGATTCTTTGCAGGCCGGGGGCGCGTCGTTACACTCGTCCACTTGCACGCATCGACCAGGGGAACGCCATGAGCCGGGATCTGCACACCGATATCGCCAACGTGTTCTCGCGCATGGAGCTGAACCGCCGCCACATGATGGCCAGCAGCCTGGCCGCCGCAGGGTTCGCACTCGCCGTGCAGCCGATTGGCGCGGCTACCATCAGCACCGACAGCAAAGGCCTCGACGCCGGCGACGTGAAAATTCCGGTCGGCGATCAAACCATTCCCGGCTACCGCGCCATGCCGGCCAAGGGCGGGCCGTTTCCGGTCATCCTGGTGGTGCAGGAAATCTTCGGCGTGCACGAACACATCAAGGATATTTGCCGTCGCTTCGCCAAGCTGGGCTATCTCGCGATCGCACCCGAGCTGTACTACCGCCAGGGCGATGTTTCCAAGCTCAAGTCCATCGACGAAATCCTGCCCATCGTCGGGAAGGTGCCGGATGAGCAGGTCATGGGCGATCTGGATGCGGCCGTGGATTTCGCACAGAAGTCCGGCGAGGGCGATGTCGCCAAGCTCGGCATCACGGGGTTCTGCTGGGGCGGCCGCATCGTGTGGTTGTACGCCGCGCACAGCAAGCAACTCAAAGCGGGCGTCGCCTGGTACGGTCGCCTCGTTGGCGAGCCCAGCGCGAATCAGCCGAAACATCCGGTGAACATTGCCGCAGATTTACAGGCGCCGGTGCTCGGCCTGTATGGCGGCAAGGATCAAGGCATTCCGCTCGAGACCGTCGAACAGATGCGCACGGCGCTGAAGAAGGCGGCAGTGACATCGCAGATCGTCGTATATCCGGACGCGCCGCATGCATTCTTTGCCGACTATCGACCCTCCTACGTCGAAGCCGATGCCAAGGATGCCTGGCAGAAAGCGCTCGCCTGGTTCAAGAAAAACGGCGTCGCCTGACGCATTGCCGATTGCAGCGGAGGATTCGGATGAAGTGTCGCTCGCTCCTCGCCAGCGCCTGCCTCACTGTTCTGCTCATTGCGTCAGCGAAGGCCGCGGAAAACTCCGCGTCCAATGTGATCGAGCGTTACGGCCTGCAGGAGGCAGAGGCGCCGGTGAAGGATCGCAAGGGCTGGCGCAAGCCCAAGCGCATTCTGATCGGCGGCCAGGCGGCGCAGCTCGGTTCAGCATTGAGCTCGGCCGCGCCCGATGTTGAATTCATCGTTGCGGGCACGCCCGAAGCCAGGGCGAAGATCGCCAGCATCGATGCCAGCATCGGTGTCTGCAACGCCGAAGTGCTCGATGCCGGCCAGTCCATTCAATGGATCCAGATGGTGACCGCCGGTGTCGAGAACTGTGTGTCCATTCCGGCGGTGAGGGAACGAAACATCCTGGTCACCAACATGCAGCGCATCTCTGGCCCGGTGATCGCCGAGCACGTGATCGCAATGACTTTGGCGCTCACCCGCGGATTCGATGTTTATATTCCCGCGCAGGCGCAAGGCAGATGGCTGCCGCGGCTGCCGCCGGGCCGTGCGGCTGTGGTCGCTGGCAAGACGATGCTGGTGGTGGGTCTCGGCGGTATCGGCACTGAAGTCGCGAAGCGTGCGCATGCGCTAGGCATGAAAGTCACAGCGACTCGCAACAGCGGCCGCAGCGGTCCTGACTATGTGAGCTATGTCGGCCTGGCCGATGAATTGCCGAAGCTGGCCGCCGAAGCCGACTTCGTAGTGAACACCGCGCCGCTGACGCCGGAGACGCAGGGAATATTCAACGCCGCGCTGTTCGAAAAAATGCAACCGACCGCGTACTTCATCAACGTCGCGCGCGGCGGCAGCGTGGTGACGTCGGATCTGGTCGCCGCGCTCAACGGCAAAACGATCGCGGGCGCGGCGCTCGATGTCACTGATCCCGAGCCGCTGCCTCCCGGACATCCCTTGTGGAAGGCGCCGAACCTCATCATCACACCGCACGTTTCGGCGGCATCGGACCTGGGCGCCGAAGCTCCGCTGCAGGTCGTGCGCGAGAATGTGCGGCGCTATTCGAACGGCGAGAAAATGCTGTCGGTGGTTGACGTAACCCGCGGCTACTGATCGCACAGAAGGGAACCGGGTCTGCGCTGCGAGCGTTTCGCCGACACCCTTTGCCATTTTTGCAAGCCCTCCAGCGATCATGACCGTGCCCGCTGCCTCATCGACATTGCTCCAGCCCGGCCGCAATTGCTGGCGCGTGGAGAACGCACGGCGCGCGGCGTTCGTGGTCGATGGCGACAACTACTTCCGCGCGTTCGTCGATGCTGCGCGTCAGGCGAGGCGCTCCATCCTGATCTCCGGCTGGGATTTTCACAGCCGCACGCGCCTGCTGTGCCGTGACGCAAAGGATTGCGAGCTGGAGCTGGGCGATTTCTTGAACGGGCTGGCGCGCCGCCATCGTCATCTGCACATTCACATCCTGATCTGGGACTACCCGGTGATCTTCGGACTGGATCGCGAGTGGGCGCCGTTCTACGGCCTGGGCTGGAAGCCGCATCGCCGCGTGCATTTCCGCTATGACAATACGCATCCTACCGGCGGCTCGCATCACCAGAAGATCGTGGTGATCGACGATGCGGTCGCGTTCAATGGCGGCATCGATCTGACCTGTCGTCGTTGGGACACCAACGACCACGCGCCGGAGAACGAGCATCGGCACGTGAAAGGCGCGGCGTATCCGCCGTTCCACGATTTGATGATGGCCGTCGAAGGCGACGCCGCGCGGGCGCTGGGCGATCTGGTGCGTGAACGTTGGCGTAAGGCGACGGGCGAGACGCTGCGGCCGCCGGCAGCACAGCGGCGCGTGTTTCGTCGCAGGGCTGCAGCGGAGGAGATGAAAGCCTCGCGCTGGCCGCAGTCGTTGACTGAAAATCTCGACGAGGTGGAGATTGGCATCTCGCGCACCGCGCCCGCGGTGAACGGCGATGCCGGCATCAGAGAAATCGAGACGCTGTATCTCGACATGATCGCTGCCGCCAGGAACAGCATCTACATCGAGAATCAATATTTCACCGCCGACAAGGTGGGCGAGGCACTGGCTGCGCGGCTCGCCGAGCCGGACGGCCCCGAGATCATCGTCGTGCTGCGCGAGCTGAGTCATGGCTGGCTGGAAGAAGTCACCATGCAGACGCTGCGCAAACGCCTGATACAGAAGCTGCGCGACGCCGATCGACACAATCGTTTCCGCGTCTACTATCCGTTCATCGAGGGCTTGAAGGCCGGCACCTGCATCGACGTGCATTCCAAGATGATCGTCATCGACGACGACATGGTGCGCATCGGCTCGGCGAATCTGGCGAACCGCTCGATGGGGCTCGACACCGAATGCGATCTCACTATCGAGGCGCGCGGCCGGCAGGACATCCAGGAGCAGATTCGCGGTCTGCGTTCGCTGCTGCTCGCGGAGCATCTGGGCTTCGCAGTGGAGCAGGTGAACGAAACGATCTCGAACGTCGGTAACCTGCGCGATGCGATCGATCAGCTGCAGCGTGACGACCGCACCCTGAAGCCGCTGACCGAATTGCCGCAGGTCTCGGACACGCTGCTGAGTGTCATCAGCGTCGCCGATCCCGAGAGGCCGGTCGAGCTCGCGGACCTCGCGCAGATCTTCAGCCCGCGCAGCCCCGAGAGCAGCATGGCGGATCAGTACGCTGGTGCATTTGTGACCAACCGGACTGACGGGGCGCAGTCGCCGGGGGTATTTGCAGCGCCGACCGGCCCCTCGTGGGGCAAGCTGGCAGGCATCGCGGTCATGGTGATTGCATTGACTGCGCTGTGGAAGTTCACGCCGCTGTCCGTCTATCTCGAAGGCAATCGCATCATGGGCTGGGCGCGCGAAGTCGGCCAGACCTGGTGGGTGCCGATAGTGACGGTGCTCGCGTTCACGCCGGCGTCGTATGTGATGTTTCCAAGGCCGCTCATCACCTTGTTTGCCGTCATTGCGTACGGCCCGATCTGGGGTTTCGTCATCGCGATGACTGGCATTCAGGTGGCCGCGTGGAGCTCGTACGTCGCAGGCAAGCGACTCGATCCCGTCATGGTCCGACGCATCGCGGGCGCAAAAATGGACAGGATTCTGCAAGTGTTGCGTCGTCGCGGCCTGCTGGCGATGACTGCACTGAGGTTGGTGCCCTTGGCGCCGTTCGCAGTGGAAGGCGTCGTGGCCGGCGCGATCCGCATGCGGCTGTGGGAGTTCTTGCTGGGGACGGCGATCGGCATCCTGCCGGGCACGCTCACCTCGACGGTATTCGGCGATCAGCTCTCGACCTGGCTGGATGATCCCCGGCGCATCAATTATTGGGCGATCGCGCTCGTGCTGTCGTTACTCATCGGCGCTTCATGGCTGGTGCGCCGCTGGCTGATCTCGGCAGCAGCAACCTCCCAGAGACATGGCGTCAGCGACGCGCGCATTGTCTGAGGCCGGAGTGCCGAGTGAAGCGGTCGCGGCGCCGGCGCCCGGCGCGCGCCGCATTTCCATCGGTTCGTACAACATTCATAGCTGTGTCGGGCTCGACCGGCGCCGCTCGCCTGCGCGCATCGCGGACGTGCTCAAAGAGCTCGACTGCGACATCTATGCGCTCCAGGAAGTGGATAACGAGCCTGGCGACGAGGAGGACTCGAAGCAGCTGGAGTATCTGTCCGAGGCCATGGACATGGCCGCCATTCCCGGCCTGCGCATCGTGCGACACAGCGGCGAGTACGGAAATGCGCTGCTGACCCGGCTGCCCGTAATCAGCGTGCATCGACATGATCTGAGCTTCGGTAAATGGCTGGAGCCGCGCGGCGCGATCGACGTAGAGCTGGATGTCGGTGGTCGCGCACTGCGCGTCATCGCCACTCATCTCGGGCTCAGCCGATCGGAGCGTCGCTTTCAATGGCGGCAGTTGCTCGCGGCCATCGCAGCATCGCCGCCGGAGCACCCAACGGTCGTGCTCGGTGACATGAACGAATGGTTTCCGCACGCGGGTACGCTGCGCGATGCGCACAAGATTCTGGGCGAGGCGCTGGCGCCGCCGGAGTTTCCGTCGTTCTGGCCGTTTCTGGCGCTGACCAGGATCTGGGTGCGGCCGGTGCAGGCCATCGTTTCAGTGAAGGTGCATCGCACGGCACTCGCCAGGCGTGCGTCCGATCATCTGCCGCTGCGAGCCGAGATCGACGTGGAGCGCTTCGGTCAGCGCACTGCGCCTCAATGAGAAGCCAGGATGCGCGACTTGCTCGTTTCGTACTGCGCTTCCGTCAGCACGCCCAGTTCGCGCAATCGATGGTGCTCGCGCATTTCGTCGCGAAGGAATTGATGAGGCGGCTGCGGTCGCGCGAGCTTCGCGGCGTTGATGCTCTTGATGAGCTCGATGAAGAATTTCTTGCCCTCGCGCGCGCTGCCGATCGCGCCGGTCACGCTCACCAACGTGACCCCGCCGTGAACGCTGGTGAACTCGAGAGATTCGGTGGTGCGCCGTAGAAACATCAGCACCGCTGCGGCGGACGCCAGCAGCGCGGCCACTGCGGTCAATGGCACGGGATGGATCCATTCGGCGGCGTTCCTGGGCCACAGCAGCCACAGCGCGCACGTGGCGAGCGCCGCCAGGCTGATCGCGAGCGCGAGCCAGAACCAGGCGATGTGACGCACGATGAGCGGCTTGGCGTTGGCGAAACGCAGGTCGAAATCGTATTTGCGCGGCTCGATGTCGGGCCGCGTCAGTTGCACGGACAGGAAATGATCGTCGAGCAGGCCCAGGTGCGTGACGCAGCCCCGCAGCTTGCTGGCGAGCGTGTAGCTCATGCGGGTCGGGCGATGCGGTCGCTTCTTCGTCGCAGCGAAGTCGTCGTCCTGGCCCGTGTCGAGGGAGATGTGCTCGGCGCGTACGCGCAGGGGGCGTGGTTGAGGCTCCTGCATCGTCGTCCCGGCCGCCGCGTTCACATCTGACCTCTGCATCCGCTCGTCGTTGTTCTACGAAGCCAATGTCACCTGGCTCCGGATGCTAGGACTGTGACGAAGTTCCGAACGAGACCGCCGTCACACTCGCGGCGTGCGCGCCAGGAATTGCGGGACTCCCCGAGGTCGAGTGTTAAATGTGCGCCCGCCGTACCCGGGCATCCTGCCCGGCATCAGGTGTTGGAGATGTCGATGAAGCGCAGGAACTCGTTGCGGGTGCGGGCGTCCTCGCGGAAGTCGCCGAGCATCTTGCTGGTGATCATCGACACGCCGCGCTTGTGCACGCCGCGCGTGGTCATGCATTGATGGATCGCTTCGATCACGACGCCCACGCCCCGCGGCTTGAGCACGTCGTTGATGCACCGGGCGATTTGCGCCGTGAGTTTTTCCTGGACCTGGAAGCGGCGCGCATAACCGTCGACGACGCGGGCCAGCTTGCTGATGCCCACCACCTTGTTGGTGGGCAGGTAACCCACGTGCGCGCGCCCGATGATGGGCGCCATGTGATGCTCGCAGTGGCTTTCGAACTCGATGTCCCGCAGCACGATCATCTCGTCGTAACCTTCCACCTCCTCGAAGGTGCGGCGCAGATAATCGGCAGGATCGCTGAGATAGCCGGAAAACCAGTCTCGATAGGCGCTGACGACGCGCTTGGGCGTGTCACGCAAGCCTTCGCGCAACGGATCTTCGCCCGCCCACCGCAACAGGGTCTCGACGGCCTGACGCGCGTCCTGTTCGCTCACCGTCGGAGTCTGCACGTGCGCCTCGGGCAAGGCGGCGTTGGCTGACTTCTTGGAAGCATGGGTTTTTTTCTTGCTCATGGGCGCTAGCGTACCATCCTTGACTGGCAGGGATTACCATGCGCGGCCTGAAGCGGTTGCCCCCTGGAGAGGAAACAACAATGCGAGCATGCCTGATCGCGACGGCTGTCCTGGGCGCCTGGTCGGTGGCGGGCGCGGCGCGGGCGGAGATCGTCAGTGCCGGGCCGAATGGCTTCAATCTGCGTCACATCGCCGAGGCGCCCAATGTCGCGCCACCGGTCATCTGGGCGGCGCTCGCGGACATCGCAAAATGGTGGGACCCCGAGCACACGTATTCAGGCGATGCGCGCAACCTGTCGCTCGAACCCTATGTGCGCGGTTGTTTCTGCGAGAAGCTGAGTCTCTACGCCGGCATCGAGCACGGTACGGTGGTGTATGCGCAGCCGGCGAAGACGTTGCGAGTGCATGGCGCGCTCGGGCCATTGCAGGAGTTCGGTGTCAACGGCGTGATGACCTGGCAGATCGAATCGGCGGCGGGCGGCTCGCGCATCACGTTCACATACAACGTGGGCGGCTTTGCCGACCGGCCGCTCGCCGATTGGGCGCCGATCGTCGATGAAGTGCTCGGCGGGCAGTTGCAGCGCCTGGCGCGCTATGTGACCAATGGCAATCCCGAAGCGCCGAAGCAGGAACCACCCAAGCAATAGTGACATTACAGGGGACAGATTTAGAATCTGTGCCCTCCCCGGAGGATTCCCATGCGCCTACGTTCCCTGCTCATTGCCGCCGCCGCGATCCTGGTCACGGCCTGTCAAAGCGTCCAGACCACTCAGCCTGGCACCATCGGTGTCACGCGCAAGCAGTTGATGGCGGTGTCGTCCGAGAAGGTGGACCAGGGCGCCAAGGTCGCTTACGACCAGGAACTGAACAAGGCGCGCCAGGCCGGCGCGTTGAACACGGACAAACAGGCCTACGACCGCGTGCAGAAGATTTCGCAGCGGTTGATTCCGCAAACCGCGATCTTCCGGCCGGATGCGCCCGGCTGGCATTGGGAAGTCAACGTGGAGACGTCCGAGGACGTGAACGCGTACTGCATGCCCGGCGGCAAGATCATGGTCTACACCGGGTTGATCGATACGATCAAACCCACCGATGCGGAGCTTGCCGCAGTGATCGGTCACGAAATCGCTCACGCCTTGCGTGAACACTCGCGCGAACGCATGTCTCGCGCGTACGCCGAACAGGCCGTGCTGGCCGGCGTGGCGGTTGCGACGGGCGCCGAGGCGACGACGATGCAGATCGCCAGTCAGGTGTCGGCCGTGACATTCACCTTGCCGCACAGCCGTGAGCAGGAAGCCGAAGCCGATCGCATCGGTCTGGAGCTGATGGCGCGCGCGGGCTATGACCCAAATGCGGCCGTCACGCTGTGGCAGAAAATGAGCAAGGCGGGCGGCGGCGGTCCGCCGGAATTCCTGAGCACGCACCCCTCGGGCGAGTCGCGCATTCGCGATCTCGAGAAGAACGTGCCGCGCGTGCTGCCGCTGTATCAGGCCGCAGCAAAGTAGCGATCGTTCACTGGCTGGCGGCCATCCCGATCGCAATCACGGCGACGACGATGGCCACCACCGCGGTGCCGCCGAGCCATAACGACTGGCGGTGCAGGGAGGTCAGGGCGCGCGTCAAGTTCGCCAGCTGCTGGGCCATTTCATTGACCAGCTCGGCCTGACGCCGCTCGTTTTCCTCCAGCCGCAGGATGCGCTCCACCAGCTCACCGCTGTCCTGCGGGATCGGTACAGCCTCGGAGGGCGGCATTTGTTTGGTGCGTTTCAACAGTTCGCGCGACACATCGAGGATGGACGGCACGAGCTGCACGATCTGTATCCAGGGTACGGCCATGGAGCAAGGGTAGCAGAGACGACCCGGCCCTACCGCACTGGACGTGCGGCAGGGTGGGTTTCGGCACTGGACGGGAGGTCAGCTCTTGCTGCGAGCCATGAATTCGGTCTTGCTCAGATAACCATCGCCATTGGTGTCGGCCGAGGCGAAGCTGTCCGCCAGCGACCTGTCGGCCGCGGCTTCCGTCTTGCTCAACTGCGCATCGCCGTTCTTGTCGAGCGACTCGAAGGTCATCGCGGAGGATTTCATCGCCGGGTCCTTCTTGTCCTTGTTGTCGCCGGCGAACGCAGTCACGGACAGCAAGGCGGCCGCCAGGAATGCAATCGATCGGGTCATGATCGTCTCCTTGTTGGTCGGATTGAGTGTCTCGTCGGTGAGAAAACGCGGTGCCAGAAAAGCGGGTTCCGGCGGCCGGCGCCGACGGCAAACGACCGACAGGGGCGTCAGCGGCGGGGCGCATCGACGGAGTCGCTCGAAACGAAGTATCGTCCGGAGGGGGCCGCCCGGTTGTAGGCAGAACTTGACGAAACTTCGCAACCGAGGCGTTTTCGATATGCCATGGTCCAGCGGCGCCCGCCCGACGGGCGGGCTTGGGACCGAGCCGAGCGCCTATGGATCGAACCATGACCTTGCCTGCTTCTGTACTGATCGTCGACGACGACCGCGAGCTGGGCCAGATGCTCACCGAGTATCTGACCGGCGAGGGCTTCCAGGTGTCCATCGTGCGCGATGGCGCCGAGGCGCTCGACCGCCTGAGCGGCGAGTCGCATCCGTTCGATCTGGTCATCCTGGATGTGATGCTGCCGTCGCTGAGCGGCTTCGAAGTGTTGCGTCGTCTGCGGCACAGCCTCTCGGTCCCCGTCATCATGCTGACGGCGCATGGCGCGGACGTGGATCGCATCGTCGGCCTGGAGTTGGGCGCCGACGATTATCTTTCGAAACCTTTCAATCCGCGCGAGCTGGTAGCGCGAGTGCGCGCCGTGCTGCGGCGTTTTTCGCCGCGTGATGCCGATACGCCCGCGCATCCCGTGAGCGTTGGACCGTTACGCCTCGATCCCGCCACGTTCGAAGTCACATTGTCCGGTCAGTCGGTGCGGTTGACCGGCACCGAGCTGCGGCTGCTCGAAGTATTGATGCGAGCGGTCGGACAGGTGCAATCGCGTGAGTCGCTGACCGAGCGCGTGCTCGGCCGGCGTCTGACACCTTACGACCGCAGCATCGATACTCATGTGAGCAACCTGCGTCGCAAGCTCGGCCTGGGCGAGAACGGCCTGCCGGAGATTCGTAGCATTCGGGGCGCGGGCTACGTGTTGATCGCCGTCGGCGAGGCGCGTGCCGAGCAAACTGCCTAGCGCTGCGAGAACGCCGTGCGCTCGCTGTTCCTTCGAATCTTCCTGTCGTTCTGGGTGGCGACGCTGCTGGTACTCGCCACTACGGCGGCGGTTGCGTGGTATCGCTTTCAGCGCGATCAAACGGCGTCACCGAACATTCGACAACTCTCTTCGGAAGCCTCCAATCGGCTGCTGGTCGGCGGCATGGCGGATCTGTACCGCTGGATCGAGAGCGCCGAAGACCGCTATCCGGGCCGGCGCATCTATGTCGTGCGGCCGGATGGTCAGGACATTCTGCAACGGCCGTTGCCGCCCACCTATCGCAGCTACGCGAATCGACTGAAGGACGCCGGCTTCTTCGGCCGCGAGCCGCCGCCCAACGGTCGCGACGATCCCCTGCTGCTGACGCCGCTGTTCACGGATCGCGACGGCACCGTTTATACGGTGATGATCGGGCAGCGCTCGCCGATCAGTCCGTTGCAGGCCTCCGACGTGCGCATCGTCGTGTTCGCGTTTGCGCTGGTGATCAGCGGCCTGGTGTGCTGGTGGCTGGCGCATTACATCAGCAAGCCGCTGGAACGGCTGCAGTCGAGTGCGCGCTCGCTGGCGGCGGGCAATCTGGATTCCAGAGTGGGCGAGGAGTTCTCGAGCCGGCGCGACGAGCTTGGCGTATTGGCGCGGGACTTCGACGCAATGGCGGATCACATTCGCACGCTGATTGCGTCACGAGAAGACCTGCTGCGAGCGATGTCGCATGAGCTGCGCTCGCCCCTGGCCCGGCTTCGGGTCGCGTCGGGCCTGGCGCGACGACCGCAGGCGGACATCCTCAAACAGCTGGACCGCATCGAGCTGGAAGCCGAGCGTCTGGATACTTTGATCGGTCAGATCCTGCAGCTCTCGCAGCTGCGCTCGTACAAGCCGACGCTGCCGCTCGAGCCCATCGATCTTACGACTTTGTTGAACGAGGTCGTGGAAGACGCGCGCCTGGAAGCGAGCGGCGCGGATAAGAATGTGGATTGGACCCCCGGCGAAAGTCTCTGGCTGAACGGCCATCACGATCTCATGCGCAGCGCGATCGAGAACGTCCTGCGCAATGCCGTGCGCTTCACCAAGGCGGGCTCGGCGGTCGCGGTATCGCTGGTTCGCGAGCATCGCGATGCGTTGATCACGATCCAGGATCGTGGCCCGGGCGTGCCCGAGGCGGAATTGGCCCGCATCTTCGAGCCCTTCTATCGAGTTGCCGAGTCGCGCGATCGGGATTCGGGCGGCACCGGTATCGGGCTTGCGATTACCGCGCGCGTGGTCGGCTTGTATCAAGGAGAGGTTCGAGCGCAGAACGCGGCCAATGGCGGATTGCGCGTGGAGATCCGATTACCGCTTCGTCGGGAGTGAGATCTGTTCGTGTCCCTTCACCGCGTACTGAGAGACTGCGTGACTGCGCAATGATTGGGCGCGATCACGTATCGCGGTGATTTCTTCGGCGCTCACGGATCGGTCGCCGGCTCGTGCTTGCAGCACCTTGCCCTGTTCGTCGAATTGCAGCTCGATGCTGTCGTTGGAGCTCAGCGCGGCACCCCGATATTTCATCAAACGCGCGCCAAGAAATTCATAACTGCCGGTTTGGGAGTTTGCGCCGCGCGTTTCTTCCAGGCTCTGGATCTTTCCTTCCTTGAATTCGGCGCGATAAGTCGCGGCGATGCCGCCGGGTGCAAACGAGCTGCGAAACTGCTGGGTCGCCGCAGGCTGCGGATCTGCAGCGCTGAGCTCGACCAGAGGTTGGCTCGGCGGTGCCGATGACTCTGGTTGTTTCGAACAGCCAGCGGCCAGCAACAGCGTCGCGATGAGCAGCGAGATTGTCGGGGTGGGCAACATTGGTGCAACGTTCTGTAATTCAGCGCCAGGCGCAAGAGGGTGCGTCGTCGGTCCTCGGCGACAATCGCACGACATAAATCTGCGCGACGTCAGCCCGCCGCATTCGATCATTGCACATGACGTGCGAACGTGATTTGTCTCACATGGCGGCTCGACCGCTTCCTCTAGTCTGCCGCGACTCTCCCCAGGGACGCTTTGGAGGAATCGATGAGCGCCGCCAGCCCCGCCCAGCCGCAGGTTTGTCGCCCCGCTGCGCCGACCACCCGGGTATATGACTTCTCCAAGCCGCGCGGCGAGGACGAGATTCGCGTGAACCTGGCGGACGTGCCGATCATGCGCACGCCGATGGAGGTCGACGTGTTCGAGCCCACGCTGTTGAGCAGACTGTTCGATCTGTTCGGCACGCGACGCTAAGTAAGCACCCACCGACCGATCGAGCTCCCTGTCCTGACGAGCGCTCGCCGCCTGTGGCGGCGGGGCACATCCGTGCGCCCAGGTGCATGGCATGAAATGCTACATTTCCTCGTCTTGAGGAGGAGGCATGTCACTGCACCAACGTATTTGCGCAGCCTTGGCCATGTTGCTCATGGCGGGTGTTGCCGCCGGGGCGACTTTTACCGGGCCGAATGAAGTGGCGCGAGTGTTCGATCTCATGCAGCAGCGGCTCGAGCTGATGCGCTCGGTAGCCGCGTGGAAGTACGCCAACGACGCTCCTGTCACCGATGCTGCTCGCGAGCAGCAGGTCCTGGAGGCGACTGTCGCCCAGGCGCAGCGGCTCGGCATCGACCCCGCGTCGGCTCGCGAATTGTTCTCGCTGCAGATTCGCATGGCCAGCGAGGTGCAGGAACATTTCATTGCGGCGTGGCGGGCTCGGAGCTCGACCGATGAGCCCGTGAGGGATCTGAAGCAGGAGCTGCGCCCGGCGCTGGACCGCTTGGGGAACGAGTTGATGCGCGCCATCTATCTCGCGCTGCCCGAGCTGATGAGCGATGACTTTGCGTCGCGCTATCGATCGCAGGCCGCGAAGATCGCCATGCCGGGTCTGCAGAAGGACGATCAAGGCGCGGTGCTGAAAGCGCTGAGCCAGTTGCGTCCGTCGGCCATGCCGGTACTGGAGCGCATCGAGGCGAGCAAGGTGCTTCGCATCGGCATGACCGGCGACTACGCGCCGTTCACGCTGGAGCGCGGCGGCGAGCTTTCCGGCGCCGATGTGCAGATGGGCGAGGCGTTGGCGAAATCGCTCGACGCGCAGGCGCAGTTCGTGAGCACGACCTGGAGCACGCTGATGCGGGACCATCAGGCCGGGCGCTTCGACGTGGCGCTCGGCGGCGTCAGCATCACGCCCGAACGTACCAGGGTCGCGGCGTTCTCCGTTCCCTATCATCGGGGCGGCAAGACGCCCATCGTCCGCTGTGGCACCGAGTCGCGCTTCGACACGGTCGCCGAGATCGACCGGCCTGACGTGCGGGTCGTGGTCAATCCGGGCGGGACCAATCAACAGTTCGTGCGCGAGCGGCTGAGTCACGCCCACGTCACCGTGCATCCGGATAATCGCACGATCTTTGCCGAGATCGCGGCCGGCCGGGCCGATGTGATGGTGACGGATGACGTCGAAGTCGATCTGCAGACGCGTCGTGACAAACGCCTGTGTCGCGCGACTTCAGCTACGTTCACGCGCGGTGACAAAGCGATCCTGCTACCGCAAGACGAGGCGTTGCGCGGCCGGGTCGATCGATGGCTGCGAGGTCAGATCGCAAGCGGCGCGGTCCAGGCCTGGCTGGAAAGCGCGCTCGCGGCCGAGGCCCGCCTGCAAGCTGTGAACTGAGTCACTTACCGGTGCCGGCGAACGCCGCTTGCCGGTGCCCGACGGCCGTTGGCCGGCGATGCGGCCGTGAGCCGGGCACATTCGGTATGCTTTGATGCGGCATTCGCCGTGGAGGTCGTCAGATGGGCTGGATCGTTTTCATCGTCATCGTGCTGATCGCGATTTTCTTCGTTTCCATCTACAACCGGCTGGTCGGCGGCCGGAACGCGTACAAGAACGCGTTCGCGCAGATCGACGTGCAGCTCACGCGCCGTCACGACCTGATTCCGAACCTGGTGGAAACGGCGAAGGGTTACATGAAGCACGAGCGCGAAACGCTCGAAGCAGTCATCACCGCTCGGAATGCCGCGGTTACGGGCTTGAAGAACGCCGCCGCCAATCCGACCGATCCCAATGCTGTCCAGCAACTGTCCGGCGCCGAGAACGCGCTGAGCGGCGCGCTCGGCCGGCTGTTCGCGCTGGCCGAGGCGTATCCGGATCTCAAAGCCAATCAGAACATGATGCAGTTGTCGGAAGAGCTCACCTCGACCGAAAACAAGGTCGCGTTCGCGCGCCAGGCGTTCAACGATGCCGTCATGACGTACAACAACAGCCGTGAAATGTTCCCGAACAGCATCGTTGCGAACATGTTCTCGTTCCTGCCGGCGCAGCTGCTGGAGATCGAGTCGCCCGAGAAGCGCGCCGTCCCCGTGGTGAAGTTCTAACAGGCACCGGCCCGGCGCAGGTCAGGCGCATGAACTTCTTCGAGCGACAGGAGCAGTCGCGACGCACGTCGCGCTTGCTGGTCGTGCTGTTCGCGCTCGCGGTCATCAGTGTGGTCGTGGCCGTGAATCTGGTCGTCATCGTCGTGCTCATGCAGGCCGAACAGAACTTTTACGGGCAGGCGCCGTCGCTGATGGACTGGATCGGTGCGCACCCGCGCGCGGTCGTGGTGACGACGGCGGTCGTTGCAGCCATCATCGGGTTTGCGAGCATGTACAAATCCGCGGTGCTCGGTGGTGGCGGTGGCGTGGTCGCGCGCTCGCTGGGTGGCGTGCGAGTCTCACCGGATACCACCGATCCGCAGCAGCGACGGCTGCTGAACGTGGTCGAAGAAATGGCCATTGCCTCCGGCGTGCCCATGCCTGAGGTTTATCTGCTGGAGCAGGAGCGCGGCATCAACGCATTCGCCGCCGGTCACAATCCTGCCAACGCGGCGATCGGTGTCACCCGCGGCACGCTCGAGTCGTTGAATCGCGCCGAGTTGCAAGGCGTGATCGCGCACGAGTTCAGTCACATCTTGAACGGCGACATGCGGCTGAACATTCGGCTCATGGGGCTGCTGTTCGGCTTGCTGGTGATCGCGCTGATCGGGCGGACCGTATTGCGCCATAGCGGCGGCGGTCGCGATTCGAAGAAAACGACGCCGGTGATCCTCGTGGCTCTGGCGGTATTGACGATCGGCTACATCGGGCTGTTCTTCGGGCGCTTGATCCAGGCCGCCGTTGCGCGCCGTCGCGAGGAGTTGGCGGACGCGTCGGCTGTGCAGTTCACGCGCGACCCGACCGGCTTGCGTGGCGCCCTGGTGAAAATCGGCGCGGTCTCGGGCGGTTCGAAAATCGGCAATCCGGAAGTGGAAGAAGTGGCGCATATGCTGTTCGCACCCGGCATGAGCCGGTTCTTCGCCACGCATCCGCCGTTGGAAGAGCGGCTCAAGGCCATCGATCCGCGCTTCGATCCGAAGGAGTTCGAGCGTGCTCGGGCGGAGATGGCGCGAATCGCCGAACAGAAAAAAGCCGACCTGGCCGAGAAACAAACATCCGTGGAGCGCTTGGAATCGTTGCTCAATGTGCCCGGTGTGGCGGCG
The DNA here is from genome assembly GCF_937958065.1 of uncultured Steroidobacter sp. Classification (GTDB taxonomy): domain Bacteria; phylum Pseudomonadota; class Gammaproteobacteria; order Steroidobacterales; family Steroidobacteraceae; genus Steroidobacter. Next base: position 22,536 of record NZ_CALFXI010000019.1, read on the forward strand.
TCGACGAGCGTCGCCCGCTTGGTTGGCAATCCGGGGACGATCCACATGCAGGTGGCGCGGGATATTCGCAAATCGCTCCCCGACGCCGTCGTCGCGGCGAGCCACCATGCGTATTCGGCGCGCGCACTGCTACTGGCGCTGGCGCTTGATTCGAACGCCGAGGCGCGAGAGCGGCAGCGGCAATTCATCAGTCGGCAGCTGGGCTCCCAAGTGGCGGACGCCATTGCCGAGTTGTTGACTGGCGTGGATTCGCTCGAGCCGGAGCAGCGCATGCCCGCGCTGTTGGGCGCAATTCCAGCCCTTCGTCAGCTGACCCGCGATGAGCGCATGCAGCTGATGTCCACTCTGAACGGCATGCTGCAACGGGAAGGACGCGTCTCGTTGCAGAGCTATGTGCTGCGTAAGCTGGCGCAAGTCCACCTCAATGATGACCTGAACCCGGTGCTTCGCACGCGGCAGCTGCCGCTGCGCGCCGTGGAACAGGACATTCAGGTGTTGTTCTCCGTCATCGCCCAGCACGGTCACAGCGATGCGACAGCGGCGCGTCGGGCCTACGAGGCAGGGGTCCATCATCTTTTGCCCCGGCAGCGGCCGTCGTTCGTCACTCTGGCGCATTGGTCCCATCCGCTGGATCTGGCGCTGAGCCGGCTCGATCAGCTGGCGCCCATCATGAAGGAACAGCTGGTGGAGGCGCTGGTCAAGACGGTAACCCACGACCAGCAGCTGACCCTGGGCGAAGCCGAGCTGCTGCGGGCCGTCTGTGCGACGGTCCACTGTCCATTGCCGCCGCTGGTGGCGGCCGGCGATTCTAACTAGACAAGGATTGACAGCTTTCGGCGATTCAATGCGCGGCCGGGTGAGCGCGCCGTTGAAGCTGTGCTTACAATCCGCATCTACTCCTCCCGGGCTCCCGGTTCCGTTTTTCCTACAATGTTCATGGCCTCCGGCCATTGGTGAGCATGTCCCAGTCCATCGTCATCCGCGGCGCGCGCCAGAACAATCTCAAGAACCTGCACCTCGAATTGCCCACCGGGGAGCTGATCGTGGTGACCGGCGTGTCCGGTTCGGGCAAGTCCTCGCTGGTCTTCGACACGTTGTACGCCGAAGGGCAGCGCCGCTATGTCGAGACCTTCTCGCCGTACGCGCGGCAGTTCCTCGATCGCATGGATCGTCCGCAAGTCGAGCGCATCGACGGCATCCCGCCGGCCATCGCCATCGACCAGACCAATCCGGTGCGCACCTCGCGCTCCACGGTCGGCACGATGACCGAGCTCAACGATCACTTGAAGCTGCTGTTCTCGCGCGCCGCGCAGGTGTATTGCCGTCAATGCGCGGCGCCGGTGAAGCGCGATTCCGCGCAGAGCATTTATGAAGAGCTTGGCGCGCGGTTGAAAGCGCTCGGTCGTACCGATGCGCGCATCGTCGTCACTTTCCCCGTGCCGGTGCCGGCGAATTTCGAAGAGTCCGAAGTGTTGAGTCTGCTGGAGAAGCAGGGTTATACGCGTCTGTTTCAGCGCATCGCGCCTCGTGTCGCCGAGAACGAGTCCGCGAAAGGCAAGGGCGCCAGAAAGAAGGCGGCAAAGAAGAAAGTTGCCGAGGGTGCCGAGCAAGAGCAGGCGAGCCTCATCCTGGAGATGACTCAGGACCGCTTCCGTTTCGACAGCACCGATCGCGAGCGGGTTATCGAAGCTCTCGAATCGGCGTTGCGCGTCGGGCGCGACCGCGTCGCTGTGCATGTTCTGGAGGCGTCCAGTGGCAGTGCGCGGGCGAGCGAGAACGAGACTGCGCCGCCGGCAACGGCTGCAACGTGGCGATTCTCATCGGACCTGCACTGCGCCGACTGTGACATTCACTATCGTGAGCCCACGCCCAGCCTGTTCTCGTTCAACTCTCCGCTGGGCGCGTGCGATTCATGCCGCGGCTTCGGGCGCATCATCGGCATCGACTTCGGCCTGATCGTTCCGGATGAAAGCAAGACGCTGAAGGGCGGCGCGATCCGTCCGTGGCAGACCGAGTCGTATCGCGAATGCCAGGACGATCTCATCAAGTACGCGCGTAAAAGAAACATTCCCATCGACGTGCCCTGGCGCGAGCTGACCGAGGAACAGCGTCAATGGGTGCTCGAAGGCGAGGGCAGCTGGGAAGACAAGCTGTGGTACGGCGTGCGGCGCTTCTTCGCCTGGCTCGAAACCAAGTCCTACAAGATGCACATTCGCGTCTTGCTGTCGAAGTACCGTGCGTATACGCCTTGCACGGCGTGCGACGGCGCGCGATTGAAGACTGATGCCTTGCTGTGGCGTCTGGGAACGCGCGCGGACGCGAAGGCGGTGCTACCCGACAATCTGCGGTTCAAGCCGAAGGGCGTGCAATGGACCGATGCGCAGCTGGCGGAATTGCCGGGCATTGGCATTCACGAGTTGATGCTGCTGCCCATCGACCGATGCAAACAATTCTTCGACCGCCTGGCGCTGCCTGCTCCGCTGGACGAAGCGAGCGATCTGGTTCTGCGCGAGATCCGCGGACGCTTCGGTTATCTGCTCGATGTGGGGCTCGGCTATCTCACGCTCGATCGGCAGTCGCGCACGCTGTCCGGTGGCGAAGTGCAGCGGATCAACTTGACGACGGCGCTGGGCACGTCGCTGGTCAATACTTTGTTCGTGCTGGATGAGCCCTCCATCGGCCTGCATCCTCGCGACATGGGGCGTGTGATCGATGTGATGCGTCGACTCAAGGCCGCGGGCAACTCGCTGGTGGTGGTCGAGCACGACCCGCAGGTGATGCAGGCCGCCGATCGGCTGATCGACGTGGGTCCCGGTCCCGGCGAGAAAGGCGGCGAGATCGTATTCTTTGGCGAGCCCTCGGAGCTGAAACATGCGGAGCGTTCGCTCACCGCCGATTATCTGCTCGGGCGCAAGCAGGTCAGCGAGATATCGCCGGCGGCCACACTGGGGGCACCCAGTGCCACCCTGACCGTGCAGGGCGCGCGCCAGCACAATCTGAAGGGCATCGACGTTTCCATTCCGTTGCAACGCCTGGTTTGCGTGACCGGCGTCTCCGGGTCGGGCAAATCGACCTTGATTCAAGACGTGTTGTATCCGGCGCTGCTCAAGCACTTCGGCAAGCCGACCGAAGCGCCGGGCGAGCACGACAGCGTCAAAGGCGCGGAGAGCCTCAGTGCGGTCGTGATGGTCGATCAGACATCGATCGGTCGCACCACGCGTTCCAACCCCGCCAGCTATGTCGGCGCGTTCGACGCCATCCGCAAGCTGTTCGCGCACGAGCCGCTCGCCAAGGAGCGCGGCTATACCATCGGCACCTTCAGCTTCAACTCCGGCAATGGCCGTTGCCCGACCTGCGGCGGCAATGGTTTCGAGCACGTCGAAATGCAATTCCTGTCGGATGTGTACCTGCGTTGTGCGGATTGCAACGGCCGGCGCTACCGCGGCGAGATCCTCGAAGTCACATTGAATCGCGGACCCGGTCCGGGCCGCAGCATCGCCGACGTGCTCGACATGACGGTGTCCGAAGCGGTTGAGTTCTTCGCTGGCGAGCGCGAAGTGCTGGCGACATTGCGGCCGCTCGCGGAAGTGGGCCTGGACTATCTGCGGCTCGGCCAGCCCGTGCCGACGCTCTCCGGCGGCGAAGCGCAGCGTTTGAAGCTGGCGGGTCATCTGGCCGAAAGCGCGACCGCGAGACCCGACGACGCCACCCCCGGAAAATTGTTTCTATTCGACGAACCCACGACGGGCCTGCACTTCGACGATATCGCGAAGCTGTTGCGTGCGTTCCGGCGCCTGATCGCGGCCGGGCATTCGTTGCTGGTCATCGAGCACAATCTGGATGTCATTGCCGCCTCCGACTGGCTGATCGATCTGGGGCCCGAAGGCGGTGAAGCGGGCGGCGAGATTGTGGCGGTCGGCACGCCGGCGGAAGTCATGAAGGTGCCGGGATCTCACACCGGCAAGGCGCTGCGCGAAATTCAGAGCGGCTGGAAGATTGCCGATCGACACAGCGTCGTACCGCTCGCCGCGTCCGCTCATCGTCCGCGGGCGAATGCCATCAGCATTCATGGCGCTCGCGAGCACAATCTGAAGAACGTCGACGTCGAACTGCCGCGCGACAAGTTCACCGTCGTCACCGGTGTGTCCGGTTCCGGCAAGTCGACGCTGGCCTTCGACATCGTGTTTGGTGAAGGGCAGCGTCGCTATCTCGAATCGCTCAACGCCTATGCGCGCCAGTTCGTGCAGCCGTCGTCGCGCCCGGACGTCGATGCCATCTTCGGCATTCCGCCGACAGTGGCCATAGAGCAGCGCACCAGCCGCGGCGGTCGCAAGAGCACCGTGGCGACGCTGACCGAGATCTATCATTTTCTGCGTCTGCTGTACGTCAAGCTGGGTACGCAGTACTGCCCGGACTGCGACGTGCCGATCGAGCCGCAGAGTTTCGAGTCCATCTTCGCTCGCATCAGCCGGGACTATCGTGGCAAGAGCGTGAGCTTGCTGGCGCCACTGGTGGTGGCGCGCAAAGGTTTCTACACCGACCTCGCGGCATGGGCGGCGAAGAAAGGTTACGAGCAGCTGCGCGTCGATGGCGAGTTGCTGCCCACCCAGAGCTGGCCGCGCCTGTCGCGTTTCCAGGAGCACACGATCGAGTTGCCGGTTGCGACCGTGCAGGTTTCGGCTCGCAACGAGCGAGAGTTGCGTGAAGCGCTGACGACGGCGCTCGACTTCGGCAAGGGCGTCGTGCACTTGCTGGATGAAAGCGTCAAAGCAAAGAGGGCGCCGGTGGCGAAGAAGGCTGGCAAGGCCGGCAACGCAGTGGCTGCGAACGCGGGACTCTCGATCTTCTCCACCCGGCGCGCCTGCCCGTCGTGCGCGAAGAGCTTCGCTGAGCTCGATCCGCGTCTGTTCTCGTTCAATTCCAAGCACGGCTGGTGCGAAGAATGTTACGGCACCGGCTTGCAGATCCGGGGCTTCGATGAGGAGCAGAGCGGCGAGGAGATCTGGTGGAACGAGTGGTTCGAGCAGGAAGCCGAAGTCTGCGAGAGCTGCGAGGGCGAGCGGCTCAATCCGATCGCCCGCAACGTGCGCTTCCGCGATCAGTCCATTGCGGCGGTGACGGGGCAGTCGGTCTCGGCCATGCGCAAGCAGTTCAATACGCTGAAGCTGAAAGGCCGCGACAGCGAGATTGCGCGTGACGTACTGACCGAGATCAACTCGCGTCTGGCATTCCTCGAAGATGTCGGGCTGGGTTATCTCGCGCTGGATCGTTCGGCGCCGACCCTGTCTGGAGGCGAAGCGCAGCGCATTCGGTTGGCGGCACAGCTGGGCTCGAACCTGCAGGGCGTTTGTTACATCCTGGACGAGCCGACGATCGGCCTGCATCCGCGCGACAACCGCATTCTGCTGGACACGCTCGACAAGCTCGCCGCCAAGGGCAATTCCTTGCTGGTGGTCGAGCATGACGAAGAAACCATTCGTCGCGCCGATTATGTGCTCGATCTCGGTCCCGGAGCGGGCACGCGAGGCGGCCGTGTCGTTGCGGCGGGTACGGCGAGTGAGCTGGAGCGCTCGCCCGAATCCGTCACCGGTCGGTTGCTGGCGCAGCCATTACAGCATCCGATCGGCGAGCGGCGCGCAGTGACTGCCAGGTCGCCGGCGCTGGTCGTGAAGGAAGCGACGCTGCACAACCTGCGCAAACAAACCTGCAAAGTGCCGCTCGATCGACTGGTCGTCGTTACCGGTGTGTCCGGTTCCGGCAAGTCGACCATGGCGCGCGATGTACTCCATGACAACCTGCGCGCGGCGCTCGGCCGTCGCAGGGGCGCGAAGCTCGAGTGGCGGGGCTGCAAGGAGATCGTCGGTTGGGAACAGATCGAGCGCATTCTCGAAGTGGATCAGACGCCGATCGGCAAGACGCCGCGCTCCTGCCCGGCGACGTACATCGGCTTCTGGGATGCGATTCGCAAGGTGTTCGCCGAAACGCCGGAAGCGCGCATGCGCGGGTACACGCCATCGCGGTTCTCGTTCAACACTGCCGGCGGCCGCTGCGAAGCGTGCGAAGGGCAGGGCATGCGCAAGATCGAGATGAGCTTCCTCCCGGACGTGCGCGTGATCTGCGACAGCTGCGGCGGTCGTCGCTTCAATCACGACACGCTCACGGTGCAATACAAAGGCCGCAGCATCGGCGATGTTCTGATGATGAGCATCGATGAAGCGGTGGATTTCTTCAGTGCGCATCCGCGCATTCATCATTGTCTGCGGCTGCTTCAGGACGTGGGCCTGGGGTATCTCACATTGGGACAACAGAGCCCGACGCTCTCGGGCGGCGAGGCGCAGCGCATCAAGCTGGTGACCGAGCTGTCGAAGGTTCGGGAGTCCAGAATGTTACGCACTCCGGAGCCGGGCGAGACGGTCGAGAAGCTGCCCGGAACGTTGTATGTGCTCGACGAACCCACGGTCGGCCTGCACATGGCCGATGTCGAGAAGCTGATCCGCGTCCTGCATCGATTGGTCGATGCCGGCAATACGGTGGTGGTGATCGAGCACGATCTGGATGTCATTGCCGAAGCCGATTGGATCATCGACCTCGGTCCGGAGGGCGGGACCGATGGCGGCCGCGTGGTGGCGCAAGGTTCCCCGGAGGAGATTCTGCGCGCGGCCCGCGAATCGCACACGGCTCGCATTCTCAAGGAATTCCTGCGCGACAGGCTTGGTGCAACGAGTGCCAGAGTTGCACCACAAACGCGCTCGGCTTGATTGTGAGTCCGCCTGATATTCCCAACGACATTGCTGGCGGGCCGTACAAGGTCCGCCGGCGCCCCTGCGTCGGTTCAGACTACTAACCAAAGTTAGTAGCAGAAGAAAACAAACGTATCGACGCACCCTTGCTCGCGGTTGCCCGTGCGCAACAATGGATCATCGGCCATTCGTGCGGTGGCGAACAGGACACGCACGGCTCGTTATAAATCGGTATAGCTGCGCCCGCTTCGGCGCGGATGACGCTTGTATACCACGACAATCTCTTTAAATGACCGAAATGCGGTTGTATGCTCCATGCCACGTTTGGGTCCGGTTCGGTTTTATGGGGAGCGCCAAGAAGGGAGGCACCGCAGTCTGCAACCTGTGGTGGGCTTACAAGGGTGTCGGCTCGACACCTACGCCTTGGTCCCGACGACGAGAATTGCTGGCCCAGGACGGGAGCTTTCGATCCATATCAAATGCAAAACCTCTCGCAGGAGGAAACGTAATGAGCCCAACGACGACGATTGCACTCAAGCGGGCCATCCGCTGTGCGCTGTATGCGGGCGCGGCCACGATGGCCATTCCAGTGCACGCAGCAGACGATCCCGGCAATGCCAACATTCAGGAAATCATTGTCACGGGATCGTTCATCCCAATGAACGCCGAGGCACCCGGCGTGCCGGTCACCATCATGACCGCGGAAGACATCAAAACATCGAGCACGCCCACCGATCTGTTGGACATCCTGAAGAAGACCCAGCCGGGCGTCTTCGGCGGTCTGAACATCGGCTCGGAGAACGGCAACACTTCATCCAATTCCACCAATGGTGGATCGATGATATCGCTGCGCAATCGCCCGACGCTGGTTCTCATCAACGGCCGTCGCGCCGCGACGTCGCCGGTCGCGGCATCGGGAGGGTTCGCCTTCACCGACGTGAGCATGATTCCGGTGTCGGCAATCGAGCGTGTCGAAATCCTGGCGGACGGTGCGTCTGCGACGTACGGCGCCGATGCCGTCGGCGGCGTCGTCAACGTCATCCTGAAGTCGAAGTTCGAGGGTGCCGAGTTCGGCGGCCGCTACGGAGCGGACAAGGATGGCGACTTCACTCAGCAAAGCTATTACGCCACGCTGGGCACGGGTAACGACACGACCAATGTCACCTTCTCCGCGAGCTGGCAGAAGAGCGACCCCTTGCTGCAGTCCGATCGTCCCTGGTCGTGCTGTTTGTTCCGCACGGCCTCTTATGCGGGCATCGTGAACATCGGCAATGACTTTTACTATCTGAATCCCGACCTCAATGCGCCGCCGACGGGGCAGCACCTGAGCCCTGCCGATCTCGTCGCTCAGGGGATTTACGCCGGACCCATGGAACAGGGCCCTGCGCAACAGTTCTTCGACCTGTCCGAGATCCCGACGATGCTGATCGGCAAGGAGACCAGGAGCGCCGTCCTGTCGGTCGAGCACGCGCTGAGCGAGAAACACACGCTGTTCAGCGAAGTGCTGGTGACGAATTCACAGACCCACTCGCAGCTCAATGCGCAGCCGGTCACCGGAAGGGTCGAGGCCGACAATCCGAACAATCCTTTCAACGTGGCTGTCACCGCCCGCAATCGCTTCGTCGCCTTCCCGCGCGTGTACGACAACGACACGACGGCATGGCGCGGCGTGGTGGGCGCGAAAGGCGACCTCGTGGGCTCCTGGAAGTACGAAATTGCGACTGGCTGGAACCGCTCGGAGAGCGCATTCCGCAACGGCGGACTGATCGACGCGATCACGTACAACGCAGCGGTCGCCGATGGTTCGTACAATCCGTTCGCGCGTGACCAGGCGCCAGGCGTTATCGAGAGTTTCCAAGGCCGATCCGCCGAGGACTACGTGAGCACGCTGAGGACCTGGGATGCGCACGTCTACGGCAATATCTTCGATTTGCCGGCAGGCCCCGTGCAGCTGGCAGCGGGCGTGCAGTTCATGAAAGATTCGTTGAGTTACTCCCCGGACCGCAACACGGCCACTGGCGGCTGGCTGCAAGCGACGCCGACCCAGGCGTTCGACGCAAGTCGTACGAACGAGGGGTACTACGCCGAAGTTCGTGTTCCGGTGTTTTCCGACCTCAACGCGCTCCCGGGCTTGTATGCCCTCGAGCTCTCGGCTGCGGCGCGCAAGGTGCATTACGAGCGCTCGCGCGAGAATCCGACCGTGCCGAAGTTCACGCTGCGTTGGCAGCCCTTCGACGATACCTTCGCGGTCCGCGCCAGCTACTCCGAGTCGTTCACTGCTCCGACGCTGTACGAGCTCTTCGGGCCGACGGGTGCAGGGTTCACCAGCAGCCAGCAGGTCGCCCGATATGACGCCAGCGGCAACCCGCTGGGCACGAGCACGGCAAACGTCCAGTTCCGGCAGCAGGACGGCGCGAACCCCGATCTCGAACCCTCGACATCCGACAACCTCTCGTTCGGACTGTCGTGGTCGCCCAGGGGTGCGCTGGACGGCTTCCAGGCCTCGTTGGATTACTACTCGATCAAGGAAAAGGACATCATCCGCACCCTGCCCTCCAACGATGTCATCCAGCATGTCGAGCAGTTCGGTCCAAGCTCGCCGTTTGCGCAGTTCGTGAGGCTTGGTCAGTCCCTTGCCGGTGAGCTGCGTTTCGAAGACGGCGATCCGGTGACGGCGCCAGGACAGATGACGAACCGTCCTTCGGATGAAGTCTGGCTCACGCTGCTCAACGTCAACGTGGCGAAGATCGAGCAGGACGGTATCGACCTGAAGCTGGGTTATTCGTTCAGCACCGACTCATGGGGTGAGTTTTCGACTCAGCTCAACGTCAACTATCTGATGTCGTATGAGCAGGAGCTCGTCCCCGGTCTGTTGCCTGCCGAGGATTTGAGCGGCGTTTACAACGACGACTTCGGTCTGTTCCCGGAATGGGGCGCCTTCCTCCAGCTCGGCTGGCGCTACGGTGCGTTCTCGGCCACCATCAACGGAACGTTCATGCCCGGTGTGGACGATGTGACGTTCGGCGAACCGTACTTCAAAGTGGATAGCTACAGGGCCTTCGATCTGCGGCTCGGCTACAACTTCGAAGCCCTCGGTCCGAATGTGCAGCTCAACGTCGGCGTCAACAATTTCACCGATGAAGAGCCGCCGTACATCGAATCCGAGGCCAATCAAAACCGCGACATCAACACGTACGATCCGATCGGCCGGTTCTACTTCGCGGAGCTGAGCTACCGGTTCTGATACGCGAACAGTCGGTAACGACATTCAGGCCGGTCCGTGAGGACCGGCCTTTTTTGTGGCGCGTCCCCTGGTGTGGGAAGGCGGCGGGCGTGAGACCCCCTCCGACCCGATCGGCCAACAACGAGCTTCTCCCGCGGCGATGCGCGTTGATGAAATTATTTCTACTTGAGCCCTAACTAAAGTTAGTCGGCACCCGAGCGTAACCAGCCGGTGATGCTGTAGCGAGCGTGTACCGTCGCGGGTGTGACGTAGCTCACACTATGTTTCTACGGCGCGCGGAACACATTCACGCATAAAATTTGGGCGGGCTCCTGCAATTCATGGACCGCGACGAGCCTATCGCGCAGGGTCGCGCCGGACTGCTCCAGCATCCGCCCGTCATTGCCTCTTTTTGCTCCGGGCCGCATCGGCATCAGCCTTTGATGCGCGAGGTCCACGTGCCGCTCGCCGACATTGAGCGAGAGTTGCCGGGGAGCCTGAGCGCTGGGCTGCTCGAACCGCGCGACGGCGCTCGCTGCCATGAGCACGTCCGGAATGTGGGCCCGGCCTTGAGCCTTGCAGATCCGGGCGATCACTCGCCGGTCCAGCTCGGGGCGCAGTCGGATCTGCGCCGACGGGGTTGTGAGGTAAATCTTACAGACCGCGGTTCACGGATCGTTCGCAGCGACCCGAGACCCGCGTTGTCTATGTACAACGCGCAACCCACGGCGTCGCTTCGTGCTCGACGCACCTTACTTAAGTAAGTGATTTACAACCGACACTGGGGCAGAACTTCCACGAAATCCGCTTGTTGGCGCGAAACCATCAGTTGTATGCTCAGCACACTTCGGTCCACGCTGTCGGCTTGCAATCCGTCGGCTGTTGCGCATCGATCACGGCCAGCCTCATTCACGCAGCTGAATGGCTTGACAAAATCTTACCTCTTGCAGGAGGAGTGGAAATGAAATCGACCAGTAATTCCGTACGGTACGCAGTCCACTGCGTGCTGTTGGCCAGCGCGGCGACCGCGCTGCCGGCGGTGCCGGCGTTGGCTCAGGAGAGCGACGCGGCTGCCCGTCCCATCGAAGAAGTGGTGATCACCGGTTCGCGCATTCGTCGCGTTGACGAAGAAACCGCGAGCCCCGTGTTCGTCATGGATCAGAGCATGATCGCCAATACCGGCGTGCAGACGATGGGCGACCTGATGATGCGCGTGCCGGCCATCTCCGGCGCGGCCACCAACCCGCAGGTCAACAACGGCGGCGGTACCGGTGAGTCGAACGTCGAGCTGCGCGGCCTCGGTGCTCAGCGCACCCTGGTGCTGTTGAACGGCCGCCGTATCAACGTTCTCGGCGCCAACGGCACGACCTCGGCCGTCGACATCAACATGATCCCGATCAACATGATCGAGCGGGTCGAAGTGCTCAAGGAAGGCGCGGGCGCCGTGTACGGCTCCGACGCCATTGCGGGCGTGGTGAACTTCATCACCAAGAAGAACTTCGACGGCGCCGAAATCAACGTCGAATACGGCCAGACCGGCAAGAGCGATGGCGAGCGCCAGTCCGCCAGCCTCACGCTCGGCAGCACCGGCGACAAGATGAGCGTGATCTTCGGCGTGAACTACAACAAGCAGAAGGCCGTGTCTGCCGCCGATCGTGCGTTCTCCTCCAGCGCGCTGTACCTCTACGGCGGCGGCGTGAGCGTCGGCGGATCGAGCCGTACGCCGCGCGGCCGCATCACGTTGCCTGAGCTGGATGACGACGGCAATCCCGTTCCGGGCTCGTTCGCCGATGAGTTCGGCTGCGGCAGCGTGACGCGCATTCCGGGCAGCGATGGCCTGACTCGCGACAGCTACCGCTGCTACAGCGGCGGCGCGGATGCCTATAACTACCAGCCGTTCAACCTGCTGATCACGCCGACCGAGCGCAGCAGCTTCTTCACGATGCTGAACTACCAGATCAACGACGACGTCGAGGCCTACGGCGAAGTGGTGTACAACCGCACCCGCTCGGGCTTCCAGATCGCGCCGCTGCCGTTCGACGCGAACGCCGACGATATCGTCATTTCCTCGCGGAACGCTTACAACCCGTGGCGCGATATCGTCGATCCAGTCACTGGCGACGTGGTGACGCCGGGCTTGAGCTTCGGCGGCGTGGATGGCTTGAATCCGAACTTCCTGACCCGTCTGGAATCGCTGGGCAATCGTCGCAGCGAAGTCAATACCGATTCCATCATTGCCAGCGCCGGCCTGCGCGGCAAGATCGGCGACACCAGCTGGGAATGGGACGCGGGCGCGCAGCTCGGTCGCATGAGCCAGCGTCAGAACATCAGCGGCTATCTGCTCAAGCCGCAGCTGCAGGCCGCCCTCGGCCCGAGCTACGAGATCTCCCCGGGCGTGTGGGGCTGCGGAACCAGCGCGGAGACGGCGATCGCCGGCTGTACGCCGATCAACATCTTCAACCTGTCCGATCCGGCGCAGATCGCGGCCCTGCAGAAGATCTCCACCAACTATCGCAGCGATTACAGCTACGACAGCAGTGCATTCGCGCTGAACACCAACGGCGAGCTGTTCGACACAGGCGCCGGCACGGTGCTGATGGCGATCGGTGCGGAGTACCGCACGCAGAAGGGCGTGTTCGAGACCGACGTGCTGACGCGCGGCGAGCCGCCGTTGTATCTGTCGTGCTTGCTGGCGCAGGAAACCTGTACCGGCGACTCTTCGGCCAAGTACAACGTGCGCGAGGTCTACACCGAGTTCTTCGTGCCGCTGCTGAAGGACCTGCCGGGTGTGCAGTCGTTGAACGTCACCGCCGGTGTCCGTTATTCGGACTACTCGATCGATTCGATCGGCGACGACACCAACGCCCAGTTCAAGGTCGAGTATCGTCCGATGTCCGACCTGCTGGTGCGCGGTTCGTATGCTCAGGTGTTCCGTGCGCCGACCATCCTCGATCTGTCGAAGGCGCCGTCGCAGGACTCGCCGACCTTCATCGATCCTTGCGCGGGTCTGACTGCGGAACAGCTGGCCAATCCGAACCTGGCTCGTGCCTGCGTGGGCGTGCCGCCCGGCTTCAGCCAGCCGAACAGCCAGATCACCGGCCTGATCCTCGGCAACCCGAACCTGAAGCCGGAAACGGGTGACGTGACCACGTTCGGCGTGGTGTACGACCCGAACTTCGTCGAGGGTCTGTCGGTGTCCCTGGATTACTGGAAGTACAAGATCGAGGACCTGATCACTCCGCTCGATCCGAACTTCGCGGTCGAGCAGTGCGTCGAGACGGGCACCTACTGCGATCTGATGTATCGCTATCCGGCGAGCAGCCCGAACCGCGGCCAGTTCCAGGTGTTCCAGGAGCCGATCGTCAACCTCGGCGTGCTGGAGACCGACGGCTTCGATATCGGCGTGAAGTACGCGCTGCGCGAGACCCCGATCGGCTCGTTCAACATTTCGCTGGACATGACCAAGATCAACAGCTACGAGAACACCCCGTCGCCGGGTGCTGCTCCGGTGGAGATCGCTGGCACGTTCGATCGCCAGTTCGGCAACTACGCCAAGTGGCGCGGCCTGATGGGCGTGGGCTGGGCGATGGGCGGCTTCGACGGCTTGCTGTCGCTGCGTTACATCCACAGCTACAAGATCATCGGCCCGGATGGCGGTCTGACGGATGAGCCGCCGCTGGAGATCGGTTCGATGACCTATGTCGACGCGACCGTGGGCTACACGTTCCCGACCGACACGAAGATCCAGGTCGGCGGCATCAACCTGACCGACAAGCAGCCGCCGCTGCTGTATCAGAACAACGTGCTCAATGCGAACACCGACGTGTCCACCTACGACCTGCTGGGCCGTCGCTGGTACGTCAGCCTGTCGCAGAAGTTCTGATAGCGACCGAACTGGCGCGGGACTCCACCCGCGCCGGGCCGGTGAAATCGCTTTGGGGCCGCGAGGTTTTTGCCTCGCGGCCCTTTTCTGTTTAGCTTGCGCGCATGGCCGTCAGTTCCCGTTCGTCGTTATCCCCGGAGTTGCAGAACCTCCTCCGCGAGGCCGTGGCCGCGTTCAACGCGGGTCGGCTCGAGGCCGCGGCACGAACCTGCGAGCGAGTGCTGGCCCGCGCGCCGGGCAACTTGCGGGCACTGGGGATCTATGGCGCCGTCCTGCACGCGCAGGAGCGCTACACCGAGGCCGAGACGGTGTTCGGCGAGGTGGTGCAAGCCGATCCCAACAACGCCACGCATTGGATGAATCTGGCGACCGCGCGGCGCGGGGCGGGCAATTTCGAAGCAGCCTTGCAGGCCTACCTGCGTGCCTCCGAGCTGGGCTGCGCCAGCGCCGATTTCTATTTCAACGTCGGTCTCACGCATCTGGATCGACGCGACTACGAATCCGCTCGCGCCGTGCTGAAAAAGGCGTTGGAGCTGGCGCCCGCCGATGCCTTGATCCGGTCTGAATACATCCACGCCTGCTATGAAACGCTGGAGACCGAAGCAGCGCTCGAAGCGCTACAGGGCTGGACGGAGTTCTCCGGGTTGACGCCCGAGCAACTGGCCGAGGTGGGCCAGAGAATGATGAGTCTCGGCGAGACCGAGCGCGCCGAGCATGTCCTTTCGCAGCTCGCCGCCAACGAGCTCGACGCGCGCGCCACGCTCACCCTGGCGCAGATCATGGAGCGAACCAATCGACTGCAGGAAGCGCAGCGCCTGGTCGAGCGTCTGTCCAGCGATGGCTCCGCCGCGGCGCTCGGTATGGATCTGCTCGTCACTCGCGCGCAGCTGGCGCAGCGGACCGGCGATCACGAGCGCGCTTGCGAGTGGTTTCAGCAGGCGCTGTCGCAAGTCGTGCATGACCACGACCGCCATTTCGTCTTGTTTCCTTTGGTGAAGTCGCTGGATGCATTGAAGCGTTACGACGAGGCATTCGCCGCCATGACCGAGGCGCACACCTCGCAGGTCGCGCATCTGAAGCTCACCGCGCCGATGGCAGTCGCGCGCGGTACGCCGACCTGGGACATCACTCGTTGGGGCTGCGATCCGGCCGATATCGCTCAGTGGGATTACGGCGATGCGCCGGCGCTGGAGGAAAGCCCGGTATTCGTGGTCGCTTTCCCGCGTTCGGGGACGACGTTGCTGGAACAAACGCTCGACGCACATCCGCAACTGAAATCGATGGACGAGCAGCCCATCGTTCAGGCGGCACTCGATGACGTAATTGCCGCCGGCGTGCGCTATCCGGAGGAGATGGGAAAACTCACGGCGCAGCAGGTGGCGGCCATCCGCGGCCGCTATTTCGAGCGCGCGGCGGCGAAGGTGAAACGGGCGCCCGGTCAGCGCGTCGTCGACAAGAACCCGCTGAACATGCTGCGGCTGCCAGTGATCAAGCGCTTGTTTCCGAACGCGCCCATCATTCTCGCGGTCCGGCATCCGTGCGATGTGGTGCTGAGTTGCTTCATGCAGCACTTCCGCGCGCCGCATTTCGTGATGTTGTGTTCGGATCTGCAGACGCTCGCGGACGGCTATCGGCGCTCGTTCGACTTCTGGTACGAGCAGGCCGCCCTGCTGTCGCCGAACATTCTGGAAGTTCGCTATGAAAGCTTCGTGACAGACTTCGAGCGCGGCGTGCGCGAGATCGCGGAATTCCTGCGACTGCCCTGGGACGACCGCATGCTGGCGCCCGCCGAGCACGCACGCGCCAAAGGCTATATCAGCACGCCGAGCTACTCGCAGGTCGTGCAGCCGGTGAATCAGAAGGCAGTGGGGCGCTGGCGTGCCTACGAGCGGCACCTCGCTCCCGTCATCCCTCGGCTGCAGCCTTATTTACAGCGCTGGGGTTACTCGGATCGATGAACAGCAGGTACGTGGAGATGATGTACTTGTCGCCCGAGATCGGTGGCAGCCCTTCGTGCTGGTACATCCAGTACGGAGGAAACATCAGCAAGCGGCCAGCGCGTGCCTCGATGGTCACGTCCAGCTGTGGAAAGCGCGTGCCGCCGCCTTGCTCCACATCGTTCAGATACCACAGCAGCACCAGGTAGCGATTCGCCACATGGTTGATGGAGTCGAAATGCAGCTGAAACTGCTCCTGCTGCCCGGCGCGATAGCGCTTCAGGGTCAGGTTGGAGAACAGCGGCGAATTCGGGATCGGAATGGTCAGCCCCACATCGCGGTTGTAGCGCTCCAGCGCCCGGTCGATCTGGCGGCGGAACATGCCCTGGAAGGCCGCGTCCGACAGACGGCTGACGTTCAGCTCGGTCCAGGCCGAATCCTCCAATCCGGCGCGCACGCCTCGGCCGTTGCGCATCTGGAAGCGCTCCAGCCCGGCGAAGGAGCCGATCATCTGCTGGCACAGGCCGGGATCCAGATCCAGATCGTAGGTGCGGATGTAGCGGCGCAGGTCTGCGTGGCTCATAGGCAGCTATAGTAGCGCGGAATGAATTCACCAGACGTTCAAACCCTGTTGCAGCAAGGCCGGCTCGATGAGGCGGAGCGGCTGGCGCGCCAGTCGTTGCAGCAGCGGCCCGGGGATGTGGACTCGCTCGACGCGCTGGGCCTGATCGCCTTGCGCCGGGGACACCTGCCACGCGCGCAACAGTTGCTCGAATCGGCCATCGAGTCCAATCCCGATCATGCCCTGAGCTGGCACTACCTCGGTCGGGTGCACGACACGGCCGGCAATGTGGATGCAGCGATCGCCGCTCATGCCGCCGCGATCAAGCGGGCTCCGGGCATGTTCATCATCCGCTTGCGATACGCGGCGGCGCTCGAACGCGCCGGTCAGACGGAGCAGGCGTCGGTTCAGTATTTTCGAGCCACCAACGACGCGCAGGCGCAAGGCCGTTGGCTCAGCCCAGAGACCACGGCGCCGGCGTTGCGGCCGCTGGTGGAGCACGCGGTGAGCATGGTGAAGGCAACGCGCAGAGCAACTTTCGCCGGCCTGCTCGAACCCTTGAAGCAGCAATTCGGCGCCGACTCGCTCCGGCGTATCGAACGAGCCTTGCGCATCCACTTCCAGGACGAGGCGCCGGTCTATGCGGACCCGCGCCAGCGACCAACGTTTCTTTACGTGCCGGACGTGCCGCCCGCGCCTTATCTGGATCGAGCACTGTTTCCCTGGATCGAGCGGCTCGAAGCTCAGACGGATGCGATTCGCGAGGAGCTGTTACAGCTGTTGCCGAGCGGTGCTGGCCGCGAGCGCGTGTTCACGACCGAAGCCATCGAGCAACAGAACCTGCGCGGCCTGCAATCGCCGCCGAGCTGGAACGGGTATTACTTTTACCGTCACGGCGAGCGCCGCATCGACAACTGCGCCGCATGTCCAGTGACCGCGAGCACGCTCGATCTGCTGCCGCTGTCTCATGTGCGCGAACACGGTCCGGAAGTCCTGTTCTCGGTGTTCACGGCGGGCACGCACTTGTTGCCCCATCGCGGCGTCACCAACAGCCGCTTGGTTTGTCACCTGCCGTTGCTCGTGCCTCCCGACTGCGCGCTGAATGTGGGAGGTGAAGTGCACGAGTGGCGCGAAGGGCGCGCCGTCGTTTTCGACGACACCTACGAGCACGAGGCGTGGAATCGCAGCGACCGCACGCGCGTCGTGCTGATCTTGGATATCTGGAATCCGCATCTGACGGAAGCCGAGCGTCGCGCCATCGAGTTGCTCGTGCCGTCCATGGGAGATTTCCGGAAGGCGGCGGAGGCAGCGTAATGCGCCTGCCCAGGCCTTTCTATCGATTGCCGCTGCGCTTCGATGTCGAGCGGCTGCGTGCCGAGGTGGCAGCCTTGCCGGCACAGGCATGGGTGCGGCACCCGAACGACATCAAGGGCAACAGCGCCGCCCGCCTGATCAGCGTTGACGGTGGCGAGAACGACGACGTCAGCGGCCGCATGCTGGCGACGCCACATCTCCAGCAGTCGCCGTACATTCGCCAGATTCTGGCGAGCCTCGGCGTCGTGTGGAGTCGTTCGAGACTGTTGCGACTCGCACCCGGTGCGATCGTGCCCGAGCACGCCGATATCAACTATCACTGGTTCACGCGCGTACGCCTGCACATCCCGATCGTGACGCGCCCGGAAGTGCGCTTCTATTGCGCCGATCAAGTCGTGCACATGGCGGCGGGCGAGGCGTGGGTGTTCGACAACTGGCGCTCGCATAGAGTCGAGAACTTCACGCCCGATGAGCGCATTCATCTGGTGGCCGACACTTCGGGCAGCGCCAACTTCTGGCAGCTGGTCGCGCAAAGTGACAATCCCGGCGCGCAGGTGCGTCATGTGCCCTACGTTCCGGAGCGTCAAATGATGCCGCTCATGGAGCGGGCGAAGCTTGCGGCGGTCATGACGCCGGGCGAAGTGGACTTCCTGATTATGGATCTGCGCTCGGAGCTGGTACCTCAGGAGGGCATTCCGGACGGTCGGGCGCGTCTCGTTCGATATCACGGCATGCTGGAAGCTTTCTGCAAGGACTGGCGGCAGCTGTACGCGTTGTATGGCGACGAGCCGGACGGCTGGCCGGAGTTCACCCGTCTTCGGGACAGCATTCGAAACACGTCACGCGAGTTGTCGGAAGGTTTGATGATGCGCACCAATCGCGTGGCGGCCCATCAGGTGCTCGAGGGGCGAGTGTTGCGCGCGATGCTTTCGTTGCCCCAGGAGTCGGTGACCACTCCGAAGACACTGCAGCCGTCGCGGGCACGTAAGGCCAAGATCGAGGCGCCCATTTTCATCGTGGCGGCGCCGCGTTCCGGCAGCACGCTGCTGTTCGAAACATTGGCGGCGAGCTCGCAACTGTGCACGGTGGGCGGTGAGGCGCACTGGCTGGTGGAGGGCATCGAGGCCCTGCGGCCGGGCGCACCGGGCGTCGATTCCAATCGGCTGACTGCAGACCATGTCACTGACGCCATTGCGGAGGACATTCGCGAGCAGATTCTGTCGCGTCTGCAGGATCACGGCGGCCAGCCGTTGCAGGAGCCGGGCGAGCGTCGGTTCCTGGAGAAGACGCCCAAGAACGCATTGCGCATTCCGTTCTTCGATCGCATTTTTCCAGATGCGCGGTTCGTGTTCCTCTGGCGGGATCCGCGTGAAAACATCAGCAGCATCATGGAAGCGTGGCGTTCCGGCCAGTGGCGTACTTATCCCAAGCTGGAAGGCTTCGACGGCCCCTGGTCGATGCTGCTGCCGCCGGGCTGGCGCGCCATGAACGGCCGCCCGCTGGCCGAGATTGCGGCGTGGCAATGGCAGCAAACCAATGCCCGGATCCTCGATGATCTGACACCATTGGGCCATGAACGCTGGGCCGTGGTGCAATATGATGACTTGCTTCGCGATCCGCCTGGCACCATCGGTAAGCTATGCGAGTTCCTGCGATTGCCGGTAGATTCAGCGCTGGCGCAACGTTTGTCCGCGCCTCTGCCACCTTCACGTTACACACTGACCGCACCTTCCGCGGACAAGTGGCGCGCGAATGAAGCGCAGATTGCGCGGGTGTTACCGTCGGTTCAGGCAACGTGGGATAGATTGCGAGTACTGCGTTCGGAGTAAGGCTCAAGGAGAGTCGATCATGATGCTTCGTCAGGTCTGGTTGCTGATGGTCGCGGCGGGCGCGACGGGTCAGGTTTTGGGACAGGAGGTCACGCCGGCGCAACCCGTGGCACCGCAAGCCGCAACCCCGGCGCCGCCGCCGGCCGAGGCCAAGCCCGTCAGTGACACGCCGGTTGCATCCACGCCTGCCGCTAAAGAGAACCCGCTGGAAGGCGAGCTCGACGCCGACAAGATCATGGCGATGCAAAAGGCCGGCTATCAGATCAAAAACGAGAATGGTCAGATCCTGCTGTGCCGTCGCGACCAGCAGACCGGCTCCCGCCTGCGGCACAAGACTTCATGCATGACTGCGCGCGAATGGGAGCAGCTGCGGGCGGACAACGAGCTCCAGCTCAAGGCGCTGGAACGTCGTCCGCGCATGGGCAAACAATAGCTGGCGCGCGGCTACTGAAACGAGTAGCCGTGACGCTCGATGACGAACCGATCGCGCTCGGCGACCAGTTGCGCCAGCTCGGCATCGTAGAGCTGGCGATGAGGCGCATGCTCCGAAGTGTTCAGTGCCGGCGCGGTGCTCATGTAATCGCGCAGCGCTGATGTCACAGGCTCGCCCGCCGCTTCCAACAGCAATGGCACCTCGACGCGTAAATGTTCCATGCGCGCCAGCCTTACGGCCGTGACATCGGGACCATACAAATATCGATACAGGAACGAATAAAAGCCCAGGCCGCTGCCGCGAATCGGTGCCAGCGCGAAGCCGGGCAGATTCAGTCCTTGATTGATGTAGGCCGCAGGCAGCGCCGCGAGCACTCGATCCAGCAGTGCTTGGTCGCGGTCCAGATTCAGCATGTTCCGAATGGTCCCGGCGAAATCCAGCGTGCCGCCCTGGCTCAGCGTTTGAAACAGCGCATTCGGCCGTGGCCGCGAGCGCTGAAAGCTGTACCACGAGACGTAGTAGCTCCAAGGATTTCTGACCAGCCCCAGCAACGGCAACGCGCTGAACTGTGCCGGGAGCATGCTGCGGGGCAGGTGGTAGCCGATCTGCCTGGCACCCGCGACGTATTGCACCAGACCGGCGTTTACAAAAGTGCCGCCGGACTTATGCAGGTGCAGGAAGACGAACCGAGGGGTGACGATCATCCCGCGGCGTGCGTGGCGAAATGCTGCTCGACCGCGGGGTCGTGCCGGCCGAGATGGCGCTCGCCTGAGGCCATGAGCGCCAGCAGCGCGGGCGTGGGCAGGAAGTCACAAATCATGTGGGTGCGCGAACGATCCGGATCCGCATTCCATACTGCGTGCGGCGCGCTGTTGTTCAACACCCAGATCTCGCCCGGCTGCATGCGATAGGTGAGCTCGCCCGCGATCATGAAGACGAGCTCATGCGATTCGACCGGGAAATGCAGCCGCAGCGTCTTGGCGAAATACGGCGCACGATCGATGTGCGGATCGATGGATACCCCGCCCGGCATGCGCGCGAGCAAACATCGCTGTGGCGGGGCGGGAATCAATTGCTCGATGATCTCGCGCGCGTAAGGCAGCAGCGCGAGCGGCTCACGATCCTCGATGGGCAAGGCTCCTTGCGCCGGAGCATAACCCCGAAGAAACAAAGCCTCGGCGTTGCGATGGACGCCGACCCGTCCGCCCGTCGAGCCCCACAAAGTCGCCGGCAGCGCCGCGACCTCGGCTGCGAGCCGCTGCGCATCGAGCCGCAAAGGCAGGCGCAGACAGCCGCCTACCAGGGCGGTCTTGTCGATGATGGGGTGGCCGGGCAGATCGAGCATGGTTCGCTGGGCGGCTCAATTGCCCCGGCGCGCCAGGACGAGCAGACCTGTCGATGAGCCAATCGCCATACGCATGGGGCTTCCTTGAAACACGTTGAGGCTGGGACGGTCAGGGTCGGGACGCCGTGAGCGCGGCGTGAATCACCTGGGCGCCGGGCGCGATCTTCAGGCGCGCCGCCGTGCCGGCGGGTAACTCGACCACGCCCAGCACTATACCGCCGGATTCGATCGTCTTCAGCGACAGCGGCTCGGTGTTCTGGACCACCTTGATCACCTTGCCGTCGGGGGCGACGAACAGCATGTCCAGCGATACGTAGGTGTTCTTCATCCACATGGCCACCGGTTGAGGCTGCGGATAGATGAACAGCATGGAGTCGTCCGGCCGCAGCTGCTTGATGTACATCAGGCCGCGCGCCCGGCGCTGATCGTCATCCGCGATCCAGCTGTTGAAACGATGCAGGCGCGCGTCCGGGGTTGCGATCTGAATGGCCGAGCGCTGGAACACTCGATCCAGATCGCTGACCGTGACATTGGGAGGCGACTGGCCGCTCGGGGCGTCGGCGGCGAGGGCCCCGCCAGCCAGATGTATGCAGATCAAAAACGCCGGGGCGAGCCGCCAGGCAGAGAGGGTGGACTTCGTGGTCATTGCTGTGCCGTCGTGAGCTGGGCCGTCATCGCTCCGCCTTCAAGTGTTTCATCGTTGTCCTCGGTGTCGAAGTCGATCCGGCCTGCGTAATCGAAGCGTGACAGGAGGATGACCCCCTCGCCGCGCACCGCCCGGGCCGGATGTGTACAGAAGCCCCGCGCGGTGATGCGGTACGAGCGGGTGCGGTGTGGGATACCGACCAGCGGCTCCTGCCGCACCTCATCGAGGGTGCACTTGTTATCGCCCTGGGTACTGTAGAACTCGCCGAGGCCCTCTCGTATGACAGTGACGTTGACCGGCAGCGCCCGGGCCGATTGGCCTTCGCGCAAGCCGGCAACGCCGAACAGCAGCACCAGACGGCCGCCGTCGGCGCCGTCCGTGTGACTGAACCGTACTCGGATACCGCCGTCAGGGCGCACGGCGCCGGTGCACTCGGTGTCGTCGTTGCCCCAAACGAGCTCTGCCTGCACCGCCCCCGACAGCCTGGCCTTCAGATATCCACCGCCGTCCGGCAGGCAGGTCGCGGCGACTGCCGCTTTGTTAGCGTTGTCAGGCACTTCCGCCGGCGACTGAGCATGGACCTTGCAAGACAGTCCCAACGTTAATCCCAAGATGATCGTTACTGCGGGCTGACAGCGACGCCGGCCCGCAAGGTGCGAGGAGCCGCAGTCATGTCCGAGCGCGAGGACGACGTCGTTATAGAACCGTTGCAGCATGCCAGTATGCTTACTGTGGATGCGGGGTTCCGGCAAACTGTGGCGCCGGAGCCTCACCCTCCCGGAGCCTTCGAGGCCGAGGATGGCGAGCAACCCACAATGCCGAAGCCGCGCCTGCGAGGCAAGCGGCTGCGGTCGTCGCCGACACTGCGGTCGGCCAACTCAACGGCTGGTCTCCGTGCCGACGGGACGGCCCGACGCGAAGCGAGATTTCGTGATATGGACGATAGAGCAGAGCCCGCTCGATCGAAGGAAGGTCAGGTCCAACGACGCTCCGAGACGCAGGCCAGGACGCGTCGCTACGTCAGCCGCATCACGCGCAATACGCTGGCGGTGATCATGGCGGGCGGTCGCGGCGAGCGCCTCAAGCATCTCACCGATTTTCGCTGCAAGCCGGCCACGCCGTTCGGCGGCAAGTTCCGCATCATCGACTTCGTGCTGTCGAACTGCGTCAACTCGGGCATCCGCCGCATCCAGGTGATGACGCAGTACAAGGCCCACTCGCTCATTCAGCACATCCAGCGCGGCTGGGGCTATCTGCGCGGCGAGTTCGGCGAGTTCGTCGAGATCATTCCGGCGCAACAACAGATGGGCGACTTCTGGTACCGCGGCACGGCCGACTCGCTGTATCAGAACCTGCAGATCATCAAGCTGCACAATCCCAAGCACATCCTGGTGCTGGCCGGCGATCACATCTACAAGATGGACTACGGCGTGATGCTGGCCTCGCACGTGGCGAAGCGCGCGGATATCACGGTCGGTGTGGTCGAGGTGCCGCGAGAGCAGGCCACCGCGTTCGGCGTGATGAGCGTCGATCCGGACTATCGCATCACCAAATTTTCCGAGAAGCCCAAGGAGCCCGAAGGGATTCCGGGCCGCGAGCACATGGCGCTCGGATCCATGGGTATCTATGTGTTCAAGGCCAGCCTGCTGTATCGATTGCTCGAAGAGCAGGCCAAGCGGCCGGGCACCTCGCACGACTTCGGCAAGAACATCATTCCCGGCGCGCTCACCAGCCACAAAGTGATTGCGTATCCATTCACGGACAACGAGACACGCGTGCAGCACTACTGGCGCGATGTCGGGACGGTCGATGCGTTCTACGACGCGAACATGGAGCTGGTGTACGTCAATCCGGAGCTGAACATCTATGACGAGCAGTGGCCGATCTGGACCTACCAGCGCCAGTATCCACCCGCGAAGTTCGTGCTCGACGAGGATGGCCGGCGCGGCATGGCGATCAACTCGATGGTGTCCGGCGGCTGCATCATCTCGGGTGCGACGGTGAATCAATCGCTGCTGTTCTCGAACGTGCGCGTCGATGAGCGCAGTTATATCGAGCGCTCGGTCATCTTTCCCGACGTGGTCGTCGGTGCCGGCAGCGTCATCAAGCGCGCCATCGTCGACACCGGCGGCGTCGTGCCCCCGGGCACACAGATCGGCGTCAATTACGAAGAGGATGCCCGGCGTTTCTACATGAGCGAACAGGGCGTCGCGCTGGTGACGCGAGACATGCTGGCTCGCTTGCAGCAACCGTAGAGCGGTTGAAGGCGAGGGGCTGCGTCACATAATCCTGGCGCCGCCCTCTGCTATCCTTCGCCCCCAGTGCTCTTGGGGGAACCGATGAACAAGCTTCTCGCCCGTTGCCTGCTGGTCCTCGCGCTGATCGTCGGCGTCAATGGCTGCAGCTCCTTGCGCCCCGAGCTGCAGGCGCCGCGGCTGGCCCTGGTCAGCGTCGCGATGACGTCGGCGGACATTTTCAATCAGCAGTTCCTGGTGCGCATGAACGTCGAGAACCCGAACGATCGCGAGCTGCCGATCACGGGCCTGGACTACAAGCTGTTCCTGGAAGGCGACGGGTTCGCCGAGGGCAAGCTGAACAGGCCGTTCGTGGTGCCGGCCAATGGCGAGACCGATTTCGACGTGACGGTGCGGACCAACTTCGTCAGCGGCGTCGGCCGGCTGCTGTCGCGGCTGAATGGGCGCACCCAGGTGAATTACACGGTCGAGGGCAAGCTGCTCACCGACATTCGTTTCCTGAAAAAGATTCCGTTCTCGGAAAGCGGCAGCGTCAATCTCGCGGTGATGAAATAACTAGTCCCGCTTGCCGGTGAGCTCGCGATACAGCTTCACGTACTCGCCGGTCTGCCGATCCCAGGAGAAATCCTGAGCCATGCCGTTGCGCATGAGCTGGATCCAGCCGTCCTGATCCTTGAAGAAGTCGAGCGCGGTGTGAATGGCCCACTGCACCGCCGGCACATCGAAATCGTTGAACACGATGCCGGTGCCCTGGCGCGCAGCCGGATCCCACATCTGCACCGAATCGGCCAGGCCGCCGGTGCGCCGGACGATGGGCACGGTACCGTACTTCAAGCTGTACATCTGATTCAGCCCGCACGGCTCGTACTGCGAGGGCATCAGAAACATGTCGCTGGCCGCTTCGATCAGATGCGACAGCTCTTCGTTGTAGCCGCGATGGAACACGACCCGGTCCGGGAATCGATGTTGCAGGTGGGCGAAGAAGTTTTCGTAGTGCGCCTCCCCGCTGCCGAGCGCGACCAGGCTCATGTCGCGCGTCTCCAGGATCCGGGGCAGCGAATCGAACAACAAGTCGAAGCCTTTCTGCACCGTCATGCGCGAGATCACGCCCATCAGCGGGGTGCTGTCGCCCACCGCCAGATTCAACCAGTCGAGCAGCGAGCGCTTGGTGAAGCGCTTGCCCGACAGGTTCTCCGGCGAATAGTGATGTTTCAAATAGCGGTCGGTGGCGGGATTCCAGTCGCTGTAGTCCACGCCGTTCAAGATGCCGACCACGCCGTCGGTGCGTGATCGAAGCACGCCATCCAGGCCGTGGCCGCCAATGGGCGTGCAGATCTCCTTCGCGTAAGTCGGGCTGACCGTCGTGACCCGATGCGCATGGCGCACGCCTTCGCGCAGCCAGTTGAACGCGCCGCCGGCCAACGTTTCCGGCGAGACCAGGTGGCTCACGACGCCGCCGAGGTCATAAGTGGTGCTCGCGGGGAACACGCCTTGATAGCCGATGTTATGAATCGACAGCACCGAGCGTGTGGCCCCGAACAAACGGTCCCAGGCGTACACACTCTTGAGCATCATCGGCATCAGCGCCGTGTGCCAGTCATTACAATGCAGGATGTCCGGCGCGAACTGCATGCGCTGGCAGGCGTCGAGCGTGGCTCGTTGCAAGACCAGAAAGCGCAGATGCTCGTCGATCCCCGACGTATAGATCGAGGGCCGATCGTAAACTTCCGGGCAGTGCACCAGATACAAAGGCACCGAGGAGTCCGGCAGCCGCGATTCGAGAATCGTGAATGAATAACGATGCGCGCCCAGCGACAACGGCACGTCGCGCGCTGTAGCCATCGGCGATGCGTCTCGCACAGCGCCGTGGCTCATGCTCGAATACAGAGGCATGAACACCCGCACGTCGTGCCCCAGCGCATGCAGATGGCGCGGCAAGACGCCGGCCACATCGGCGAGCCCGCCGGTCTTGGCCAGCGGAGTGACTTCGGAAGCGACGAAACTGATCTTCAGCGGCATGCGTGCGCGGGCGGAGCGTCAGGGCTCGTCGGCGTCGCTCTCGGGAGTCCGGCCGCCGGTCTTGCTCTTGGTGTTGTTGGATTGAGTGTCGCGGCCCGGATCGCGGGGCGGCGCGAACGTCGCGAGCAGCGTCTCCTGCATCTTGGCCCACAGCTCGAGGTTCTGTCGAGCCAGCTCGGCGAGCGGATTGGGCGCGCCACTGCCGGGGCCCATGGTCCGATTCAGCTGCGCCTGCATGACTTCCTGCTGCCGGATGAAGGTCTCGACACTCTTCTCGAGGTAGCTGCTGAAGTAGCTCTGCATGGAGTTGCCATAGAAGCGGATCATCGATTCGAGCAATGAGGTCGAAAGGATGGGGCGGCCGAATTGTTCCTGATCGGCGATCACCTGCAGCAGCACGAGCCGCGTGATGTCCTCGTTGGTCTTGTCCTCGATCACCTTCACGCGCGTGCCGGCGATCACCATGTTGCGGATGTCGTCGATCGTGATATGGCGACTCTGCGCAGCATCGTACAGGCGACGGTTCGCATATTTCTTGATCAGTCGTTCTTCGCTCATGCTCAGCTCGACGGGCTTTTGGCGCGCTCCGGCATGTGGACACAATGCGACCCGCGCCACGGCGTGGGGGCGGGCTACTGTAACGACGCGCATTTGGCGGTGCAACAGACTTGCACCACATAGATGCGCGAGGCCCGTAGACCATTGATAATGCCGCGTCGATGAGCGACGGGAAGCGGCAATGACCGAGTCGAAAAACGACGGATCCGACTGGATCCAGGCCTGGATCGAGCAACAGCGCGAGCAGTTGCGTCGTGCTGGCATGCCCGGCGCGGACGCAGCAGGCGCTGCGGGCGGCACAGGCGATTCGGATCAGTATCGCGATCTCGGCATGCGCTGGCTGGAAGCAGGACAGGCCTATCTGCAGGGTTGGCAGCAGTTCGTGCAACGGAGCGCGAGCGGCTCCGCCGCTGCCGAGATACCGCTGAAATTCGGCGAGGAGATGCTCAACGCCTGGCAAGGCACTTGGGCCGGTGCCGCTGCGGCGGGCGAGGGCGCGACTCGTCAATTTGCCGACTTGATCTCGCGATTGCCTGCCATGGGGCTGGCGCGCGAGCAGACCGAAGCGTGGCGCGAGCTGCTGGCCGCGCAGTCCGAATATCAGCATCTCGAACAAGAGCTGCGCACGGTGTGGGCCAAAGTTCAGACGGATGCGCTGGCGCTGCTGGAAACCGCGATTCGCGAACGCCGTGAGCAGCACGGCGGCGCCGCGCCGGGCGTCGAGGACTATCGAGAGCTATATAACTTGTGGGTGGAGTGCGGAGAGAAAGTGTTCGCACAGGTCGCGCACAGCGAGTCGTACTGCAAGCTGCAAGCGCAGCTGGGCAATGCCGCCATCCGCCTGAAGGTGCGTCAACAGGGGGTGTTGGAGCGCGCGTTGAAACATTTCGATCTGCCGACGCGCTCCGAGTTGAACACGGTGCATAAGCAAATCCGTGAATTGCGCGAGCGTATCGCTACGCTGGAAGCGCAGTTGGCCGCCGGGCGCGGCGAAGAGACACCATGAACGAAACCACTCCAGGCGCGGCTGCGCGTGAGGAACGATCGTGAGCGAAGTCACTCCCGGCTCGGCCGAACTCGCTGCTGTCACCAACGATTTCATGCGCCGCATGTCGCAGGGGCTCGCGGCGCTCGCCAATGCCGGTGATGTCACCATTGGCAGCTGCGCCAAAGACGCGGTCTTCACTGAAGAGAAGGTCACTTTGTATCGCTACCGGCCGTCGGAAGTCATGGCGCCCGAGAATCGGGTGCGCACGCCGCTGCTGATCTGCTACGCGCTGGTCAATCGCCCGTACATGATGGATCTGCAGGCCGATCGCTCCCTGATTCGCGGCCTGCTGCAGCGGGGCGTGGATGTTTATCTCATCGACTGGGGTTACCCCGACGGCGCCGATCGTTATCTCGCGCTGGAAGACTACGTGCTGCGCTATCTGCCGCATTGTGTGGACTTCGTGCGCAGGGCGAGCGGGCTGGATCGAATCAACCTGCTCGGCGTGTGTCAGGGCGGCTCGATGAGCTTGTGCTACGCGGCGCTGCATCCGCAGCGGCTGCGCAATCTGATCACGATGGTGACGCCGGTGGATTTCCACACCCCGGAGAACCTGCTGACCAAGTGGGCGAAACATGTGGACGTGGATGCGCTGGTCGCGGCCAGCGGCAATGTTTCGGGCGATGCGCTCAATGCCTTGTTCGTCAGCCTGATGCCGTTCCGGCTCAACAGTCAGAAGTATGTCGACCTGTTGCATCAGCTCAACGATCCGAAGACCAGCGGCGCGGCGCTGGAGAATTTCCTGCGCATGGAAAAGTGGATCTTCGACAGCCCGGATCAGGCCGGCGAGATGTTCCGCCAGTTCCTGACGCTGTTCGTGCAACAGAACCGGCTGAAGCACGGCACGCTGGAGGTCGGCGGCCGCCGGGTGGATCTGCAACAGATCACCATGCCGTTGCTGAACATCTATGCGCTGCAGGATCATCTGGTGCCGCCGTCGAGCAGCAAGCCGTTGGGCGAGCTCACTGCAAGCTGCGACTACAGCACGCACGAGTTTCAGGGCGGTCACATCGGTATTTATGTGAGCGGCACGGCACAGCGGCAGATTCCGGACCGGATTGCCGGCTGGTTACGCGAGCGCGACGTCAAATAGGCGTCGCGGAGCCCCGATCCGGCGTCGATCGAACAGCCGGTTATTGACGCCGTTTCGGGCTGCGCGCAATCTGCCGCTCCTCCCCCAAAACCAAGTAGTTCCCCGCCATGATCTACGACAACATTCTCGGCACCATCGGCCGCACCCCCATCGTCAAGATCAACCGGCTCGCGCCAGCGCACGTCACGCTGTACGCCAAGTGCGAGTTCTTCAATCCGATGGCGTCGGTCAAGGATCGCCTGGCCATCGCCATCATCGAGGACGCGGAGCGCCGCGGCACCTTGCAGCCGGGCCAGACCGTCGTCGAAGCGACCTCGGGCAACACGGGTATCGCCCTGGCGATGGTGTGCGCCGCCAAGGGTTATCCGTTCGTCGCGGTCATGGCCGAGACGTTCTCGGTGGAGCGTCGCAAGATCATGCGCCTGCTCGGCGCCAAGGTGATTCTCACGCCGGCCGCGGAGCGCGGCTCCGGCATGGTGCGCAAGGCGAAAGAGCTGTCCGAAAAGCATGGCTGGTTCCTGGCGCGGCAGTTCGAGAACCAGGCCAACCCGGAATATCACCGCAACACCACCGGCCCCGAGATCCTGAGCGACTTCGCCGGCCGCAAGCTCGATTTCTGGGTCACCGGCTGGGGCACGGGCGGCACGCTCACGGGCGCCGGCGAAATGATCAAGAAGGCGCGTCCCGATGTCCGCATCATCGCGGCCGAGCCGGCGTCGGCATCGCTGCTCGCGGGTGCCGAGTTCAAGCCGCACAAGATTCAGGGCTGGACGCCGGACTTCGTGCCGGGCGTGCTCAATCGCGCGGTGGCCGACGAAATTCTGACGGTGACCGATGACGAAGCCATTCAGACTTCGCGTCAGCTGGCATCGAAGGAAGGCATCTTCTGTGGCATTTCCGCCGGCGGCACGGTGGCCGCTGCGTTGAAGGTCGCGCAGAAGGCGCCGCAGGGCTCGGTCATTCTGGCGATGCTGCCGGATACCGCCGAGCGCTATCTCTCGACCCCGCTGTTTGAGGGAATCCCGGACGCTTCGGACGCCGAGCCGACGATTTAAAACATTACGTTTCTGTCAGCCAGGGCCCGTTGCCGCGGCTCGAATTTCTGAGTCGCGGCGCAAACGCTATGTTTTGCGATTCTTTGCAACGTTTGCAAACGGCCGCGCAAATATTCGCATGAACGTTGCGGAGACAAGCTGCATCGCAGCTGGGAGAATGGTGGACTCCTCCGGCTGACATTCGTGGCGGACTTCGTGAATCGCAATAGCATCGTGGCGGTGGCGCTGGCTGTCGTGCTCGGCGCCGGCGCCTGGTATTACTTCGGGCGTTCCGGCTCTGACGCGGGCCAGGGTCCGGCTGGCGCACGCGCTCCCGGCGCGCGCGAAGTGCCGGTCGTGACGGCTCCCCCCAAGCTCAAGGATTTCGCGCTGGAGGTCGAAGCGCTCGGTACCGTGCGCGCCAAGGAATCGGTCGACATCACCGCCAAGATCGCCGATCGGGTCATCGCCATTCATTTCGAGGAAGGCAAGCAGGTCCGCAAGGGCGACGTGCTGGTCGAGCTCGACAACATGGAGGCGCTGGCCGATGTCGCCGCCGCCGAAGCGGCCGAGCGGGACAGTCGCAGCCAGTACAAGCGCAGTCAGGAGCTGTTCCAGACCCAGGCGCTGTCCGAAGCGCAGCTCGATCAGCTCGAAGCGACCATGCTCGCCAACCAGGCTCGGGTCGCCGCCGCGCGCTCGCGGCTCCGGGATCGGATCATCACCGCGCCGTTCAGCGGACGCGTCGGCCTGCGCAATGTGAGCCTGGGCAGCCTCGTGAGCCCGGGCGGCGTCATCACCACGCTCGACGATCTGAGCGTCGTGAAGATCGATTTCGCCGTGCCGGAATTGTTTCTTTCCAGCCTGAAGCCCGGCTTGACGGTCGAGGCCAAGAGCACCGCTTATCCGAACGCCACCTTCAAAGGCCGTGTCGACAGCGTCGACACGCGCGTCGATCCCACCACGCGTTCCGTCGTAGTGCGCGCGTTCGTCGACAACCAGGATGGCCGCTTGCGCCCCGGCATGTTCATGACCCTGCGCCTGGTGCGCTCCGAAGGCAAGGCGCTGATGCTGCCCGAGACGGCGATCGTGCCGGAGGACAGCCGGCATTTCGTCTTCGTCGTCGCGGAGGGCCGCGCTCAGAAACGTGAAGTGACCGTTGGCCGTCGCCGGCCCGGCGAGGTCGAGATTCTCAAAGGCGTGACCGAGCAGGACGATGTCATCGTCGATGGCACGATGAACGTGCACAACGGCACGCCGGTGGTCGCGCGTTCGGCAGAAGCTCCCCAGGCCGCATCATGATCCTCTCGGAAATCTCCGTTCGCCGCCCCGTCTTCGCGATGGTGGTGAGCTTGTTGCTGACCATCATCGGCTTGATGGCGCTGAGCCGGCTCACGGTGCGCGAAACCCCGAACGTACAGCCGCCCATCGTCAGTATCGACACGGTGTATCGAGGCGCGTCGGCCTCGGTCATCGAATCGAAGATCACCCAGCTGATCGAAAATCAGATCGCCGGCCTGGAAGGGGTCGAGACGTTGCGGTCATCCAGTTTCGACGAGCGTTCGCGCGTGACCATCGAGTTCGCGTTGGATCGCGACATCGAGTCGGCGGCGAATGACGTGCGCGACCGCGTCGCGCGGGTCGTGCGACAGCTGCCCGAAGAAGCCGAGCAGCCGCAGATCGCGAAAGTCGATACATCGTCCGAGCCGGTGATGTGGCTGGCACTGACCAGTGCCACACGCACCCAGCTGGAGCTGACCGACTATGCGGATCGTTATCTGGTCGATCGGCTGTCGGTGGTGCCGGGTGTTGCAAGCATCCGCATCGGCGGCGAACGGCGCTATGCCATGCGCGTGTGGCTGGATCGCAAGGCCCTGGCGGCGCGCCAGCTGACGGTGCAGGACGTCGAGGACTCGCTGCGGCAGGAAAACGTCGAGCTGCCCGCAGGGCGCATCGAATCGCTGGAGCGCGAGTTCACCTTGCGCACCGATACCGGCTTTCGCACGCCGGAGGATTTCCGCCAGCTCGTGGTCGGCCGCGGTGCCGATGGCTATCTGGTGCGGCTCGGAGAAGTCGCGAGCGTCGAAGTTGCGGCCGAAGATCTGCGCTCGGTCGCTCGCACCGACGGCAAGGCGGGTGTGAGCCTCGGCATCGTTCCTCAGTCCACCGCCAACGTCCTCGATGTTTCCAAGGGCGTGTATGCGGAAATGGCCGAGGTGCAGAAGACGCTGCCGAGCGACCTGACGCTGGACATCAGCATCGACGACTCGATCTTCGTCGACAAATCGATCTACGAAGTGGAGCACGCGCTGGTGGTCGCGCTGCTGCTGGTGCTGGTCGTCATTTATCTGTTCCTGGGCACGGTGCGCGCCACCATCATTCCGGCGGTGACGATTCCGGTATCCATCATTTCCGCTTGTATCGTCATGGCCATGGCCGGGTTCTCGGTCAACGTGCTGACCCTGCTCGGCGCGGTGCTCGCGATCGGTCTGGTGGTCGACGATGCGATCGTGGTGCTCGAAAACATCGTCCGTCGCATGGAGCTGGGCGAAGCGCCGCTGCTGGCCGCCGTGGATGGCAGTCGCGAGATCGGCTTCGCGGTCATTGCCACCACGCTGGTGTTGATGGCGGTGTTCCTGCCCATCTCGTTCATTCCCGGCAACGTCGGCCGGCTGTTCGGCGAGTTCGGTATCACGATCGCCGCGGCCATCGGCATCTCGGCGCTGGTGGCGCTGACCCTGGTGCCGATGATGTGCTCGAAGATTTTTGCCCGAGGTATCGTGCGCGGCCGGGTGGCGCATGCCGTCGATCGGTTCTTCCAGTGGTTGTCCAAGATGTACGAGCTCAGCCTGCGTCGCGTGCTGGCGGCGCCGCTGATCGTCGTCATCGCGGGTGTGCTCGCGGTCGGACTCGCGTTCGTCCTGTTCAAGGATCTGCCGTCGGAATACACGCCCACCGAAGATCGTCAGCGCGTGTTCATCCGAGTGACTGCGCCGGAAGGTTCGAGTCTGCAATATCTCGATCGTTACCTGCGGCAGGTGGAAGAAGTGGTGATGGAGGAAGTGGAGCGCGGCAACGTGCGTCGCTTCAATTCGCGTGCGCCCTCTTTCGGCGGCTCCGACATGAGCTCGGGCTTCGTTTCTCTGAATTTGAGCGAATGGGACGAGCGCACGGAATCGGCGCAGGAGATCGCCGCACGGCTGCGTCAACGCCTGTCCAATCTCGTCGGTGTGCGCATCAACGTCGGCATGCCCGGCGGCCTGGGTATTCGCGGCTCGGGCATTCCCGTGCAGGTGGTGCTCGGCGGCAGCGACTATGAGGAGCTGGCCAAGTGGCGCGACATCATCCTCGCCAAGGCCGCCGAAAATCCCGGCCTCACCAACCTCGACTCGGATTTCTATGCGCGCAAGCCGCAGATCCGGGTCATGGTCGACCGCAATCGCGCCGGCGATCTTGGCGTGTCGCTTACGGCGGTGGGGCGCACGCTGGAAACGATGATGGGGTCGCGCATCGTCACGACGTATCTGGACCGTGGCGAGCAGTACAACGTGATCCTGCAAGCCAAGGATACGGATCGCGCCACTACCAGCGATCTGACGAACATCTATGTGCGTTCGGCGACGACGCGCCAGCTCGTGCCGCTCTCCAATCTGGTCACGATCGAGGAGACGGCCGGTCCGACCGAGTTGAAGCGCTTCGATCGGCTGCGCTCGATCACCTTGTCCGCCAACCTCACGCCGGGCTACTCGCTCGGCGAGGCGCTCAATTACATGGAGAACCTGATCCGCACCGAGCTGCCCGCGCATGCCGTGATCAACTACGACGGCGAGTCTCGGGAGTTCAAACGGTCCGGCAATGCGCTGTACGTGACGTTCATGCTCGCGCTGCTGATCGTGTTCCTGGTGCTGGCGGCGCAGTTCGAAAGCTTCCGTCATCCGCTGATCATCATGATGACCGTGCCGCTCGCGGTGGCGGGCGCGTTGCTGGGGCTATGGCTGACGGATCGATCCATCAACGTCTACAGCCAGATCGGCTGCATCATGCTGATCGGCCTCGCGGCCAAGAACGGTATTCTGATCGTGGAGTTCGCCAACCAGCTGCGCGACCGCGGCGTCGAGTTCTACGAATCCATCGTCGAGTCTTCGGCGATCCGCCTGCGGCCGGTGCTGATGACCAGCTTGTGTACGGTGTTCGGCGCAGTGCCGCTGTTGCTCGCATCGGGTGCTGGCGCGGAAAGCCGCAGCACCATCGGCTCGGTGGTCGTCTACGGCGTGACGTTCTCGTGTTTGTTGACGCTGTACGTCGTGCCCGTGATCTATGCCTTCGTCGCCCGCAACACGCAGTCGCCGGAGTACATCAGCCAGATGATCGACAAGCTGCGCGCCGCCGCCGGCGCAAAGCCACTGGCCGCGCCATCGAAGCAAGCCGACGAACCAGGCTGAGGGAAGTAGAAGAACCCAGGTACATGGACGTACCCGCCGCCGTCCGGCGACCCCCAAAAGAAAGAGCCGGTAGGCTGCAACACATACCGGCTCGTGTCCCAGAGTGGTTTGCACCACTCTCGCAGGAGGACGGTGTATGAGACCACGGCAGATACCCCCCGTTCCCTAAATATTTTGTAATTCGGAAATACATTTTTGGAATGGAAGCCGCACCACTGCGGCACCTGCTTGTCGCATTAATTAGGAAAATTAACTGATGCGTCGTGGCCCGCCGACACGGGTGGCACGCTGGCCGTTGCTAGAATGGCGGTTCGAGGGTTTGCCGGATCGGCGGCCCCGTCATCGGAATGCGCCATGGCTTTGACGCCTTACCAACAACTCGAACAGGAATTCCGCCGTCTGCACGCCTTTCGCAGCGCTGCGAGCCTGTTGCGCTGGGATTCGGCCGTGATGATGCCTCGGGGCAGCTCGGATCTGCGTGGCGAACAGCTCGCCGCTTTGGAGACCGAGTGCCACTCGCTCCTGACCTCCCCGCGCGTATCGCGGCTGCTCGATCGCGCCGAAGCCAACCTGCCGGGGCTCGAGGACTGGCAGCGGGCGAATCTGAAGGAGATGCGTCGGGAGCGCGATCATGCCATTGCCACCCCGCAGAACCTGGTATCGAGGCTTGCCAAAGCGACTTCGCGCGCTGAGATCAAATGGATCGAGGCGCGACAGAAGAGCGATTTCTCGCTATTCGCGCCACATCTGGAGGAGGTGGCGGGGCTGGTGCGGAACAAGGCCGATCTGCTCGGCAAGGCGCTCAAGCTCGATCCCTACGACGCCTTGCTCGATGAATTCAGTCCGGGCATGACCGCGGCCGAGATCGACGCCATTTTCACTACACTGGCCCGGCGCTTGCCGGGCCTGATCCAGGACGCGATCGATACTCAGGCCAAACACGCTCCGCTGGAAATCACCGGGCGGTTCGCGGCCAGCAAGCAGCGGCACCTGGCGCTCGAGCTGATGAAGGTCATGGGGTTCCCGTTCGACCGCGGCCGGCTGGACGAAAGCGAGCATCCGTTCACCGGCGGCATTCCGGGCGACATCCGCATCACGACTCGCTTCAATCCCGCCGAGCCGCTGACCGGATTGATGGGCGTGCTGCACGAGACCGGTCACGCGATGTACGACATGGGCTTGCCCGAAGCCTGGCGCGGTCAGCCGGTGGGGCGGGATCGCGGCATGGCCGTGCAGGAAAGTCAGTCGCTGCTGCTCGAGATGCTGATCTGCCGGAATCGCCCCTTCCTGCGCTACCTGCAGCCGCTGATGGAGAAGACGTTCGGGGTCAGCGGGCCGGAGTGGGAAGTGGAGAACCTGTATCGGCTGCTGACGAGGGTTCGTCGCAGCCTGATCCGCGTCGATGCCGACGAGGTGACCTACCCGGTGCACATCCTGCTGCGCTATGAGCTGGAGCAGGAGATCCTCAACGGCGAGCTGAAGATTCGCGACCTGCCCGAAGCCTGGAATACCCGCATGGGCGACCGGCTGGGCGTGCGGCCGGCGAACGATGCCGAAGGCTGCCTGCAGGACGTGCATTGGGCGGTGGGCTCGTTCGGGTATTTCCCTTCGTACGCCATCGGCGCGGTGATCGCCGGCCAGTTGTACGAGAGCCTGCGTTCGGAGCGCCCGCAGCTCGATGAGGAGATCGCCGCCGGTCAATTCGGGGGATTATTCGACTGGTTGCGGCAGAATGTGCACTCGCTCGCCGCGAGCGTGAGCACGCCCGACCTGATCCGCAATGCCACCGGCAAGCCGCTGTCCGCCGCTGCCTGGTTGCGCTATATCGAAGGCAAATACCTGGAACCCTGAGCATGTCCGCCGTTCCCGACTACTCGAACAACTTCAAACGCCTGCAAGCGCGGCTGCGCAGCCTCGCCGGCAAGGCCATCGAAGATTTCCGCATGATCGAGGCGGGCGACAGGGTCATGGTGTGCCTGTCGGGCGGCAAGGATTCCTACACCCTCCTCGACATCCTCATGTCGCTCCAGCGCAGCGCGCCGGTGCACTTCGAGCTGATCGCCGTGAATCTGGATCAGAAGCAGCCGGGCTTTCCCGAGCATGTGCTGCCGGAGTACCTGAAGGCGCTCGGCATCCCGTTTCATATCATCGAGCAGGACACCTACAGCGTCGTGAAGCGCGTCATTCCCGAGGGCAAGACCATGTGCGGCCTGTGCTCGCGGCTGCGCCGCGGCGCCTTGTATCGGTTCGCGGCGGATCACGGCATCACCAAGATCGCGCTCGGCCATCATCGTGACGACATCATCGAGACGTTGTTCCTGAACATGTTCTTCGGCGGCAAGTTGAAGGCCATGCCGCCGAAGCTGCATTCCGAAGACGGTCGTCACATCGTGATCCGGCCGCTCGCCTATGTCGCCGAACAGGACATCGAGCGCTATGCGCGCGCCCGCGAGTTTCCGTTGATTCCGTGCTCGCTGTGCGGCTCGCAGGAAAACATGCAACGCGTGGAGATCAAGAAGATGCTGCGCGAATGGGAGCGTCAGTACCCCGGCCGCACCGAGTCGATCTTCTCCAGTCTGCGCAACGTGACGCTCTCGCATCTGGCCGATCCGAGCCGCTACGATTTCAACAAACGACCGACGCCCGAGGGCGAGGCGGTCAACAATCCCGGGGAGCTGTTTTAGTGAGCCAGCAATACATCGTGTTCTCGCATGGTCAGGACGGCGATCCCTGGGGCACGAAGATCGTCGCCATGGCCGAGGTTGCGAGAAAACACGGTCTGACGGTGGAGTCGGTGGATTATCGCGGCATGGCCGACCCGGCCGTGCGCGTCGCCAAGCTGCTCGAAGTGTGCAAGAAGTTGCCGGGCGAGCTGCTGCTGGTCGGCTCGAGCCTCGGCGCGCATGTGTGCACGACAGTTTCGACGCAGGTGCTGACGCGCGGCTTGTTCCTGCTTGCGCCCGCATTCTTCATGCCGGGCTATGAAAAATACACGCCCGCGCCGCCGGCGTGTCCCGTGGATATCGTGCACGGCTGGAACGACGACATCGTTCCGGTGGAGAACAGCATTCGCTATGCGCGCCAGTACAAGAGCGCGTTGCATATCCTCGATTCGGATCACCGCCTGACGGCCAACCTGACCGAAGTGTGCGCATTGCTGGACAACTTCCTGCGGCGAGTGACGACCAGCGCTTGAATCGGCGCTCCTGCTAATATTCGCGACCGAACCGTGGCGGGGTTGGAACGACAGGAGTTTCCCCATGACCAAGAAGAGCAGGAATAGCAGCCTGGTGCCGCTGGCGCTCGTGGCGACGTTACTCGCCGCCTGCGGTTCCGGGCAGCAATCCTCCGAACCGCCGCCGGTGGCGGACACGGCATTCGGCGAGATGGCCGGCGCCGTCGACAAGGCGCGTGCCGTCGAAGGCCAGGTTCAGCAGCACAAGGCAGCGATCGACCGCGCCCTCGAACAAAACGAGAACCAGACCGCCGAATAGCGCGGCGCAACCCCAACGATGGCCGACTTTTCCGGATTCGACAGACTCTGGCTGGGCTTGTTGCGCGCGCCCGTTTCCATGTGGGCGCGTCCGCATGTACTGCCGGAGGATTTGCGGGCTCGCTACGCACAGCGGGAACGCCCGATCTGCTATGTGTTGAACGAGTCCGCGATCGCCGATCTGGTCGTGCTGGAAAAGGTCTGCGCCGCGCATGGCTTGCCGGCGCCCACGCAGGCTTTGAAGAAGCCCCTGCCGTCGGAGTCGGTGCTGTTTCTGCAACGGCGTGCGGGCTTCTGGGGCGATCGCACCGACTATCGTATTTCCGAGTCGATGCGCTCGCTGGTCGCCGCGGCGTTCGACGATCCCACGCTCGATGTCGATCTCGTTCCGGTCACCGTGTTGTGGGGGCGCGCGCCGAATCGCAAGGACTCGTGGCTGCGCATCCTGCTGTCCGAGAACTGGGAGCGCGTCGGACGCTTCCGCCGGTTGCTGTCGGCGATGGTGAACGGCCGCAATCTGTTCGTTCAGTTTGGCGAGCCGGTGTCGTTGCGCGTGGCTGTGAACGAAGGCACCGATAAGGCGCGCGCCGTCCGACGTCTCACTCGGACGTTGCGGCTCAATCTGGCGCGCCAGCGTGCCGCGGCGATCGGGCCCGATCTCTCGCATCGACGCACCATGGCAACGCAAGTGCTGCGTGCGGCCGCCGTGCGCCGTGCGATGGCCGACGAGATGCGTTCCAAGAAGATCTCCCGGCGCGAAGCCCTGAAGCTGGCTCAGAACTACGTCTGGGAGATTGCCGCCAACTATTCGCACATCTTCGTTGCGTTCATGGCCAAGGGGCTGAGCTGGTTCTGGACGCGTCTGTACGATGGCGTCGAGCTGCATCACGTCGAACAATTGCAGAAGGTGATCGACGGCAACGAAGTGATCTACGTGCCGTGTCACCGCAGTCACATCGATTATCTGCTGTTGTCCTACGTCATCTATTACAAGGGCTACGCGATTCCGCACATCGCGGCCGGCATCAACTTGAACATGGCCGGCGTCGGGCGCTTCCTGCGCAAGGGCGGCGCCTTCTTCATGCGCCGCAGCTTCAAGGGCAATGCGCTGTACACCATGGTATTCATGAAATACCTGGGCCTGATGATGGCGCGCGGCCATTCCATCGAATATTTCATCGAAGGCGGGCGCAGTCGCACCGGTCGGCTGTTACAACCCAAGACCGGCATGCTGTCGATGACTTTGCGCAGCTACTTGCGGGACCCGCGGCGGCCCATCGTGTTCCTGCCGGTGTACTTCGGCTACGAGCGCCTGATCGAAGGCAAGACCTACGTCAACGAGATGCTCGGCAAGCCCAAGGAAAAGGAATCCATCTTCACCCTGGTGCGTACGTTGCCGGCGTTGCGAAAGCGCTTTGGCAAGGTGCATGTGAGCTTCGGCGAAGCGATCCACCTCAACGAGCTCCTGAAGCGTCACGATCCAGAGAGTCGTCATCTGGTGGAGAAAGTGGAGCGGCCATCATGGCTGCCTCAGGCGGTCGACGAGCTCGCCTCGCGCATCATGACCAACATCAACAGCGCCGCCTGCGTCGCGCCGATGAACTTGATTGCTACCGCCTTGCTCGCAACCCCGAAACAGTCAATGTTGGAGAGCGACCTGGCGCGGCAGTTGGAGCTGTATGCGTCGTTGCTGCGACAGGCCCCATACTCGCCGCTGATCTGGGTCACCGAGAGCGATGGCGCGTCCATCGTGCGCCATGGCGAACGCATGGGCGTGATTCAGCGGCTCAAACATCAGCTCGGGGATGTCATGCAGATGACGGAGGAGAACTCCGTGCTCATGACCTACTTCCGTAACAACGTGCTGCACCTGATGGCGTTGCCGTCGCTGATCGCGTGCTGCTTTCTGAACAATCGCACCATGCGCACCGAAGACATCCAGCGCCTGATGTGGCGCATCTATCCCTATGTGCGCGACGAGTTGTTCCTGCGCTGGACCGAAGAGGAGATCAGCGCAGTCACGCTGGAGACGCTGGACGATCTGGCCAACCATGGCCTGCTCGAATCGGTGGAAGCGGGGGCGCAGTGGCGGCGTCCGCCGACGGGCTCGGCCGAAGCCGTGCAGCTGTCGAACCTGGCGCAGGTCACGGTCCAGATCATCGAACGTTACTATCTGGTGATCGCCGTGCTGTTGAAACATGGCAGCGGCCGCATCAGTCAGGACGCGCTCGAATCGCAATGCCAGCTCATGGCGCAGCGGATGTCGCTGCTCTACGAGCTCAACTCGCCGGAGTTCTTCGACAAGACGCTGTTCAAGAACTTCATCGATCTGCTGCGCTCACGCAATGTGCTCGGTGTGAATGCGGAGGGGCGCCTGACCTACACCGACATGCTGCCGGCAGTGGCTGATGATGCCCAGCTGGTGTTGCACGAGCAGATCCGGAACAGCGTGCTGCAGGTTACGCACCGCTGACGTAGGCGGTTGCCAGCCCGTGGCCAGCGAGTCGGCAACGCTGGCCGGATCGATCCCGGCCGGGTAGGCTTCGGCCAATCGCCTGCTCGCAGTCGTCCCTGTCATGAATATTTCCAAGCTGTTGCCCGCGCTCGCAGCCCTCATCGCCTGCAGCGCGCACGCCGACATCATTCTTTCCACACCGCATGCTCAGGTCGTCTCGGCCACTCCGCTGGAGCTCGACCTGACTCTGACCAACAGCGATCCACAGCCACTGGTCGTGGAGTTGCCCGAGACGGTGCACGTGCGCTTTGAAACGCCGACCGGGCTGTCGGTCATCGAGATGACACCGGATCGCTCCGGACGCATCGAAGTGGCGTCCGGCGCTTTCACACGGATGAAGTTGCACGGGGCATTGCCGGCGAACGTCGAAGGCATCGCAACCCTGGTGCCGACCGGGGTCGCGTCGAACTCGGTCGCTTTGCAAATTCTTCCTGCCACGAGCAACACCGGTGCCATCGCGGGCACCCAGGCCGCGCGTCCTCCCGAGCCGCCGAAACAGACCTACACCACCGCGCTGGTCGACAAGCCGCCCCCGCTCGCCGTGTCGGTTTACGAACCGGTTTACATCATCGTTGGCGGCGACGGCGGCTTGAATGCGAAGTTCCAGATCAGCTTGCGGTATCAGCTGTTCGATGCCAACGGTCCACTCGCCAGGCGCTTGCCGTGGCTGGATGATCTGTATCTGTCGTACTCGCAGACTTCGCTGTGGGACTTGAACGAGCTGTCCAAACCGTTCCGCGATTCCAGTTACCGGCCGCGTCTGTTCTTTGCAAACTACGACCTCGCGCGATTCTTCGACGGCCAGCTGCGGCTCGGGGTCGAGGGCGGCCTCGGTCACGAATCCAACGGCAAGGACGGCGCGGACTCCCGCAGCTTCAACATGGCGTATATACGCCCGGCACTGACGTTCGGCGATCCGGCCGGACTGCGTTTCTTCGCCGCGCCGTTGATCCACAACTACATTTCGGCCGACGAGAATCCCGACATTGCCGACTATCGCGGCTACGTCGACTGGATGTTCGGCTTCGGCGCCAAGGGCGGTCTCGATTTCTGGACCACTCTGCGCAAGGGCAAGCGGAGCACCTTCGGCAGCATGGAGCTGAATTTTTCCTATCCGCTGTCCAAGCTGAGCGGTGGCGACCTCACTGGCTGGCTGATGCTGCAGTACTTCAACGGCTATGGCGAGAGCCTGCTCGATTACAATCGCAAGCTGGATGCGCAGTGGCGCCTCGGGATTGCGGTCGCGCTGTAGCGGGCAGGACGCATGGTCGAGAGATCAAAGATGAAGCGAAGCCTGGGATGGATGGTCTGTCTGCTCGCGTTGGGCGTGCATGCCGCTGCGGAGTTGTTGTCACCGGCGCAGTTCACTGAAGAATTCAGGAAAGCGTTGGTGGCGGCACTGCCGACTCATGTCATCACGGTGGCGGAGCCGTTGCATCTGCAAGTCAAAGGCGCTGGCACGGAGGCAGCAGCGGTGTTTCTGGACAACGCCTATGACGAATATTCGCGCAACCCCGGGCAGCAGACCGAGATCGTCACGCGGTATGTTCAATCCATGGCCGAGAGCGCCCGGCAATCCGGTTCGCTGAATCCGCAGCAGATCGTGCCGGTGATCAAGGATCGCGGCTGGTCCAAACAAGTGAAACGTGCCGCCAAGGCTCGCGGCGCAGCTGCCACGGCGGAGCAGGTCATCGAAGAGCTGAACCAGGATCTCGTCATCGTCTACGCCGAAGACACGCCGCAGAACATTCGTTACTTCGGTCCGGAGGACCTGCGGAAAGCGGGCATACGGAAAGACGAGCTGCGGGCGCTGGCGGTCCAAAACCTGCGTCGAATCCTGCCGGAGCCCGAGGCAGTCAACGGTCCGCTCGTTTCCATGATGACCGCCGGCAGCGACTATGTTCCGAGCCTGCTGTTGCTCGATGAGATCTGGAACAGTGAGAAGCTCGGCGTCGACGGAGAAATCGTCATCGCGGTCCCGACGCGCGATGTGCTGTTGTTCACGGGTTCTGAAAACCAGGAAGGCGTAAAGAAACTCCGCGAGCTGGCCAGAAAGACCGCGGCCGACGGGCCGTATTCGCTGACCGATCGATTGTTCGTCTATCGCAATGGGAGGTTCGAGCGCTTCTGAGTACTGGTCTGGCTTACAGCCTTCTCAGCATGTACTCCGCCACCGACAGCGCCTGAATCGTGAGGAATCCGAGCAGCAATGCGCGAGTCGACTGACTGGCGAAGCGCGTTCCGGCGCCAGTCCCGAGATACCACAACGGTAGCGCCCATAAGAACGGCGTGCCCCAATGCATCCCCAGCCCGAGCCCTGCGAGCAAGCACAGGGCGATCATCATGAGCAGCGGCCCGAACGCATGGATCGCGAGAAACGCGGCGGCATCGCCCTGAACGTGGCCCTCGGTCGCAACCGTGGTCACGGCGGGGTGATAACGGCGTGATATTCCTCGCACGGCCAGCAACCAGATGAATATCGGTAGCAGACGCAGTGCCTGATCGGCGGAAAAACTCACGATCCGCAGCAGCCGACTCATGACGGTGTCTTCTGCCTCGACGTACCTCATCGCGTACTGGACGGTTTCCATGCCGTTTTGGGAGACCCACTGCCAGTGGGGAGCGAACAAAAGCAAGGCGATGATGCCGGCGAGCGCACTGCCATGAACGAGCCGGGGCAGCTGCATCGGACGCCGGGTCCAAAGAAATGCCAGATTGCAGACGATGGTCACGACCATCTGGTATTTGCTGAGCATGCCCAGTCCCCAGCACACCCCAAGCGCCAGCCACCAGCGCAGCTCTCGACTGCGATGTGCGTTCCATGCGCACAGCGCGGCAGCCGCGGTGGCAACCAACATTGCCGTGTTGTGATTGGTGTAATGCAGACGGTGGGTATAGAACGTGATGCACGCGATCATCAACATGCCGACAGCCGCCCGTCGCGCGCCCAGCAATTGCCGCCCAAGCAGCCACGCGAAGCCGAACATCAGCCCCACTTGCAGCGCGCCCAACGCGTAAGTCAGCGTAATCGTCGATGGGAAAATCCGCGTGAAGGCATGGATGATCCACGACGGCATGGGCGGGTGCTTCTGGTATCCCCAGGCGAGCTGCGAAGACCACTGCAGCTCCTCGACGTTGTCGGACGGCGGCTCGGCTCCGCCAAGCACTGGCATGTACGCCCACAGCGCAAGATGGAGGAGCAGGCAGACCGCGGTCGCGGCCGGCAAGCTCGATGGCCAGGGGAGCGTGCGCTCTCTCTGATAGTCGCGCAGTGTTTCCATTGTTGTTATTCCGTGCCGCGCGGGGCGCTCATGGGCTGGAGCGCCTCATGGCGAACACCCAATGATTCATGCCGAGAAAACTCACGACCGCGACCGTTCCGATCACCAGCAACAGCGCAATCCGATAATCCAGTTGCGTCCAGCGCAGCAGGGCGCCGTACATCGCGACGTTGAGTGCGAAGCTGCTGAGAGAAGTGGCCGTGAAGCGGGCGAAACTCAACAGACTCAGCTGCTTTCGCGAGAACGTCCAGAGTGACTGCCCCAGATAGCTGGTCAGCAGGGCAACTACATAGCCCGCTACGTTCGCCCATTGCGGCGCCCACTTCGCGAGGGATGCAAAGGCGGTCGCCGTGGTGAAATGAATCGCGCCCGCTGTGCCGCCCACGACCACGAAGCGGGCGTAGCGGCGCAGGCTCATGCCCGACTGCCTTCCTG
This sequence comes from uncultured Steroidobacter sp., assembly GCF_937958065.1. Taxonomy (GTDB): domain Bacteria; phylum Pseudomonadota; class Gammaproteobacteria; order Steroidobacterales; family Steroidobacteraceae; genus Steroidobacter. The sequence goes on from NZ_CALFXI010000019.1 coordinate 66,621, forward strand.
CACCGACTCCAGCAACGCACCGCGATTCAACTCGCGGGCGACGACATACAGCGGTCGTCCCTTGACCTCCTCGAAGATTCTGCCGACGTACTCGCCGACGATGCCCAGAGCGATCAGCTGGATTCCCGACAGCAACAGGATGGATGCGGCCAGGGTCGCGAAGCCGGGGATGGGCTGACCCAGGAAGATTTTTTCGAACACGATCCACAAGCCCAGCAGAACAGCCGCGAGCGCTGTGAGCAGACCGAGTAGCGAAACGAGTCGCAGCGGTGCAGTGGAAAATGCCGTAATGCCGCACACTGCCAGTCCGGCGAGCGTTCGCCAGGTGTATTTGCTGGTGCCGCTGGTGCGACGCCCATGGTCGTACGGAATGGCTTCGCTGCTGAAGCCACCCCAGGAGTACAAGCCCTTCATGAAGCGGGTGCGTTCCGGCATGGCCCGCAGCATCTGGACGATCTTCCGATCCAGCACCCGGAAATCGCCGGCGCCGACCGGGATCTCCGGCCCGCTGCGCGAGGCCAACAGCCGATGAACCAGTGCGCGCGCGATGCTTTTCGGCCAGGTCTCGGCCTCATCGAAGCGACGCACGGTGTAGACCATGTCGATACCGGCGCGCCACCGCTCCACCATCTCGGGAATCAGTTCCATCGGTTGCTCACCGTCACCGTCGATGAGACAAACACAATCGCCGCCGGCGACGTCGATGCCGGCCTGCAGCGCGAACTCCTTGCCGAAACGGCGCGACAGCTCGACATAGTGGATCCTGCAAGCGTCGGCGCACCGCAGAATCTCGGCGGCGGAGTTGTCGGTACTGCCGTCGTTGACGACTACGATCTCCACGCGCGGCGTGATGCTGACCATGATGTGATGCAACCGGCGCAGGAAGCTGGCAATGCCCGCCGCTTCGTTGAGCACGGGCACGACGCACGACAGCGAAAATCCCGACGCGAGATGCAGCCTTGTGGTCCGCGTATTCATGACGCGGTATTAACGGCCACGGGCGGCGAGATCAATTTGATAGAAGTGCGTAGTACCTACGTAACGATCGGGCTGATCGAGCCCTGACGACGGTACGCGTCCTACCAGTCGTGCGTGACCTTCCGGCCTTTCTTCACCTGGCTGCGCTTCTGCTTGCCTTCCAGCCGTCGTTCCTTCGACGCCCGGGTGGGCTTGGTGGCCTTGCGGACGCGTGGCTCGATGCGTGCCTGGGCAACCATTTCGCCCAACCGTTCCAATGCATCGCGTTTGTTATGTTCCTGCGTGCGGAAGCGCTGCGCACTGATGACGATGACATCGTCGGCGGTGAGGCGGCGGCCGGCGAGGGTGCGCAGGCGAGCGCGAACGCGCTCGGGCAAGGCGGGCCACAACTTCAAGTCACAACGGAGCTGAGCTGCGGTGGCGACCTTGTTGACGTTCTGTCCGCCGGGACCGCCGGAGCGGATGAAGCGCAGGTCGATGGCTTCTGGCGGAATGCCCAGCTCATTCTCGAGCGTCATGATCAATCGTCGAGCGCGGCCGGACCGCGCTCGCGCATTTCGAGGATGACTTCGCGCTGGGCGACCGGGATGACGATGCCGTTCTCCTTGAACAAGCGCCAGATCGCGCGGTTCACGTCCGAGCGCACGTTGTTCACGCCTTCCTGCGGATCGGCGATCCAGAAGCGCAGCTCCAGGTCGAAGCCGTAATCGTTGAAACCCATCATGCGCGACACCGGCTTGGGGTCGCGCAGGATGCGGGCATGATCCTCGGCAGCCTTGAGCAGGAGCGCCAGCGCCTGCTCCGGATCGCACTTGTAGCTCACCCGAACCGGCAGCTTGAGTCGAACGCGCGGATCCGTGTAGCTCCAGTTGATCACCGGATTGGTGATCAGATTCTGATTCGGCACCAGGGTCTCGACACCGTCGCGGTCGCGCACCACGACGTAACGGCCGCGCAACTCCTGCACCCAGCCGAAACCCTCGGTGCTGGTGCCGGTCGTGCCGGTGAAACTGATCACGTCGCCGGGCTTGATGGAACGATCCATCAGCAGCACGAAGCCGCTGACGAAGTTCGCCGCGATGGCTTGCAGGCCGAAGCCCAGGCCGATACCGATCGCGCCGGTGAAAATGTTCAGCGTGGTGAGATCCAGGCCGGCGGCATTCAGGCCCAGCAGAATCGACAGGCCGATCAGGAACGCCTGCGCGAACTTCGCGATGCCGATCCGCATGCTGAGCGCGAGGCCCTGCATGGACATGAGCCGCCGCTCGAACCAGCGCGCAATCCACACCGCCACCAGGATGAACGCGCCGACGGTGAACAGGATCTTGATCACCGACCAGAGCGTGATGCGCCGATTGCCGGCATTGATGCCGACGCTGTCGAACGCCTGCACCAGCGGATCGAACCAGCCCAGCACGTGCAGCGCCAGCAGGCTCCAGATCGAGAAGGTGATGATGTTGCCCCAGCCCTTGGTGCGGTTGCCGAGCGACACGCGCACCACATAGACGGCGAAGCGGATCAGCAGCAGCAGGCCGGAGAGCGTGATCGCCAGGTCCACCATCCTGCTGTTGGCGTTCAGCGCATGCAGTACGCCGCCGAATGCCGCGATCAACACCAGTGCCGCCAGGTGCGGGCTGGTGATCATCAGCGCTTCGGTCAGGCGCGCCTGGAAGCCGGTTTGCACCAGCGCGAGCTTGCCGCGCTCGGTATTGCGCACCTGCCGGCCGAACCACCAGGCGACCAGAATGGCGATCGCGATCGCGGCCAGCTGCAGCAGCGATGAGGGAACCAGCAGGCCTTCCAGAGCCAGGCCTGCGTTATGCAGCAATTCCTGCATGAGTAAGGATCAGGCGTTGAGGTCGGGGATCAGCTCGCTTTCCAGGCGAGCGATCTGGTCCTTGAGCATCAGCTTTCGTTTCTTGAGCCGCCGCAGTTGCACTTCGTTGACGTACAGGTCCATCTGCAACCGGTGGATCACGTCGTCCAGGTCGCGATGCTCGATGCGTAACTCCCGCAGCCGCTCCAGGCGACGGAAAGTCTCGGTCTCGACGTTGTTTTCCGCTTCGCTCATCGGCGCGTACTTTAGCGCAAGTGCGCACTAGTGATGGTGATCCTGACCGTTGCCATGGTCGGTCGCGCCCGTGCGGCGCTGTGAGGGCGGTTGCTGTTGGTCGGCCCCGCGCCGGCGCGCACGCCAGTCCGCGAGATCGAAAACCTGCGCGCTCTCAGCCGGAACGTTGGGCGATTCAGGGCCCGCGGGGGGTTCAGCGGACGGCGGCGGAGCGAATGTCGCGGAGAGCGAAACCGAGGGCGCCTGCGGTTGGCTGCGCCGCTCTTCACCGGGTGCGTAACCCACTGACTCGACCCGCCGGCCGAGCAATATGACGAATCCCTGGCGGCGCTCGATACTGTTGGCGGTGTAATCGAACACGTACGTTCTGCGGATGGTCAGCTGGCCCTGCTCGCGCACGAACGACAGTCGCGCAAACGCGACAGTGCCGTCCAGGAGTTTCAGGCTCAGGCGCCGGCAGGCTTCCAAGGCCGCCTCGTTGGCACGCTCACGGGCCGCCAGGCTGTCCTGCAGGAACCAGATCGCCGCGCCAGCGATCACGAGCAGTACCAGTGCGCCCCAACCCAATTGCATTAACCTTCGACCCCCGACATTGCCTACTCAAGCTGCTCCACAGGTTGCCCTATCATAGGCCACCCGCCGTCACCACGAACCGAGAATTGCGCTTGAGCCCCTCCATGGTTTCCGCAGCCCGAGCCGTAGCCACGTTGCCGGACTGGCAGGCTATCGACACTGTGTTGCTGGACATGGACGGCACGCTGCTGGACCTGCGATTTGACAATTATTTCTGGCTGGATCTGGTTCCGGAGCGCTACGCCGCCAAGCACGGGCTGACGCTGGAAGAAGCGCGCGAGGCATTGCGCCCGATGTTCGCGGATCGGCAGGGCACGCTGGACTGGTACTGCACGGATTTCTGGACGCGCGCGCTGTCGTTGGATATTGCCGGGATGAAGCGTGAGGTGCGCGAGCACGTGAAGTTTCTGCCGGGCGCGGAGGAGTTCCTGCGCGCTCTACGAGAGAAGAACGTGCGGGTCGCGCTGGTCACCAACGCGCATCGTGATTCATTGAAGGTGAAGGCGACCCAGACGGGCCTGCTGAACTACTTCGACGTGGTGTTCAGCTCGCACAGCTTCGGGGTGCCGAAGGAACATCCGTCGTTCTGGCAGCAGCTCGAAGCGGCCCTGGATTTCGACCCGCGACGGACATTATTCGTCGATGACAGTCCTTCGGTGCTGCGCGCCGCGCACAAGCACGGCATCGCGCACATCTTTGCGATCTCCAAGCCGGACTCCGGGATGGAAAAGAGAGACGTCACGGAGTTCATGTCGGTTGAAGCCGTGAGCCATCTGCTCGGCGAGCCTGCCAGATAACTCGGCTCAGCTCGCCGTCCCTCATCCGCTCGACGATCAGGTCGGTTCTGGCGCCGGTGGGCTACCGGGGTCGGCGCTGTTCGAACGTTTGCTACGACGTCGACGGCGCCTCTTTCTAGGGGGTGCCTCGTGCGCGGTTTCGCCGTTGGTGTCGTTCGTACTTGCTTCGGCTTCGGCGGATACCGCCGCCGCGGGCGCTTCCGTTGCGGGCGGGCGAGATGATGAATGACCACCGCCACCACCGCTTCGACGACGATCACCACGACCGCCGCGACCACCGCCGCCGCCGCCGCCGCGGCCAGGCTTGCCGCGGCCACCACCACCGAAATGACGTCTCGGCAGCGGCGCGGGCGCGACGATCTCCGGAAGCATGTCGGTTGCAACGGCTGCAACCGGCAGCTTGCGGCCGATGTACGCCTCGATGTCCGGCAGGGAAATCACGTACTCCTCGCAGCCGAAGCTGATGGCATCGCCTTCGGTACCCGCGCGCGCGGTGCGCCCGATGCGATGAACGTAGTCTTCGGGATCCTGCGGCAGATCGTAGTTGAACACGTGGCTCACATCGGGGATGTGCAAGCCGCGCGAAGCGACGTCCGTGCCGATCAGAACCGCCAGCGTGCCTTCATGGAAATCACGCAGCATTCGTAGGCGCTTGCGTTGAGGCACGTCGCCGGAAATCGCTTCGGCATTGATCCCATTGCTCCGCAACAGCCCTTCGATTTCCTCGGCCGCGCGCCGCGTGTTCACGAACACCATACTGCGACGCGGGTCCATGTGCTTGAGCAGGCCGACCAGCAGGCGCGGCTTCTCATCGTTGGAGGGGTAATAGATCACCTGACGGACCCGGTCCACGGTCATTTTGTCCGGCTCGATCCGCACCAGGGTCGGCTCGTTCATGTGCTCGTAGGCGAGCTCGAGCACGCGATGTGAGAGCGTCGCCGAGAACAACATGTTGAGGCGGGCTTGAGGATCGGGCAGGCGCCTCAATATGTAGCGGATATCACTGATGAAGCCGAGATCGAACATGCGATCGGCCTCATCCAGCACCAGCACCTGCACCGAGCGCAGGTCGATGACCTTTTGCTTGACGAAGTCGATGATGCGGCCGGGCGTGCCCATCAGGATGTCTACGCCGCGCTCGAGGTGATGCTTCTGCTTTTCGTAATCGACGCCGCCGAAGGCGAGGCCGAGTTGCAGGCCCGTGTGCGAGCCGAGCACCTCGGCATCGCGATGGATCTGGACAGCAAGCTCACGCGTTGGGGCGATGATCAAAGCCCGCGGTGCGTTCAAGCTGCGCGAGGGCGGTGCAGGCTCGCGTATCAGGCGCGCGTACATCGCAACTAGAAAAGCCGCGGTTTTTCCCGTTCCCGTCTGCGCCTGTCCGGCCACATCGAGACCGGCTAGAGCATGGGGCAGGGTTTGTGCCTGGATGGGCGTGCAACGCTCGAACGAGGCGTCGGCCAGACCTTTCTGCAGAGCTTCCGGCAGATGCAGGCTCGAGAAGGACAGCTCGGTTAAGTGCGAATCAGCCATTCGATATGGATTACCTGTTGGAATTGACGTGGAGGGCGCTTGCAAATTGCCAGGCGCCCGGTTTTAATAAGCCTCAACGAAGCGGACTCATCCGCACCTGCCCCGAACGGAGCACTGGCTCCAAGCCCCTCGAAGATGTAGCCCTTGTTGGAGTATCTCATTCGATACTCATGAGGGTGCTCAGGGGGATACTCAAGCGGACACTCGACCGGATGGGGCGAGTAACTGGCTTTAGCTTTAGCAGACTGGCTTACATCGAGCACGAGCACCGCTCACACAGAGTTTTCGCAAGCATTCACGCGGCCTTCGTATGGAGATCGGCCCAAGGCAACCCACGCACTACTCATGGCAGTAGGCCCGGGCATTGTGCCCGACCGGACACGCTCAAGTCACCCGGTCATTTCCGCCGGCCCATACGGCGCGCGCCGCCCACATTCACACGCATGACCGAACCGAAGGTTTGAGTCGCTTCAAATCCCACAACACCGGTCCATTCCATCCATCACCACAGCCATTCCAGGAGAGTTTCTGGTGAGCAGCGAGACGATTGTGCATGTCACCGACGCCAGCTTCGAAGAGGACGTCGTCAAGGCCAAGGGCCCGGTCCTGCTGGACTTCTGGGCGGAATGGTGCGGACCCTGCAAGATGATCGCGCCCATGCTGAACGAAATCGCGACCGAATATAAAGAGAAGGTCACGATCGCCAAGCTCGACATCGACAAGAACCCCAAGACGCCGCAGCGCTTCAACGTGCGCGGTATTCCCACCCTGATTCTCTTCAAGAACGGTCAGGTCGAAGGCCAGAAGGTGGGAGCCCTCCGTAAATCAGACCTGACCGCATTTCTGGACAGCAAACTGTGAGAGGCTATCTCGGCAATCAGGCCCGGAACCGCCCGGGCAACAAGGGTGGCGGCGGCGGCCGCTCCAATCGCGGCAACAACGACGGCAACCGCGGCAATCGCGGCAACCGCGGGGGCAATGGCGATCATCGCGGGGAAGGGCCGCAGCACGATGACTTGCCGGTCGACGACGCGTTCGACGGCGACGATGTCGGCGTAATCTCCCCCGCGGAGCTCGCCGCCTCCCGCCAGTCGATGAACCTGACTCAGCTGAAGCTGAAGCCGGTGCCGGAGCTGGTGGAGATCGCGCAGAAGATGGGGCTGGAGAATCTGGCCCGTTCGCGCAAGCAGGACATTATCTTCTCCATCCTCAAGGCGCACGCGCGCAGCGGCGAGGACATCTACGGCGACGGCGTGCTGGAGATCCTGCAGGACGGCTTCGGCTTCCTGCGCTCCGCCGACAGCTCCTATCTCGCCGGACCCGACGACATCTACGTCAGCCCCAGTCAGATCCGCCGCTTCAATCTGCGCACCGGCGACTCGATCTCCGGCCTGATCCGTCCGCCCAAGGACGGCGAGCGCTACTTCGCGCTGCTCAAAGTGGGCGAGATCAATTTCGATTCTCCGGAAGGCGCCAAGCACAAGGTGCTGTTCGAGAATCTGACCCCCCTGCATCCGACGAAGCGCTTCAAGCTGGAGCGCGGCAACGGCTCGAGCGAGGACCTGACGGCGCGCATCATCGATCTGGTGGCGCCGATCGGCAAAGGTCAGCGCGGCCTGATCATCTCCCCGCCCAAGGCGGGTAAGACGATGCTGCTGCAGAACATTGCCAGCTCCATCACCTCCAATCATCCCGATGTCTATCTGATCGTGCTGCTGATCGATGAGCGTCCGGAAGAAGTGACGGAAATGGCGCGGACGGTGCGTGGCGAAGTGGTGTCCTCCACGTTCGACGAGCCGGCTACGCGTCACGTGCAGGTCGCGGAAATGGTGATCGAAAAGGCCAAGCGCCTGGTCGAGCACAAGCGCGACGTGGTGATTTTGCTTGACTCGATTACCCGCCTCGCGCGTGCTTACAACACCGTGGTGCCGAGCTCCGGCAAGGTGCTCACCGGCGGTGTCGATGCCAATGCCTTGCAGCGGCCGAAGCGCTTCTTCGGTGCCGCCCGCAACATCGAAGAGGGTGGCTCGTTGACCATTCTCGCGACGGCGCTGATCGATACCGGCTCGCGCATGGACGACGTGATTTACGAAGAGTTCAAGGGCACCGGTAATTCCGAAATTCATCTGGATCGGCGCGTGTCGGAGAAACGCGTGTTCCCCGCCGTGAATATCAATCGCTCCGGCACCCGCCGCGAGGAATTGATCACCTCGGCCGAGGAGCTGCAGAAGATCTGGATCCTGCGCAAGCTGCTGCACCCGATGGACGAGCTGGCGGCAATCGAGTTCCTCATCGACAAGATGAAGGACACCAAGACCAACGGCGAATTCTTCGACGCGATGAAGCGTTGAGCCATCGTTGACCGAGCATCGGTACCGCCCTCCCGCCCCGGGAGGGACGGCCGAGGCTCGTGGGCGGATGTGCGCTCCGTCACAGATTTCACTTCGTTAGGTGTAGACCGCGATGGCGTCATGCCATCGATGCGAAGCCGTTCTCTGTTCCCGGCCCGGCGACTATTTAACTTGCGGCAACTCCGAGGCTCTATGGAATCGAGGGGAAAGCCGGCTGATCCCGGTCCGAGCGCGCATGTCCGATCCACGTCCCGACTCGCCGACGCTGCGATTGCGCCGATTGGATGCATCGGCGCTGGAGCTCGCGGAACTCATGCGCGAGGGGCGTGTCACGACCCTGTTTCAGCCCATCGTCGACCCGCGCTCGCGGGGTATTTGCGGCTATGAGGCGCTGACCCGCGGCCCGTCCGACAGCTGGCTGCACGCCCCCCAGAATCTGTTCGAAGCCGCCCGCCGTGCCGGCCTCAAGGTCGAGCTCGACTTCCTGTGCATGCAAAATGCCTTCAAACGTTTCGTTGCGGCGCGCGTGTCGGGCCAGCTGTTCATCAATGTTTCTCCCGATACCATCTACGAACATCCCAATTTCGCCCAGCGCTTCGTCGATCTGGCGAACAATCTCGGCATGCGGATGGATCGTTGTGTCATCGAGCTGACCGAAGAAAGCCTGCTGGAAGACTACGATCGCCTGCGCTCGGCCATGCAGCGCCTGCGCGAGGTGGGATGCGCCATCGCCATCGACGATCTCGGCGCGGGCTCGTCGGGCCTGCGCACCTGGTCGGAGCTGAAGCCCGACTACGTGAAGATCGATCGTTATTTCGTCACCGGCATCGATGCCGACGCCACCAAGCTGGAGTTCGTGCGTTCCATGCTCGACATGGGCCGAGCCATGGGCTGTCGGGTCATCGCCGAGGGAGTCGAGACCGAGCGTGAGTGCCGCGAGCTGGTGGATCTCGGCCTGGATCGCCTGCAAGGGCATTTCTTCGGCCGTCCCAGCACGACACCGGTGGCGGCGCTGCAGCAGCTGGAGTCGCTCGATCGTTCCATCGTTACTTACACAGCGCTGCTCGCCGAGCACATCTCGACGTATGTACCGCCGGTGCCGCCGGAAATGCGTGTCACCGAAGTGGCCGATCTGTTCCGTGACCATCCCGAACAGCTGACGTTTCCGGTCGTGCAGGAAGGCCGGCCGCTCGGCGTGGTGCGGCGTGAGCGCCTGTTCGACCTGCTCGCCAAGCCGTTGCATCCGGAGATCTTCAACAAGAAGCCGATCACCGCGGTGATGGAGACGCCGACGCTGCTCATCGACGCTCAGCTGCGCCTGGAGCAGGTCAGCCGTCTGGTCACTCAGAAGAGCCGCCCGCGGCTCACCGAAGAATTCGTCATCACGAAAGAGGGGCGCTATCACGGCCTGGGCCAGACCATCGATGTGCTGCGCCTGATCACCGAACAGCAGCTGCAGTCGGCGAAACATTCCAATCCGCTGACGCTGTTGCCGGGCAATGCCGCGGTCCGCAGCAGCATCGACAAGCTCCTCGAAGCGCGCAAACGTTTCATCGTCGCGTATTTCGACCTGGATTCCTTCAAGCCCTACAACGACGTGTATGGCTATGCGCAGGGCGATCAGGTCATTCTGCATCTGGCCGGACTGCTCAAGTCTCATTTCTCGGCGCGGCTGGATTTCATCGGTCACGTGGGCGGCGACGATTTCCTCGTCGTGATGCGATCGGCCGACTGCCGGGAGCGCGTGGTCAACGTCCTGAACCGCTTCGCGGAGACGGTCGCGAATTTCTATTCACCCGAGCACGCGTCGGCGCGTTCCATCACCGCCACCGATCGCGACGGTCGCCAACGCAAGTATCCGTTGCTGACTCTGTCGGTCGCCGCGCTGGATTCGGAGACCATTGGTGCGACCAGCGCCGATGCTGTGGCTCACCTGCTCGCGCACGTGAAGAAGTATGCGAAACAGCAGCCCGGCAACAGCTTCGTGCTTCGCACTGACGACCGGATCGTCGACCTCCTCGCCAGCTCCCGACGGCCGTCGCCGGACATGATGCCGATGGAGCAGCTGATGAACAGCGCCTGAGGTGTGATCCAGGGACTCATTTTCGCCGCGGAGTCCGCCTCGTGTTGCGACCGGTCAGGCCGCGCAGCGAATGCTCCACCATCGATCGAAACTCCTGTCCCAGATCTTCGGCGGTTGGCAGGTCGCGCTTCAGGCGTTTCGGCAACGCCGCGGACAGTCGGTACTGAGCGACCCCCATAGGTTTGCTCGTATCGCGCAACGCGTACTCCACGACGATCTGGTTCCGACCCTTGCATAGAATGATGCCGATGGAGGGTCGATCATCGGGATGGCGCAGCAGGTCGTCTACAGCGGACAGATAGAAATTCATCTTGCCTGCGAACTCCGGCTTGAAGCCTTCTACCTTGAGCTCGATGACCACGAAGCAGCGCAGCCGCAGGTGGTAGAACAGGAGGTCGATGAAATAGTCCTGATCCCCCACCTGCAGAGGATATTGACTGCCAACGAATGCGAAGCCTTTGCCGAGCTCCAATATCAACGCTCGCAGATGGTCGATGAGGCCGCGCTGCAAGTCCCGCTCCATCATGTCCGGCCCGAGGGCGAGAAAATCGAAGCTGTAAGGGTCTTTGATCAGCTGTTGTGCCAGCTCTGACTGCGTGGCCGGCAAGGTGCGCCTGAAGTTGGTGAGGGCGTGGCCTTGTCGTGCGAACAAGTTGCTCTCGATCTGGTGAGTGAGAACGCTGCGACTCCAGCCGTTGTCGATGGCCTGCCGCGCGTACCATTCGCGTTCGATCTCCGATTTGAGGGCCTGCAGTAGAAGCGTGTTGTGTCCCCACGGCAATTTTGCAACAACCTGTTGCACAAATTCCCGGTCCGGCCAGGCGACCGCGAAGGACCGCATATATTCGAGGTTTCGAGCCGAGATGCCAGTCATGTCGGGAAAGGCACGGCGTAGATCGGCCGCAAGGCGCGTGATGACTTTTGCTCCCCATCCTTCCGCGCGTTGGCGTGCGTATAGATCACGACCGATGCTCCAGTAGAGAAGAATGAGCTCGGTGTTTACCGATAGTACAGTGCGCAGGCGTGCGCTGCGAATACGCTGCTTCAGGTCGGAGAGCAGCGCTGTATAGCTGACCGACAATCTGGACATTTGTTTCCTCGGGTCGGCGTGTTGCGCCAGCCAGAATCGCCGAGGTCTGCGGCGATTGGCCCGAGAGATCGCGCGCTCACGCTACGGTAGCGCGCGTCCAATTGTCGTCTGAAAAGAGTATCCTCGGCGGATTTACCTCTTCCCCAACCGGTACAACAACACCGCGAGCCGCTGCGTCTGGATCTGGTACGTGCGCAGGTCGGCGAACTCGTCCGGGGTGTGGGAGCCGCCGCCCAGCAGCCCGAGCCCGTCGAGGGCCATCTCGACGTGGTCGGCTGCGAAGGAAATATCCGCGGCGCCGGCATTGCGCGGGTTTACTTCGGTTACAGGGCCGAAGCCGAGATCCTTGCTGACGCCGTCGTATATCGAGAGCAGCTCGCGATTGCCGTCCGTCGGAGCCATGGGAGGATAGTTGTCGGTGAATTCGATTTCCGCCGACGTGTGCGGCAAGCTCGCGGCGACGACCTTTCGCATCTTGGCGCGAGTGTCTTCGAGCTGTTGCACAGTGAGTGTGCGCAGATCGCCCGAGGCGATGGCCACTGGCGCGACGATATTGTTCTTGCCGCACAGCGTGGCGCCGAGCGGTTGTTTGTTGAAGTCTACCTGTGTACTGCTGGCGATCAGGCCCGGATTGAAAGTGACGAACTCTTCGCCGCGGACCTCCTGATAGAAGCCATTGAGAATGCGACCGAGCTCATAGGCCGCGCCCGCGCCCACGTCATCGGAGAAGATTTGCGAGGAGTGCGAGCTCTTTGCTTTCACCTTCACGACCCAGCCGGTCGAGCTGCGGCGTGCGGTCACCGCGGTCTTCGGATCGTTGGAGGCATTTTCCAGACCGATCGCGATGTCCGCCGCTTTGGCGGCTTCGATGATGTCGCGACGTGCGAGCTCCAGCGGCCGGCCGGAATCTTCCTCATCGCCATGCAGAACGACCGTGAATTGCAATGAATCGAGCAGTCCCTGCGAGCGCAGCGCTTCCAACGCCGCGAGGCCGACGATGATGCCGCCCTTCATGTCCGCCGCGCCGGGGCCGCGGGCAATGTTCTGATCGACGCGTTGCCAGCGCTGAAAAGGATGATTGGGCTCGAACACGGTATCGAGGTGACCGATCAGCAGCACGTGCTTGCCCCGGCCCGCGCGAGTGGCGATCAGGTGGCCGGCGCGACCGAAGGGCGTGCCATCGACCCAGGTGACCTTGAATCCGAGCGCCTCGAAGCGGGGCCGAAGCATGTCGGCGACATTACGCACGCCCGCGAAATTCATGGTGCCGCTGTTCACATTGACGATCTGCTCGAGCAGCTCGATGTTGGCTGACTCGTGGGCGGTCACGTGGCTGACCAGCGCTTTTTCCCTGGCGTCACGAGGCGCGGCGTACGTCGGCAAGGAGCAGGACAGCGAGGCGAGGGCAACGAGCAGGGCAGTGCGCGCCGGGGCACTCGGGCGAAATCGCATGGTGGAATTTCCTCTTTCGGCCAGGAGGCCGCATGATACGCGGGATGACCGTTTCCGACCCTGCCAATACTTCCACGACGCCGGCGGTGACCGCGGAAGGCGAGGCGTTTGCCTCGGCGCCTCGTCGTCTCCAGTACGTCGACACGCCTGCACCCGCACCCGGCCACAGCACGACAGTTGCACCTGGTGTGCGCTGGGGGCGAATTCCGTTGCCGCTGGATTTGAATCACATCAACGTGTGGTTGCTGGAGACCGACGATGGCTGCGTCGTGGTCGACACGGGGATGGCGGCATCGATCGGAAAGGACGCGTGGGAGGTATTCGAGCGTGAATATTTCTCGCAGCGACCGTTGCGTGCAGTATTCATTACTCACATTCACCCGGATCACATCGGCCTGGCCAGATGGCTGCAGGAACGCCTGGGTGTGCCCGTGCTCATGTCGCGGCGGACGTGCCAGCTGGCGCGTGCAATGTGGGGCGGCGAGGGGCAAGCGCAGTTCAGCGCGGCCGAGCAATTTTTTCAGTCGCACGGTGTAACGGATTCGGTTCTGATCCGAGCGATGTTTCGTCCCGATCGTTTCGCGCGCATGACCAGCGGAATGCCGAGCGTCGAGCGCTTCATCGCGGATGAAGAATCGATTCATTGGGGAGCGGGCGAGTGGACCGCGCTGGAGACCGATGGCCATGCCGAAGGTCACTTGTGCCTGTCCAATCCAACCGCGCGTGTGCTGATCAGCGGCGATCAGGTGCTGCCGACGATCTCTTCGAACATCAGCTACATGTTCCACAGCGCCGATCCCAATCCACTGGGCTCGTATTTGTCATCGCTGCAGCGACTGCGGGCGCTATCGGAAGACACGCTGGTGCTGCCAGCGCACGGTGTGCCCTTTCGTGGCCTGCGGCAGCGGATCGACGATCTCACCGGTCATCACGTGCAGCAGCTCGACAAGCTTGCGGCGCTGTGCGTCGAGCCAAAGGTGGCGATCGAAGTCCTGCCTTTCATGTTCCGGCGCGAGCTGAAGGACATGCACTTGTTTCTGGCAATCGGCGAGGCGCTGGCGCATCTGGAATATCTGGTGCACGCGGGGCGCGTCCGCCGCGAGCTGCGCGACGGACGCGTTCATTACATCACTCTTTGACCGGGGTGGCGCCGACGATCCTGCCGACGCTGGCGCGATCGCTGATCCGAAGCTCCACCTCGCGATCGAATCTCAACGTGCCATTGACCACCGCATCCGGACCGATGGTGATCCTGGGCTTGCGCTTGTTCGAGAAGAAGCCGATGTGGTCGGGCTTCTCGACATGAATGCCGCCGTCGACTCGCGAGCCCGAGCCGATCTCGATGTCGCCGTTGGTGGTCTTGATGCCTTTGCCGACGGTCGCGCCGGCCAGTTCGATATCGCCATTGACGTTTTCCAGATGGCCAGCGATGCGGGCTCCTCGGGCTAGCGAGATACTGCCGTTCACGTTGGTCACGTCGCCGCGCACTTCGGCCTGCTCGTCCAGACGCACCCGGCCGTTCACCACTTCGATCGAGTCGGCCTTGGTGTTGCGGTCCAGAGTCACGCCGCCGTTGACCGTGTCGATGTCTTCGACCGTGGAGTCGCGGCCAATATCGATCGAGCCGCTGACGGTCTCGATATTGCCGGCCCGCACCGAGTCCTCCAGGCGGATCGAGCCATTGACGGTCTCGACCGAGCCGACCTCGCGACCGCTTTCGACGCGAATCGAGCCGTTGATCTTCGAAATATTCTGGCCGTCCGCCCACAGTAGCGGGCTCGCCAGCAGCAGTGTCATGCTCGTCACGGCCACCCATTTGTATCGCATACGTCCTCCCTTGCGTGTTCGTGGGGTTGGACGCGACGGCCGCGCGGAAGGTTGCAATGGCAGCTGCAACTGCCTAGCGGTGCCGGGCGAACGGCTGGTATCTTCTCGGACAAGGTACCGAGGTCCGCATGCTCAACACCGCTCCGCATATCGCGAACCTGGCGCAGGTCATTCAGTTGGCCGTGGCGCCCGTGTTTCTTTTGGCGGGTGTAGGCACCACGTTGAATGCGCTCGCGACCCGCGTCGGTCGCATCATCGATCGGGCGCGCACCATGGAAGACCGGCTGGTGCACGCGAGCCCGGAGCAGGCCGAGGAGTACCACAAGCTGCTGCGAGTGCTGTCCAAGCGAGCAACTTTGATCAATCGCGCCATCGGCCTGTCGGTGACCTGCGGCTTTCTGGTGTCGCTGGTGGTCGCGGCGCTGTTCATCAGCTCCTCGCTGGGCATCAACCTGGATGCACCGATTGCGATCACGTTCGTGATCGCGCTGGCGTGTCTTGCGATGGGGCTGATCTATTTTCTGCGCGAAGTCATTCTCGCCACCAATTCGCTGAGCTTCGGCGGCGTGCGGGCCACGCATCTGGAAGTGGACAAGAGCGGCGGGGTCGCCAAGACGCCCGTCGCCAAAGAATGACAGCCAGGGACAAAATTTGGCGCAAAGGTGCCAGTGCTCGTCGGTTCGCCTGATTCCGTGATCGACTGCACAACTTAACTCACCGCGGCCCCGGCATCATCGCCCCCGCATGATCCAGCCGCCGCCAGAAGTCGTGGTTCAGCCCGATGCGTTCCGCGTTTCCAGAGAATCCATGTTGCTTGCTTGCGAGCTGCGTGGAGCCTTGGCTGTTTGCGTCTATGACGACACGCAGCCGGCCGGCGGGCTTCTGCATCTGCGTTACGTGGCCGTCGCCAACGATCAGCCGCTCGACCTCACCGATAACACGCTCAGCTCCGACCTGTTGCTGATGGATCGCTTTTGCAAGGAGCTGCGCTCGGCCGGAGCGCGCAAGCAGAGCTGGCGCGTGAGCATCTTCGGGCACACGCCCGAGGTGCCGGGCATGCAAGGCCCGGCCGCGACGGTGATCGACCTCGCCAAGGCCTACTTCGCCGACGCCCGCTTGCCGGTGGAGTGCAAGGAGTTCAGTCGGTCGGTTGCCCTGTTGGTGCGTCTGGATCCGCGGGGTGGTCAGATTTGGGTCAACACTAGTTCCGCGACCGCGTAATCCCCGCGCTCATGTAGACTCCACCGCGCTCCTTCTTACAACAACTGGCGCGGATCGGAATGGTTACTGACGCTCATGCCACGCCGGCGGCACCGACCCGCTGGTACAGCTCGCTCTACGTCCAGGTCCTGATCGCCATCGCGATCGGCGTGATTCTCGGTCATTACTTTCCCGAGACGGCCACCCATTTCAAGCCGCTCGGCGACGGCTTCATCAAGCTGATCAAGATGATGATCGCGCCCATCATCTTCTGCACCGTGGTGACCGGCATCGCCGGCATGGAGAACATGAAGGCGGTCGGCAAGACCGGTGCGCTCGCGCTGCTGTACTTCGAGGTGGTCAGCACCATCGCGCTGATCGTCGGGCTGGTGATCGTCAATGTGGTGCAACCGGGCGCCGGCATGAACGTCGACGTTTCGCACCTGGATGCCAAATCGGTCGAATCGTACGCGAGGGCCGCCGAGCAGCAGAGCGTCACCGACTTCCTGCTGAACGTGATTCCGACCACCATCGTCGATGCGTTCGCCAAGGGCGACATCCTGCAGGTGCTGATGTTCTCGGTGCTGTTCGGTTTTGCCCTGCATACCGTCGGCGAGCGGGCGCGCTCGGTTTTCGAGTTCATCGATCGGTTCGCGGCGGTGATGTTCCGCATCGTCAACATGATCATGCGGCTGGCTCCGATCGGTGCGTTCGGCGCGATGGCGTTTACCATCGGTCAATATGGGCTGGAATCGCTGGCCTCGCTGGGCAAGCTGATGGCCTGCTTCTACGCGACCTGCGTGTTCTTCATCTTTGCCGTGCTGGGCGCGATCGCAAAGCTGCACGGCTTCAGCGTGGGGCGTTTCGTGCGTTACATCCGCGAGGAGCTCTTCATCGTGCTCGGCACGTCATCGAGCGAATCGGTGCTGCCGCGGATGATGGGCAAGATGCAGCAGGCGGGCGTCGAGAAGCAGGTGGTCGGCCTGGTCATCCCGACCGGCTATTCATTCAACCTCGACGGCACGTCCATCTACCTGACCATGGCGGCGGTCTTCATCGCCCAGGCGACCAACGTGCCGCTGTCGCTGATGGACCAGCTGACGCTGCTCGGGGTGCTGCTGCTGACCTCCAAGGGCGCCGCCGGCGTGACTGGCAGCGGCTTCATCGTGCTGGCCGCGACGCTGTCGGCGCTGGGCACGCTCCCGGTCACCGCGCTGGCCCTGATTCTGGGCATCGATCGGTTCATGTCCGAGGCGCGGGCCCTCACCAACCTGATCGGCAATGGCGTGGCCACCATCGTGGTCGCAAAGTGGTGCGGAGCCCTGGACGAGGAACGGCTGCGCGAAGAGTTGGGCTAGTATGGACCGATGAGCGCCGCTGCCACGCCCCAGCCAATCCCTCGTCTGAATTTCATTCCGGTCCTGCGTCCCGAGCAGGTCGCGACCGTGGCGGCGCTCGCCCACCAGATCTGGTACGAATATTACGTACCCTTGATCGGCCGGCCGCAAGTCGATTACATGGTCGCCAGGTTCCAGAATGCTCCGGCCATGCAGGCCCAGATCGAGCAGGGCTATGAATACTTCCTGGTACAACGCCAGGACGATACGGGGCGATGGACCGACATCGGCTACTGCGCCGTGCAGGAGCAACCAGGGAGTGCGATGTTCCTCAGTAAGTTTTACCTGCAACACTCGGCGCGCGGCACGGGAACCGGGCGTAGATGCATGGAGTTCATTGAAGGGCTCGCCCGGCGGCGCGGGCTCACTCTGTTGTGGCTGACCGTCAACAAGGGCAATCCGGCAGTGCAGGCCTATCAAAAACTGGGTTTTCGGATTGCCGCGGACCTGGTGATGGACATTGGCGGCGGCTTCGTGATGGACGATTACCGGATGGAAAAAGCACTCCAGGTGCTGTAACGCTGCAGTCGGCCGCCATTCCAGCTGAAGCGGGCCACAACCGAATGGTCGGAGCGGGGCGACAGGTGTCGTTCAGCTGACGACCCCGATACATTGAGCCGCTGGCCGGCGGTGCGAACGAATTGGCCGATGGATCGCCTAACCATAGGGCGACGTTCAATAGCGACGTTCGAATTGGGGCAATACTGCAAACGGTGATGAGTCTGTCCATCGACAAGGACCTTGGAGAGCAGGGCGAGAATGCCCGCGCGGTGCTTGCCAGCTGGCTGGATGATTACATCTCCGGCCGGTGCGACCGTGCGGACATGCAAGCCCAGTTTTTGTCGGTGTGTCGCAGCAATCCCGATGCGCCCTGGGATGCGCTGGCACTGCTGGATCAGTACCAGCGTCGCGGCCGCATCGATGTGGCGCTGGCCCGTTCGCTGAAGACCGATATCGCGCAGCTGGTGTTCGGGGTTGCCAACCAGACCGAAACCAAGGCGGACGGCGGCCAGGACAATCAGGACACCACCGACGTCACGATCGATACCACCGGTTCGCGCTGGCGCAAATTGATGGCCGAGCGCGATCCCGACTCGATCAATTCCGAGCCGGCGTTCGTCGATCCCTCGCTGCTGCGGCGGGGCGATGAAGAAGCTGCCGCGTTCCGCCGCGAGCTCGAAGAACCCCTGACCCGTCCGCCGCCGCCATTGAAGATGACGGACGAGGAGCCGGTGCTGGCGAGAGAGCACAAGCAGGAGCCACCGCCGGGCGTGCATGTACATGGCCCGGAGATCGAACGTGAGCGCCCCATGCGACCGTCGCCCGTGCCGCCGCCAGGGCTGACCAGCGACGTGCTGCGAGATCGGTATGAGTTGACCTCGATTCTCGGCCGCGGCAGCACGGGGACCGTATACAAGGCGGTCGACCGGCATCGCACGCATCTCGATCCGTCGTCGCGCTGCGTGGCGGTCAAGGTGCTCAAGCTCAACTATCAGGACCGTCCCGATGAGCTGGCGCAGCTGGAGCGCGAGTTTCACGAGGCGCAACTGCTGTCGCATCCCAACGTGGTCAGCGTGTTCGACCTGGATCGCGATGGCAATGTTTATTTCATCGTCATGGAGCTGCTCGAAGGCGAGCTGCTCGCGGACATCCTGAAGCGGCTGGATGGTCAGCCCATGGCCCGCCATCACGCGCTGGGTATCATCAGCAGCGTGGGTGCTGCGCTGGCGCATGCGCATCGTCGCGGTGTGGTGCATGCGGACCTCAAGCCTCGCAATATCATGATCACGACGTCCGGCGAAGTGCGCGTGCTCGACTTCGGGTTCGCGCGCGATCGTCCCCTAGAGTTGCACCCGGCTTCCGGGCTGCATGACGGCCCGAGCGCGGCGCCTGCGTATGCGAGCGTCGAGCGGGTGAATGGCAGCGATCCGCATCCGAGCGACGATGTGTACAGCCTCGCTTGCGTTGCCTATGAGCTGCTCTCCGGGCGTCATCCTTTCGGCGGCCGGTCTGCACCGCTGGCACGAGCGCATGGCCGTGCCCCACAGCGCATCCCCGGGCTCACGGGCAAGCAGCAACAGGCCTTGCAACGGGCGCTGCTGTGGACTCGCGGCGAGCGGCGCATCGATGTCGTCGAACTGCTCGCGGCATTGGGCTGCGGCGAAGCACCGAGCCGGCTGGGCCCGCCGTCCGAATTGGCCGTGCCCGATTCATCCCTGTCCCGTTGGCGTCGCGCAGCATTTGCCGTGACGCTCGCTGTGCTGTTCGCAGGCGGCGCTTATGCTGTGTGGCAGTACGGATTGTTGCCAAAGAATCTGGCCAACGTGCTGCCCGTGATGCCGCCCATTGCCGATCGCGACCGGCAGAGTGAAGTGGTTGGCGGCGCCGGTGTCGTTGAAAAAGACACCGACGCGAGCGATGCGATCGGATCGCAGCCGGGGGCGACTGTCACGCCACCCAACGTCGAGCCGCTGCCTTCGGTGCAGCGGCAGACAGCGCCGCCCGTTCCTGGTCCGGCGCAAGAAGAACCCCAGAGTGCGCCCGCCACTGTGCCCACTCGCCCGCGTGCCGCACAGGTTCCTGTGCCGCTTCCCGAGCTGCCGCGGCCGTCCGCGCCACCCAATCGGCCTTCCGGTGAGGATCAGGCTCCCGATCGAGATTCGAGACAACAACCGTCCCGCGCTCAATCGGAACAGCCGCCCGGTGCGGCGACAGCGAGCGCGCCGGTTGCCGGCTCTTCGGCGTCGGCCAGCGTCGCGCGCCCGGTGATCATCGAATTCGATAAGGACAGCTATGTCACCTCGGAAGGTGACGGCTCGGTGCGCTTGGTCGTGCGGCGCACCGGCTCGACGCGACGTGAAGTCACCTTCACCTGGAATCTACGCAGTAACTCCGCGGAAATGGGGGCCGACTTTGCCGGCATCGGCCCGGGTGTCGAGCGCATCCCGGCGGGCCAGCGCGAAGCGAGCATCACCGTTCCGCTGGTGCAGGACTCGATCAAGGAAACGACCGAACTGTTCCTGGTCGAGCTGCAGGTCAATCAGGAAGGCGTGTCGCTGGGCGAGCGCAGCAGCGCCGCCGTCATCATCGTAGACGACGACTGAGTCATGGGCCCTGAGCATGGACGTGCGATTCTCCGGACAGGCGCTGTATTGCCAGATCAGTCGCGCTGAGCTGGCGACGCTCGCATCCGGCCGCTCGGTCGATCTGATCGTCGCTCTACCGCGTCATCGTTCGTTTCGAGTGAGCGTGCGGCCGTCGGCGATGAGCGCGGATCGCGGCGGCTGGCAGCTGGAAAGCGACCCCACCGGCCTGTGGCTGACCGTTCCACACGCGGAGCTGCAGCAGCTCGGGCAGACTGAAAGCTTCGCCGAAAGACTGATGCGCGACTTTCCGGTGTCGTCGAGCAAGCAGATACAAGTCATATTGGAGGCCGAGCCGGAGGCGCAGCCCGAAGCACGCAGCGTGATCGAGATTACGCCGCCGCACGAGCCGGCCGGCTAGCCGTCGCCCGAGCCGGCGCGCATGCACGGCAAAACAACGGCTGTTTGCTGAGCCGTTGAGTATTATTTCTTCGCCAGCTCGCGCTGCACGGCGCGATAGCCGATATCACGGCGATACTGCACGCCGTTCCAGCTGATCTTGTCACACAGGGCGTATGCAGCCTTCTGAGCGTCGCTCACAGTGTTGCCGAGCCCGACCGCGCACAACACGCGACCGCCGTTCGTCACGACCTTGCCGTCGCGCAACGATGTGCCCGCATGAAACACTTTGCCGGGCAGCGCCGCAGCTCGTTCGAGCCCGTGAATCTCATCGCCCTTGCGCACCGAGTCCGGATAACCGCCAGCAGCAAGCACTACCCCGAGCGCCGCACGCGGATCCCATTCGGCTTTCACTTGATCGAGCCGGCCATCGAGCGCCGCTTCACACAGCACGGTGAGATCCGACGTCAGCCGCGAGAGGATGGGCTGAGTCTCCGGATCGCCGAAGCGACAGTTGAACTCCAGCACGTTCGGCGTGCCGTCCGGAGCGATCATCAGGCCCGCATATAGAAAACCGATGTACGGCGTGCCATCGCTGATCAAACCATCGGCCGTGGGCTGCATCACCTCGCGCATGATGCGAGCGTGCAGCTCTTCGGTCACGACCGGAGCAGGAGAGTACGCGCCCATGCCACCAGTATTGGGGCCTTGGTCGCCGTCATCGCGACGCTTGTGATCCTGCGAGGTCGCCAGCGGCAGAATGTGCTTGCCGCTGACGATGGCGATGAAGCTGGCTTCTTCGCCTTCGAGAAATTCTTCGATGACGACGGTGTTGCCGGCGGCGCCGAACTGCCCGTCGAACATGGCCTGCGCGCTGGCGATCGCTTCTTCCTGCGTGGCGCAGATGATCACGCCTTTGCCCGCAGCCAGACCGTCAGCTTTGACCACGAGCGGCGCACGCTGAGCGCGCACCCAGGCAGCGTCGAAATTGTCCTTGGTGAACGTGGCATACGCCGCAGTCGGGATCTTATGACGACGCAGGAATTCCTTGGTGAACGCTTTCGACCCTTCCAATCGTGCGGCGAGCTGTCGGGGGCCGAAGCAGCGCAGACCGGCCGCTTCGAATGCGTCCGTTACACCGATGACCAGCGGCGCTTCGGGTCCGACGATGGTGAGATCGATCCGTTCGCGCGTGGCGAACTCGATGAGTTTGGGAACATCGTCAGCGGCGATATCGACGTTCTTCACGCCCGGTTCGAGCGCAGTGCCGGCGTTGCCCGGTGCGACGAATACGGCGCTCACGCGCGGCGTGTTCGCAACTTTCCACGCGAACGCGTGTTCGCGACCACCGGAACCAAGGATCAATACGCGCATAACTTACTCAGCCGCGGCAAAGGGAGATCGCACGCGTCGCGAAGATGCGCCGGCATCGTTCGCGACCGCGGCGGACGACATCGATGTCGTCAGTGTCTGAAATGTCGCATGCCGGTCAGCACCATGGCCATGCCATGTTCGTTCGCTGCGGCAATCACTTCATTGTCACGCATCGAGCCGCCCGGCTGAATCACGGCCTTGATGCCGAGCTCGGCGGCGACATCGAGACCATCGCGGAACGGGAAGAACGCGTCGGAGGCCATCACCGCGCCTTTCACTTCCAGGCCTTCGTCCTTGGCCTTCATGGCAGCGATGCGGCTGGAGACGACCCGGCTCATCTGACCCGCGCCGACGCCGAGCGTCATGCGATCTTTCACATAAACGATGGCGTTGGATTTGACGTACTTGCACACCTGCCATGCGAACAGCAGGTCGGCAAATTGTTCGTCGGTCGGCACCAGCTTGGTGACCACGCGCAGATCGCTCCGGCTCACGCGGCCCTCGTCGCGCGTCTGCACGAGCAGGCCGCCATTCACGCTGCGATATTCGTGACGAATGCCGGTCGGCGCAAGGCCATTGGTCGTGAGCACGCGGACATTCTCCTTGCGTGCGCAGATTTCGAGGGCTTCGGCATCGACGTCGGGAGCGATGATCAGCTCGACGAATTGACGTTCGACGATGGCTCGCGCGGTGTTCGCGTTCAGCGGGCGATTGAACGCTATGATGCCGCCGAATGCCGACGTAGGGTCGGTGCGAAACGCACGGTCGTAAGCAGCGAACGTGTCACCCGCGACAGCAACGCCGCAGGGATTCGCGTGCTTCACGATCACGCAGGCCGGCTCATCGAACTGACGCACGCACTCGAGCGCAGTGTCGCCATCCGCGATGTTGTTGTACGAAAGTTGTTTGCCTTGCAGCTGCTTCGCGCTGCCGATGCTGGCGCCCGGCGCGTCGGCAACGGCGTAGAAGGCCGCCGATTGATGCGGATTCTCGCCGTAACGAAGATCCATGCGCTTGCCGAACTGCAGCGACAGGGACTCGGGATATTCGGTCTTTGCGCCCTGCTCGGGCTGGGTGACGCGAGTCAAATAACTGGCGACCGCGGCGTCGTAGCTCGCGGTGTGCGCATACGCCTTGGCGGCGAGACGCTTGCGTGTTTGTTCGGAGACCACGCCATTCGCGGCGTTCAACTCCTCGAGCACGGCGGCGTAATCGAGCGGATCCACGATCACTGTCACACGATCGTGATTCTTCGCAGCGGCGCGCACCATCGCCGGCCCGCCGATATCGATGTTCTCGATGGCATCTTCATAAGTGCAATCGGGCTTCGCGATGGTCGCCGCGAACGGATACAGATTCACCACGACCAGATCGATCGGATCGATGCCATGCGTGCGCATGACGTCATCGTCGATGTCACGACGTCCGAGCAGGCCGCCATGAATTTTTGGATGCAGCGTCTTGACGCGCCCATCCATGATTTCGGGAAAGCCGGTGTGCGAGGAAACCTGCGTCACCGCCACGCCGTGCTTCTCGAGCAGGCTGGCCGTGCCACCGGTCGAGAGAATCGTTACGCCGCGACGTTGCAGCGCCTGCGCGAATTCAACCAGGCCATCTTTATTGGAAACACTCAGCAGGGCGCGCCGTACGCCAGTAATTGACAAAGCCGGGGACATGGGCGGTCGATCTCTCTCAATTGGCCAGACCGTAGGTCTTCAGTTTCTTGCGCAACGTGCCGCGATTGATGCCGAGAATGTCGGCGGCGCGGCTCTGATTGCCTTCCGCATAGTCGAGCACGGCCTTGAACAGCGGCTCTTCCACTTCACGCAGCACCAGATCGTAGAGCTGGCCGGGCTTGTGGCCGTTCAAAGTCGCGAAATAGGAATCGAGCGCCTCCGCCGTCATCGTCCTCAACGGCATCGCCCGCGTCGCGGGTCGTGCCAGCGGCTCTCGGCGAGCTCTGGTTTTTTTTCTGGGGGCCATGGCCTCTCCGCCAAACTTCTCTGCAATCAAAAATTCGTCCACGTGTCGCGTGCCTCGCTGGCGCGCGACAGTCACTATGCCGCGCTTGACAGACTCTCTTCCGGCGCTTCTTCGAGCGCATTGAAATACGCCTGTACGCGATCGATTTGTGTCGTCGCGTCCGTCGCCTGCATCACGGCTTGTCGTAAAGCCGGCGCAGACGCGCGACTCTTCGCATACCAATCGATGTGCTTGCGCGCGACCCGGACTCCCGCCTCCTCCCCGTAGAAAGCATGCAGATCGCGCAAGTGAGCGAGCATGATATCACGGACTTCCGCGATGGAAGGCGTGGCGAAAAAATCTCCGTTCAGCGCGGCGAGAATTTCACTAAAGATCCACGGGCGACCTTGTGCGCTGCGCCCGATCATCAGGCCATCTACGCCGGTCTGTTCAAGTACGTGCTTCGCTTTCGCCGCTGAGTCGATGTCACCATTGGCGAAAATCGGAATAGACACACTCTGCTTGATGGCACGGATGGTTTCGTACTCAGCGTTGCCCCGATACATGCAGGCGCGCGTGCGGCCATGAACCGCCAGCGCCTGCACGCCGATGGCTTCAGCCATGCGCGCGATCGCAAGGCCATTGCGATGCTCGGGATCCCAGCCGGTGCGCATTTTCAATGTCACCGGCACGTTCACTGCCTTGACAACGGCTTCGAGAATCGCCCTCACGAGCGGTTCGTCGCGCATCAGTGCCGAACCCGCCGCCTTATTGCAAACTTTCTTCGCGGGGCAGCCCAGGTTGATGTCGATGATTTGCGCGCCGGCATCGACATTACGTTGCGCGGCCTCGGCCATCATTTCCGGATCGCCGCCGGCGATCTGCACGACGCGCGGCTCGGGCTCGCCACTGTGATCCATGCGCCGGCGCGACTTCTCGGTGTGCCATAAACGCACATCGCAAGTCAGCATTTCTCCAGCAGCAATGCCTGCTCCCATGCGCCGACACAACAACCGGAACGGCAGATCCGTCACACCCGCCATGGGCGCGAGCGCGAGGTTGTTGACCAGTTCGTACGGGCCGATGCGCATTACAGCTTGCCTGGCACGTCAGCGGCGCAGACCGGGCCCTTGGCGCCACGCAGGCAGACGTCGAAACGGAAACCCTCCGCATCCGGACCAGGATCGACGATGGCGATACTCGCGTTGCTCTGCTGAGCGGGCGCGAGCATCCGATTCGGGGCGGTGGTGGGATCCAGATATTCCGACGGGTCGAACTCGCGGGCGCGCACCTGATCGCCCCAGCGGTCCTCGAGCACCAGCTTCAGCAAGGGGTAGGGCTGCGGAAAGTCGGCGAGATTCTTGACGCTGGCGCGCACCTTGAGGGTTCCAGGCGCGGACGGGTCGGCAATCACGCCCCATTGACGCACCTCATAGGCATGCAGGTTCCAATCGGGCCGCAGGGTCAGGCCGAGCGCGCCGTAAATACTCTGCAAGGGCGCGCCGATTTGCGGATGACGTGCCAAAGTCGCGCGATAGTGATGTACGACTTGCACGAGCAATAACAGAACCAGCGGCACGGCCAGGATGGCCCAGAACGGCGACGGCGTTTCGCCGCGTGGCTGCTGTGTCGGAAAATCGAAGTCGACCGGCGCTGACGTTTCGTCAACTGTGATTGCACGCGGATTGCGACGGGTGCGCGTGCCGGCTGGCGGACGCACACGAGTGCTCGTGAAATTCGTCTGAGGCTGAGGCTCGCGCCTCGCCCATCGGCCAGATTCCGCAGCAGTCCGCTCGGCTTCGATCTCGGCCGCCGCGGCCTCCAAGGCGGCATCCTCCGCCGCGACACTGGAATATTCCTCCCGCATGTCGATGACTTCGGGTTCGGTGTCGCTGGCATGATGGACGTCGCCGTCGATGGTGGCATCGTCCTGATCGATCTCCACCCATTCCTCGATGACTTCCTCGCGAACCTGCGGGTGGCCCTGGCCGCTCTCGTCGATGGCCTCGTACACGCCGCTGATCTCGATATGGCGGCCTTCGAGCGTGATGTCCTCGTGCTCGATCGGCTCCTCGACTTCGATCTGTCCGGGCGGTGGTGGTGGCTGCGGAATGGCGCGTGGCGGCCGCATGAACTGGCCGCTTTCGATGGCGCCGTCATCGGTTTCTTCGATCAGCCGCTCGAGCGCGTCGAACTGCGTCTGACAGCGGCCACAGCGCACTTGACCGTGCGCGACGCGGAGGATCTCGCTCGTGACGCGAAATGTCGTCTGGCAGCTGGGACACTGAGTCAGCATGCTCGGATCATCACGAAATCTGCGGCGGTGGAGTCGGGCGGCGCACGCCGTCGAGGCGCACCCAGTCGTCTCGGACGACGACCGGGGCGATATCAAACCACGGCGCATAGGTGCTTGCCACCGCTTCAGCCTGATTCCGCAGAATTCCCGACATCACCAGCCGGCCCCCGGCGCGGACCCGGGCCGCGAACACAGCGGCGAGGCTTTCCAGTGGCCCGGCCAGAATATTGGCGAGCAGAATGTCGGCGGGCACCTCCGCCGATTCGGCCTTGCTGTCCACCAGGCGCGCGCTGATGAGTGGCGCGACGCCGTTGCGTTCAGCATTGTCGTGGGTCGCCAGCAGTGCCTGCGGATCGATGTCGATCGCAAGTACCTCGGCCGCGCCGAGCTTGGCCGCGGCGATCGCGAGAATTCCCGAGCCGCAGCCGAAATCGATGACTCGCGCGCCGGCGACTTCGGCGGAATCCAGCCATTCGAGGCACAGCGCCGTGGTGGGATGCGTGCCGGTGCCGAACGCGAGGCCCGGATCCAGTTCGATCAGTACGGGCGAGGCGCTGGTGCGCAGTTGTTCTGCGTCGGGCTGCTGGCCGCCCGGGCAGATCCACAGCCGCTGGCCGAAACGCATGGGCTTGAAATCCTTCAGCCACTCGCGCTCCCAGGCGCGATCCGCCAGGGTTTCGAAAGCGATACGAGCGAGTGGCTCGCGCAGCGCGCCGCTCAGCTCGCCATCCAGAATCCGCAATATCTCGTCGCGATCCGCGTCGCCTTCGAACAATGCCTTGACGCGGACGCGGGGCCACAGGGGCGTCGTTCCGGGCAGCGGTTCGAGCACGGGATCATCACCCTCGTCTTCGAGGGTGATGGAGGAAGCGCCGGCCGCCAGCAGCGCATCCTCGTACGGCGCAGGGTCGGCTGCGCCGATCGGAAGGATGAGCTGCAGAAAGGGCATGGCCGATTATTTGATTCCGAGACGACGCTCCAGGTAGTGAATGTCCAATCCGCCGGCCTTGAAGGCGGCGTGATTGAAGATTTCCTGGTGCAGCGGGATGTTGGTCTTGATGCCTTCGATGACCATTTCCGAGAGCGCGTTCTTCATGCGGGCGATCGCGGTGTCGCGATCCTCGCCGTACGCGATCACCTTGCCGATCATCGAATCGTAGTACGGCGGCACGGTGTAACCACTGTACAGATGGCTGTCGACGCGGATGCCCGGGCCGCCCGGTGCGTGGAACAACTTCACGGGACCCGGCGACGGAATGAAGCCCTTCGGATCTTCGGCGTTGATACGGCACTCGATGGCGTGGCCGCGAATCTGGATATCGTTCTGCGTCCACGGCAGTCGCTCGCCCGAGGCGACGCGCAGCTGCGCTTTCACGATGTCGATGCCGGTGATCTGTTCGGTCACCGGATGCTCGACCTGCACGCGCGTGTTCATTTCGATGAAATAGAACTCGCCGTCCTGGTAGAGGAACTCCAGCGTGCCGGCGCCGCGATAACCGACTTCGCGACAGGCGGCGACGCAGCGATCGCCGATCGCCTTGCGCTGTTTCGGCGTGATGCCGGGCGCGGGCGCTTCTTCGATCACTTTCTGGTGACGACGTTGCAGCGAGCAGTCGCGTTCGCCCAGATGCACCACGTTGCCGTAATTGTCGGCGAGCACCTGGATCTCGATGTGACGCGGCTTCTCGAGGAACTTCTCCATGTAGACCTCGGCGTTGCCGAACGCGGCCAACGCTTCGGCCTGGGTCACGTTGATGGCGTTGATCAACGTTGCATCGCTGTGCACGACGCGCATGCCGCGGCCGCCGCCGCCGCCGGAAGCCTTGATGATGACCGGATAGCCGAGCTCGCGCGCGATCCGGAAGTTCTCATCGGGATCGCTGCCGAGCGGGCCGCCCGAGCCGGGTACACAGGGCACGCCGGCCGCTTTCATCACGCGGATGGCCGACACTTTGTCGCCCATCATGCGAATCACTTCGGGCTTCGGGCCGACGAAAATGAAACCGCTCTTCTCCACGCGCTCGGCGAAGTCCGCGTTCTCGGACAGGAAGCCGTAGCCGGGATG
>NZ_CALFXI010000020.1 GCF_937958065.1 uncultured Steroidobacter sp.
CCCTGCCCGCCGATATCAATGACCATGGCGAGGTCGTTGGTGAGAGGCTCTTCGAGGGAACACGCGCGTTCCGCTGGACGCGCCAGGACGGGATGCAGGATCTCGGTGCGTTGTCAGGCGTCGATACGGATTTCTCCACGGCGAAGGGTATCAATCGGTGGGGCCACATCGTGGGTGGCAGCCAGTTCGAAACCGACGGGCTCGTGCATGGGTTCATCTGGACGCAGAAGAGCGGGATGCTGGATCTCAACGACCGGATCCATCCCACCAGCCCGCTCGCCAATGTCCTCGTCGTGGGGGGCGCGGCGGCGATCAACGACAGCGGCTGGATCGTGGGGGACGGATTCATCCCCGACGCGCCGGACCCGCAGCGCGCCTATGTACTTATCCCTCGTCGTGCGGGCGAAGAACCCTGCTCGTGACGTCGTGACGGGCGCGCCATTGATAGACGATCCTCGACCGATCCGCTCGAGCGTGCAAACTTCGGTCGCGATGACGCGTTCACAAACGGCGTTCGCCCTGCGACTTCGCCGGCGGACTCTTCAATACGCGCAGCCCCAGCCGCTGAATGGACTGTAGCGGAAGCTCACCGAAAGAGACCGCTGCCGTAGATTACGGTCGACGAGCAACGCCATGCCAGCCTGAGCTTCGAGCCACGCGGCCTCACTAAGCTAGCTGGACCGGCGACGACCATACAGCGCGTAGATGCACAGCCCGAGCGCGAGCCACACCGCGAATCTGAGCCACGTTGCCAGCGGCAGACCGATCATCATGCAGCCGCATACGATGATCGCGCCGATGGGCACCCAAGGTACGAACGGCGTGCGAAACGCGCGTGGCATATCGGGCCGCGTGCGCCGGAGCACGAGAACGCCGGCGGCGACGGCAATGAAAGCCAGCAGCGCGCCGATGGAAACCAACTGCCCAAGCAGTGTGATAGGCAAGAACGCGGCCATGAGGGCCGCGATGATTGCCACCAGTATCGTCCCGACGACCGGCGTACGAAAGCGCGGATGGATGCGACCGAAGATCGGTGGCACCAAACCGTCGAGCGCCATCGAATAGAGAATTCGGGCCTGCGCCATCAGCACGACCAGCAGCACCGAAAACATGCCGATCATGGCACCGATCTCGACCAGCGGTTCCAGCCAGGCCAGATGGTCGCCCGCGGCGGCCACGGCGACCGCGACAGGGTGCGGAACATTCAGATTCTTGTAGCTGGTCAACCCGGTCAGTACCAGCGACACTGGAATGAAGACTGCCGTGCATACCAGCAGCGAGCCGATGATCCCGAACGGGATGTCACGCTGCGGATTTCTTGCTTCCTGCGCGGCTACGGACACCGTGTCGAAGCCCAGATACACAAAGAACGTTACAGCGGCGCCGCGAACGATGCCGCTCCACCCGAACTCGCCCCAGTTGCCGGTATTCGGTGGAATGAAGGGCGTCCAGTGATCGGGGTCGACGTACCAGAAACCGAAGACGATCACGAGCAGGACCACGCCCACTTTTATGCACGTGATCGCGGCGTTCACGTTTGCCGACACCTGCACATTGCGAGCCGCGACAGCTGTCGCCACTGCCAGGATCGCAATGGCCGGCAGATCGGCGATGCCCGCGCCGATCTGCACGATACCGCTCGCATCGGTCGAAATCGGAGAACGAATGAACTCCTGCGGCAACTCCACGCCCGCACTCATCAACAGACTGGTGAAGTACCCCGACCAGCCGACGCCGAGCATCGCCGTCGCCAGCATGTACTCGAGAATCAGCAGCCAGCCGACAATCCAGCCAATGAATCGCCCGAAGGCAAGACTGCTATAGGCATAGGCGCTGCCGGCGACCGGATACATCGCCGCGAGTTCCGAGTAGCAAAGCCCGGCGAGCGCGCACCCCAAGGCCGCCAGCAAGAATGAAACGACCAGCGAGGGCCCGGCGAACTGGGCCGCCGCCGGCCCAGGTACGACGAAAATTCCAGAGCCAATGATCGCGCCGAGGCCGATGGCGAGCAGCTGTGGCCTGCCGAGAACTCTCGCCAGCTGCGGTGTCGTAGTCTCGTTCAAGCTCAAGCTCGCAGTTCTCTCATCCCACCCGCACGAGCTCGCTACTTCTTTGACGTGAGCTCGAGCGCGGCAGAAGCCGCTTGCAGAGCCATCGTCGGCAGCTCGATCCTCGAAGGATGTTGCGCCGATTGATGGATGCGAATCGTTGCGACCGCGCCCTTCGACTCATCGAAGTTGCGCCCGCCTGTATGCAGGTTGCGTTCGAAGTTCGGGAAGTTGGATCCTGCGACCTCCAGCCGCACGCGATGGCCCGCGGGGAAATGGTTGGAAGTGATGAGCCCGCTGATCTTGACCTCGTAGACCTGGTCCTTCTGCAGCAGGCGCGGCCGATCCACACCATCGCGATAGCGCAATCTCAGAATCGTGTCGTAGAGATTGAAGGCGCGCCCATCGGGATACACATCGACCAGCTTCAGCGCGATATCCGCATCCGGCACGTCTACGGAAACATACAGCGTAGCGTTGACCTCGCCGACGACCGACAGCGGTGCAGTCAGAGCTTCCGTGCTGTAGACCAACACATCATTCCGGGCTTCGACACTGCGTTGGTCCTGGGCGACGCTCGGGTCGCAACAGCCAGCGCCCTTCGAGGGCACCGGATTGAACGGATCCGAACGGAACTCGCTCCAGGGCGCAGCGGATCCGACCTGGTTCGACAGCCGGCCATCGCCGAATACCGAGTTCGCACTGGCCGTGCTCGAGAGGTGATACGTCACCGACCTGGTTTTGGAGAGCGGCCATCGATCCCCGTCAAGCCAACGATTCGACGCCATCACCGCAGCCTTGATGCGGGGCCGTTTCAGGACGTCGTTCTGCTCGCCTTTCAACCAGTAGCCGAACCACTCGATATAGAGCCCGTCGTAATCGAATCGCCCGTCGCCGACCTCGCGATCCCCTACTCGGGTCTGCTCGGTGGCGCGTTCCATGGCGCAATGTGATGTCGGCGCCATGATGAGGAACTGGTTCGGATCGTCCTGCACCTGTTCGAACATCTTGACGGTCTCGTACGCACCCACGTCGTACCAGCCGTTGACGTGCAATGTCGGCACCTTCAACCGCTCGCCCTTGCGCATGTGTCCCGAAGCATTCCAGTCCTCATCCACAGGGGATAAACGAACGAAGCGGTCGAAATCCGACGCGGGAACGCCGGCCGCTTTCAGAATGTCCTGGCTCGGCAGATGCCAAAGTGCGTTCGGCAGCCTGGCCAGGGGATCGACACGTTGCAACGGATTGGAATCGATGATGCGCGCCCGCTCGTCCGCGCTCAGAGAGCTGGGCAGCTTGTATCTGTGCGTCTGGCCGTACACGGCGTACCAGTGAGCCCACGGTCCGATCTGTGGAACGCCGCCTTTGTAGAACAATCCTCGCGAGTCGCCAGCAATGGTGCCGACGCCTGCGCCAGCAGATCCGGCGATAGCTGCTTTGTGCGCCGGATGGCCTTCGCTTGCCAGCGCAAGTTGATTCTCCGCAGACGATGAGCAACCGTAAGTTCCGACGTTGCCATTCGACCAGCGCTGCCCGGCGATCCACGTCAGGGTCTGCCCGCCGTCGCTCTTCACCTGGGGAAGAAAACTGAAGTCGCCTTCGGACCACTGCGTGCCGCGTTCGTTCTGCACGACCACTGCGAATCCGTTCTCGAGCAGTCGATGCACGAAGCCTCGCGAATTCAGCCCAAGCGTGAAAGCGTACGGAGTCCGCATCAACACGGTTGGCAGGCGCCGCCCCTCAGCAGACTTTGGCAACAACACGTAGGTCGACAGACGCACGCCGTCCGCCATCGGCACCATGATCTCGCGATACAGAGTGCCGACATCCTCGATTCCCAGCGCTTCCGGCAACGGCTTGTCGGAGCCCAGCTCGGCAGCCCATGCCGGGACGCATAGCGAAAGCGAAAGAGCGAAAATCGCGGCGCTTCTGAACATGTTGATCGTCCCCTTACCCATCGATAAGCGTCCGCGAGGGCTCCAACTTGCCGTTGTCATTCCGCTCCGGTGTCGCGTCGATAGATGAACGGCTTGGTGGGCAGCGCCTTCCTGTCGATGACGACACCATCGCGCATCACATCGCTGATCTTGCGAATGTTTGCAATGTCCTTGAGCGGATCGGCATCGAGGATCACCAGATCCGCGACTTTGCCCGCCTCCAGCGTGCCCACTTTATCGATCAGATAGGTAGCCTCCGCACCGCGACGTGTTGCTGAGATCAACGCTTCCTTGGGAGACATCCCGGCCGCTACGAGGCCTTCGATCGCGCTCAGGGTTCCCGTGCCCATGTCCGAATAGAACGGCAGGAAGTCCGGGGTCAGGCCGGGCGGAACCATCGGCGTGCTGTCCGTCCCGATCACGATCTTGCACCCGCCTTCGATCAGACGCTCCTGGTTGATCAGCGCGCTCGCCATCGAGTGTCGCTCGGCGCCCGTGGTTGCATTCGTCAACGCCGCAGGCAGACGGCTGGTGGAATCCCGGTCCGCGTTGTCGACTTTCGCTCGCGCCTCCCGGACGGCCTGCTGTGCTCGCACCGACTCGGCATCTTCACGGGTCAAGTGATCGACCAGGTGCTTGTGGTCGGGCGTCCGATTCATGTTGGTGAACGGCGCGAAATACGTGTTGCTCTTGCAGATCTCCGCGAGCAGCGACGGCCGGAACTCCAGGTTGACGAGGTCCGCATGCGTGATGATGTTGGCTCCGGTGGCTACCGCCAGTCGGTGCCCCTCCACCGAACCGGAATGAACGGTGACCGACAGCCCTCGCGCGTGGGCGGCATCCACGATGGCTTTATGAACCTCGGCGGAGAACGTCAGCGAGATCGGCGGGAAGATGTCATGCGAGGTCGTGCCGATCTTGATGAAATCCGGCCCCAGATCCATGTACCGATTCACCGCTTTGACCACATCGTCGGGATACATGGCGGTCAGATCCGTGCCCGTGCCTTGAACGAACCATTGGTTCATCGCGTGCTGGAGCGGTGTCGGCGGCTTGCCGCCATTTTCAGACGCCGAGGCCGGACCGCCCCAGCCGATGATGTTGCCGCCGACGAGCAATCGCGGACCGACGGCTTCGCCACGATTGATACGATCTCGCACCTCCATCAAGGGCAGCAGCGGTCCGTAAGTGTCGAGGATGGTCGTGACGCCATACTTCAGCGCCTCCTGCGCGCCTTCCAGCGAATAACCATACTTGGCGTACGGATCCTGCTCACCATAGGCATAGAGCGCGAACAACTCGCTCTGGAAAAATCCGCTGATGTGCACGTTGGTGTCGATCAGGCCGGGGATCACATACTTGCCACGGGCATCGATCTTGCGAGCGTCCTTGGGCACGTCGACCTTGTGCCTGGCACCGACCGCGACGATCTTTCCGTTCTGAATGATCATGGTGCCGCCGCTGATGGGAGGCGCATCGGTGCCATCGATGATGGTCGCGCCGACGATGGCGATGGGTTGTTGCTGAGCCCAGGCAGCCGGGCCAACGAACGTCGAGGCGACCAACAACGTCGCGATCTTGCCACGCATGGAATTTCTCCCGCAGTCAAAAAAAAGGGCGCGAGACGCGCTTCAGTCAGTTGAAGCTTTTGCCGAGTCGCAGACCGAGCGTCCTGGGCCGCGGCCGCACGTTCTGACCGACGCTGTCCCAGGCATTGCTGTTGCCGGACTCGTTCAGCAGGTTCTCGCCGAAGATCTCGAAGGACCAGCCGCTCCATTCGGCGTGAACGCGCGCGCTGAGAAGATTCATGATGTCCGATTCGCCGCGCGGATCGATCAGCCCGGACGTCCGGTTCGTGGTTACGGACTTGCCGATCTCGCTGTAATCGACTCTCAGGAAGCCGGGCACATCGTTGAACCAATCGAGCTCGTAGGTTCCGGAGACGTTGAAGGTGTAGTCCGGCACCAGATCGAGCGGATCGCCCACCCGGTGCGAGGCGGAGCTCGCCCCTTTCAGGCTGGTCACTTCGGTGTCGGTGACGCTGCCGTTGACTCCCAGGCTGAATGCGTCGGTGACGCGCCACTCCAGTGCTGCCTCGACTCCTTTGATTTCCGCCTCGCCCACATTGGAGATCCTTTGCCCCACGAGATCGTCCGTGAGCACGACGGCAAGCGTTTGCGCCTTCTGATACTCGCTGAAGAAGGTCGCGAGCTCGGCCACCAGCGTACGATCGAAGAATTCGCCCTTGATGCCGAGGTCGTATGAGACCAGATCCTCCGGATCGTACGGCGCCCCTCGGACCTGGCTGAAGCCGCCGCTTCTGAACCCTTTGGCGACATTCAGATAGATCATCGTGTTCGCGTTCAGATCGTAGGATGCATAGATCCGCGGCGTCAGTGCATCGAAGGTTTCCTGTTCCACCGTTCGTTCCGGGCTGGCCGCGTTCGGCAGCCTGATCATCTCGACGTCATCGTAGAAATAACGCAGGCCGGCACCGACCTCCAGGCGCTCGTTCAGTGCATAAGAAACGTTGGCGAACACGGCCGAGGATCTGGACGAGCTCTCGAAAGCGTCCCCAACCGTGCCAGCCGCCACCGCGCCGAACATTTGCGCAGCCACGGTGCGGCTGGTAGTGTCGAGGTCGCGATAGTAGGCGCCGAGATCCCAGGTGAACGGGCCGTCGCCGTTGGAATTCAAACGGATTTCCTGTGTGAACGTCTGGTTCTGGCGCTCGTCCGTGCTGATCAGCCCGAGCGGCGGAAAGCCTGGCGGGAACACCGACAGACGCAGGAACTGATTGGTGACGCTCGCGCGCTCGTCTTCGATGTAGCTGCTGGCGCTCAACAGATCGAACGCCCCGAAGTCGTAGGTGGCGGTAATGTTGAAGAGCTTGTAATCGCTGCCGCCGGCAAGATCCTGGTCCGCAAGCACCGGCGTGAAGCGATAGTGCTCGTCCATTCCCGCCGGCGTACTGTCGAAGTTCTGATCGCTCACGACGGCCGTGCCTTTTATCTCGAGCCGGTCCGTCGGCCGCCACAGCCCCTTGACCCGGACGTTGATGAGCTCGGAACCATTCGCGTCTGCGCGAGATTCGGCGGGAATGTCGACCCAACCGCCCATATTCTCGTAAACGGTCGCGATCCGGAAACCGAGCACCTCATCGACGACCGGCAGATTCACGACGCCACGGATCGTTTGACTCGGATCCCCGCCACGCGTGAAAGATTGCGACAGATCCAGCATGCCGCCAACGCCATCGAACTGCGGATCGTTCGAGATCAAACGAATGGTGCCGCCCACCGATCCTTCGCCATAGAGCGTTCCTTGCGGCCCCTTCAACACTTCGACCCGATTCAGGTCGTAGAGCGGCAAATTGAGCTGGCCCTGCAGACCGCCCTTCGCCACGGGCGTCTCGTCGAAATAGATGCCGACGAGCGCGGAGCTTCCCGACATGTTGCCCACACCGCGCATCGTGTACGTGTTGCCGCCGTTTCCTGACTCCAGGACCGACAACGAAGGCGTGCTGCGCGCCACGGCTTCCAGCGAAGCCATGCCTGCCCGCTCGATGTTTTCATTGCCGAGCACCGAGATGCTCATCGGCACCTCAAGGACTGTCTGTCCGCGACGCTGCGCCGTTACGATGATTTCGGTGAGCACATTCTCACTGGCCTGCGAGAGATCGGAAGCAGTCTCGGATGTCCGCGAAGATGGAGCGGTCACTTCGGGATCGTCGTTATCGGGTTTGCCCGGCGGCGGCGATTCCAGTTGCCGTTGCACAACAATGGTATCGGCCGAGGTGCGACGCGCGGCGAGACGCGTTCCGCTCAACAGCTTTTGAATTGCCTCCTCCACCGTCAGTTCGGCATGAATGGCGCCGGCGCTCAAGCCTTTCACCAGCGCGGGCTCGAAGATCACATTCGTATTGGTCTGACGGCCGATGGAGCGCAGCGCATCGCCGAGATCCTGCGCAGGAACATCGACTTTGAATGCCGCCTGTGCCAGCGCGAGCGAAGGCAGAGCTGCGGCGAGCGCGGCGATGGTGACGCGCGAAGCAGCGCGTCGTCGGCCTCTAAACATGACCAGCTCCCCTGTAATAATAATCGTGGAGCTGTAGACGGCTGGCGATTGCGAAACCTCAGTCGAGTCAGAAAATTTTTGCGAGCTTCGGGTACCAGCGACGCTAGCGCTTCTTGCGCAGGTGTATTTCCCGGCCATCGCGGATGACTTCCAGGTCGTACACGACCGCCACCGCATTGGCGAAGTCCTCGTTGCTCCCCGCTCGGTAGATGCCGCTGATGGGCAGCTGCCCGATACCATCGCCTTCGAGCACGATCTGTTGGCGCTGATAGCGGTTCATTTCCACGACGGCGTCGCTGAGCGGCGTGTCGTTGAGCACGACTTCTCCGCGGCGCCAGGCAGCCGTTGCATCGGCGCGCGGCAGATCAATCGTCGCCGCTTCGCCATCTGAGAACGTCACACGCTCGCCCGGCTCCAACACCAGGACATTCCCAGAATTCGAGGGCAGCGACTGCAGCCGAGCATTGTCGTCGTTGCCCGAGATCGCTGCCTTCAGATTGTCCGTGGCGCCAACAGCGCCCTGCTCGGTGACGGCCACGCGCCCTTCGACGAGCGTCACTGCCAGACGATGCGGATCGAACCGGACGACGAACGAGGTCCCAAGCGCGGTCACCGAGCGATCTCCGGCAGTCACGATGAAAGGCCGGGCGGGATCTTTCGCCACGTCGAAGAATGCCTCGCCCCGCACCAACCGAAGCCGCCGAGCGGTACGCCCGATATCGACATCGATGGTGGTCGCGGAGTTCAGATGAATTCTCGAACCGTCGTCCAGGTTGACGATGCGTTGCTCGCCAATGCCGGTGCTGTAAGTGCCGTCCATCATTGCGAACCACGCCACACCCAGCGCGATAACGAGCGCGCACGCCGCGACCAGGCCGAAATACAGCCGCCGGTGGGGACGATCGAAGCGATCGCGAGGCTCGCGATCGGCCAGCCTCGGCAGGCCCCCCGCCTCCACCTGAGCAATGCAATCCCAGATCTCGGTCATGTGCTCGAACGCACGGGCATGCTCCGCGCTGGCTCCGAGCCAGCTGCGAAAATCTTCCTCGAGCTCTGGCGAACGCTCCGAGCCATGGAGCTTCGCGATCCATGCGGACGCCTCGGCGCGAATCTCGCGAGAGATCTGCGTGCCAGTGCTGGAGGCAGTCATGATTGCTCCTCGGTCATCCAGTCCGAGAGAAAAAGCGCTGCCTTCGCGACATGCTTTTCTACCGCACTCACGGTTACACCAAGCCGCGCGGCGATCTGCGCGTGACTGAACCCCTCCAAACGATGCAGCAACATGATTTCCCGTGTCCTTGGGCTAAGCGCCTCGATGCCTGCTCTGAGCCGCTGTAGACGTTGTTGGGCAGCCAGAACCTCAACGGGCGAGGGTTGCGGGTCGACCAGGTGAATTCGTACCGAATCCGCTTCGACGTGCGTTCCTCGATGCGCCCGGCTGCGCAACTGATCGATGTGCAGGTTCTGAACGATCCTGACCAGGAACGCTTCGGGCTCCTTGACGTGGCGCTCGCGCCGATAGATCTGCAAGCGCAGGAACGCTTCCTGAATCAATTCGTCCGTCTCGTCCAGCGTCCGCCCCCGGCGACGCAGGAGCTTGCGCAGCTTGAGAATCAATGAGGAGACGGAATCCATGAGCGAAGCTTACACGAGCCAGGCGAGCTGACCACTGCGGCGAGAAGGTGCTGAGGTTTCGCAGCTGCCAAACGTCTACAACAGGTTTGCCTGGTGAAAGTCGACGTTAGCGCAATACGACCGTGCGATTGCCAAACTCGAATACCCGATGCTCTGCATGCCACTGAATCGCCCGATTCAGCACCATGCTCTCGATCTCGTTGCC
This sequence comes from uncultured Steroidobacter sp., assembly GCF_937958065.1. Taxonomy (GTDB): domain Bacteria; phylum Pseudomonadota; class Gammaproteobacteria; order Steroidobacterales; family Steroidobacteraceae; genus Steroidobacter. The sequence continues at coordinate 9,903 of NZ_CALFXI010000020.1, forward strand.
GAGCGTGGTCAGCTGCTCCGGCTCCATCGTGTGATCGACGCGCTCCACCGCCTGTTCGATGATCGGCCCTTCATCCAGATCGTCGGTGACATAGTGCGCCGTCGCCCCGATCAGCTTGACGCCGCGGGCATATGCCTGGTGATAAGGCTGCGCCCCTTTGAAGCCCGGCAGGAACGAGTGATGGATGTTGATCGCCTTGCCCGCGAGCTCGCCACACAACTCGCTGCTCAGGATTTGCATGTAGCGCGCCAGCACCAGCAAGTCTGCCTTCAGATCGCGAAACAGTTTGAGCATCCGCTGCTCCTGTGCCTGCTTGCCTTCCGGCTGGAGGGGCAAGTAGTGAAACGGCAGGCCATGCCATTCGACCAGCCGGCGCTGCGTCTCGTGATTGGAGACGACACCGACGATATCGACCGGCAATGTGCCCACTTCCCAGCGATGCAACAGGCTCTTCAAGCAGTGGCCCTGCTTGGAGACGGCGACGAGTACCCGCTGCCGAGCCGCGGCGTCCTGAATCGTCCAGGTCATGCGGAAGCGCTCCGCTACCTTCTCGAAGTCGCGCGTCAGCTTCTGGATGTCGAGCGGCGCGGTTTCGCCTGTCTCGAAGACGATGCGCAAGATCGTGCTGTTCGACACGGGCTCCCGAAAATGCTGCGCCTCGGTAACCAGCGCACCATGCTGTGCCAGCTCGTTGGTAACCGCGGCTACGATGCCGACTCCATCGGGACATGAGAGGGTGAGGATGTAACTCGGCGTACGCGTGCTCATACTGACTCGTTGGTGAACTCGACTGCGGCATCCGCAAACCAATCGGCCAGATAACGCAGATAGCTGCGGGCCACATAGATATGAAAGCTCGGCGCCGCATCGACGTGCTCGACGATCGCGGACATCTGCGCAAAACGGGTTCGAGCACACCGGCCGACGGGAAATGCGCTCGGATGAAAATCCAGACCGCAGCCCTTCGATAGCACCTCGCGAGCCAAGGGGCCGCAGATCTTCAATGCACCCAACCCGTCCGTCACATTGATCAGCACCGCGCCCTGGCTCGCAACCTCGGTGCCAATCCGTTGATGGGTCGTCGATAGCGATTCCGAATCCGAATCCGAATCCGAAATCAGCATCCATTCGCCAGGCGCCAGCGCAAGAATGCGATAGCCATCGGCCACGATCGCGCCTACCTCGCGCGGTAGCTCGCGGCCTTGGAGACTGAGCGCTTTTTCGCCGTTCGTGAGCTCCGGAGACCACGACCTGATCTCCATCACCGCCCTAGGCTGGTAGCTGTCAAACATTCATTCGATCTCCCGCGGGATCGTAGAACGGCGGCGCAACGACCGTCGCGTGCGTGATCGTGCCACCATCGTGAAGACGGACGAGCGCGCCGATGCGATGCCTGCCGCCACGTAACATCGCAAGCGCGATCGGCTCATCGGTCGTGACCGATCGGCCGGCGGACGTCACCCATCCATCGGTCACTTCGCTGGAACCTGCGAAGCGCACATGACTGCCGATCACAATGTCCGTCGTGGCTTTGAGCCCGACGAGTTGCAAGCGATCTGCGCGCAGATGCTCTGGCAGACTGAGCGAACGTTTGCCGATGTAATGCATGGGCTTGTTCGCGGCCACCTTGCCCCAGCCGACGTCATCGGGCACCGTCGTTCCGTCCGTATCGGTGCCGACGTGCAGGAAGCCTTTTTCGAGACGCATGAGCAGGAGCGCGTCGAGGCCGAAGGGCTGAATGCCGTGCCGTTTGCCCGCCTCCATCAACGCGTTCCACAGCTCCGATGCCGCGCCGGCACGAATGTTGATTTCGTATGCGAGCTCGCCGGTGAAGCTCACGCGGTACAACCTCACGTCGTGGCCGATCAGCTGGCCTTCACACATGCCAAGATGCGAATGCCGCTCCGTCGACAAGTCCATGGTCGAATCGAGGCTCGTCAGAACGTCGCGCGATTTCGGGCCGGCGAGCGAGAAGCACGCCCATTGCTCGGTGACGGGCACGATAGCGACTCGCAGGTGCGGCCATTCGCACTGATGCCATTCCTCGAACCAGGAAGCGACGCGTTTCGCGTTGCCTGAAGTCGTTGTTACCACAAAGCGATCGGGCGCGAGCATGACGACCGTGCCGTCATCGAAGATCACGCCGGTCTCTCGCAGCATCAGGCAATACCGCGCGCGACCCGGCTTCAGCGTCCTGAGGTCGTTGATGTAAAAGCGATTGAGGAAGTCCAGCGCATCCGGACCGTGGACCTCGATCTTTCCAAGCGGCGAATAATCGAGCAGGCCGCAGGCATTACGCACGGTGCGAGCCTCACGCATGACGGCTTGATGACGCGACTCACCCTCGCGCACATAGACGGCGGGACGTTTCCACTCGCCGTAATCCTGCATCAGCCCACCCTGCCGCACGTGCCACTCATGCAGCGGCAGCAAACGCTCGGGCGAAAATCGTTTGCCGATGGCACGACCCGCAATGGCCCCCAAGGTCACCGGGACGAACGGCGGTCGAAAGGTCGTGTGACCGATCTCGCTCGGAGCCACGCCGCGAAGACGCGCGACGGTCTCCAAGGCCGTCAGATTTGAAGTCTTGCCCTGATCGGGCGCCATGCCCGTCGTCGTGTAACGCTTCTGGTGCTCGATGGAAACGAAGTTCTCGCGCAGCGCCAGCTCCAGATCCGCGACGGTCACGTCGTGACGCAGGTCGATCCATTGGCGCGCCCTGTTTCCGACGGGACTCAACCGTGGCCCAAGGTCGGAATTCCCTTCATGGTCGAAAGAGCCCGCGACCATGGCGACAGGATGCTGACTCTGAGGCGCGAGCGCGTTGCTTCGTGCGTCGTAGCCAAGCTTGCCCGTCGCCTGCGAGTACAGATGCAGCGTTGGATTCCAACCGCCGGAGATCGCCAGCGCATCGCATGCGAGCCGGTGAACTGATTCGATGTGTCGCGCATCCCTCGAAAGCTTCCCGAGCGTCACGCCGCGCAAGGCACTGAAGCCCTGCGTATCGATCGGCATCGTGCCCTCGTGCAGCGGGATCGAGAGCGTGCGCATCTCATCCCTCCTCGCGGTCGGAATATCGAAGCGACTGTCCGCCACCGCGAGCACCTGCACGCCGCCGGCTTTCAGGTCACGGGCAACGGCATAGGCGGTATCGTTGTTGGTCGCGACGACAACGCGGCGGCCGCAAGCAACAGCATACTTGCGCAGGTATTCATGGGCCGCGCCGGCCAACAGAATGCCAGGCCGATCGTTGTTGCAAAACACGAGCGGCTGCTCGATAGCTCCCGTCGCGAAAACCACGCGATTGGCGCGCACGATCCAGTATCGTTCGCGCGGCTGTCCGGAACACGCCCCTTCATTGGGCACGCTTTCGAGCAGTGTGATCACGTCCCGATCATAATATCCGACAGCACAGGTCCGCGTGAGGATCTGGACATTCGGCAGCTGACGAAGCCGAGCTATGCCTGGATCACTGCCCCGCTGCTGCCAGGCGTCGCGCCCGCCTAATTCGTTTGCTTGTTCCACGAGGACGACGCGCGCGCCGCTCTCGGCTGCTTTGCTTGCGGCGACAAACCCGGTCGCGCCACTACCGACCACCAATACATCGCAATGCAGGTTGCGAATGTCGTAACGATCGGGGTCCCGCTCGTTCGGCGCATGGCCAAAGCCGGCCATTCGGCGAATGAGCCATTCATAGGTATGCCAGCTCGGCCAGATGAACGTTCTGTTGTAGAAACCCGCGGCCCACAGCGGCGCTGTGACGTCGAGCATCCGGCCGACATCGAAGCGACGTCGCGTCAGTGAGCTCGCTCGCAGGCCGTCAGTCAGTTCAACAAGCGTGGCACGCGCAGACAGGACGCTCGACGCACCCGTGCCGAGTTGCACGAACGCGTTCGTTTCCTCGATGCCGCTGGAGTAAACACCCCTCGGGCGTCGAAACTTGAAGCTACGGGAAACCGTGCGCACGCCATTGGCCAGGAGCGCGGATGCAAGCGTATCACCCCCAAATCCTTCGTACGTTGTATCGTCGAAGCTGAAACGCACGCGTTCATCGCGATCGATCGCACTGCCCACGCCGCGTTCGGCGGGAAGACGAAACGGTCCAACGCTCATGGCGCCCCCACCTTCGCGGTTTGCTGGCACGAGGAGGCTTGTTCGTGATGGAACATCGGCTTCGCCTCTCCCATGCGATACACGGCGCGCACCTCATGCGTTGCCGTGTCTCGCGCGACGTTGAACCAGCGCCCGCACCCATATTCGTGGAGCCATCGTTCGTAGAGCATGCCCTTGAGATTGTCCCGGACGAACAAATAGTCGGCCCACACAGCATCGCTGACCTCAAAGTCCGGACGCGTGATGTGAGATTGACCGCCGAATCGGAATTCCGGCTGATCGCGCACACCGCAGTAGGGACAAGCGAGCCGCAGCATCGGTGCAACCTTTCAGATCAATGGGCAACGCCGGCCGCGGCGCCTTCGTCGATGAGCGCGCCGTTCTCGAATCGATTCAGTCCGAAACGCTCGATCAACGGATGTGGACGGTTGTTTGCAATGGTGTCCGCCATGCTGTGGCCACCGCCGGGGATGGCTTTGAAGCCTCCGGTACCCCAGCCACAGTTGATGTACAGACCTTCGAGGGGAGTCAGTCCCATGATGGGTGTCGTGTCCGGCGTGATATCCACCATGCCGGCCCAATGTCGCATCAGGCGTAAGCGACTGAAGCTCGGGAACAGCTCCAAAACGGCGGCAATCGTCCCCTGCAATACGGGCAGACCGCCGCGTTGCGCATAGGAGTTATAAGCGTCCGCTGCACCGCCGATGACGATCTCACCGCGGTCGCTCTGGCTCACATAGGCATGGATCGCGCCGGAGACCAATATCGAATCGAGTGCGGGCTTGATGGGCTCAGTCACCATGGCCTGCAAAGCCATCGTCGTGATCGGCAGCCGTAAGCCAGCTCGCTGTGCCAGCACCGACGAATGACCCGCGACCGACATGACGACGCGATCCGCCGTGATCGCGCCCAGACTTGTCTCGACCCCTCTGACTCGACCGGCGCTCGCCTGAAATCCGGTGACTTCGCAGTTCTGGATGATGTCGACGCCGAGCGCACTGGCCGCGCGTGCATAGCCCCATACGACGGCGTCATGCCTGGCGATACCGCCGCGCCTTTGAATGAAGCCCCCGAGCACCGGGTAGCGCGATTCCAGATTGATACGGGGAACGAGCTTTTTGATATCGGCTGCGCTCAGGATCTCTGAATCCACGCCGCTCATGAGCGTGGCATTGGCCCACCGGCGATTGATTTCGAGCTCATGCTCGCTATGAGCCAGCGACAGCACACCGCGCTGGCTGAGCATGATGTTGAAATTGAGCTCGCGACTCAGTCCTTCGTACAGCTTGAGCGAATGCTCGTAGAAGGCTGCGCTCGCCGGGTAGAAATAATTCGAGCGGCACACCTGCGTGTTGCGGCCCGAGTTGCCACCGCCGATCCAGCCCTTCTCGAGCACGGCGACGTTGCGGATGCCGTGCTCCCTGGCGAGATAGTAGGCGGTCGCAAGGCCGTGGCCGCCGCCGCCGATGACGATAACGTCATACCCGCGCTTTGGCGTCGGCGTGCGCCACGCGGCCCGCCAGTCCTTGTTTCCCCGCAGCGCATTGCGAGCCAGATTGAGGAGCGAGTACCGCTGCATGCGCCTACGTTATTCCAGACACTTGTGTATGGCAAGAGCTGTGTAGAATACCGGCATGGCAACCCGACCCCGAACATCAACCCGTCGCGCCAAACAAGCTCGCCAGCCCTTGGGCCGAGACGCATGGATCGAAGCTGCTCGCGTCGCCTTGATTGAGGAAGGGACCGCGGGCATCGAAGTCAACAAGCTGGCCAAACGGCTGGGCGTGACCCGAGGCGGCTTCTATTGGTTCTTCGAAAGCCGCGAACAACTGCTCGATGCCCTGCTCGATCATTGGGCCGAGACCAGCACCGTCCTGTTCGAACGAATTCCGAAGGCTCCCGGTCGCAGCGGCGCCGACAAATTCAAGATGCTGGTGGACCTGTGGATCAGTGAGAAAGAGTACGACCCGCGCTGGGACAGCGCGGTGCGCGACTGGGCGCGCACGTCATCCAAAGTGCTCGAGACCGTGCACGAAGTGGACCTCAAGCGCATTGGTTTCATCGAGCAGATATTTCGAGACCTGGGCTACCGCGGCAAGGAGGCACACGTGCGAGCGCGAGTGACCTACTATCATCAGGTGGGCTACTACGCGTTGGGCATCCATGAATCCCGCCAGGTGCGACTCGAATTGATGCCGTACTACACCAAGATTCTTGCGTAATTGTGAGAGTGACCGACCGGCCGCAAAGGTAATCGACGGCAAAGCCGTCGCCGACCATGACTTCATCTTCTTCAAAGACGACTGCCAGCCCCTCGAGGATCTGAAGTACGCATATAGCCGCTGCCGCTGCGTCTTCGAGAAGCTGCCGATCCGCTATCGCGAACCGTATAACGAGCGATACACGT
>NZ_CALFXI010000021.1 GCF_937958065.1 uncultured Steroidobacter sp.
GCGTGGCTTGCTGGCGCCGAGACGCAACACCAGCACGTTGTCCGGTGCGCTCGCGAACAGCTCTCGCGTGTGAGTTACGCCGTTGCTCGTGAATCGAGTCGTGGCAATCGCGCCGTCGAGATCCAGATCGCGCCGATAGTCGGTGGCCGCGCCGATCCCGGGGAACACGAGCCGCAGATCGCCGACGCTCTGATAGGACATCTGGCGCAGCGGCTTCGCCATGACTTTGGCATCGACGAGCCGGGTCGCCTTCTCGTACTCGCCGGCGAAGATCAGCTTGCGGACTTCAGGCAAGGCGTCGCGCGCTTCGGGGTTCGCGGGATCGTACGGTCCGCCGCCCCACAGCGTGTCTTCGTTCAGTTGCAAGCGTTCCCGGCCGGTGCCGCCGAACACCATGGCGCCGATGCGTCCATTGCCGACCGGCAACGCCTCGACCCACTCCTTTGCCGTCGCTGTGTACCAGAGCAGGTGGTTGCTCTTCGCTGTGGGTGCTGGCCCGCTGGCGGAGCGGGCGATGCGCGAGCTCAACAATGTGCTCGCAGCTGCGGCTTGCAGCACGGTCCGTCGGCTAAGTTTCCTCATCGTTGGTCGGCTTGGTCTGGCAATGCAATGACGCCCCCTGCCGAAAGCAGACCACACAATATCGGTATATGCAATTTCTTTTACGAATGAAAATCGCTGGGGACGCGCAGGTCAGTGACGGAGCTGCGTAACGGATCCGAGCTCTGTTTCTGGCGCCGCCTCGCGGGCAGGAATCCAGCGCATCAGGGCCGCTCGCAGCGTCGCGCGGCTGAAGGGCTTGCCGAGGTAATCGTCCATTCCCGCGACCAGACAAGCTTCGCGAGCCGCGCTGGCGGTGTCCGCCGTGAGTGCGATCACCGGCACGTGAGGCCCGTCGCCTTCGCGCCGGCGTAACTCGGCGGTCGCTGCATAGCCGTCCATCACAGGCATGCGGCAATCCATCAACACAACGTCATATTGGTTGCGCGCAAGCATTTCGAGCGCGTCACTGCCGTCGTGCGCGGTGTCGACTTCCAGTCCGAGGGCCTTGAGCATGCCTTCTGCGACGTCTCTATTGAGTGCTTGATCTTCGACCACGAGCACGCGCGCACCGGCCGCCAACAGCAGCTGCGGTGCTGGCTGAGCCAGCGTCGCCGACGGGTCGTCGGCCGTGGCACCCGTCAGGATTCGTAGCAGTTGCGACAAGCGCACTGGCTTGGTGATTTCACCATCGAACCAGTGCAAATCCGCGCACTCGTCCTGAGTCAGATTGACGAAGCTCGCCAGGCGGATGACGCGGGGGCGAACCGCTCTTTCGGCGACTGCGGACTGCAGCTCACTCGCGCGCGGGCAGCTGAGCAAAGAGTGGTCGATGATCACCGCGTTATAGGGAGCGGTGCGCAGCTCCTGTAGCACGTCCGCCATGCTGCCTGCGTCGACTGAATGCGCGCCCCATTCATCGAGCGCGCGCACCAGGAGCTGTCGAGCCGCGGCATTGTCGTCGGCGACGAGAATGCGCAGGCCAAGGAGATCGTTGGGCAAGTCGCGCTGCCGAGCCTGCGGGTCGGCGAGTTGCAGTGTCAGCTCGACGCGGAACGTCGAACCTACGCCAGGGGCGCTCGCCAGTGATAGCTGCCCACCCATGAGTTCCACGAGCTGCCGTGCGATCGCCAGCCCCAGGCCCGTACCGCCATACCGGCGCGTCGTCGACGCGTCTCCCTGCACGAACTCTTCGAAGATCCGCGACTGATTCACAGGCTCGATGCCGATGCCGGTGTCCGCCACTTCGAGCCGCACGCGGAGCCGGTCGCTCTCGGTCTCCAGCGGCACCACCCGCAATGTCACTTCACCTTGCTCGGTGAACTTCACGGCATTGCCCCCGAGATTGACGAGCACTTGTCGAAGGCGAACCACGTCCGCCAGAACGCGAGGCATCGGGCGGGCAGGGGAGTCGCAGAGCAGCTCGATGTTCTTGCCCGACGCGCGCGCCGCGAGCATTTCGGCCGTTTGCTCGACCAGCTCGACCAGATCGCACTCCACCGGGGCGAGCTGCAGGCGCCCGGCTTCGAGCTTCGAGAAGTCGAGCACATCGTCCACGATGGCGAGCAGCGAGTCGGCGGAGCGATGAATGCCTTCCGCGAAGCGCCGCTGGATGGCGTCGAGATGCGTGTCGAGGAGCAGCTCGCTCATGCCGAGCACGCCATTCATCGGCGTGCGCAGCTCGTGGTTCATGCGTGCGAGGAAATCGCTCTTCGCGCGACTTGCCTCCTGCAGTTGATGATTGCGCTCTTCCAGTTCGTGCGTGCGCACGCTGACGACGTGCTCCAGCTCGCGGTTGTAATCGAGCTCGCGCTGGCGCTTTCTCCGGTGCAGCCCCCAGAAGAAACTGATGATCATCAGAGCGACCGCCACATAACTCAGCCGCGCTGGCAGTGTGTTCCATGGCGCCGCGGCCACGTGCACAGGAATGATCAGATCTTCTTTGCTCCAGATGCCGTCTGCATTGGCGGCGCGGACGCGGAACACGTATTCGCCGGCATCCAGATTGGTATAGGTCGCGCGATGCAACCGGCCCGCTTCGACCCAGTTCGGATCGAAGCCTTCGAGTCGATACCTGTAGCGATTGTTTGCAGGAGAAATGAAGTCCAGTGCCGAGAACTCGAACGTGACCAGCTTGTCCTCGTGCTCGAGCGCGAGCGGTCGATCTGGCGCGGGCAGCTGCGGGAACGGCAACTGCTGGTTGAGAATCGCAACCGACGTAAGCGCAACGCGCGGCGCTGGCATGCCCGGCGAGAAAACATCGGGTTGGAACGCGTTGAAGCCGCCGTTGCCGCCGAAGTACAGCGTGCCATCGCGACCCCGGTAGTGCGCGTTGAAATTGAACTCGTCGGCCTGCAAGCCGTGCGGCTCACGCAGCAGTCGGGTCGCGCCCTCGCGCGGATCGAGGCGCACGAGGCCGTTGTTCGTGCTCAGCCATAAATTGCCCTGGTAGTCGGACTCGATGCCGTACACCACCTGGCTCGGCATGTTCGCGAGCCGCGTGTCGCTCCGAAACTGAATCGCGTCGGGCCGATCGGAGCTGCCGACCACACGGTCGAGACCGCCGCCCGCCGTACCGATCCAGACGTTGCCAGTGGCGTCTGCATGCAGCGCGTAGATGGTGTCGTCACTCAGGCTGCTCGCATCCCGGTCGTTGCGGCGGAACGCATGAAAGCGACCGGTGCTCCGGTCGAGCAGGTTCAAGCCGCCGCCGATCGTGCCGATCCAGAGATTCCCCAGCCGGTCCTCGACGATGGCGCTGGCGCGCGGGCTGCTCAGCGCGTTGCTCTCGGTGCCGTGAGGATAGCGAGTGAGTTGTCCGGTCGCCGAGTCGATGCGCGCGATACCGCCGCCGAACGTTCCGACCCATACATCGCCGGTGCGGTCTTCGTACAAGGACATCACGCCATCGGCGGGCAGCGTGGCCGGATCGCTTGCGTCGTGGCGATAGAAGGTCAGGGAGCGCCGTTGCGGATCCATGCGCGCGAGTCCGCCGCTCATCGTCCCGATCCATAGCGAGCCGGCGCGGTCGTAGAGCAATGCCATCACGCTGTTGTCCGAAAGGCGCAGCGGTCCGGGCGATTCGCGTGTCAGGCGAATTTCGCTGCGCTTGCGGCTGTCGATCTCGACCAGTCCGTCCGAGGTGCCGACCCAGACCGTGCCCTCGCCATCGTCGGCGAACGAGTTCACGGCGGTGTTGGCGAAGAGGGGACTTCGGTAATGGCCGAATGACCAGCTCCGCGGATTCCAGTGACTGGCGCCGCCCGCGCGCGTGCCGACCCAAACGACGCCGCTGCGATCCTGATACAACGACATCACGTCGTCATCGCGCAGACTGTGCGGGTTGTCCGCGTCGCGGCCATAGCGCACGAAGCTCTCCGACGTGCGATCGAACAGGTTGAGCCCGTCGGAGGTCGCGATCCAGACCCGGTGCGCGTCGTCTTCCAGGAGGGCGCGCACGCGATCGTTGCTGAGCGAGCGCGGATTGCTGGCGTCGTGACGGAACGATGTGACTTTCCTGGTCTGCGGATCGAGACGGTACACGCCGCTGTCGAACGTTCCGATCCAAAGCGCGCCGGCGTGATCTTCGACGATCGAGCGCACCCGCGCGCTGTCGAGTGCGCCAGGCTCGGCGACCTCGTTGTTGAAGTCATCGCTGCTGGGTTCGTAACGGCCCAGGCCTTGATCGGTGCCCACCCAAAGGCGTCCGGCACGATCCGTGTAAAGAGCGAACACGGCGTCGGCGGCGAGCGACCTGGGATTGCCCGCTATGTGGTGGAAGTGCCGTGCGTGTCCCGTATGCGGATCGAGCACGTCCAGACCGTGCCGTTCGGTGGCGGCCCAAACTCGACCTGCGGCGTCGATGTGCAAGGTACGGATCGCGTCGCTCGCGAGTGAATCGGGATCGGACGGATCGTGTCGGAACTGCTGGAACTGATCGTTGCGGCGATCCCACCGCGCGATTCCCCCACCGATCGTCGCGAGCCACAGATCGCCGCGCGCGTCCTCCACGATCTTCCAAACGTAATCGCTCGCGAGACCGTTCTTGTTGCCACGCTCGCGGCGATATTCACGAATCGAGTAGCCGTCATAGCGATCGAGCCCGCTCTCGGTTGCAAGCCACAGAAACCCTTGCGAGTCCTGCAGGATGCTCATCACCGTGCTTTGCGACAGGCCGTCGCGCATGGTGAGGTGCTCGAAGTACATGGGGCGCACTTCGGGCACCGGAGTCGTCGCCTGCGAGCTCGGCGCAACGCAGGCGAACAAACCAAACAACCACAGATGACGCAGCATGCGTCATTCCTGGGGCGCGGGCTCGATACCGGAGCTGTTCGGCACGGAAGTGTTGCTCCAGGTGTAGCCGTTACTCCACGTATAGCCGTTGCTCCAGGTGTAACCGTTGCTCCACGTGAAGCCATTGCTCCAGGTGTAACCGCCGCTCCAGGTCACGCCGTCGTCGCCCGGCGGACTGCCATCCCACAACAGTCCATCGAGCGTCGAGGCGAGGCCGACCAGCAGTTGGCCAAGCAGCGGCAGGCTGCCGAGCGGGCTGAGCAGCCTGGTCAGCAGGCCGGGCTGGTTCTCCACTTCCATGATGTAGAAATTCCCGTTGGCATCCTGGTTGGCGCGTCCGCCGTAGTGCTGCAGACCCGCGAGATCCGCCACGACATTCAAGCCCTGATTCGCGCAGTTCGACGCCGTGCTGTAGAGGGCGTCGTGTGCATTCACGAGCCCAGCGCCTTGCTGGAACACCGTGTAGGCGAGTTGTCCGTCGGATCTCACCGCCGGGCGCGCGCCATCCATCAAGCGGCATTTCACGTTGTTTGGTGTCAACAGCGGATTGGCTTCGAGCATCAGCGCAACCACGCCGCTCGTGACCGCCGCGGCCTGCGACGTTCCTGACATGGTCATGTCCGGGTAGCGCGTGTCCAGCCACTGCGGAAATCGTTGCGCGAGCGTGCCCACATCCGGCGCGTAAGCGCGAATGTGACCACCCATGGCCACGACATCAGGTTTCACGAATCCCTCGTAGGTCGGGCCCGCGGCAGAGAACGTCGCGAGTTTGTATTGGCTCGGCTCGAATGGGTGATAGTTGTCCGTGACCGCACCTACGGAGATGACATATGGATTGTTGGCGGGAACGCCGATGCTCATGGGCGCCGGCCCGGCATTGCCTGCCGCGACGACGACCACGATGCCCGAGCCCCAGGCCGCCATTACCGCCTGATTGAGCGGATCATCCCAGTAATGGGAGTTGACCGGCGCGCTCAACGACAGGTTGATCACACGGATGCCATAAGCGAGCCGCTGGTTCATCACCCACTGGATACCTGCGATGACATCGAAGTAGCGGCCCGCGCCATTGCTATCGAGCACGCGCACGGAAACCAGGTTCACGCCCGGCGCGACGCCCTGATAGTGACCCGTCGAAGCGATGCCGCTGCTGGCGATGATCGAGGAGACATGCGTGCCATGACCGTTGGGGTCATCGATATCGCGGCTGTATTTGTTCAGCGAGAGCAGCGGATAGGCGCTCGGATTCTCGCGCGCGAGGATCACATCGTATTGCGCGAGTACGCGGGGATTGCGGCCCGACGAGGAGACTTGCAGCGGACCTTTCTCCTGCCACACGCCGGTGTCGAGTACCGCGACTGTAACTCCGCGTCCTGTGATTCCTCCCGTGTGCAGCGGGCTCGCACCAACCTGGGTTGGATAATAGGTTTCAGGCAGGGGCGAGGTGGTGCTGCTCGAAGTGACGACTGCGTCGTCATAGACGCGCAAGCCGTCGACAGGCTCGCTCCACAATGCGCCGAGCTCGCGATCGTCCAGTTCGGCACCCACTGCGCGGATGATTGTGAGATCACCCGTGATGACGCCGCCTACGCGCACGACTGCATTGCGAGCCAGATCCGCAGTGGCAGCTTGAACGATGTAGCGCTGGCGAACGCCAACCTGAGCATTCTCTCGCGCGGTCGCCGCTCGTGGCGCGGGAGCGGGTTGAGCAATGGTCGTTGGAGTCTCGGGCGCCCGAGGCACGGCGGCCGCCGGCGTTTGCGCCGGGGGCTCCGGCGGCACGAGTAGAAACAAGCTGAGAGCAGCACCGAGTGCGCCAGCTGCAAGCAGCCAGCGTTTGCGCCGAACGATGTTCCCCATGGCGTCCTCCGTTTTATGTCGGTGGTGATTTCGCGCGATGCTAGGTGCGCGGTGTAACCGCGGCCGCAAGCTCTTTTGCTACTTGTTCCAGATAATGTTCCAGCGCGGTCCGACACTCGGTCGCGAGTACGACGAAGTCACGGCGCGCGTCCATCGGATCCGGGGTTCGCAGGATGTGGCCAGCCTTGACCAGCTCTCGGATACGGCGCAACGCGGTGGTCGGCGAGATGTGTGGAACGGAGATGCTGAGGGCCGAGACGGAGATTCGTTGCGCGGTCTTGTCCGCGCGTAGCAGTTCCAGCAGCAGATCCCACGCGACATCATCCAGCTCGCCGAGCGGTGCGAGCGCCTGGCGCGGTCGACGCAAGCGATCGAGGCCGAGCGTGGTGAGGTCGCCGCGCTGGCCCTCGGCGGGTCGCGCTGTCGTTTCGGGTTGAGGATGTTTCCAAGTGCTGAGCGCCGCCGCCAGGGCTTCTGCCTGTTGTGCCAGTACCGCGGCCTGATCGGTCAATTGCATCGCAACGCGGTTGCGATCCACGCGCTCGAGCGCGCTGCGTACCGCGCTCAACAGCTCTTGGGGACGGACGGGTTTGACGAGGAAATCGACCGCGCCGAGGCGCAGCGCCTGGACCGCGAAGTCCACCTCGGGGTAGGCGGTCAGAAAGATGAAGCGGGGCATCGAGACAGCGCCGGACAAGGAGCCGAGTCTCTTGAGCAGGCTGATGCCATCCATGCCCGGCATGTGAATGTCGCTGATGGCGACCAGGATGTCCGGGGTGGTGTGCAGCAGGGCGAGGGCTTCCTCGCCGCCGAGGGCCGTGCGACAGTCGTAGCCTTCGGTTTGCAGTACCGAACGGACCCACAGCACCATCGAGGAATCGTTGTCTATGATGAGGACGCGGCCCTTCGCCGCATCGTCATTGGTACGCGTGCCGCCAGACTGCGATTTCATCCGTGGTCTCGTTACGTGTACAGCCCACAGGTGGGGCTGCAATGTACCCTATCCTGACTCGCGACTGTCACCACCTACATATGTCACATTCCAACGACGTTCGGCCTGGGACTGGAGCTGCGCCCGAGGTGCTCGATGCACTCATGTTTCAGGATCTGCTCGACAGCCTGGTTGCGCCAGCCGCAGTTGCCACGGTCTATCGCAAGTTCCTCGACAATGCTGCCACTTTCATCCGCGAACTAGCCAGTCAAGAGCGCGCCGCGCGCGTCGACACCATGCACACGTTGAAAGGCAGCGCGGCGATGCTCGGCGCCAATCGCATGGCGGCGCTCGCAGCCCGCTTCGAGTCAGAATTACATGGTTCGTCCATTCAGGTCGAGCAGGCCGCGCGTGAGCTCGAACATGAGCTGGCGACGTTTCGCGCGGCGCTGGTCCAGCGTCTGGTCGCGGCCGGCGGCTCGCTCGACCCCTGAATCTGCGTCAATTTGGCGCAGATTCCCGCGCGGGCCCCGGCGTCAAAATTCCGTCGGGCGGAGGCGCGTGGCCACGGCTTCGACGAGCGTGTCATGGAACGTTCCTTTGATGACGTAATAAGTCGCGCCTGCGTCGAACCCGCGCCACCGCTGCTCGACATCGTCCTTATCGCAAGCGAGCAGCACCGGCAGCTGTTTGAAGCGCGGATCGCTCCGGATGCGGCGGATCAGCTGAATGCCGTCCAGCAGCGGCATGTCGACGTCCGTGAGCACGAGATCGATGTTGCCACTGAGCACGGCGTACCACGCTTCCAAGCCATCCACCGCGGTGACAACGTCATATCCGCGGAAGCGCAGCAGCTTCCGCTCCAGCTCTCGAATCTCCATACAGTCATCGGCAACGAGCACGACGGGCCTGGTTTTGACGCGCTCGGCGCGGACCGGAGGGGCATCCGCCGTCGGCGCGGCGGGTTGTGCTATCGGCGTGGAGCGCGGCAGCTTTGCCATCGAATCGAGCAGGTCGACGGCTTGCAGCATCATTCCTATGAGCTGCTGCTGCAACTCGATGTCGCCGCGGCGGACGGCTGCCAGACATTCTTCCATCGAGCGCGCCAGCTCGGCGCCGGCTTCCAGGCCGACCATATGCGCGGTCGCCTCGAAGGAGCGCGCGGCCGACGCGCATGCGTTGAGTTGATCGGGCGATAGCGGATCGCGTGCCAGAGCGAGCACGCAGTTGGTGAGCAGTTGGGCCTGCGTCTGGGCCTGAACACGAAGCAGTTCGAGCATCACCATGGCTCTGTGTCTTGTTCCGCAGCGGGTCAGCGGGATGCGCCGAATTCTGCGTGAGCCAGGGTGAAGGCTGGTTTTTTTCTGCGTCATTTTGGTGACGAAAATCGCTGCGTGACGCGCGCAGCGACTCGATCGTCAGATCAGGCCGCGTCGCGCTTCGGGCGGCGCACGGCCCGCACTTTGCCGCTGCGCCCGCCGCCACAGAAAAATCGATCTGCGCCATCGGACTCCAGCCCCGAGATGCCGGCGCCCGGGGGCATCTCGACGCTTTCCAGCACCTGGCCGCTGCGCGGATCGAGCCGACGCAACTCGCTTTCGTCACCTTCCCAGGTGGCGTGCCAGAGCTCGCCATCGACCCAGGTGACACCGGTGACGAAACGATTCGACTCGATGGTGCGCAGGACCGCCCCGTTGTCGGGGTCGACCTGATAAATCTTCCGTTCCCGATAATGACCGACCCACAGGGTGCCTTCGGCCCAGGCAAGGCCCGAGTCGCCGCCATTGCCGGGCGCGGGAATGCTGGCGAGCACGCGGCCGGTCGCGGGATCGAGTTTCTGGATCCGGTTCTCGGCGATCTGAAACAGATGTTTGCCGTCGAACGCCGTGCCGGCATGCGCGGCGACTTCCAGCGAGCGCACGGTCTCGCCGCTGGCGGGATCCAGTGCATTCAACCTGTCGCCCGAGGCGAACCAGACCTGCTGGCCGTCATAGGTGACTCCATGCACGCCCTCGACACCCGGGAAGGGACCGTATTCACGAACGATGTTGGCAGTGGTGCGTTTCATGGGAGGCATGTTAGTCATTGGGCAGCGGCGCAGGGAGTAACAAGGTCGTCGCGAATCCGGGCACTGGCGGCGTCAGCCAGCGACGCGCGCGCCCGCGGCCGATCGACTGCACCTTGCCGCTCTCGGCCAGCGAGTCGAGCGCGCGCTGAACCGTGCGTTGACTGGCGCCCAGCCCAAGCGCGAGCGCCGAGCTGGACCAGGATTCGCCATCGGAGAGCAGCGCCAGCACCGAGGCATATTCCTCTTCGACGGGCCGCGCCAGCACGACAACCTCACGCGCCGTGCGTGGAGCCAATGAAAAGCCGCGCTCCGTCGCGCGCACATCTGCAAACGATCGAAGCAGGGAGCGCAACCGGCCCATCTCGACTCGCAACCTTGCCCGATGCGATTCGTCGGCGACCTTTGCTCGGAACGCACGCGCGACGAGCGAGCCTCGCGCAACATCCTCCGGCCACGCTTCGGCCAATGCACGAGCCAGCGTGAATAGCACCGGACGAGTCGCGAGCGAGACGATCGCACGGCGATGACGAATCACATGACGGCAGGCGTCCACGACCAGGGCTTTCGAATCGAGGAGGCTTGCAACTTCATCGAGCAGTAGCGGTCGCGTTTCGCCACGCGCTATCAATCGCGCTGCTGGTGCATTCAACACATGCGATGCATGTTCAACCTCGGCGCTCAACGCCGGGATCTTCGCCTCGCGAGCGGCACGTTCCGCACGAGTGAGCGCGGCGCGGGCGGCTTTCGGATTCACGCGTCTCATCGCGATGCCTGCGACGATCAATTCGTGAGCCGCTCGCAGCGCCGGCGGCATGGACGCAAAATTCAGCTCGGCCAGCAGCTGCTCGGCCGTATCGACGCGTCCGATCAGCAGCAGACGACGGATTTCGAGATATCGGGCCAGCGCGGCGTTCGCTGTATCGCCATGGCTTGCGAGCGTGACGCGAGCGGCGTCCAGTGCCTTCTGTGGCCAGTGCAGATCGCGGGAGGCGAGCGCAATCTCAGCTTCGGCCACGGCACATCGCGCACGGGCCATGGCCTCTTTGGGACCGAAGGCACGCGCCGCCCGGCGCACCAGCGCCCTCGCTTTGACGAAATCTCCAAGCTGCGCCATGGCGATGCCTCGCAATGCCAGGGCAGGCGCATCTTCACGCAGGGCAACGCGTTGCAAAGCGCCGAGGGGATCGCCCGCCGCCAGCGCCCGCGCGGCGGCGGTGATCAACGAATCCATCTAGGGCCTGCTAACACGCATTGTGTGGGCTGCGTTGCGCCTCCAATCGCCTGCAGCAAGGCGCAAAGCGCAGCCCTCATGTCGACAAGGGCAAGCTTTGTAACGCAGCGGCAGGCGATTCGAGGCGCAACCCATGATGAATAAATATACTTGAATGGGACGAGCTATTGCGGTTCAGGACGTCGTTGCTCCTCCCTTGTGTACAGAGAGTACACGGCGGTCGTCGCGCCTGGCCCTGAACCGCAATAGCTCGTCGCAGCCCACCCACTGCGTGTTAGCAGGCCCTGAATCCCGCCAAATTTGTCACTCCCGCCGCACTCGGCCGGGTGCGTACTCTGCCCGGCAGCGAAGCATACCCATGGAGAGTGCAGCAATGACCCGAGCCCGCTCCGAGTCGGCTTTTTATGCTGTTGCGGCTTTGCTGTTCGCTGCCAGTGCGACACTGACAGTGCTCTGGTGTGGATCCATGTCGGCGATGGGCGGAATGGCCATGCCGGGCGGCTGGACCCTGTCCATGGCATGGATGCGAATGCCGGGGCAGACGTGGATGGACGCAGCCGTGTCGTTCGTCGGCATGTGGCTGGCGATGATGGTTGCAATGATGCTGCCATCGCTGGTGCCGATGTTGCGCCGATATAGACGTGCCGTCGGCCCGCCCAACGCCGCCGGATCGGGCAGGCTCACCGCACTCGTCGGTGTCGGATATTTCTCGGTGTGGACGTTGCTGGGAATCGCGGCGTTTCCCGTCGGCGTGCTGTTGGCAAACATCGGAATGCAGGTGCCGGCGCTGGCGCGCATCGTTCCTGTCGGGATCGGTGCGATCGTCATGATCGCGGGCGCGCTTCAGCTCACGAGCTGGAAGGCTCGTCATCTCGAGTGCTGCCGACATTTGCCGGCAGGTAGCGAATCATTGCGGCCCGATGCCACGGCAGCCTGGAAGTACGGCATCCGATTGGGCATGCATTGCACGCGCTGCTGCGCAGGACTGACGGCGATATTGCTGGTCGTCGGCGTCATGGATTTGCGGGCAATGGCCGCCGTGACAGCCGCGATTACGCTCGAACGACTCGCGCCCGCAGGGCCGCGCATCGCGCGGGCCATCGGCGTACTGTTGATGCTGTCCGGTGTGCTGATCGTGGCGCGGGCCGGCAGCTTGGGCTGAGCCATGTCGGTTCAGGCGCGGCTGGTTCGTCTTCGAGAAGATCCCTTCAGGAGAGACGCCATGAAACTGTACGAGTTCGCACCCACCCGTTCGATCCGGGCCCGCTGGGCCCTGCAGGAGCTGGAGGTGCCGTTCGAGTCCGTCCCCGTCAGGCTGCTGGAAGACGGGGCCCAGACGCCCGAATATCTGGCGCTCAATCCGGCGGGCAAGGTTCCCACGCTGGTCGACGGCGATTTCGTGCTGACCGAGTCGGTTGCCATCGTGGTCTATCTCGCCGAGAAATATCCGCACAAGGGCTTGCTGCCGACCGACTTCAAACAACGCGCGCAGCTCAATCGCTGGATGCTGTTCGTCGTCACCGAGCTGGAGCAGCCGCTGTGGCGAATCGCGCGCCACACATTCCTTTATCCCGAGCACCAGCGCCTGCCCGCGGACATCGAGCTCGCCCAGGGCGAGTTTCGAAGCATGGCCGCGGTGCTGGAGAAACACATGCAGGGTCGGGAGTTCCTGATCGGCGATCGGGTCAGCGTCGGCGATTTCGTGACCGCCTATACGCTGGACTGGGGCAATGAGGCGGGGCTGCTCGATGCCTGTCCGACGCTGCTCGCTTACATGGAGCGGATGTACCGGCGCCCCAAAGCGGCGATGCGAATCAAAGAGGCGTTTGCGAGCGTGGCCGCGGCCTGATCCGGGTGCGCGGCGCTTCCTGCGCCTGCGCATCCGAGGCGGGTCTGGTCGTCAGAACGTCTTGCGGATCTGCAGCTGCACGAAGCGCAGCGCGTCGATATGACGATCCTCGTGATACAGGATCTGGCCGCTGGCGCGCGAGCCGTCGTAGACCGTGCGCCACCGGCTCCTCGGCCGACCGGTGAAGTTGTTGAACATCAGGCGGATCACCGTGTCGGGCTGCGGTGTCCAGTCCCAATACAGCCGCAGAAAATGATCCCAATGATCGGTGCGAACCTCGCCGATCCGGAAGTAGGTCTCGCGCTTGCTGTACGAGTTCTCCAGCGACAGCGTCGAGCCGAGCGAGGGGAATTCCCTGGTGATGAGCACGTTGCCGCCGACCGGCGAGTGCTTGGTGATGCGTCGCGACTGGTGCGTCACCGGATCGTCGACCTGCGACCAGTTCCAGTCGCCGTTGAAGCGCAGCTGGGTGGCGGCCAGGCCGAAGCGCTCCATCGGCAGCGACACACCGAGAGAAATCTTGTCGCGCGTGCCGTCGCCGAGATTGCCGGGCGCATCGAATTCGCCGACCGGCACCAGATCGACCACGTCGCTCACCAGCGAGTGCATGTAGCTCAGCACGATCGCGCCGCTACCCCAGAAGCGCGTTTCGATGGCGCCTTCGAACTCCCACGCATTTTCCGGGCGCAGGTCGGCATTGCCGCCGTTGATGGTGCCGGCGTCGAGCGAGGCCTGTGAAGCGAAGTCGCGGAACTCGAGCTGACTGACCGTGCGTTCGATGCGGCCGCGCAGCTGCAGATCGCCGTTCGCATCGAAGCGCACCATCACGCGCGGCTTCGGATAGCTCAGCGTGCGCTTGGCGTCATGATCGCCGGACTGGCTGATGGTGGACGTTTCATAGCGCATGCCGAAATCGCTCGCCAGCCGCGGCGTGACCTTCCAACGGAAGTCGACGAACGCCTCGCCGCGGCGCTCTTCGATTTTCACGTTGGCGGCCGGCAGGTTCACCGGCGTGCCGTTGCGACTCAGGCGGGCGTCGACGTCCAGGAAGTTATAGGCGCCTTCGAGGCCGGTCTCGATCGTGATGGCGGAGGAGGCGCGATAGGTCGCCGAGCTGCGCAGGATGGACTCGCCACGAAACGCTTCGTCTTCGGAGCGCTGCAGGTCGAGCGCATCGATCGAGTCGGCGGCGATGATCTTGCGCTCCAGCGTCTGCAGCAGCAGTGCGCGAGCCGTGAGCGCATCGCTCAACGTATGTTCGTAATCGACGCCGGCCTCGCCCTGGTCCAGTTTGATGTCGGTGGCGATGCGCGAATCGAACGTCTGCGGGACCCCGGAGCGCCGCGTGAGAATGTCGTACTGCGTGGTGTCCGAGCTGGTGCCGCCGAGGTTGATCCGCAGCAGCCCGGCATCGCCCTGATATTCGGCCGAGCCATTCGCCTGGTACTGGCGCTGGCGCCAGTCGGTCTCGAAGTCGCTGGCCAGATACAGCTCGCGATCGGCATTGCGACGGGTCAGCTCGCCCTTGCCGGAGTTGCCGTATTGCTGCTCGTCCCGAAAGTTGAGCGTGCCATTGAGCGTGAGCCGGTCGATGTTGCTGGCCGATTCCAGGCGCACCCCGAGGCCGGGCTCGTGCTCGGTCGCAAACAGGCCGGTCAGCTCGCCTGCGAGCGTGCTCATGTTGCCGCTGCTGCGGATGACGTTCGCGACCACCGATTGACCCTGCATGTTGATGCCGGGCGCGCCGCCGCGGATCACTTCGATCGCGGTGACGGCGGACACCGGAATCCGTCGCAGCACGTCTTCGAGCAGCACCGCTTTGGAGGCGGGACGCTGGCCGTCGATCAGCACGTTGCCGAGCGCACCGGCGAAGCCTCGCACCGTCGTGTCGCCCGGCTCGAAGGTGAAGCCCGGCACGCGCTTGACGATGTCCAGGGCGGTGGTCGGCTTGAACTCGGTGAAGAAGCTCGCTTCGTAACGGATCACGCCGGCGCCGAGATTGGTCGGCGCGGCCGAGATCGGCGCTCCGCCAATGGGCGGATCCTCGGGCTCGCCCGGAGGCGTGGGCTCAGCAGCCAGCGCGGCTGCAAAGGGGATGCAGGCGACGAATCCGCCGCGGATGCGGCGCGACGTGACGAGAGGGTGACGATCCCGCATGAATAACCACTGCTTTGTAGTTGTCGCGACTGCCAGAAGCCGCGTTTCTAAAAAGAATTTTAGGTGGCGGGCGCGGAGAGGATCATGTGATTCGGACGCGAAACGAGCGGCCGCGTGCAAGGATCAAGCGGCCGACGGTGAGGCGGTGGAAGATGTCTGCGTGCGCGATTTATGCGAACGATCCGGGGCGGCTTCAGCCGGTGTCCCGCACCTCGGCGCCGCTGTGCGTGCCTTGCCAGCGGGCTCGCATTGCTTCGAGCAGCGCCCGCGTCGACTTCTGGAGCGCGGGCTCGGGCGCTTTCGAGATCCACCAGCTCAGCGCCATCACCATCGTCACGCTGCTGGCCAGCGCCACTTCGATCGGAATGCCCGATTCGACGAGCGCACCCAGCAGCGCGCCGCCAGTGACGCTGTGGAGCAGGTACAGTGGATAAGTCATCAGGCCGAGCCGTCGCAGCAGCTGCAGGCACCAGGTCGGCAGCTGCTGCACGCGGGCGTTGTTGGCGACCACGATCCAGAAGAACAGCATTGCCGTCAGCCAGATGACGCAGGGGGTCAGTGGCGAGAACGACATGCCGGTCTTCTCCAGCTTCAGCAGGCTCTCGCCGGCGATCTGCAGACAGCCGCCGATCGCGAATAGCGTGAGCCATGCGAAATGCCACCGCGACCGCTGCTTCAGCAGATGGGACCAGAGCAGCACGCCGAACGCGAAGAACACCCCATGCTGTATCAGCAGCAGTTGCGAGAGCCGCGACCATTGCACCTCGCTGAACAGCTCGAACACGGCGCTGTGCCTGTCCTGGGCGGCGAGCGTGTAGCCGATCCAGAACAGGGTGCTGATCAGACCGATGCCGCACATGAGGGGCTTGATCCAGCGCTGCCGGTCGATCAGCAGCAACACGAACATCAGCGCGTAGAAACAAATCTCGACGCCGAGCGTCCAGTAGACGCTGTCGATCCACGCACCAGTGGGAAAGAACGCGACGCTGCGCACATACATCGCGAGCAGCGACAGCGGCCGCATGCCTGCGTCCACCAGCAGCCAGGCCAGCAACGCGATGGTGGCGCAGATCCAGACGGCGGGGGCGAGTCGCGTGAAACGGCTGACGAAGAATCGAAACGCCGAGCTGCGTTCCGCGGACACCACGATGACGAAACCGGAGATCACGAAAAAGATCTGCACGCCGGCCCAGCCGAACGGCGCAAAGGTGTCCCAGAACGTGTCCCAGTCTTGAAAGTCCGCGGCGCCGTGCGAGGCGAGTGCCACCTGTCCGGCGGGAAAGGCCCACGACCAGAAGGTCAGGTGGAACACCATGACGATGCATGCGGCGAAAAACCGCAGCAGGTCCAGTCCCGGGACGTATTGAGCTTGGTGAGCTTTCATCGGCAGGGGCGGGAGGTTAGCAGTGTGCGCCGCTGTGCGCAGATGTCGCGATCTGCGAACACTCGCTCGTTGTCACAATTCATCACGATCTGCGCGCGCCTGGACGCTATGCTTGCCGACCAAGGAGAAATTACATGTCGCACAGTTGGATGTTTGCTCTCGTCGCGTCGTCGTTGCTGGCCGCTCCGGTTGGAGCCGCGAGCATCGAGTGTTCGTACTGCGAAGCCTGGAATCAGGAGCAGGCGCCGTTTCAGATCTATGGCAACACCTATTATGTGGGTCCGCGCGGCCTGAGCTCGCTGTTGATCACCTCGCCGCGGGGACACGTGTTGATCGATGGCGCGCTGCCCCAGTCCGCGCCGCTGATTGCAAAGCACGTCGCGCAGCTGGGCTTCAAAATGACCGATGTGAAGCTCATTCTGAATTCGCATGCGCACTTCGATCATGCGGGCGGGATCGCGGAGTTGCAGAAGCTGAGCGGTGCGAAGGTGATCGCGAGTGACAAGGCGGCGCCGGTGTTACATAGTGGCCACGTCGGACCGGACGATCCGCAGGCCAACCATTTGCTGCCGTTTCCCGGCGTGAGCAATGTCGAAGCGCTGGGCCGGCGAGCAACGGTGGCAGTGGGTTCGTTGCAGTTGAATGTGATCCACACGCCCGGCCACGCGCCCGGCGGCACCTCCTGGCATTGGCAGTCCTGCGAAGCGGGTCGCTGCTTGAACCTGATGTACAGCGACAGCTTGAACGCAGTGGCAGACGCCTCGTTCAAGTACAGCGGCGATCCGCGCTATCCCACGGCGGCACAGGACCTGAAATCGAGCATGGCGGCCATCGCGGCCGCGCCTTGTGACATTCTCATTACGGCCCATCCAGGACTGTCCGGAATGTGGAATGTGATCGATGAGCGCGGCCAGGGCGATCGAGCCAGGCTCGTCGATCCAGCCAGCTGCAAACGTTACGTCACCACGACGCACCAGATCCTCGAAAAGCGTCTGGCCAGCGAGCAAACCGCGAACAAGTGATCTCTCGGCCCGGTGGGCCTAGGAGCCTGTCGGCTCGTTGAGCACGGCCTCGATCCGATAACCGTCGGGGTCGATGACGAACGCGGCGTAGTAATGCGGACCGTATTCGGGGCGCAGGCCCGGCGGGCCGTTGTCGCGTCCGCCGTGTTCGAGTGCGGCGGCGTGAAAGCGATCGACTTGCTCGCGACGAGTGGCGGCAAATGCCAGATGGAAGCCCGTTCCTGGAATGCTGATTCCTTCCGGCACGAGCTTCAGGGCGAGCTTGTCGCCACCGCCGGGGTAGCCGTAGCCAACTGCGGTATCGTCGCTCCAGACCCGCACGAACCCCAACGGCGACAGCGCCGCGTCGTAGAAGGACGCGGCCCGTTTGAGGTCCCGAACGGCGAATGAAATGTGATGAAGCATGGGGACGTCGCGCTCCCGCCACCGGAAGCGCAACGTAGACGTCAGGCGACGGAGCCGATCGCCTTGGCGATGTAGTCGACCGCTTCCATGCTGACGCCGGCGATGTTGATACGGCCGTCGCGGGTCATGTAGATGTGATGTTGCTCGCGCAGGGTATCGACCGCCTCGGGCGTCAGAGGGATGGTCGAGAACATGCCGCGCTGTTTTTCGATGACGGACGCCATCTCGGCGCTGCAGGTTCGAGACAGTGCGGCCGACAGCGCGCGCCGGAGCGAAAGCATCCGATTACGCATGGCATCGACCTCGTTGCGCCAATCCTCGGCGAGCGTCGCATCGCTCAGAATGCGGGCCACGATCGCGGCGCCGTGGTCCGGCGGCATCGAATAAGCGCCCCGGGCAATCTTGCGAAGCTGGCTGGCGGCGGCGGTCGTCTGGGCGCTCGATTCAGTCAGCACCATGAGCGCGCCGACGCGTTCGCGATACAAACCGAAGTTCTTCGAGCACGACACCGCGATGAGCGCTTCGGGCACGGTCGCTGCAATCAGGCGCGCACCTTCGGCGTCCGCGTCGATCCCTTCGCCCAGACCTTGATAGGCGAGATCGACGTAGGGCACGAGCCGACGCTGCAACAGAACGTCGGCGAGCTTGCGCCACTGTTCGATCGACAGGTCGGCACCGGTCGGGTTGTGACAACAGCCGTGCAACAGCACGACGTCGCCGGCGGGCAGCGAGCTCAGGCGTTCCAGCATCGCATCGAACTTGACCGTGCCGGTGCGAGCTTCGAAGTAGGGATAGCGCTCCAGCTTGAGGCCCGCACTGCTCAGCAGCGGAACATGGTTGGCCCAGGTCGGATCGCTGACGTGAACCGTCGGATTGAAACCGCTGACGGTCAGCAGCTCGGCGCCCAGACGCAGGGCTCCACAGCCACCGGGGGCTTGCAGAGCGCGCAACCGGCCGCTGGTCAGCGCCGGATGCTTGCTGCCCAGAACCAGCTCGGCGATCGACGCATTGAACTGCTCGTTCCCGGCCGTGCCGAGATAGGTCTTGGTCTCCTGCTGGGCAAAAACCGCCTGTTCAGCGGCCCGCACGGCGCGCAGCACCGGCGTTTTGCCTTGCTCGTCCTTGTAGACACCGACGCCCAGGTCGATCTTCACGGGCGCCGGGTCGGCGCGAAAGGCCGCCATCAGGCCGAGAATGGGATCCTCGGGAAGCGCTTGCAGGTTCTGAAACAAGGGGTGACTCCCAAATGGCCGGGCAACGCGCGGTCGCCCCGAAAGGCTCGTATATTAAAGAGCTGCCCGCCGCTCGGCCATGGGCCGGCGCCTGCCGTTCAGTGCCGCACGCCCCCCGACCGATACAGCGCGCGCACGAAATCCGACTGCGTGATGATGCCGACCAGCCGGTTGTCATCGCAGATGACCGGGATGTGGTGGTGACCGTGCTCGGTGAAGATCGGCATCAGCTCTCCCACGGACCGGTTGGCGCTGACCACGCGCACTTTGGAGCTCATGATCTGACCGACCGCTTCCGGCTTGCTGGTATGGGTGGTGCCGCTGCGCTTGATCAGCAGTTGCAGCCGCTCGCGCATGCCGTCGCTGCGATCCACGTCGGCGTGCCGCATGAAGTCGGCGAGCGAAATGATGCCGATGATGCGTCGCTGCCGATCGACCACCGGCAGCGCCTTGACCCGATGCCGGCGCATGAGGGCCCAGGCCTCCTGCAGGTCGGTCCCGTATTCCACCGTGAGCACATCGCGCGTCATGATGTCTTCACAGCGCAGCTCGCTCATGCGCCGCTCCATGGCATTCATCTCGGCCATGTGCAGGATGTCTTCCAGCTCGTCGCGGCTCACGTCGAGCACCTGGTTGTAACGTTTCAGCACCTCGTCCAGATCGGCGGACGTGAAGCGGCTGGTGCGTGCGACGGGGCGTTCGAGCAGCTGGCCGTGCGGATAGCGCCGGCCGGTGGCGCTGTTATAGGCGATGCCCACCAGCACCAGGAACACGCTGTTCACCGCCACGGGAAACAGCACGAAGTCGAGCGAGCTGGCATGGGTGAGCACCGCCAGCAGGGCAGCGGCGCCCCCGGGCGGATGCAGGCAGCGCAGAGCAAACATCGATATCAGTGCGGCGGCGACCGCCACGCCGGCAGCCAGAGCCGGATCGTCGATGAGCTGAACGCACAGTACGCCCATCAATGCGGAAACCGTATTGCCGCCGACCACGGACCAGGGCTGGGCGAGCGGGCTCGCTGGTACCGCGAATACCAGCACTGCGCTCGCACCGAGCGGGGCGATGAGCCAGGAGGCGGTGGGCGAGTCCGCGCACAGTCGACATAAGACGGCGGTGATCACGATGCCCAGCAGCGCGCCCACGATGGCTCGCCATCGCTCCGAGCTGTCGACGATGAGCGGCGCGGGAAGAAAGCCTTTCAGCCAGGTCGATACGCTTGCTTGCCAGGTCTGATTACGAGCGGTCGCGTCGGCGCGGGGCGGATCGAAAGGCGGCACAAATACCAGGGGGCGGAGACAAAGGGCGCGCAATATACGAGCGCGCCCCCGCGACTGTCACCGACCGGCTGGGCATACCGTCATTCCGGCGTGGCTTACCACCACACGGTGTAGAGAGCGGCGAGAATCGCCAGCACGCCCAGCGAGCACACGTTGAAGCTCGGCGAGGTCTCGTAGCTCACATCCGTGGTGTTCACCTGATTCTTCGCGGCCGCGGCCGGTTGCCACAGCGAGAATGCGACCGCCAGGGCGAGCGCCAGCAGGAACACCACCATCATGCGATCCATGAACGGCAGGGACGGCCACAGCGCCTTGATGGCAATCGACAGCGCGAACGAGCCGATGGTCGAGGCGAGCGCGCCGGCTTCGGTGGCGCGCTTCCAGAACAGGCCGAGCATGAAGATCACGACGATGCCCGGCGTGAAGAAGCCGGTGTACTCCTGGATGTATTGGAACGCCTGATCGAAGCTGCCCAGCAGCGGCCGCGCCGTCACGATCGCCAGCAGGATGGAAACGACCGCGGTGATGCGGCCCACCAGCACCAGCTGCCGTTCGGGCTTGGGCTGGCCCATCTTGTTGTAGATGTCCAGCGTGAAGATGGTCGCGATGGAATTGATCTTGGACGCGGTCGACGCAATGATCGCCGCGATCAGCGCCGCGAACACCAGGCCGGCAATGCCGGTCGGCAGCAGCCGCATCATGGTCGGATACGCCTCGTCGGGCTTGGCCAGGTCCGGCGCGAGAATCACCGCGGCAATGCCGGGCAACACGATGATCACCGGCATCAGCAACTTCAGGAAGGCCGCGAAGATCACGCCTTTCTGCGCTTCCGCCAGGCTCTTCGCCGCCAGCGCGCGCTGGATGATGTATTGGTTGAAGCCCCAGTAGCTCAGATTCGCGATCCACATGCCGCCGATCAGCACCGACAGGCCCGGCAGATCTTTGTAATAGGGATGCGCAGCGTCGAGGATCATGTGGAAATGACCGGGCGCGCGTTCGAGCAACGTTTCGAAGCCCGCCACGACGCCCCGATCGCCGCTGATTTCGTTCAGCGTCAACCACGAGACCAGCAGGCCGCCGAGCACCAGCAAGGACACTTGCACGATGTCGGTCATGGCAACCGCTCGCAGACCACCGCGCAACTGGTACACGAGTGCGAACGCACCCAATCCGACCAGTGCCCAGGTCTGATCGGCGCCCGTGACTTTCGCCACCGCGATCGAGCCCAGCCAGATGATGGATGTGAGATTCACGAAGATATACAGGCCGAGCCAGAACACCGCCATCAGGGTGCGGATGCGCGTCCCGTAGCGTTGCTCCAGGAACTGCGGCATGGTGTAGATCTTGTTCTTCAGGAAGATCGGCAGGAACCACTTGCCGACGATCACCAGGGTCAGCGCCGCCATCCATTCATACGAGGCGATCGCCAGGCCGATCGCATACCCCGAGCCCGACATGCCGACGATCTGCTCGGCGGAGATATTGGCGGCGATGAGCGAGGCGCCGATGGCCCACCAGGGCAGGGTCTTGGAGGCCAGGAAATATTCCGCGGAATCTTTTTCCTGACCGCCGCGCTCGCGCGACACCCACTGCGCGAGCGCGAACAGACCGATGGCGTAGATGACGATGATGATCAGATCGAGCGTGGCGAGCTGCATGGTGGTGGTTCGCTATCCGTGGTCTCGGTTCGTCGTCGAGCGGCCGTTCAGCAGGGGCCGTCTTAGAAATGGAATGCGGCGCTTTGCTGGCGGAGGCCGAGCTTGAAGGCGTCCGCGACCAGTTGCAATGGTGTCGGGTCCACGTCGCTCGCGCCGGTCGCGATCAGCTGCGAGAAGCGTTGATAGAGCCGCGCATATTCCTGGTCGCCACCCGCCAGGTGCGGCGTTTCGTCGATATACAGGCGGCTGCCGCCATCGGACAGCAGGAGCGTTTCGCGATCCGTGAGCACTTCGATGTCCCAGCACGGCGTGCCGGAATAAAGAAAGTCGAACGAGGCATCGACGCGTGCCGAGTCCTGCGACATTGCGAGCTCCGCTGCGATCGGCGCTTCGCAGTTGCAGGGGAATTCCAGCGTTGCCGAGCGCATCGTGAGCTCGCCGGGCAGGATGCGCGTCAGAATCGACAATGCGTTGATCCCTGGATCGAACACGCCCATGCCGCCGGCCTGCAGGATCCAGTGCTGGCCCGGATGCCAGACGCGAATGTCCTCTTTCCAAGTGACGCGCACCCGTTGGATCGCTCGCTCACTGAGCCACTCGCGCGCCGGCTCGACGCCCGCCGCCTCGCGTGAATGCCACGCGGTGAACAGCGTCAATCCACGCCTTTGCGCACGTTCGGCGAGATCGTCGACCTCGGCGACACTCGTGGCCGGCGGTTTTTCCAGCATGACATGCAGCCCGGCCTCGAGCGCTTCGCGCGCGAGCTCGTGGCGACACGCGGGCGGCGTGCACAGCGAGACCGCATCGACCTCCATGCCCGAGGCGAGCAGGGATGCGATGTCGGTGAAAGTGGACACGTCGGGGACGGCGCCGTCGCGATTCACCGCGGCGACCAGCTCGAAGGCGGCGCTGCGTGCCAGGGTCGGCAAGTGCTGGTCGCGCGCAATTTTTCCCACCCCCACGAGCGCCAGTCTGATCGCTGCTGATCCCACCTTCGAGAACCTCGTCGAGCCGGGGCGGGATAGACGCTGGCATTTGCCAACGCTTGCGGCTATCTTCGTCGCGGCAAAGCTGATTTATATGATATATAGGCTTTATAGACTGCGATGCCGTCAATAGCAACAGCGGCGTCGCTCGAGTGGCACGGGGATTTGCATGATCGACAATGGGCAAGGCAGGAAATTGCGCTCGCGTTCCTGGTTCGACAATCCGTCCAATCCGGACATGACCGCGCTCTATATCGAGAAGTACCTGAACTACGGTCTGTCGATCGAGGAGCTGCAGAGCGATCGGCCCATCATCGGCATCGCCCAGACGGGCAGCGATCTGACGCCCTGCAACCGCCAGCACCTGATCCTGGCGGAGCGCGTCAAGGCGGGCATCCGCGAGGCCGGCGGCATTCCGCTCGAGTTTCCGCTGCATCCGATTCAGGAGACCGGCAAGCGTCCGACCGCGGGCCTGGATCGCAATCTGGCTTACTTGAGCCTGGTCGAAACGCTGTTCGGGTATCCGCTGGACGGCGTGGTGCTCACCATCGGTTGCGACAAGACCACGCCCGCCGCATTGATGGCGGCCGCCACCGTGAACCTGCCGGCGATCGCGCTGTCGGTGGGACCCATGCTCAATGGCTTCTACGAAGGGCGCCGGGTCGGTTCGGGCACGATCGTCTGGAAAGCGCGCAGCATGCTGGCGGCGGGCGAGATCGACTATCAAGGTTTCGTGCGATTGGTTGCGTCCGCCGCACCGTCCACGGGCTTCTGCAACACCATGGGCACGGCGACCACCATGAACTCGCTGACCGAAGCGCTCGGCATGTCGCTGCCCGGATCCGCTGCGATTCCCGCGCCGTATCGCGACCGACAGGAATGCGCGTACCGCACCGGCCTGACGATCGTCGATCTGGTGAATGCGGACCGCAAGCCGTCCGACATCCTCACTCGCGACGCGTTCCTCAATGCGATTCGCGTCAATTCGGCGCTCGGTGGCTCGACCAATGCGCCGATCCATCTCAACGCCATCGCGCGCCATGTCGGCGTGGAGCTGACGCTGGAGGATTGGGAGCGCCACGGCCACGATGTGCCGCTGCTCGTGAATCTGCAGCCCGCCGGCGAATACCTCGGTGAGGATTTCTATCGCGCGGGCGGTGTGCCCGCCGTGGTGGGCGAGCTGCTGCGTGCGGGCTTGATCGCTGCTGACGCGTTGACCGTGAACGGTCGCACCATCGGCGAGAACTGCGCGAATGCTCGCAGCCTCGATGAGGAGGTCATTCGTCCTTACGCGCGACCTCTGAAGCCCGCGGCCGGCTTGACGGTGCTCAAGGGCAATCTGTTCGATTCGGCGATCATGAAGACCAGCGTGATCTCGCCGGAGTTTCGGGCGCGCTATCTGTCCGATCCCAAGGATCCGGAGGCGTTCGAAGGCAAGGTCGTGGTGTTCGACGGGCCGGAGGACTATCACTCGCGCATCGACGATCCGGCGCTCGGCATCGATGAGCGTTCCATCCTGGTGATTCGCGGCACGGGGCCCATCGGTTATCCGGGTGGTGCGGAGGTCGTGAACATGCGTCCGCCCGCGGCATTGATTCGCGCCGGCGTGGATGCGTTGCCTTGCATCGGCGATGGCCGTCAATCCGGCACCTCCGGCTCGCCCTCGATTCTGAATGCTTCGCCCGAGTCGGCGGTTGGCGGTGGCTTGTCGCTGCTGCGGACCGGCGACCGAGTGCGTATCGATCTGCGTCGTCGTGAAGTTCGCGTGTTGATCGACGATCAAGAGCTCGCGGCCCGTCGCAAGGAAGTGGAGGCCGCGGGGCCGACGTATCCGAAGTCACAAACGCCTTGGCAGGAAATCCATCGCGCGCTGACCGGCCAGTTCGAAACCGGCGCGGTGCTCGAAATGGCGGTGAAGTATCAGCGCCTGGCGCAGACCGTGGACAACCTGCGAGACAGTCATTAGTTACCAGTCAGTGGACGGGGGCAATTCGATGTCGAGACGTTCGAGGAGCACGGCGCTGGCCAGCGTCGCGCCGCTAAGCTTGATTTGCGCGCTATCGCTGGCGCCTCCGGTCACGCAGGCCGCCGACTATGCGCGGGCATCTTTCGGCAAGTTGCCCGATGGTCGCGCCGTCGAAGCGGTCACGTTGAGCAATGGCAAAGGAGTGAAAGCAGCCGTCATCAATTATGGTGCGGCCTTGCAATCGCTGGTGATGCCGGATCGCGCGGGCAAGCTGGCCGATGTGACCCTGGGATATGCCTCGCTCGACGGCTATCTCACCAAGCCCGAATATTTCGGCGCGACCGTCGGTCGCTTCGCCAATCGTCTGGCCGAAGGTCGGTTCACGCTGGACGGCAAGGTGTATCAGACGCCGCGCAACGACAATGGCAACGCGCTGCATGGTGGCGAGCGCGGCTTCGACAAGGTTCTGTGGGAAATCGTGGACGTGAAGCGTGGCGACACGGCGTCGGTCCGCATGCGCTACGTCAGCAAGGATGGCGATCAGGGGTATCCCGGCACGCTGACGGTATTCGCGACGTATTCTTTGAACGAAGCCAACGAGCTTCGAATCGAATATACGGCGACGACGGATCGCGCCACGATTGCGAACATCACCAATCATGCTTACTGGAACCTGGCGGGCGAGGGCGCCGCGGTGGGCGCGATGGGCCACCTGCTCACGATCCCGGCCGAGCATTACACGCCCGTCAACGCCAAACTGATTCCGACGGGTGAATTGAAGCCGGTCGCCAACACCGTGTTCGATTTCCGCACGCCGCAGCCGATTGGCGCGCGCGTGCGTGAGGCTCGCGATCCGCAGATCGGTTACGGCAAGGGCTACGATCACAACTTCATGATCGCTCGCGACGTGGCCAAAGAGCCGCGTCTGCTGGCGCGAGTGGAGGAGCCGACCACGGGCCGCGGCTTCGAGCTGCTGTCGAATCAGCCGGCGCTGCAGTTCTACTCGGGCAACTTCATGGATGGCACCGTGATCGGCAAGTCCGGCCGCGCCTATCGCCAGGGCGATGCGCTGGTGCTCGAGCCGCAGCTGCCGCCCGATGTGCCGAATCAGCCGAAACTCGGTTCGGCGCGCCTCGAGCCGGGCACGACTTATCGGAACGTCATCGTCTATCGATTGTTCGTCAACGGAGCGCAGGCGCACTGA
This sequence comes from uncultured Steroidobacter sp., assembly GCF_937958065.1. Lineage (GTDB taxonomy): Bacteria > Pseudomonadota > Gammaproteobacteria > Steroidobacterales > Steroidobacteraceae > Steroidobacter. Next base: position 26,064 of record NZ_CALFXI010000021.1, read on the forward strand.
CGCGCAGGCCGCCGTACTCACAGGAGAATCCGCATGCAAAAAACCGCCTCGATCGCGCTCGTTGCCGTGCTGCAACTGGCGCTGCTGTTCCTGTCGCCGGCCTTCGCGGCCGAGCGCTGGACGGAGCAGCAGGCGCATGAGTGGTACAACCGTCAGCCCTGGCTGGTCGGCGCCAATTACATTCCGGCGAACGCCATCAACCAGCTGGAGATGTGGCAGGCCGACACCTTCGATCCGGCGACCATCGACAAGGAGCTCGGTTGGGCGCAGTCCATCGGCATGAACACCATGCGCGTGTATCTGCACAATCTGCTGTGGGAACAGGACGCGAAGGGTTTCAAGCAGCGCATCGATGCGTTCCTCGCGATCGCGGCCAAGCACAACATCAAGCCCATCTTCGTGCTGTTCGACAGCTGCTGGGATCCGGAGCCGAAGCTCGGGCCGCAGCGTCCGCCGATTCCGGGCGTGCACAACCCCGGTTGGGTGCAGGCGCCGGGACGCGCGCGGCTGGAGGATGTTTCGGGTTATCCGAAGCTGCGTGAGTACGTGCAGGGCGTCGTTGGCGCGTTCGCCAAGGATCCGCGCATCCTGGCCTGGGATGTCTGGAACGAGCCCGACAACGACGGCGGCGGCAACTATCCGAAGCACGTCGGCAAGCAGAAGCATGTCGAAACGCTGCTGGGCCAGGTGTTCGAGTGGGCGCGCTCGCAGAAGCCGACCCAGCCGCTCACCAGCGGTGTGTGGCATCACGACGACTGGTCGTCGCTCGACAAGCTCAACGCCATCGAGAAGATCCAGATCACTCAGTCGGACGTGATTTCCTTCCACGACTACAGCTGGCCCGAAGTGTTCGAGCGTCGCGTGAAGCAGCTGCAGGTCTACGGCCGTCCTCTGCTGTGCACCGAATACATGGCGCGCGGCAACGGCTCGACGTTCGACAACTCGCTGCCGCTCGGCAAGCGCTACAACGTGGCCATGTTCAACTGGGGTCTGGTGGACGGCAAGACGCAGACGCGCATGCCCTGGGATTCCTGGAAGAAGCCGTACACGCACGAAGAGCCGACCATCTGGTTCCACGACGTGTTCCGTGCCAACGGCACACCGTATCGCGCTGCTGAAACGGAGCTGATCAAGCGCCTGACCAGCGAGCCGCGCGAAGCGGCCGGCACGCAGTAAGCACTCCCCCGGGACGAGGCCATGGACGGCCCCGTCTCATCGGCATTCGGGCGACACTCAGCGTCGCTTCGCCGCCTTGCCGTTCTTCTCCTGCTCGACGGTGTCCATCAGATCGAGCACGTCACTGACGAGCTTCTTCATCGCGGTGCGCGCCTTTTCCGGTTGGCGCTTCACGATTGCGTGCGCAACCGCGGCGTGGTCCGGAATGCTGGCCGAGTGCCCCTTGATCCGGTTGGTGAATTGAATCGAGCTGCGCAGCGCGGTGGCGACGACGTCCTGGAACTGGGCGAAGAACGGGTTCTTCGAGCCTTTCAACACCGCGACGTGAAAGGCGATGTCGGCTTCGAGAATCTGATCGGCGCCGGTCTCGGCTGCTTTCATCCGCTCCAGCCCCGCATTGATGGCGGCCAGGTCGCCGTCATCGGCGAGCACAGCGGCGAGCGCCGCGGCTTCGGGCTCGATGGCGCTGCGCAGCTGGTTGAACTGTCGGAGCAGCTCGATGGAGAACTTCCGGTTCAGCAGCCAGCGCAGCACATCGGTATCGAACAGATTCCACGACGAGCGCGGCTGCACGATCGTTCCCTGACGCGGGCGCGCGCTGACCAGCCCTTTGGCGGTCAGCATCTTCACCGCTTCGCGCGTCACCGAGCGGCTCACGCCATGCTGTTTCGCGAGCTCCGCTTCGGTGGGAAACGGGCCATCGTCATACTGGCCGGTCACGATCGCACGGCCGAGTGCGTCGAGCAGGCCATGCGTCAGGTTCCGGCCGAGGTTGAGCCGCAGCTCCGCGGGAGTTGTATCGATCACGGCGACGACTTGAATGTCCTATTCGTCATATAAATGAACAGTACCATTCAGCGGCGCTCCCTGCCAGGACGTGTCGAGCCAACGCGCGCGGTGCTGCGCTCGGACTAGCGATGTCGCATGTCTTTTCCGGAGCTGCCGCTCTTGCGTGGCCGGGCAGCCACGTTGCTCGCCGCGGTATCTTCTTCGGGCTGGCCATCGGTGTACGTCGGACCTTCGCGATCCTCTCCGGGAGCGGGCTTGCCCGGCAGCGGCCGCAACGCCTTGGCTTTTTCCAGATCGATGCCGGCGCCCTGGGCGACACGCGTGCCGTAATCCCGATCGCAGTGCCAGAAGTGCCACACCATGCGCAGCTGGATCGGCTCGGGGCATTGCTTCAGATCGTTCACCAGGTTCTTGATCAGATCGTCGCGCTCCCAGTCCTCGAACGTGCGGTAGCGCTCGCCGGCCTGTTTGTAATCGTCGGCGGTCTTGGTGGTCTGATACCGGCCCAGATGGCCTTGCACATACTGATGATAGTCCGGGCCGCGGCGCGCAGCTTCGTGCAGTCCGCCCATCTGGCTCGGCTCGTAATTGACGTGCGGATTCTCGCCGCCGCTATCGACGAAGTAGGCCATCTGGCCGTCGCGCTGATTGGTCGTTGCCGGTCGCGCCGGCGCATTCACCGGCAATTGCAGATAGTTCGGGCCGACGCGATAGCGCTGCGTGTCCGAATAGGAGAGGGTGCGTCCCTGCAGCATCTTGTCGTCCGAGAAGTCGATGCCGTCGACCAGCACGCCGGTGCCGAACGCGGACTGCTCGGTTTCCGCGAACACGTTCGCCGGATTCCGATCGAGCACCAGCCGGCCGACCGGCAGCAGCGGAAACTGCTCTTCGGGCCAGCGCTTGGTGTCGTCGAGCGGATCGAAGTCGAGCTCCGGATGCTCGCCATCGGCCATGATCTGCACGCACATCTCCCACTCCGGAAATTCGCGCCGCTCGATGGCGTCGTGCAGGTCGCGAGTCGCGTGACCCACATCGCGCGCCTGGATCTCGGCGGCCTGCTCGCTGGTGAGATTCTTGACGCCGAGCTTGGGCTGGAACGAGAACTTGCAGAGCACCGCCTGGCCGCGCGCGTCGATCAGCTTGTATGTATTCACGCTCGAGCCTTCCATGTGGCGATAGTCGGCGGGAATGCCCCATGGGCTCTTCACCCACGTGACCATGTGCAGCGATTCGGGATGCAACGACACGAAATCGTAGAAGCGCCACGGCTCCTGCCGGTTGGTCACCGGGTCGGGCTTGAACGCATGGATCATGTCCGGGAACTTGATGGCATCGCGGATGAAAAAGATCTTCAGGTTGTTGCCCACCAGGTCCCAATTGCCGTCGATGGTCTTGAACTTGATCGCGAAGCCGCGCGGATCGCGGGCCGTCTCCGGCGATTCCTTGCCGCCGATGACGGTGGAGAAACGCACGAACACCGGAGTCTTGATGCCGGTTTGTGTCAGCACTTTCGCACGCGTGTATTTGGTCGCGGGCTCGTTGCCGATCTTTCCATAGGCTTCGAAATATCCATGAGCGCCCGTGCCGCGCGCATGCACGACGCGCTCGGGAATGCGCTCGCGATCGAAGTGCGTGATCTTCTCGATGAATTGATAGTTCTCGAGCGTCGCCGGGCCGCGCTCGCCCACCGAGCGCAGGCTCTGATTGTCGGTGACTGGATGACCCTGACGAGTGGTCAGCGTACGATGCTGTTCGGCCATGAGAAGCTCCTTGGAATGCGCGGGGCACGGGGGACGTTGGAAGGCAATCCCCGCCCGGCGGGCACTGTTCCTCAGCCTTATCCGCAATGGCCGGCGCCTCCGGCGGTGCGGTATGCTTGGGCGAAACGAGAGCAACGAGTGAACAACGAGCGACCAGCGGCGCCGGACGACGATGAGGAACAGCGCGAGTACAGCTCGCCGGCTTGTTACCTGCACGAATTCGAGTCCTACGATCGAGTCGACGCGGCGTCCCGAGTCATCCACGCACCGCCCGAGAAAATCTATCGCGCACACATGGATCCGCATGCGCTCATTTCCTGGCTGCCGCCGGAGGGCATGAGCGGCCGCATCGAACGGTTCGAGCCGCGCGTTGGCGGCACTTATCGAATGGTGCTCACCTATGGGCAACCGTCAGCCGCGGCCAAGACCACCGAGAATTCCGATTGCGTGCAGGGACGGTTCGTGGAGCTGGTGCCCGATCGGCTGATTTCGCAGATCGTCACCTTCGATTCGGAGGACGCGGCGTTCGCCGGCGAGATGAAGATCACCTGGACGTTCATGCCGGTGCCGGAAGGCACGCGTGTAGACGTTCGTTGCGAGAATGTGCCCAGAGGCATCAGTCCGGACGATCACGCCGCGGGCCTGGCGTCTTCGCTGCGGAATCTGGCGAAGTTCTGCGAATGAGTGCCGCGAGCTAACTCGACAGAGCGGGGCTGCCTGGCCCATGCTGCCGCGATGGCCACCCGAGTCTTCGCCCTGTCCGATATTCACGTCGACTACGACGTCAATTTCCAATGGGTGCGATCTCTGTCGAGGGCGGACTATCGCGACGACATCCTGATTCTGGCGGGGGACGTGACTCACAAGCTCGCCGAGCTGGCGAGCTGCCTGCACGAGTTCGCAGCTCGCTTCAGCAAGGTGCTGTTCGTGCCCGGCAATCACGAGCTGTGGGTATTGGGCGAGGCGCCGGAGCGGACTTCATTGCAGAAGTTCGCCGATGTCAGGGCCGTGGTGGAGCGCAGCGGCGCTTCCCTGCAGCCGTATCGGCATGGCGAGGTGCTGATCGCGCCGCTGCTGAGCTGGTACGACTATTCGTTTGGCGAGCCCGGCGCCGATTTGTATAACATGTGGATGGACTTTCACGCCTGCCGCTGGCCGGCGGACTTCGGGCCGGGCGAGGTGGCCGGATATTTCATGGATCAGAACCAGCGCATTACGACGCATGGCGCGCGCAGGATCATCACGTTTTCCCATTTCCTGCCGCGCATCGATCTGATACCGGCGCAGGTTTCGAGCCGGCACCGGCTGCTCGATCCGGTGCTCGGCAGTGCGCGGCTCGATCGGCAGCTTCGGCAGCTCGGCTCGAGCATGCACGTATATGGTCACAGCCATATCAATCGCCGCATCAGCATCGATGGGGTCACGTACATCAACAACGCGTTTGGATATCCGGGCGAGGAGCGCATCACCACCCGTCAGCTCCTCTGCATCGACGAGCCATGACAACCTCACGCCCCGACCGCCTGAGCGCCAGCGAGCATCGCATCGATGTCTGGCTGGCTTATTACCACGACATTGCCGATCCGCGTCTGCACCGGGAATATCGCGCGCTGCTGACCGAAGAGGAGCGCGGCAAGGAATTCCGGTTTTATTTTCCCGACGATCAGCGGCGTTATCTGGTGACTCGCGCGCTGGTGCGCACCGTGCTGTCGCGCTATCTGCACGTGCCGCCCACCGACTGGCGTTTCTCGAACAATCGTTACGGCCGGCCCGAGATCGCCAATCTCACTCGTGATGAATGCGGCCTGTGCTTCAACATCTCGCACACCCGTGGGCTGATCGCTCTGGGCGTCACTCAGCGGCGTGAGCTGGGCGTCGACGTGGAGAATCTGCGCACGCGCGAGGTGTCGCTGGAGATTGCCGATCGATTCTTCGCCAAGGCCGAAGTGGCGGAGCTCGCGACCGTGCCGAGGGAACGGCAACAGGACCGCTTCTTCGAGTACTGGACGTTCAAGGAGTCCTACATCAAGGCGCGCGGCATGGGGTTGTCCATTCCGCTCGGCCAGTTCAGTTTTCATTATCCGCACGAGCACGCCGTGAATCTCGCCGTCGATCCGGAGCTGGGTGACGACGCGAATCGTTGGAGCTTCTGGCAGTATCGGCCGACGGAGGACTATTTGATGGCCGTATGCGCGGAGCGCCGCCCAGATCGCACGCCATCGCTGACCCTGCGGAAGGTCGTGCCGCTCGTGATGGACGAAATCGTCGCACCCCGGGTGCTGAAAACGTCGGAGCCCGCGTAACCAGGTTATTTCGCGAGCTTGCTGAACACGTCGATCAGGCCGATCACCGCCGGGCCGATGACCACCAGGAAGAACGAGGGGAACAGGAACAGCACCAGCGGAAAGACCATCTTGGTGCCGATCTTGGCAGCCTGCTCCTCGGCGGCCTGGGTGCGTTTGTCACGAAACTCCTCGGAGTAGACGCGCAGAGCATCGGCGATGCTCGTGCCGAAGCGCATCGTTTGCACCAGCAGTGCCGTCATGCCTCGGATGTCTTCCAATCCAGTTCGCTCCGACAGATTTCGCAGGGCCACGCCGCGTTCGACACCGGCTCGCATCTCGGCGTTCACCAGCGCGAGCTCGTCTCCCAGTGCCGGATGACTCACCGCCAGTTCGTCGGCGACGCGCGCCAGTGCCGGTGCCAGCCCGAGCCCCGATTCGACGCACACGACCAGCAGATCCAATGCATCGGGAAATCCGGCGCGCAACGCGCGCTGACGACTGGCAACCTGACGGTCCAGCCACATGGAGCAGCTGATCCAGCCGAAATAACCGGCGCCGGCCGCGAACAGCATCAGTTGATTGGTGGTGATGTTCGGCAGCAACGGCGAAGCCAGCAGGACGGCAATGGGAGGGATCATGACCGCCAGCGCCTTGATGCCGTAGAACAGGGTGCGCGCGCTCGGCGAACGATAACCGGCATGGATGAGCAGGCGTTCTACTCGCTGCCGCTCGCGCTCGGAGCGGGGCGTGACGAACGCGGCGAAGTTGCTCAAGCTGTCGGCCATCGTGGCCGCCGCTGACGGACGCTCGCCACTGCCCAGACCGAGCTGTCCGAGCCGGCGGCGCACCGGATCGATCAGTCCCATGATGAATGCGGACAAGCCCATGGTCAGCGCAAAAGCGGCCGCGGCCGCGAGCGCCATGAACAGGATGCCGGCACCGCCGCTGTCGCCCAGAAAATCCTGCAAGGCAATCAGTATCGCGTCCATGGGCAGCTCCTAGACTTCGATGCGGACCAGGCGGCGAATCCACAGGATGCCGATCGTGCCCATCACGATGGAGCAGGTGATCAGCTTCGGTCCCATCGGATGCTGGGTCAGATGGCTCAGATAATCCGGATGCATCATCCACAGAAGAGCGAACAGCACCAGCGGGGTCAGCGACAGGATCCAGCCCGACAGGCGTCCTTCGGCCGACAGCGTCCTGACGCGACGCTGGAAGCGAAACCGGCCGCGAATCACGCCGCTGATCTTCGCCAGGTTTTCGGCCAGATTGCCGCCGGCCTCGCGCTGTACGATCACGGCCGTGATCAACGCAGTCACTGAAACGCTCGGCACCCGCTGCAGCAGCCCGAACAATGCACGACGCGGATCGTTTCCGTAGCTGAGATCCGCGAACGTCAGCTCGAACTCGCGCGAGATGGGCTCGTCCATGTCCTCGGCCACCAGTTTCAGGCAATGACTGAAGGGGTGTCCCGCCTTGAGCGCGCGCTGAATCATGTCGATGGCGTCGGGCATTTGTTCGTCGAAACGTGCGAATCGCTTCGCGCGCTGACGCAGGACGATCACGAACGGCGCGAAACCTCCGATGCAGGCGCCGGTCAGGGCCACCGGCCACCATCGTGACAGGATCCATCCGGCCAGCATGCCGCCGATGGATAAACAGATCGCGAGCAGCACCACGCGATAGGCGGGAGTATCCCGGCCCGCCTGCTCGAGAATGCGAGCCAATCGTTCCATGCCGGGCAGCGATTCCAGGGTGCGCTCGAACGAGGACAGGTCGCGCAGATATTTTTCACGCAGCAGGGAGGTGAACTCCGGTCCGCCGGACGCCTCGGCCAGCCGTTGCAAACGCGCCTGGATGCGCTTGCTCATCTTGCGCGATTCGCTGAACACCGGCACGACGGTGCCTTGCAACAGCAGCACCACGGTGAAAAACACCAGCAGAGCGAATAACCACAGGCCGTTCGACATGGTCGTACCTCCAGTCGCTACTTGCGCAGGAACGGTGTGCCGACGCCGTCGGGTCGGAACAGCTCCATCGGCAGCTCGATGCCCCTGGCATGCACGTCGCGCAGGAATGCGGGGACGATGCCGGTGGCTTTCAACTCACCGAGGACGTTGCCCTTGGCGTCGACGCCGCGGCGTTCGAACGCGAACAGCTCCGTCGAGGTGATGATGTCGCCCTCCATGCCGTTGATCTCCTGCAGACTGACCACGCGCCGGCGGCCGTCTTCCATGCGCTCGACCTGAATGACGATGTCGATGGCCGAGGCGATCTGCGAGCGCAGCGCCTTGGTCGGAAAACTGATGCCGGTCATCGACACCATGTTCTCGATTCGGCCCAGCGCATCGCGTGGCGTGTTGGCGTGAATGGTGGTCAACGAGCCGTCGTGACCGGTATTCATGGCTTGCAGCATGTCCAGCGCTTCGCCGCCGCGAACTTCGCCGAGCACGATCCGGTCGGGGCGCATGCGCAGGCTGTTTCTCACCAGATCGCGCTGAGTGACCGCGCCGCGACCCTCAATGTTCGGCGGACGGGTTTCCAATCGCACCACGTGCGGCTGCTGCAACTGCAGTTCCGCGGAGTCTTCGATCGTGACGATCCGATCCGTGTCGGGAATGAAGCCGGACATCAGGTTCAACAGCGTGGTCTTGCCGGCGCCGGTGCCGCCGGAGACCACCACGTTCAAACGCGTCTTCACGATCGCGTTCATCACCTGTGCCAGCGCCGGTGTCAGGCTGCCGAGCTGGATCAGGTCGTCGATGGTGAGCAACTCGACGGCGAAGCGCCGGATCGACAGCGTCGGCCCGTCGATGGCCAGCGGCGGGATGATGGCGTTGACGCGCGAGCCGTCCTTCAGACGGGCGTCGACCATGGGCGAAGATTCGTCGATGCGGCGGCCGACCGCCGATACGATCCGATCGATGATGTTCAGCAGGTGCGCGTCGTTGGTGAACGTGACATTGGTGAGCTCCAGCTTGCCACGCCGCTCGACATAGACCTGGTGCGCGCCGTTGACGAGGATGTCCGAGATGGACTTGTCGGCGAGCAAAGGTTCGAGCGGCCCCAGCCCGAGCACTTCATCCTCGATCCGCCGGATGATGCGTTGACGTGATGCGATGCTGAGCGGTGCGCGTTCTTCGACGATGAGATTCTCGCAGACATCGCGAATCTGTCGCCGGGCATCCTTGTCCTCGACGCCGCCCAGCAGCGACAGATCCAGCACCTTGAGCAGGCGCTGATAAGTGATTTCCTTCCACTCGCGTTCGGCCGGCGATAACGGCTGCATGCGATCGTCGGCGTCGCTGGCTTCGTCCGCGCCAAAGGAACGCTTGGCAGCGACCGGGTTGAAGTTCGCGCTCATCGGGGTCTCCCGGGGATCAGGCTGGAGAAGGTGCGCGCAATGACACCGGAGCGCGGTTGAGCGGACGTGCCACCCAATCGAGTCTCCAGGTTCATCACCGCGCGCGTGATGGAGGCAGTGCCTGCATAATCGAGCAGGGCAGTGCCGCTGTTGATGCATTCCGAAACCGTCTTGAAATCGTTGGGCACCAGGGTCGGATCGCTGCACGCCAGCGTCCTTTGGACATCGGCCGCCGTGATCTCCGAGCTCTTCTCATGGCGGTTGATGACGACGCACAGTTGTTCCTTGACCGCGCCGATGTCCGAGCGCAGCCATTGCATCAGCCGGGTGGCGTCGCGTACCGCGGTGACGGATTGCTGAAGCACGATCACGATCTGGTTCGCCCGCTGCATGACTGCTTTGGTCACGGCGTCCACGCACCGAGGCATATCGACCACGACGTGCTCGTGGGTGCGCAGTGCCACTTCGAGCAATCGGCCCGCACCGGCGGGGGAGATCGTTCCGGGCGCGAGCGGCTCGTCGGCACCTCGACTCAGAACGTTCACGCCGGAGGCGTGCTTGACGAAGTAGCCATCGAGCGCGACTTCGTCCAGATGCGTCAGGTTCTCCAGGGCCTGCGCGATGCCGCGCTTGGGATAGAGGTCCAGATATAACGGCGCGGCACCGAACTGCAGATCCAGATCGAGCAGCGCGGTGCGTTGTTTCGATTTCGCGGCGAGCACGTGCGCGACGTTGCAGGCAAGCATGGTCGCGCCACAGCCGCCCTTGGCGTTCATGAAGACGGAAACGCGACCGGCCGTGACCGGCGTCGGTCGACGGCGCTCCTCGTGAGCGCGCCGGATGGCCTGCAGCAGGTCTTCCTTGTTGAGCGGGTCGGGAATGAGATCGCGAGCCCCGGCCTGCATCGCCAGGCGCATCACGTTCATGTCGCTCGCCGGTCCAACGATGATCAGCATCGGCCTGCGCTCCGGCGCGCGGGCCGCGATCGCTTCCAGTTCCTCGCGCCACAACTGACTCAGATGCAGGATGACCAGGTCGGGCATGACCTCGATGGCGTGCAGGGGATCCACATGGCCGTTGCTGTTGAGCTGGCGCGACGGAGTGAAACCCGCACTGACCAGAAACTGCTCGAGATAGTCGAGGATGTCCTTGCGGCGGGAGATCAACAGGATGTCGAGTGAATGGGTCATGCTTGATACCGCCTAGCAGGGAAGGAACGCCTGGGCCGTGGGCGAATAACCGAGACTCTCGATCGGCAACGTCGCGGTGAACGCCGGCATCAGGAACTCCGGCATCACGAATGGAATCAGCAGTCGCATCGTGTAATCGACGATGCGGACCTGCACGTATCGAATGCGGACATAGTTGGCGGGCTCGGTGGGATTGGCGACCGGCACGCCGGCTTGATCGAGATAGGAGACGACGACATTGTCCGCCGTCAGGTCCGAAGCGATGCGGCTCACGCCATTCGCGTCGGCGAGCACCGCAATTTGCGCCGGCATCGGATCGCCGACCGGACACACCGCGGCGACCCTGGCGCCACGCCGGGTACTTTCGACCAGCGCATTGGCGACGAACAGCGCACGTCCGAATTCAATGACGCCAAACAGCACCATGAACAGCACCGCCCCGACGATGGCGAACTCGACGCACGTGACACCCTGTTGGCGGCGGCGCATCGCTACACCCTCATGATGACGGTGGCGGGCAATGGCACGGAAAGATCGATCGCCGGACCAAACCCGAACAGCGGCAGCGTCGACCCGATCATTGGCTGGTACACGTACGTGACCGAGACCGATATGAATCCATTGCCGTTGTTGGTTACGTTGACGCTGCCGGGCGTCAGGTTGGGCAGCAGCGGGCCGCCCGTGCCGGCCACGTTGCCGGTGACCACGAGATTCTGTGTCTGCAGGCGCGTCTCGGGGGTGAGATTGATGGTGCGCGCGCCGTTGGTGGCCGAGGCGGTCGCCGCGTAGCGCGCGCCGTCTCTGACAGCTTTGCACAGGGTGTTGTATTGGAACAGGGCACGCCCGAGCTCGGCGGTGGCCAGCATCAGCAGGATCAGAATGGGAGCGCAGATCGCAAACTCGATGGTCGCAACTCCACGCTGCGCTCGAACACTAGTGCGCGAAGCGGGCGCGTTCATGAGTCGTTGCTCCCGGGATCGTTGTACAGCTGAATGATGTGCGGTCCGAAGCCCGCGGCGGGATCGGGGCCCGGGGTGCCGTTGACGCTACAGTGCTCGACGAACTGGCCGAACACGAACGACTCGTTGCCGCGTTGTTCGACCGGCTGCAGCAGAAAGAAACAAGCGAAGCCCAACAGAGGGACCGATCCGAAACCATCCACTGTGCCGGAGCAATCGCCGACCGGAACCGTCAGTACTCTGCGCCCGTACGCTCCCGTGCCGCCGGGCTCGGTCAGGGGCTGGTAGTCGTAGATCGATGGGTTCGCGAGATCGGCCTGGTACTGCGCATAGTCGTACAGCAGGCTCTCGATGTTTGTCGGCGTGATCGGAGTGTTGTTCTGGTAGACGTCGTAGCCTTGCGTGAGGTCGCGCCGATCGCGGGGTACGGCCTCCACTGCCGGTGATTGGGCGTCGACGATTACATCTGGAGGATACGTCCGGATGTCGACCGGACCGTGGTATTCACCGAAGCGGGTGTTCAAGCCTTGCGCTACCGGGCCAGTTACGCCGCCGGGCTGTGTCTCGATCGTACTGCCGCCGGCCAGGCAGGCGTTGTAGCTGCCAGCCATGTTCTCGAGAACCACGCTGCCGCCCGGTCCGTTGAGACGAATCAACTGAAAATTGCCCGGGCCCACGGTGGATTGACCGCCAGGTGCCGCGTTCTTGAGCACGACCGCCGAGTTTGGCTCGTAGCCCCACATGCCCGGGCCGTTGCGATTGCCGCACACCATCATGGGAGCGAGGTTGCAAACCGTGCTGCCAGCGTTCAGCTGGCGAGGTCCTGCTACAGCCGTTGCGGAAACGGTCTTCTGAAAAATTCCGCCAACTCGCACCAGCCACGCTGGCATCACAAAGCCTGTCGCGCGCACGCGGACGTAGGGTCCATGAGGCGCACCTGCCACGAACGGCGGCAGCGTCTCCGAGAACTCCACGACGACGTTGAGCGTTCCCGCGCCTCCGCCATATGCCAGGGACAGTTCTCGATTGCCCGTCGACGAAGCATTGCGCGCGAATGCATCGCGCGCTTCCTGGGTCGCCTCGGTGATGTTTCCTTCCGTCTCATCGAGCCGCTTGGCGGCGGCCAGGGCCGCTGCGTCCACCGTGTTTTGCAGCCGCGTCTTGTTGAGGAAGGCGTGACCCATGTCGAGCGCCAGCCCCGCCATCAGAATCAGTGCGCCCATGGCGATGGCGACCAGCACCACGACCGCGCCCTGTTGCAAGTTGCGTGATTCGAGTGAACGCATGACAGGCCTCACTGCGAGTGTCGCGATCCGTTAGTTGCTGCCGACCTCGAAGATGATCGGCTGCTTCACCTCGGTGCTGCCCTGGGCCACATCCTTGCGATAGACCTCTAGCGCGTTTTCGAGCCGGGCGGCATCCGCCATCTCGGGCGCGAATTCCGCCGGATTGCTGGCGGTCACGGGATCGAACGTCTGGGCTTGCAGCATTTGTTTGTAGGAGCTGCCGTAATCGGCATCGGCGATCGGTGTGTCGGCACAGCCTGCGATCGCAACCGAAGCAAACACGACGGTGGAAGGCTTGGAGAGGTTCATGGCTCGTTCCTGCGCAGTGGGGGGGCGTTCACTTCGGCGGCGATGCGGGTTTGCTGCCCTCGATCTTTCCGCCGAGGAAGAATTGAGCGCTGGTCGGGTCGGTGACCGCGTCGGTCGGCAGTTTGATGTCCGCCGGTTTGATCGGCTTGGCGAGCCGCGGCGTCACCAGGATCACCAGCTCGGTTTCGCCTTTCTGATAGCTCTGGCTGCGGAACAGGTAGCCGAGAATCGGAACGTCGCCGAGCCCGGGGAATTTGTTGATGGCCGAGCGCATGTTTTCATTCATCAGCCCGGCGATGCCGATGGTCTGGCCATCGCTCAGTTCCACGGTCGAAGCCGCGCGCCGCTCGGTCAGGGAAGGCACGGTGAACACGGCCGTCGTGCCGATCGGGCGCAGCGATACGGAGTTGCTGTTGGCCAGCTCGCTGACGCTGACATTGAGCTTCAGATTGATGCGGGCCCGGTCGAGGATCAGCGGCTGGAACGACAGCTTCACGCCGAAATCCTTGAACTCGATACCGATCGCGCCATTCTCCTGCGACACGGGAATGGGGAAGCTGCCGCCCGACAGAAACTGCGCGTCCTGTCCGGACAGCGTGGTGAGCGTCGGCTCTGCCAGAATCTTCGCCAGGCCGCGGTTCTGATAGGCATCCAGCACCACGTTGGCGAGGAAATCGCTGCTCAGAAAGCTGGCGAACAGACCGGTGCTGTTGATCACCGGCGTGGTGGGCGCGAACTCGTCGAACGCCGGGCCGGTCGGGTTGCCACCGGCCGGGGTGCCGTCGCCGAACACTGGAATGCGGACGCCGCCGGGCTCGAACAAGGCATCGGGGAAGGTGGCCCCTCCATTGACGCCGCCGCCCACCCATTTGCCACCGTTGTGGATCGCATTGAACTGAGCGTTGAGATTGCGGATGGCCTGGCGATTCACCTCCGCGATCCTCACTTGCAGCATCACTTGATGCGTGCCGCCGACGGTCATCAGATTGATCACCTCGCCGGATTTCTTGTCGGGCTGACCGCCGCCGGAGGCCTGCTGTTTGAACATGATTTTCTCCTTGGCCGTGGCCATCTGCTCCAGGTAGCCCCTGGCAATCTGCAGTGCGGCGTCCATCTTGATGGTGCTCGAGACCTGGCCGGACATCACGATGTTCCTTTGCGCGGTCCACAGATCGACATTCTCTCCGGGCAGCACGGCCGCGATTTGTTTCTTCAGGCTGTCCAGATCGTGCGTGACCGTGATGTTCAGCGCGCTCACCAATTGATCCTCGCGATCCCACAACATCACGTTGGTGGCGCCCAGGTCCTTGCCGAGCACGTACAGCCCGTCATCCCCCAGCAGCAGCACGTCGGCGATGTCCGGATTGCCGATGGAGACGCGCTTGACGGGCCCCGGCAGATCGACGATCCGGCTCTTGTAAATCGGCACCGAGAAGGTGGTGCTGCGGGTGGCGCGGATCACTTGATCGCTGGTCTCCTGGGCCAGTGCCGCCACAGGCACGGCGAGAGCGGTCAATCCGATCAGCAGGGCATAGAGAGTCGATCGGGAGCTTGATTGACGCATATGAAAGAAGATCCGTCCTGTCGTTGGTTCGATTGGCGAGTTCGAGGTCTGCCGATTCAAGTGCTGGACTCGGCGTTGTCGACCAGCGTGCCGCGGATGATGGTCACACTGGGCGCTGCCGGACGCGGCGGCGGGCGACGCACTGGCTTGGCGACCGGTGGTGGCGGTTCGGGCGTGGCAGCGAGCTGTGGGCGGTACTCATCTGTCGGGTTGCGCAAGGTGAGCTGGATACGACCTTCCTCCCGCGCGCGCACCAGGATCTCGGCTTCTTGCGGGGTCATTTCCAGCGTGACAGCGCGCACGACGACCGGCTCGCTCTTGTCCTGGGTCGATGTTTGATCGACGGCGAGCACGTTGATGTTCATCAGAATGGTTTCGGTGGTGGCGCGGTCGCGGCCCTTGCGTGCCGCCACCACATCGACGCGGTTGCCTGGCAACAGGAAACCGGCGACACCCACCACGTCATCGACGCGCACCGTGACCGCCCGCATGTCCGGTTTGATGAGCGCGGCGAGCGTGCTGCCGGCGCCGCTCTTGTTGAAGCGCTCCTTCAGCAGCACCTCGCCGTTGAGCACCTTCTGCGAGGCGACCAGACCTTCGATTTCCTTGACGCTGCTGAAGTGATTGCCGAGCGAGGTGCCGGTGGGCACGGTGATGACTTTCACGTGCCGACCCTCCATGACCGTGCCATAAGGAACTTCCATCGCGGCGACCACGACCGAGGTGCCCGCGTCGGCGACGGTGCTGGCGCGGGTGCGCTGCTCCACCCAGTTCTTCGCCGACCACGCCGCCGCCGCTCCGAACATCAGCGACAGCATCACCATCAACGCGCCTCGACGCTTCATCATTGCGATCTCCGCAGTTCTGCCGCGGCTTCATCCGTCGACCCCGGCGTGGTTACGAAATAGTTTTCCCAGGCCCACTGCAATGCTCCGGTGCTCAGACCGAGGTGGCCGTCGAGATAGATGGAGCGGTCGAGCGCCATGCCGATCAGGTCGCGCGGATGGCAGGGCAGCAGCGGCGTGCGGCTCGGCAGGTACAGCGAATCGATCATGTACTGGCAGATGGCGGGGTCGTAGCGCACGCTGCGGGCCTCGCAGGCGCGTTGCCAGATCAAGTGATATTGCAGCGGAGTGAGCGCCTGGAAACCGATTTTGTAACCAATGCGGCGCAGGAACGCTTCGTCGACCAGGTCGCCCGGCCGCAGGTTGGTCGAGAACACCAGGATCACGTCGAACGGCGTGCGGAAATGCTGGCCGGTATTCATGCTCAGATAGTCGACGCCTTCTTCCATCGGAAGAATCCAGCGGTTCAATACCGTGGTGGGCGGTATGCGCTGCCGGCCGAGGTCATCGAGAATCAAGATGCCGCCGTTCGCCTTGACCTGCAGCGGTGCGCGGTATTGACGAGTAGCGGGGTCGAACTGCACTTCGAGCATGTCAGCCGTCAGTTCGCCACCGGTAATCACCAGCGGCCGCTGGCAGAGCACGTACCGAGGATCGTGACCGCGCGTCAGCATCACGACCGGCGAGTTGTCCTGGGTCTGGCGATGGACGCTGGGATCGAACACGCGTACCACGGTGTCGCCGATCGCAAGCGCATACGGGATCAGACAGGTATCGTCGAACAGGCGCGCCAGCCGCTGGGTGATGAAGGTCTTGCCGGTGCCGGGCGCGCCATAAACGAAGATGGCCTTGCCGGAATTCATCGCCGGTCCGAGCCGGTCCAGCAGCGCCGGATCGAGCACCGTGTCTTCGAAGGCAGCAAACATCCGGTCGCGAGTCACCGGCCGTCCCCGAACGGATTGTGTGAGCACGACCTGGTTGTAGTAGTCCAGCGGCACCGGGGTCGGGCCGACATATCCGCTGGCCATCAGCGATGCCATGGCCGAGCCGCGACCACGCTCGGTCAGTGCGTAGCCGAGCCCCTGGTGGTCGCCATGCTGAGCCCGGACTTCGATCCGGCCTTCCTGGCGCAGAAAGCCGAGCAGCTCTTCGAGCAGCCGGCCCGAGAGAGCAGTGCGGGCCACCAGCTCGCGCATCGACAGCACGCCGCCCTCGAACAGATGTTTCTCCACCAGATCGCCCAGGAAGGCGGCCGGCAGTCCCGTTGCTGCCAGCGTCTGCGGTCGCGGCGCTACGCGCGCGGCATCCCGGGTCGGCTCATCGGTGGGCGGAGTTTTGTTGTACATGACTTTTTATTGTTGTCCTGAATGTCAACGGGTCACGATCAACAGCGCGGCAGTGGTGCCACAGGCGATGGCAATGCCGTAGGGAAAACGTTCGGATTCGGTGCTCTTTGCTTGTAGGGAGCCGCGCATGCTGGCGACGGGCGCGACGAACAGGCCGATCAGGCGATGCAAGGTCGCGTTGGCGGCAGCGGGTTTGAGCAACAACATGGCCAATCCGAGCAGGGCACCGGCGATCAGCGTCATGCCGACGGCAATCATGGTGGTGTGCATGTCCAGGAACATGCCTACAGTGGCCATCGCCTTCACGTCGCCGGCACCGAAGGCACGCAGTACATAAAAAGGTAGAAACATGGCGAGGCCGACCACGGCGCCGGCCAGTGCGGACAGCAGTCCGTCCGCGCCATGAATCCAGAGTTGCGAGAACAGCCCGATGATGGCGGCAACCGCGCACAGAACGTTGGGAATGCGATGGGTGCGCCAGTCGATGATCGCGACGCAAAGGACGAACAGGATCAAAGCGGCATCGAGCTGGCTTTGGGTGGCGAGCATTCCAAGCTCCTGTGTGGAGGTGTGAGAGCACCACCCGCGTGGATGGTGCTCTCGATCGAGTTAGCCGCCGCCGGCCGGAGCCTGATGCACACCCGTCAGCTCGGTCACGATCGCGCTGATGATTCGATCAACCTGTTCGCCGAGGTTGGTGAACGCCGTGACCACGCCCAACCCCACCAGCCCGCCGGCGATCGCATACTCGACCACCGTCAAACCTTCTTCCTCACGGATGAACTCGATCACCGCCTGTTTCAACTTGCTCATTGTTTGACTCCTGACTCAATTCACCCGAGAAACTGGGCCGGGTGCGGACCCTTCTTCCCGCTGTCGCGGTCAGCCGGACTCTCCAGCAAGTGCAGTGCGCATTTCGCGGATGTTCTTGCGAATCGCCAGGACGTTTTTGCTGTCGTGTGGCGCTCTACGAAAAATCATTCGCTACGTGTTCACCACAGTGACGCAACCAGACCAAATCGGAAAAATGTGGCCAGCCGCAGCTGCTCAAAAGAAAGTGATCGGGATCACTCAAGGAATATTTCTCAGCGCGTAGTCTCGAAATTGCCTGCGGTCGAAGGGGAGGCGTAACGGGTCATGCTGCTCTGGGTGGATAGGTGCTGCGGTGCGCACGATGCGGCATCGGCGGCGGAGTTCTCTCGCCATTGCCAGGTACGGCCCACCGATCAACAACATCTGTGGGCAGCGCTGTCGCTCGCGAGCACCGCGGACGTCATTTGTTTCGACTTCGAACATCCGGACATGAGCGCGCTGAAGTTCATGGCCGACACCAAAGCCAGATTTCCGTCCGTGCCCATCATCATGTTGATGTCCCAACAGTCGGCGGACGTCGTGCTGTGGGCGTTACGGGCGCGGATCTTCGATGTTCTGTTAAAACCGCTGAGCGCGCGCGACGTTTTGCGCTGTGTGCAACGACTCTCGCCGGTTCTGGAAGCCCGGCGCACTCAACCCACGCGTGCCAACGCCACCGGGGCCGAGGCGATTCCGGATGAAGCGCGTTACCACGCCCGGAGGAGCTCACGGGGGAAATTGGATGGCGTGCTCGGATACATCGAAAAGAACTATGCCCAGCCGATCAGCGAACAGGAGGTCGCCAGGGAATGCGGCATGTCGGCCTTCGAGTTCAGCCGGGCCTTCCGGGCCGCGCACGGCATCACCTTTCGGGACTACTTGAGCGAATGCCGCCTGATGCAATCGAAACGGCTGCTGGGGATCGCACAGGTGCCGGTGAGCGACGTCGCAGCGATGGCCGGGTTCAACGATCCCTCCTACTTTGCGCGATTGTTTCGTAAGCGCACCGGCATGTCGCCCAGCGCGTATCGCGCCTCAGTATTGATCCTGCCGAAGCGCGCCGCCGCGTCGGGGCTGATTCCGGCGGATTCCGAAGCGATCGGATGAGAGTGCAGGCGCGAGCCCGTCGCTCGCGCGCTCCGCATTGTGTGACCCTTCGATTGCAATCCGCACTGCGCAAGAGTATTCCTACCGAGAAGCGACGTCTGACCTAGATCGGGCGCGTGACATCCGAACTCCGGTCGTATGGCCGGGGCATACAACAGACGGGGGATATCTCATGACGACGGATCGACGTCGGTTGAAATTCGTCCGCGCCTGCGTTGCGCCGACGCTGGCGATGGTTGCGTTGCTAGGGTCCGCGCTCGCGCATGCTCACGATGGCAGGGATCGCGACCGGCACGGCAAGGATCATGACTGGGGCGGCAAGGGCAGGTCGGTGGAGCTGCGCGTCCTTTCCAGTCCCGCTCGGTATGTTTCCGGCGGTGATGCCCGCATCGAGGTGCGCGTTCCGCCCGGCCTGCAGCACAAGGTCGAGCTGTATCTCAATGGCCGTCGTATACAAGCCAGTCTCAAACCGGTCGGCAAGGATCGGCTGCAAGCGCTGATCACCGGGCTGGCAGTCGGCGAGAATCGGCTGGAGGCGGTGGTCAACGGGCGCTGGGAGCGCGATGCGCTCAAACTGACCAATCATCCGATCACGGGACCGATGTTCTCCGGTCCGCAACAGCATCCGTTCGTTTGCACCACGACCCAGAATGGCGTCGGACGCCAGCCCATCGTCGAGAGCGCGACGCCTCCGGGCAACCGCGTCTTCGACAGTGCCGGCAACGTCATTGGATACAGTCGCGACTGCTCGATCGATACTTTCGTCTCTTATTTATATCGCACCACCGGCAATGCCTGGGCGCCGCTGCCAACCGATGGCACTCGTCCGGCCGATCTGGCGCAAGTGACCTTGCCCGACGGCCGGGTGGTCGACTTCATCGTGCGTCGTGAGGTCGGCTCGATCAATCGCTTCCTGTACAGCTTCGCGATGCTCGCGCCGACGGGAGAGAACTCCGCCAGACCCGACCTGAGTCGCTGGAACGGGCGCCTGCTGTATTGGTTCCAGGGCGGCGTGGCCATCGGACACTCGCAAGGCACCGTGCACAGCGGCTCGCTGAATCCGGACATTCTGCGCCTCGGCTATGCCATCGCGCATTCCAGCGGCAACAACACGGGTACTCATTACAATCTGCAGCTGGCCGCCGAGACCATGATGATGACCAAGGAGCGCTTCATCGAGCGCTATGGCGTGCCGAGCTACACCGTCGGTCTCGGCGGGTCGGGCGGCGCCATCCAACAGTACATCCTGGGCCAGAATCATCCCGGCCTGCTGGATGCGTTGCTGCCGGTGCAGTCGTATCCGGACATGGTGACGCAAACCATTCATGTCGGCGATTGCGAGCTGCTCGAGTACTACATGGACGCGACCGATCGCGCCAATCCCAAGTGGCGCGAGACAAAGAATCGCAGCTGGCTGGTGGGCTTCAATGCCGAGGAGGGCTTCGAGAAGGTCAACGATCCGCTGGCTCAGCTGAAAGTGGCGCTCGGCTACAGCACCTCGGTCGGCACGACCGAGTGCGTGCCGGCGTGGCGCGGCCTGTCGCCGCTTGCGATGAACCCCTGGTTTGGCCAGGCGCCCAACCAGCAGAACTACGAGCCCCAATCGGCCATCGCGGCGATCCGCTGGACGCATTGGGACGACCTGCGAAACATCTACGGGGTCGATCAGACCGGCGCGGCGCGTCCGACCTGGGACAACGTCGGCGTGCAGTATGGCCTGCGTTCGCTGCAGCAGAGCAAGATCACCTTCGAGGAGTTCCTGCACCTCAATTGGCACATCGGCGGCTGGAAGCAGCCGAGCGAGATGGTGCAGGAAGGCTTCCCGTTCTTCGGCACGAGCGCCGCGGAGATCAACAAGGCGCTGACGGTGCCCGGCTACTTCGATCCGTGGAGCCGGCGCAATATGAATGTCAGCTCCGATCCGACCAGGCCGGCGCCGCGTACCAGTGGCGATCTGCGCGCGATTCGTGCCGCGTACACCTCGGGCATGGTGTTCCACGGCCAGCTGGATCGGCCGACCATCGATCATCGCCAGTACATGGAGCGCGAGCTGGACATGCACAACGTGCATCAAAGCTTCGCCGTGCGTCAGCGAGTGCTGGAGCGAATGGGCCACAGCGACATGCTGGTCATCTGGTTCACCGACACCATGCCGGGCGTGCCGAAAGCCAGTCAGTCGCTCGATGCCATCGCGGCCATGGAGGAATGGCAGCGGAACATCGAAAGGCACCCGAACAAGGGCATCCGGCGCAATCGTCCGGCGCGTGCCGTCGACAGTTGCTTCGATGTCACGGGCAAGCTGATCTATGCCGGCGATGACGCATGGAATGGCATCCTCGACGACAAACCCGCCGGTCCCTGCACGCAGCGCTTCCCGATCTACTCGAGCTCTCGCATCGTGGCCGGCGCGCCCATCGAAGGCGGCATCTACAAGTGCGCGTTGCAGCCGGTGGACAAGGCGGTCAAGGAAGGTGTGTATGCGCCTTGGAAGCCCACCTCGGCGCAACTGGCGAAGCTGAAACAGATCTTCCCGAGCGGCGTGTGCGACTACAGCCGCCCGGATCAGGGTCGGCCCTGGAAGGGCGAGCGCACCTGATCGGGACCCCTGGCGCCCTCGGCGAGGCAGGGCGCCAGGCTCGCCACCAGCGGGCATCGATGAAAATGCGTGTAGCGCTGGACGGGCCGGTGAGCGAGATTTTGCGCATGCTTTCCGTGGAGGTGCGCCATGGCCACCGGACTGCTCGTTCGCCTGGACGCTCGATCCGGCAAGGAACGCGAGGTAGAGCACTTCTTGAAATCGGGATTGCCCCTGGTCGAGGAGGAGATCGGCACCCGCGCCTGGTTCGCGGTGCGCTTCGGCAGGGGCGAATACGGCATCTTCGACACCTTCCTCGATGACGCCGCGCTCGAGCTGCACCTGCAGGGCCCGGTGGCCACGGCCTTACAGCAGAGCGGCGAATTGTTCGAGGGTCCGCCGCGGGTGCAAAAGCTCGAAGTCTTGACCGACAAGTTGCCGGTGAACCCCACACCGCCGGACACCAAGGGGCTGTTGCTCACTTTCAAGGCCAAAGCCGGTCGCGAGTCGGAGGTGGAACAGTTCCTGCGGGACGCCCGCCGCATGGTGATGGAGGAGCCGAACACCACCGCGTGGTTCGCCATCCGCACTGAACAGGGTGATTATGGGATCTTCGATGTCTTCCCGGACAACGGCGCACGCTTCCTGCATCTGGTCGGGCACGTGCCGCGCGAGCTGGCGAAACATTCCATGGCACTGTTGGGCTCGGTGCCGGAGCTGCACATGGTGACGGTGCAGGCCGAGAAGCTCGGCGTGTGATGCGCGGTTCGACGTGAGCAAGGAACTTTGCTGACAAAAAAAACGTTTCACGTGAGTGTTGTCACTTACGTGCGTGATGGCGGGGGCCGTGGCGTCGAGGCGACCGAAGTTCCATCCATGGTTGCTGTTGTCGTCATTGGCGTTATGCTCGGCGTGCGCGTCGGACCCCCGCGTTCAACAACCTGAACAGGCGCCGCCCATCGTCGCGAGGCAGCGCGTGCTGTCCGAGGACGAGAGCGATCCGCTGCTGCAGGCGGCGCTGCAGGAATATCAGAGCGACGCGGCGGTTCGCGAGTTGGTGGCAGCGGTCCGCCGGAATTCCTCGATGCCGCTGACCAGCGGCAACCGCGTCGATGCGCTCATCGACGGCCCGCAAACCTATGACGCGATCGAATCGGATCTGCGCGCGGCCCGGCATCATATTCATCTGGAAACATTCATCTTCGGCGCCGACGACATCGGGCGTCGCTTCGGCGACTTGCTGGCGCGCAAGCGCAAGGAAGGCGTGGAAGTCCGCGTGCTCTACGACAGCATCGGCAGCATGGACACGCCCAAGGATTTTTTCGAACACCTGCGGCAGCAGGGCATCGAGGTGCGCGAATTCAGGCCGATGAACCCGGTCAAGAATCCACGCATCTGGGACATCAACAACCGCGATCATCGCAAGATCATCGTCATCGACGGCAAGGTCGGCTTCACCGGCGGCATCAATATCGACAGCACCTACTCCAGCTCGTCCGCGAGTCGGCCGGGTCCGAAACGGGGCATAGAAGACGGCTGGCGCGACACGCACATGCGCCTGCAGGGCCCGGTGGTGAAACAGCTGCAAACGTTGTTTCTTCAGTCGTGGGCCGAGGCGGGCGAGCCGCTGCAGGCGCGGGACGGCGATCGCTATGTGCCGCCGGCCCGATCCGCCGGCAAGACGTTGGTCACCATCGTGGGCAATGACAGCGAATCGGACGATCGCTCGCTGTACGGAACCTATCTCGCTGCATTTACACACGCGAGCAACCGATTGTGGATCACTCATGCGTACTTCGCGCCCAATCCGGAGTTGCTGGATGCAATGGTCGACGCGTCACGACGCGGCGTCGATGTGAGACTCATCGTTCCCGCGTTCACGGACTCGCGGATCGTACTCAATGCGACGCAATCGACGTTCACGCCGCTGCTCGAGGCCGGTGTGAAAATCTACGAGCTGAAGGACGCGCTGCTGCACGCGAAGAGCGTTGTGATCGACGGCACGGTCGCCATCGTCGGCTCCGCGAACCTCGACATGCGCAGCTTCCTGCACAACGACGAGGTCAACGCCATCGTCATCAACCGGGACTTCGGACAGCGCATGGAGGAGGTATTCAAGCGCGACGAGCGCGCCTCGCGACCGGTGACGCTGGAGCGGTGGCAGAAGCGGTCGCTCTGGCAACGGCTGAAGGAATTTGGCGTCAAGCTGTTCGGCTACTGGATCTGACCCCGCCAGGCGCGCAGGAACTCGGCGCGCTGAGTCGCCTCGTCGTCGTGGTAGCGCGACGAGAAATGAAACGGATGCGCGTCCTTGACGGACGCCAGTCGCGCGATCGTTCCCGCCTGCGTGGTCGTCAGATGGGACTTGCTCGTTCCCAGCTGTCGATCCGCTTCCAGGAAGACGGCTTCGATGAACAGCAGATCCGCGTCGGCGACGAACGGAATGACCCGTTCCCGATTCGCCGGCGTCCAGCCCGCATCGGTCACATAACAGACCTTCTGGCCCGGCACGAACTCGAGCACATCGCGTTTCAGCTCGCCCAGCGGGAATGTTTTCTCACGCGAGCCCTCGCGCGTCCGCCATCTGACATTGACCGGTGTTTCGTCGGGGGCGTCCGCTCTGGCCAGCTTCTTCAGCTCGGTCAGCCATGGGCCGGTAGGCAGGCCGCGGCGCTCCAGCTGGTTCTTCCACACGTTGATGTGCGTGCTTTCCTCGAAGCAGAAGGCGAGGGACTGAATGTCGTGGTGTTCGAGGGGGACGGTGCGAACCAGGAACTGTTCGTCCTGCAGCAGCACACCATCCTTCGCAATCACATCGGGCAACGCCTCGCGCGCGAACTGATCCCGGCTCCGAAAGCGAGCGCGAGCGACGCGGCCGTCGCTGCGCACCTCATGGGCTTCGATGATGAAGTCGACCGTGTAGTTCCGCACCAGGTTCCAGGTGTACGCCGCGAGCTTGTGCTCGACCTGTGCGATGAAGTTCTCCGGACCGTACATCCGCACGCCGGTATCGCGTCCCAGGCACACCCGCAGCAGGTGGTCGAAACCGGCGAAGTGGTCCATGTGCGTATGGCTGACGAATACATCGCTCACTCGCAGCAGCACGCGGGTGGACAACGACTGCACGTCGCCGATATCGAACAACAGCGCGCGGCGCTGGAATTTCAGATCGATGCAGACCCCGGGGTCGCCCCAGACCCCGTTCACCAGCCTGGCGTGGTAGATCGGCCGCATGCTCGCGCAACGCAGCCCCCGTGGCGAAGTTCCGGGGCCGGCTCACTGGCCCGGGATGGGCAGGCACTCCATGAGGGAGGCGGCGCTGCCGACATAAATCGCAAGAAACGTTTCCATGACGGCCTCCTCGAGCGCATGGGCGCGGGTTACGTGGCACTCTCGCTGGCCTTCTCGCCGGGCACTTCGTTGAGCGCTTTGCCTTCGGTGCGCGGCTTGCTGAACGGAGTGGGTCGGGAGGGCGTCTGTGGGGTATTCCGGAACAGCATGCCGATGCCGGCCTGATACCCGCCGCCGGCGATTTCCAATGCGAATCGCTCCGCATCGCGCTCCCGGATGCTGGCGAGGATCTCGGCAACCTCCGAATCGCTCACGTCGAGCATGCGCAGCGCTGCGCCACCGGCCTGCAGTGCCGATTCGAAGGTCTCTCTGATCTGATAATCGACACCGGCGCCGACCAGCAGACGCGCATGCTCACGATCATAGGCACGCACCAGCAGCTGGGCTTGCGGAAACTCGGAGCGCACCAGTTCGACGATGCGATCGGCCGTCGCGCGGCTGTTTACGCAGACGGCGATCTGGCGCGCCTTGCCTGCGCCGGAGGCTCGCAATACATCGAGCCGCGTCCCGTCGCCGTAGTAAACCGTGAAGCCGAATTCCTGGGCGGCGCGGATCATCTCGACATCGGCATCGATGATGCTGACATCGACGCCACGCGCCAGCAGCGCCTGACTGACCACCTGGCCAAAGCGGCCGAAGCCGATCATGAGCACACTGCCTTCGAGCCCTTCGGCGATCGGAATGCCGTCCAGGGACTGGCTCGCCGGCTTGATGAGGTGCCGGACCACGATGACCACCAGCGGCGTCAGCACCATCGACAGCACGACCACGGCGGTCATGTTGGCATTGACGGTTTCATCGATGATGCCGACCGCGGCCGCGGCGCTGTACAGAACGAACGCGAACTCGCCACCTTGCGCCATCAGGACCGCGCGATCCAGAGCTTCCTGATGCGAGCTGCGAGTCACGCGCGCGACGAGATAGATACACAATGCCTTGGTGACCATCATGGCCGGCACGATCGCGGCGATCAGTGCCCAGTTGTCCGCGACGACTTTCAAGTCGAGGCTCATGCCTACGGCCAGAAAGAACAGCCCCAACAGCAAACCTCGGAACGGCTCGACATCCGCTTCGAGCTGATGACGGAAGGTCGATTCGGACAACAGCACACCGGCGAGAAAGGCGCCCATGGCCATCGACAGGCCGCCCATTTCCATGAGCAACGCGGAGCCGAGCACCACCAGCAGTGCCGCGGCCGACATGACTTCACGCGTGCGTGCCAGCGCCAGAACGCTGAACAGAGGATTGAGCAGCCATACGCCGGCCGCGATCAGGCCGGCGAGCGCACCGATGCCGGTCAGCATGGAAATCCATTGCGGCGTATCGGTCTGCGCCGTCGCGACCGGCGAGAGGAAGCTGACCAAGGCCAGCAGCGGTACGATCAACAGATCTTCGAACAACAGCACCGAGACCATCTTCTGCCCGTGAGGCAGCGCGATGTCGCCGCGCTCGGCCAGCAGCTGCATGACGATGGCCGTCGAGGTGAGCACGAAGCCGGCGCCACCGACGAAGGCTACCAGCGGCGACAGACCAAACGCCATCCCGACTCCCGTCAGCCCCACCGTGCAGGCAACGATCTGCAGGGTGCCCAGGCCGAAAATCTGCCGCCGCAGCTGCCACAGATGCGACGGCCGCATCTCCAGGCCGATGATGAAAAGGAACATTACGACGCCCAGCTCGGCGAACTGCAGTATGGCGTGGGGGTCGGAGAACAGCCCGAGACCGAATGGGCCGATCAGCAGGCCGGCGGCCAGATAGCCCAGCACCGAGCCCAGGCCCAGTCGTCGGAACAGAGGCACGGCGATGACCGCCGCGCCCAGCAACGCAACCGCGTTGACCAGCATGCTCGAGTCGTGTTCGGGGGCCATTGGCAGCTCGGATGGGACAAAGCGCGGATCATAGGCGCGTACGGGATCGAGCGCGACTGCCGGGCCCTGGCGGCGCCAGCCGTGGCGATCAGTGTTCTTGCGAGGCCTTTTCGCGCAGCTGCTCGGCCACTTCCTCGGCGGGCAGCATCAACGTTTCATCTGATAGCACGACGGCTTCGGATAGGGTAGGCGAATCGTCGGCGCCGTCACCGGCGGCCACCGCGGCCTGCGCGGTCGGCAGTGACCTGTCGGCATTCTTCAGGACCTGGAATGCTTCCTCCGCCTCCAGCGGCCCGCAATAGAAATAGCCCTGCGCGTAGTCGCAGCCCATGCGCTGCAAGTCACGCGCGGCCACGTCGGTCTCGACGATCTCGGCGACCGAACGCAGCCCGAGGCTGCTGGTCATTTGCACGAGGGCGGCCGCGATCGCCGAGTTGGCATGCGCCGAGCCGGCGCGATCGACGAACGGCCGATCGATCTTCACATAGCTGAAGGGAAACAGCTGCAGGTAGCTCAAGGACGAGTAGCCGGTGCCGAAGTCATCGAGCATGATTTCGATGCCGAGGTCGTGCAGGCCCTCGAGGATGTCGCGGGCCGCGCCGGGGTTGCTCATCAGGCCGCCCTCGGTGAGCTCCAGCTTCAGACAGTCCGGTGACACACCAGTGTCCTTGAGCACCTGCTCGACATACGAGGTGAAGTCGGGGGCGCGAAGCGCGGCGGCGGAGACGTTCACCGTCAGATAGAAATCACGGCCACGCGGCAGGCGATGCCGCCATTCGGCCGCGAGTGTGCAGGCTTGCAGGATGGTCCAGCGCGTGATGGGCACGATCAAACCGACTTCCTCGGCGAGGCCGAGAAACCTGTCGGGTGTCAACAGGCCTTCGATCGGATGCCGCCACCGTAACAACGATTCGGCGCCCGCCACGCGATCGTTGCGGAGGTCCACGATCGGCTGATACATCAAGTGCAGCTCACGACGCTGGAGCGCGACGTGCAGATCCGCTTCCAAACTCACCAGGCTCGCAGCGCTGCTGCCCATCGCGGGCTGATAGGCAACGGCCGTCGCGGTGTCGTGCCGCCTCGCCACGGACAGGGCGATATCAGCCTCACGCACGGCTTCCTCAGCACGCTGCAGACCCGAGTCGATGCAGGTGACACCGACGCGGGCAGCTACGTTGAGTTGATGCTTGCGCAGCTCGAACGGTTGTTGCAGCGTCTTCTGCAGCAGGCCGGCAATGTCGAGCGCGCCGTCCGTGGACGCAACATCGAACACCAGCATCGCGAACTGGTCGCCGCTCCAGCGGGCGAGCACGCATTCGAATTGCGCGGTGGCCTTCTGGAAGCGTCGCGCCGCCTGCACCACGACTTCGTCGCCCGCGGTGTGGCCAAGGGAGTCGTTGATCAATTTGAAACGATCGATGTTGATGAGCATCACCGCGAGCCGCTGCCGACGACGCGTGCGCACCTCGCGTAGCGCGCGATCGAGCTGATCCATGAAATAACGACGATTGGGCAGGCCCGTGAAGGCGTCGTGGTAGCGTGAATGCTCGAAGCTTTTTTGCAGGTTCTCGCGTTCCTCGATTTCGAGCGCCAGCTTGCGTTGCGTCGCTTGAAGCTGACGGCGAGACAGTGACAATGCATCCCGCGCTCGGTGCAGGCTGTGCACGAGATCGTGTGTTGCGAACGCGAGCATCCATGCGACGACGGCAAGCAACGCGATGGCCGCCGCCAGCTCACGTGCCGGGTACCAACCGGCCTTGGGTCGCAAGGCGAGCTGTACATAGCCGCCGGGCAATTCGCGCGCATAGCCTTCGGGCAAACGGATGCGACTGACGATTGCGTCGTTCAGCTGTCCGATCCGGCTGCTGACGAAGATGCGCGGCGCGCCGCCCGCGCTGTCCACCTTCGACAGCTCGAAATCGTACTCGGGGTCGACCAGCCGACTCAGCTGCAGTTTCGAGAGCAGTTGATCCAACTCGGCGCCGCGCTCGTTCGCGGCCAATGTTCGCAGTTGTCGTTCGACCGCGCGGCTATAGCTCGTAACCAGTGCGCCTGCCGTCGCACGCATCTGCTCGGCACGCGCGCCGATACTGAGTGTGATGAGGCGGCCGCCCGCGAGCACGACGACCGCCAGCACCAGCAAGGTGAGGGGCCATTGCGAGCCGCGTTTCAGAAATGACAGTTTCATTGGCCTCGCGAGCCCAGGTACGCGATGAAGCTCAATGTGACGGTGATCTTCTCGACGCCCGAGACCTCCAGGTAATCGCCAAGCAACTGCAGCTCGCAACGCTTGAAGGGCTTGGCGATGCCCAGGAAGCCCTCGTTCGAATAGCTGGCCGGCAGCACCACGCCGGGCTGCAGCACCAGCACCGCGGGGTTGGCTTTACCCGTCGAGCCGCCGAACATCAGGTTGACGTGCTTGCCGTAGTAGTCGAAGCGCGCGCTGGTGAGCTCGGTGCCCAGGTTGCCGCTCACCGACTGGGCATACGAAACATTGGTCACCAGGCGGGGCGACCACACATAGGTCAGGCCGAGCTTGGGCAGATTGCCGTGCGTGGTATCGATATCGATCTGGCGCGTCTCGAGCTGCACCGAGAATTTGCTGGTGATCGCCTGGCTCAAGCTGAGCACGCCGACCTGGTAGTCGAACTTGCGGCCGGCATCGTCACCTTCGCCGTTGTAGTACTCACCGACGAGGATGGATCGCGAGTCCGGCTCACCGCGACCCCACGCTGCTCGCAGCGAGCCGTAGGTCAGCTTGGAGCGCTCGACGTAGGTATGGTCTACGCCGGCGCCAGCGAGAAAATCCGGAGTGAAGTAATGCAGGTAGCTGAACGAGCCGCCGCCACCCTCCGCGTCGCTGTCGACGAAGCTCGAGGTGCTGCCGCTGAGCGCCAGCTTGTCATACGGCCGTGCATCGATTTCGGCGGCGGTGGCGGAGGCGGCTGCAGCGAACGACGCCAGGCACAGCGCGACGGATCCAGGCTTCATGGCGGTGTCACCAACGTTGAATTGGAAAGGGCGTTCTTCGGTGCGTCGGCGAGTTGCACGGCCGCGGTGATCTCACCACGGTCGCCGAGAGCGGCGCGTCCCATGGGCAGGAATGCGACGATATAGATGCGCTCATCCTCCCCGGGCAGCGGCGCAGCGGAACAGGTCACTTGATAGACGCGCGGACCGATCTCGATGTGCATCTTGCGGCGGCCCGTGAGTCCGGGTTCCCACCAGCGCGGCGGCATGCCGCCCAGCGACAGCAGTTGCGTCGCGTCGCTGTCTTTTTCGAGCGCCGCGAACAGCGCCTGTGCCGGCTTGTTGAACGAGAGCAGCCGGCCTTGCGAATCGAGCACCAGCATGGCCTGGCCGCTGACATCGAGCGCGGCGTGCGCCGTGAATTCCTCGGTCTTCTCATGAATCACGAGCAGCGCAAAACGACGCCCTGTCTGCGCCACGTGTCGCACCTGAACCTCGGTCGCACGCAGCCGGTCGCCGACCTTGATCATGCTCAAGGGCACCGAGCCGCCCGAGCCGGAGATCGCTTCCTGCACCATCTCCGGGTAGGAGAAACGAACGACCTCGAACAGCGGCCGGCCGTTGGCCGTTTCCCGGTCCTGGAAGCGCGCCGCTCGAGTACTGGCGCAGACGACTTGCAGGGTATCGCTGTCGATGAGCAGGGCAGGCACTGGCATCGCTTCGATCAGCGTCGTCCAGAACTCCTGACCGCGCTCGGCTTCAGCGCGCGCCACGTCCACATGCGAGTGCAGGCGTTCGAAGATCGTGCCCAGATATTCGGCTGCGAGTGCGCATGCGAGCAGCAGGATCGCAAACACCTGCAGCAGCACGGCGTAGTAAGCGGAAGGAGCATAGAACCCTGGGAATGTGGAAGCCGAGCCTTGCTGCCCCAGCAAGGCCGCGAGTGTGGCGCCGATGGCGTTCAGACCAGGGACATACCAGCGCAGCTCCGGCGCCTGGGCGAGCGCCACGAGACCGGCGACCGCGATGGCGAGGATGGCCATCAGGTAAGGCTGCCAGCGCGATAGGAAGATCGCGCCGACCACGGGCAATGCGAACACGATCAGGAAGGCGGGGTTCTGCAAGCCGCCGGCATTCATCCAGATGAAACCAACGACGATGATGCCGGCCACGTGCAGCAGCGTGAGCACAGGGCGGCGCTCGCCGACACGCGCCGGTTTGCCGACCACGGTGAATGCAATATGGATGGCTCCCAGCGCGAGCAATCCGAGGCAGGCGGCGACAAAGTCGATCTCCAGCGAGCTCAGCAGCCAGGGCACGACCGTGCCCAGCAGGATGGCGAAGATGGTCAACAGCCAGGTGTCATCCAACAGATGGATGCGCGGATCAGTCCACGTCGGTGCCGGAATGACTTGTGTGTCGCCGATGTTCATCGCTGCACGACACCGCCCGCCGACGGTTTGGCATCGCCGGCCGCGACGGTCGCGGCGCCGAGGCTGAAGTTGTTGCCTTCGAGGAACGGCACGGCGCGAACCTTTTCACCGCCCCCTTCGGGTTGGTAATCGGTGATCTTGAGCGCCAGCGCGCGTGGCCGCAGCACTTGATTGCCGCGCAGAATGGGCGAATCGCCGATCACGTCGATGCCGTTGAACTTGGGTTCGATGATGGTGTTGTCGATGGCGCTGCTCGGACTGCGCTGATTGCCGAGCACGAACGCGAGGCCGTAGCCGCTGTTGTGGATGCGGTTGTTGCGGATCACGGTGTCCGCCGAGCCCTTGAGCATGACGCCATACGCTTCGAGGCCATCGAGCTCGTTGTCTTCGATCACCGCCGCCTGGCCGTTCTCGACCACGATGCCCATCGCTGCCCCGCGGCTGATGCGGTTGCCGCGGGCCACCGCGCCGCTGCCCATCAACTGCATCGCCGCTTCACGAGAGTCGAGCAGCTCGTTGCGCTCCATGATCAGCGAAACATTGGCGCTGAGGATGCCGATGCGTTCCTTGTTGAATCGGTTGTCGCGGATGCTGATGGCTCCGCCGCGTTTGTCGGGCTCGCTGCGGACCGCCCAGATGCCGGCATCGCGATGCCCGGAGAATTCATTCTTCACGACCAGCGCATTCTTGTTGGAGGCCGCGAAGCGCACACCCACACGATTTGCGGCGAAGTGGTTCCGCTCCAGCAGCAACTGGTCCGCGTTCTCGGCGACATCGATGCCGACGTCGCAGTTCTCGATCGAGGTCGTCTGCAGCTTGAAGCGCTCGGCGCGCAGCACGATGCCCGTTTCCTTGCAGCTGGGGATGCGCACGCCTTCGATGGAAATATTGGGTCCGGAGACGTCCAGCACGGCTCCAGCGGGCAAGGCGCTGGCATCGATCTCGGTGCCATGCTCGTCGGCCACGACCCGGATACCAGCCGCGTTCGCGAGCGGCGGCAGGGTGGAGGCAAGCGTGATCTTCGACACTTTGAGGGCAATTGTGACCTCGCCGGTCGCCGCCGTCGCTTTGAATATGGCCTCGCGCAATGAGCCCGGTCCGCGATCATCGCCGCTGGTCACGTCGATGGACGGGCTGTTCACGGCTTGCCCCGGAGTGGCTTTGCGAGACTCGTACCAATAGCCCAGCCCGACGAACACGCCGAGCAGAACGAATACGACGATGGACACCGCGGATCGACGGCTAAACGGCATGGGCGTCTCCGCTCCGCTGCAAAACAAACACCGCGTGCCATGAGCGTTGCACGGCGATCCGGCCGAACAGCACATCGATGGGCGTGGAGGCCAGCGTCACCGCCGCCAGCGCCGACATGCCCAGCGGGCGTGGCATTCGTCGCAAATGAGGCAGCAGCCACGTCTTGAAGGGCGCCGGATCGACGCCGCTGAGCGCACGCAGCTCTAGTCCTTCCTCGGCAAACAAATCCAGATAGACGCGTCGCTGCCGGGCGCGGAACACTGTCGTATCGCAATGCTCGGCGATACTCGCCGGCGCGGCTTCCAGCAGCACCATGCGTCCACCGGGGGCGAGATGATTCACCATCCCTCCGACTGCCGACCGCAACGATGCTGGATTCAGAATGTGCTGCAGCACTGTCACGCCGAGAATCAAATCGAACGTTCCGCCTGCATCGAGGTGCGCCAGGTCCTGCACGATGAACCGCGTGCGAGTCGAGACGCCCTGCAATTCGGCGCGACGCCGGGCTTCAGCAATCATCGTCGGACTCAGATCCGCGCCAGTGACGGTGCCGCCCCGGCCCGCCAGCAACGTGCTCCAGCGTCCAACCCCGCAACCCACATCGAGCACGCGCGTGCCGGGTTGGATGCCGAGCCAGGGTCGTAGCGCGAGATACTGACTCCAATGGATCATCCGGTTGTAAAACTCCGGCATGCCGTACGAGCAGACCGCCGCGAGCCCGGAGCCTTCCGCCGCGAAGCGACGCGCTCGGTCCTCCCAATAGTGATCGGGCAGATATTGATCGGGCGCCGGTGCGCCACGCGCGTTCATGAAGCCCTCCGCATCAGACTCGTCTTCTCCTCCAGCGGC
Organism: uncultured Steroidobacter sp.; assembly: GCF_937958065.1. Lineage (GTDB taxonomy): Bacteria > Pseudomonadota > Gammaproteobacteria > Steroidobacterales > Steroidobacteraceae > Steroidobacter. Next base: position 59,199 of record NZ_CALFXI010000021.1, read on the forward strand.
AACGTGGTGCTGGCGCTCGGCAGCGGCTCGTAATGATCGCGATAGACGCGGCGACCCCAGAGCTTGACTGCGATCCAGTTGAAGTAGCCCACCGTCATGGGCGCGATGTGAGTGATGGCATAGAACAGATACAGCGGCACGATGGGCGCCACGTAGGCGCGCTCCTGTTTCGGCACGATGGTGAACAGCGCGAACACGCCGAGCGCCAGATAACTGCCGATCGCGGCCATGAAGTAGCTGGGATTGATCAGCGCGTTGCGCGGGAACACGTTGGCGAGAAACAGGTTGTCGAAGCCGCTGATGAAACTGAGGATCAGCAGCAGCGCGCTGACGATCTTCAGCGGGTGCACGATCAAGGACAGGCCGCCCAGATAGATCACGAAGTGATACATGGCAAACGGCGTGCGCCGGGCGATGCTCCAGACTTCGCTGAAGCGCTCGATGTAGACCTTGAGCAAGCCGTAGTACCAGCCGACGCGCTGTGAGAACCAGCGCCGCACGTTACCCGGACCTTCGGTGCTGACGACCAGTCGACCGTCGTAGTAGATGCGCTCGCCGTGACTGAGCAGGATCAGCGCATTCTGCAGATCTTCGGCGTAGACCGATTGAGTGTGCTCGGCGAGCGCCCGCTCCAGAGCGTCGCGGCGATAACAGGACACGCCCGACGTGATGCTGTAATCCGCCAGACTTTCGCGGCCGATGCGGAACGCCAATGCATACTCGAACGCCTGGAAGCGCGCGAGGAATCCATCGGGCTCGATCATCACGCGCGGACAGACCGCCGCGGCGCCGGACTGCTGGAAATCCCGAATGAATCGCTCGAAGTCGATCCTGCTGCCGCCGTTGCGGTCCCGGATGCGGATGTCCGGATCGACGACAATCAGTGTTTCGATGTGCGCCGGGATGCGTTCGAGCAGGCGCTTGATCGCACCGGGCTTGCGGCGATTGACGCCATCGTCGAAACATCGCCAACCCGCATGACGCAGACGGAGCACGGTGGCATCGGTGGAGCCGTCGCTGATCAGCCAGACCTTGTCTCGATAGGGCGCGAATGCATCCATGAATTCATCGAGCAGCGGCTCGAGATTGTGAATGGACGCGATGATCGCGTACGGCCGCACCGGGACGAGCTGCCTGGCACCGGCAGGGAAGGCGGCGGCGATATCGATCGAAAGATGTCGGTTCTCTTCGGTCGGCGCGGTGGCAATGTGACGGCGGCGCACGTGCAAGCGCAGGATGAAATCCAACGCATCGGTGTAGACGATCAGGTTCGCCAGCCCATAGACCAGCAGCGAGAAGCTCGCGGTCTGCAGATTGGCGGCAGACAGCGCGATCCATCCTGCGAGCAGCGCGCACACTGCGAGTGGCGCCAGCAAACTCCAGGGCGTATTGAACTTCACGCCATTGCGACGGCGCGGGTCGCCGCCGCCCTCCGAGGCTGGGGCAGGCGAGATTCGAGCTCGGCGCGCACCTCCTGCTCGGGGGCGACGACGATGCCATGCTCGGCCAGCACCGGCACGCCTACCAGGATCCAGATCAACGAGCGCACGCGCGAAGGCAGATGCGTCGCGCGCTCTTGCAGCTCGCTCAGCTTGGCTTCAAATCTGCGCTCGATTTCGAGAATGGCGCCGCGCACCGTTGGATCGATGGGCAGGATCTTGGCGGCCTGGTCCCACTCGATCGCGGTGCCCTCGACGCGCCGATGCACGAACTGAGTATGCGGCAGCAATGCCGGATCACGCGCGAATGCCGCGCCCGAGAACGGGATGATGTAGGGGTACATGCCAATCTCACATCCTTGTCGCAGCCACCGATACGCCTCGCGCAATGTCTCCGCCACGTCGGCGAGCGACGCGCGGGGCGAGCTGAGGATCAGATCGAGAAACGGCGTGATGCCCAGCCCGAGCGTGGCGCTCAACATCGGCTCGATGTGCCGGTGGATCTGGCCCTTGTTGAACTCCTTCAGCACGTTGCGCGAGAAACTTTCGATGCCGAAGCCGAGCACGCGAAAGCCGGCGCGCCGCATGGCACTCAGGCGTTCCACATTCATCGCATCGATGCGATTGGTGCTGATGAACTGCAGATCCTCGGGCAGTTCGCCCGCTTGCTTCGCGGCAACGATGCCTTCACACAAAGGCAGCACGCGCCGGTCCTTCGAGAACACGAAGATGTCGTCCTGGAAGATGATGGTGCGCACACGTGGATGCGTCGACACGATGCGCTTGATCATGAGCAGGCATTCGTCGGCGTCCAGGCGCGCGATCGAGGCGACGCTGCCCTGGGCTTCGTGCAGAAAGTTCGTCGACGAGCAGAACGTGCAGCCCATCGGGCAGTAGTTCAACGTGATCAGGCGCACGGAACGGATTTCGGCCAACGCGGCTTCGCGCGCCGCCTTGGTTGGCAGGCTGCCGACGCGATACGCGGCTTCGAGGCGATCCCAGTAAGCCTCGTACGGCATGTGTTCGTATGGTGTCGAGAAGATCGCGGCGCGCAGCTCATCGTGATTCATCGCAGCTTGCGGCATGCGCAGCAGACTGCCGTCCGCGTGCCGCTCCGCCGTGCCGACGATGCCACCGAGCGGTTGGTCCGATGCGATGCGTTTCGCCAGCTCGATCAACGGCCGCTCGCCTTCGCCCAGGATCACGCGGTCGAACGGGCCGAGCTCGAACATCAGCTCGGGCCGGAATGTCGCTTCCATGCCCCCTGCAACCAGCAGCGCCTTGGGTGCGAGGCGGCGAGCGAGATGCGCCAGCTCCAGATCGAACTTCAAGGTCATGCCGGTCGTGGAGATGCCGATCACGTCCCACGTATCGCGCAATATTTCTTTTTCGAGCGCGCGCTCGGGCGGACCGACGCAACAGTTCGGGTCGAAGACTTTGACTTCGGCGCCGCGCTCGGCGAGGACTCCAGCCAATCGCCATACACCCAGCGGCGGAGCCAGGAAGGTGTATTCCCCGCAATGGGGGTCGTAAGGCCCCACTAGTAGAATTTTGGGCAAGTTCGCACCGGAACTTCTGACTTGTTGTGCGAGACCATGAACGCGCCAACCGGCCGGTGCGTTCCGGCGTAGGTGCTGTTGGGGTGGGGCAGGGAACGAATGCGGACGCGGCGAGTGTCGCGAGGCGAAACTACGTAGGAAATTTACGTTGGCGCCGAGCGTTCAGCGCGAGGCGCGAAAGGTCGGTTACAACGTGACTTCGAGCCCGGCGGAGAATCGATTGCCGGTGTAGTCGTATTCCCTCGCATCGGCGTCGTTGTTGGCGTAGGCGTAGCGCACGAACAATTGCCAACGCGAGCTCAACGCCCGGCTCAGGGAAAGCGCCAGCTCGGTGCGCTGTTCGTTGCCGTTGGCGGCGGTGTCGTAGCTGCTGTGCCGTCGTGATGCTTCGCCGAGCAAGGTCCAGTCCGTGGCGAAGCTGTATTCGGCATCGAAGCTCAGCTGATGCCGGGTCGCGGACAGCGCTTCGTCCTGGTAATCGCCGATCTCCAGCTGATATCCAAACGTGAACGCCCAATCGGCCTGCGTCCAATCCAGCGCGGCGCTCAGCTCGTGGCGTCGGCCGCTCACGCCGCGGTACTCGCCGAGCCCATCGATATCGCTGAACCGATACCGGGCGCGCATATAAACATCGGGCAGCAGATCCCTGCCGGTTTGAATGAATACGGCGCGCCGGTTCTCGAAGCCGGAGCCGTCCAGCGACGTGTATGCAAGCTGCACGCCGGCGTCATTGACCCAGTCATCGAACAGCCAGCGATAGCGCGCGCCACCTTGCAGGCCGAGCTGATCGAAGTTGTCCAGGTTCTGATAGTCGACCGCCGTCGCGCTGCCGTCGACTCGCCAGGATTCGCCCACAGGCGTGCTGATCGCGAACTGGGCTTCGGCGAAGTTGTCGGCGCGGTCGCTGATGCCGAGCACGTCGGAATTGGAGATCAGCGCGACGTTATCATCGTGACCGATGCCGAAACCCGCGTAGCCGAACCAGGCGTGGGGGCGAGCGGGAGCTTGCCGATCGCCGAGCTGAGCCACCGCCAGTTCCCGCAATCGTGCGTCTTCCGTCGCCGAGGCAACGCGCGAGAACCACTGCGAGGCCGCGGTCGGATCGTTGCGCTTCAGCTCGACCAGGCCGAGATTGTAGTAGGCCAGGCCGGCCATGGACGGCGTGTTGGCGACTTCCTTGAAGGCCGTTTCGGCCCGCCCATAGTTGCCGACCCGATACGCCGCCACCCCGATATTGAAATGCAGGGCAGGGGTCGACATTCCCTGCGCCAGTGCGGCTTCGAATGCCGTCAGCGCCGTTCGATAATCACCCGCCTGAAAGGCGCTGGCGCCCGATTTGAATTGCCGGGTAGCCGCTTCGCTATGGGCGTGCGCGGGACCGGAACAAACAAACAGCAACGCGAGGATGGCCGGCGCTGCGTGCACCCGCCACCAAACGGCATCAGCGGGGCGGGCGTCCTGGAGGATTCGGAGGCTTGGGCGGTTGGTTGCGTTCGCGCTCTTCGGCGCGGGCGCGTCGAGCTTGTTCGCGCTGCTCGGCGGCTTCCTGTTTAGCCACATCCCTAGCCTCGCGAGCGCTCTGCCTGGCTTCGGCGCGGGCTGCTTTGTCCGCTTCCTTGACGGCCTGCCGGTCGGCATCGGGTTTCGAGGAATCGACGGGCTTGCGCTCGGGCAGTGGAATTCGGCGGACGACTTCGTCGGGCAGCTTGGCATCAGGATCCACGATGATCTGCATGGTCACGTCGAGATCGTCCTGCCCCTGCGCAGGTTTAGGCTTCGATTCGGACTGCTGTTGCGCCAGGGCGCCGTGCGCCAGCAGACACAGGGCCAGGTACGTTGCGTGCTTCACTCGTGGCGCAATGATGGTCGTCCGACGCGAGTGTGGCAAGCACTCGGATGTGAACTGCATCATGTCCGCGTCGCCTCGCGGTCGTGCACCGTGAGGTTGACGATCACTCGACGCGTGCGGCCGCCGTGTTCGATCACCGCGACCAGCTGGCCGGCGCCGGTCGAGCGGGCCACCACCGGCAACGACAGCACGTTGCTGCCTCGAGCCAGATGCGTCTGCCAGCCGATCTCGCGCTCGTTCTCGAAGCCGTCGAGCACGACACTGCCAGTGGCCACGATGTGAATGGTCGCGCCTTCCAGCGCGCGCTCGGAATCGATCAGCACATCGATGTCCCGCATTTCATTCAACGCCAGCGTGATGCCACGAGTCTCGCGATTGAGCAGCGGTGGCCACATGGTGAATATGAGAGCGGCCGCGGCGGCGGCGCCCACCAGGACGCCCACCCACGTTTCCCAGCGTGACACCAGATGAGCCAGCCGGCTGCGGGATTGCGGTTGCCGGCGCGTGGCCGCAGCGAACGCCCGCTCGATGAATTCCGGACGCGGCTCCGGCGCGGGTAAGCGCTCCAGCGCCCGGCGCAGAATTTCAGCGTCTTTGTCCACGATGCTTGCCCACTGTTCAGGTCGCCCTCGCGGGCGCGCATTTCATACACGATCCAATGAGGAGATTCGTTCCGTTGCCAATAATCCCTTCAGTTTCGCCCGGGCGCGATGCAGCCGGGATTTCAAGGTGCCGACCGGCACGTCCATGATCTGCGCCAGCTCCGGCAGGCTGTAATCCTCGATGTCGTGCATCGACAATACCACGCGATGTTCCTTGCCCAACCGTTCCCAGGCCGCCAGCACCCGTTGCTGGGTCAGCTCCTGTTCCAGCAGCTCGGCGGGGCCCGCGGCGGGATCGATCAGATCCAACGCTTCTTCTTCATTGCCGTCGTCCGGCGGATCGGTGCCGAACTGCACGGGTGAGCTGCGCTCGCGGCGCACCTGGTCGACGAAGATCCGATACATCACCCGCAGCGCCCAGGGACGGATGCGCTCCAGAGTCCGCAGCTCATCGAGCTTGGGATACAGCCGGACCAGCAGCTCCTGCACCAGATCTTCGGCGCGATCGACCGTTCCGGTCCAGCGATAAGCGGAGCGATACAGGGCGGGGACATGCTCGCGGAGCAGATGGTCGAACTCGGCTGCCGCGTTGGCATGCGACGGACGGGCGCGCTTCTGCAGGACCATGATCTCCATTAAGCCTCACACGGAGCGGGCTGTCGAATGGTTCCATCGGAATACCGCAGGAACGGTTTGGTCGTGGGATCCGTGTCACGGGGAGAGCGCAACGGTGCCGTCGATGCAGTGGAGCGATGCGCGAGTGGACGATGAGAATGAAGTGCAACTGACCGGCTCGATCATCCTGGGTCTGATCTGGACCCATGTGGTGAGCTCGTTGTTGTTTGCGCTCACCGGCACGTTGCAATAACCGGGTTCATAGGGCGAGCCGTGGGGACGATGTCGTCGGGGCGGGGAGACTGCCCCGACGACATCACTTGCTTCGCTCAGTGCATGCCGGGGCGCTGCTCGCCCTTGCCGGGCCGCGCCGTCTGACGCCGGCCGGCGTGACTGCCTTCTTCGATCTCCTCGATGATCTTGGCCGAGAAGGCGTCCAGGTCGCCCGGGTTGCGGCTGGTGATGATGCCCTGATCGGTCACCACCTCGCGATCCACCCACTTGCCGCCGGCGTTGATCACATCGGTCTTGATCGAGTGATACGAGGTGACCTCCCGCCCGCGCACCGCATCCAACTCGACCAGCAGCCACGGCGCATGACAGACCGCGGCGACGATCTTCCCGGAATCCAGGAACGATCGGATCAACTGCAAGGCCTTTTGATCGACCCGCAGCAGGTCCGGATTGATCTGGCCGCCGGGCAGCACGATGGCGTCGTAGTCGTCCGCGTTCACGTCCTCGAGCGACTTGTCGACCGCGACGCTTTCGCCCCAGTCCTTGAGCTTCCAGCCGCGGATCTTGCCTTTCTCGGGCGAAACCACGTCGACCTGCGCGCCGGCTTCTTTCAACTTGCGCTGGGGTACCAGCAACTCATCCTGCTCGAAGCCGTTTGTGGCAAGAATGAGGACCTTCGCTTTACTGATCTCGGGCATGGCGTATCTCCTCTGACGAGTAACTCTAATGAGGCAACGATGGCGGAGTTCCGCCGCGCGCCAGCACGTAACTCATGCGCGGGCCGGCGGATTTTTGGAAAATATCAACGGCGCACGGCATGTCAGATGACGCCTGCGCGTCGGAGGGCTAGGATGCGCAACTTCCGTCCACTGTCTGCTGGAGTCGTCATGAACAGGAGCTCGAAGGGTTTGCTTTTGACCGGTCTGCTGGCACTGGGCACGGCGCTGCCGGCGCTCGCGGCATTGCAGGAAGGCGCCCCGGCGCCCGCGTTCACGGCACAGGCGTCGATGAAAGGCCAGCCGTTTACGTATTCGCTCAAGGACGCGCTGAAGAAAGGGCCGGTGGTGGTGTATTTCTATCCCTCCGCCTACACCAATGGCTGCAACGTGCAGGCGCGCACCTTCGCCGTGAACCAGGAGAAGTTCGCTGCCGCCGGCGCCAGCATCATCGGCGTCTCCCTCGACAGCATCGAGCGGCTCAATGATTTTTCGGCGGATCCGGAGTTCTGCGCGGGAAAATTCCCCACCGCCTCGGATTCGGACGGCAAGATTGCGCGCTCTTTCGATCTGCAGGTGCGTGAAGGCGGCGCGGGTCGGAAGGACACGCGCGGCAAGGACATCGATCATGGTTTCGCCGAGCGCACGACTTTCATCGTGACGCCCGATGGCAAGATCGCGGCCACGGTCGGCGGCCTGAACCCGGTCGAGAACGTCAACAAGTCGCTGGAAATCGTCCAGAAGTTGAAGGGCGGCTGAGCCTGACGAGCGCAGCGGAGGCGGCGGGCGCCATGCTCGCCGCTATCGTCCGGCAGCGGACGAGCAGCGAAACGTAGTCACCTGTTTCCCCGTGCCCGGCGGTAACGAGGCATCCTTGTTTACCGTCGAGATGATCTCGGCGCTCTGTTGGCCGGCGCGACGACACACCCGCGTGGCGAGATCGTAGGCCTCCTGGGCGCCGCCCTCATGTTGAATCGTGTTGGTATCGCCTTTGCCAGGCTTGACGATCGTGCAAGCACTGGACATCAGCAAACATCCCGCAAGTAGCGCGATACGCAGCATCAGCGAAGTATCCCCGCCAGAATGGCCTGTTCTTGAGAGAAGCCGGCCCCGCCCAGAAAGTCGACCACCGCCGGGGCGATCTGCGCGGCCAGCGTGGGTCCGATTCCCAGGCTGGCCAGCGATTCCTGGTAGTCGCCGATTTCATCGAGCGGCTTGGTCACGACGCCCTGCTGGGTGACTCCTTGCATGATGCTGTCCGCGTTGGGCATGCGAGCGGCCAACTGATCGAATTGCGGTTTGGGCAGCCGTTCCCGTGCAAACAACAATAGCGCGCCTAAAGCACCGCGCGCCTGCACGTCGCTGAGCCCGAATCGGTTCTCGAGATAGGCCACCGCGTTTTGCCCCGGCGTGGCGGCCAGCGCGGACTCATACTTCAACGAGCACGCAAACAAAGTAACGACCGCCACGAGCGCCACGTTGCTGGCGCGCATTGATATGCGCGAGCTCATGCGGCCGGCTCGATGGCAGCTTCGGGCCGCCAGCTCGGATCCGGATCGAAGGATTGAATCGCCTGTGCCGCTCGTTCGGTATCCGGGCCCAGGTCTTTGGCAAAGACCACGCCGTCGTGGTTCACGATGAAAGTCATCACGCCGCTGCGGCCGTACTCGGCAGGCACGGCGATCAGCGCAAAGCCGCCGATCATCTTGTCACCGACCAGATAACTGTACGCGCCACCTCTGGCGTGGGGACCCTGTGAGGTCAGAAGCCGATAGATATAGCCCCGCAGCGGCTCGCCCCTGGCTGGATCCTTCTCGAAATAACCTTCGCTTTGCGCGCGAGCGAAGGCCTCGCCCAGCGGACTCGGCGACTGGTTGCCGGTGGTCGGCCAGTACAAGCCGTCCTTCTTGCCCTTCGTGCTCACCAGCTTTTGAGCAAATTGCAGCAGGGTGTCTCGTTGCGGATTGCGCATGTAGTACTCGCGCTCGGCATCGACGAAGGCCAGGCACGACTGAATGGTGGCCAGCTCGTTGGCACCGATGCGCCGATTGACGATTTCTTCGGTGCCGGCGGCGCTGTCGAACTGCCAGCGGCCATTGCTCTGGACCAGCGGAAAGGGAAATGGCCAGCGGTCGGTGCCGACCAGCAACGTTCTCGGGCCGGCCGGATCTCCGCTCAATGTATGTTCCGCGTCATAAGCTCGTACGAATCGCTCGCGCGCGTTCTTGTCCTGGACGACATCTCCGGAGTCGATCGCCGCCTTGGCCTCGCTGCCGAGTACCTTGACCAAGCCGCTCGTATCGTTCGATCGGGCGGCGGCAACCAGTGCGCTGACTGCGTCTTCGCTGGAGGCGAAATCCTGCTGCGACGTGAGGCGGCTGCAAGCACTCGTGATTGCCAGCAACACGACGGCGAGGGCGCGCAGGGCGAATGGGATCGGATGTTTCATCTGCGTCGTCCGCCACCACGCGACATGCCGCCTCGACTCGCCATTCCTCGGCTGCTCTGCGCCCGCGTACGAGCTCCGTTGTCGACCCCTTTGAACGCGTCCGCGGAGCGGGCCGAACCAGCGCGGTCGCCCAAGTCGCGCGAGGAACTGCCCAGATCGCGATTTTCCCGGCCGCCACCGAGTTCTGCGTATTCATTGCCCCGACCGGCGAGATCACGCGACTCGGCACCACCGCCAAGGTCTCGATATTCGTTGGCGCCACCGCCGAGATTCCGCGATTCGTTGCCGCCGCCGAGATCCCGATACTCGTTACCGCCGCGGCCTCGATAATTCTCTCGCGCCTGCAATGCTTGCTCGCTGCTGCCGCGACCGTATCTCTGTTGAGTTGCAGCGTCGCGATAACCCACGCCCTGGCGATGCGCCGAGTTGTGCTCCCAGCGATTGCTGACATTCGCTCGGTTGACGTTCACGTCGTTGCGCGTGAAATTGTTGTAGCGGTTGACGTTGACGTCGATGTCGCTGTGGCCCCAATTGAATCCGCCCCAGAGCGCGCCGCCGACCACCATGCCCATGCTGAATGAGAAGAACGCCGTGCCGGCGACATAGCCGGGCGGGTAGTAGTAATACGGTGGATAGGCCGGATACGGCCAGGCGCCGTACACCACGGTGGGGTTATACGTTGGAACGTACACGACATCCGGGTTGGGCGACTCGATGATGATGATCTGCGACGCGCTGGAACCCGCCGGCGCAGCCTCCGTCTTGACGGTCTGTTCCTTGCTGCTCGCCAGATGCCCGCTCTCTTGCGCTTTGGCGCGCAGCCGCTGGACGGCGTCCATCACGTCTTTGCGTTGCGCCAGCACGGCATCGCCGAGCTTCTGGGTCCAGTCGAGTTTCTCGCTCATCATGGTCAGGACGTCCGGAAACGCCACCATCGATTTCACGCTGGGATCCCAGGTTTCGTTTTCCACCGCTTTGGCGACCGCATCGCCTTTCACGTCCGGATGGTCTTTCGACCAACGCGCCGCGAGCACGATCTCCAGCGGATAGGTCGATGCCATGAGCACCTGCGCCAGCAGCGCGTCGGGGTAGAGCGCGATGGGAGCCACGATCTGCTCCAGTTCTTCAGGCTTGAAGGGCTCGGCCTTCGGCGTGGTCGCGTCTTCAGGTGTAGCGGGCGGAGAGGGGGCAGGCGCGTCCTGCGGGTTGGCTGCCGGCTGCCCCGCCAGCACCGTTGCCAGCGTCAGCAAGCAAAGTAATAGCGAGCGGTTCATCGCGCTCATCATGCGCGGTGGGGTCAGCTCGATCAGTACGCGTCGAGGGCGCCTTGGATCGCCCTCACACGCCCCGGGCGAGTGCTTACAGATCAGCGCTCGATCAGCCCGGCCCGGAGTGCGATCAGGGTCAGCTCGGCCTGATTGCCGGCGTGCAGTTTTTGTTTGATGTTGTAGAGATGCGTGCCGACGGTCGAGGTGGACAGGTTCAGCTCGGCGGCGATCTTCGGCACCGCGGAGCCATTGGCGAGGCGCAGAAATACCTCGAACTCGCGCTCCGAAAGCGAATCGACCAAGGTCGCGGCCCCGCCCACTTCGGCCAGCGCAATCTCCTGCGCCAGCTTGGGATCTATGTAACGCTGACCGGCCGCCACCATCCGCACGGCTTCGAGCAGCGTTTCCGGGGCGGTGCGCTTGGATAAGAAGCCGAGCGCGCCTTGTTTGAGCGCGCGACTCGCATGGATGGCGTCGTCGTGGGCCGACAACGCCAGCGTCTTCACGTCCTTGTCGCGGGCCCGCAAACGACGAAGGGTCTCCAGTCCCCCCATGCCCGGCATGGACAGGTCGAGCACGACCACATCGGGCTTGTCTTCATCGAAGCGCATGCAGGCTGTTTCACCGCTGTCCGCCTCGGCGACGACGCGGACATCGCCCACTGTCTCCAGCAACAGCCGGAACCCCGTACGCACCACGGTGTGATCATCCACGAGCAGCACTCTGATCATGCGTGCGCTCCCAGAGGAATGTCGGCCGCGAGCTCCACACCGTGCGGCTCGTGGGTTTTCAAAGTCAGTGTGCCGCCGAGCATCACCATGCGCTCCTGCAAGCCGCGCAGGCCGAAGTGCCCGGGCCGCGACCAGTCCTCGGGCAGGCCGATGCCGTTGTCGGTGACGCGAATGCGCACATGTGAATCGGAATGAACGACGCTGACGTCGACCCGGGTGGGGCGTGCATGCCGAACCGCATTGATCACGGCTTCTTGCACGACCCGATAGACGGCGATGGTGATGCTGTCGCCGAGCTGGGCGGGCAGCTCGTGATGCAATGAGAAGTGAATGCCAGGATGACGGCCTTGCCACTGCTTGATGAAGCCTTCCAGGGTTTCGGCCAGGCCCAAGGTGTCGAGCGTGACCGGCGCGAGCCGCGGAATCAAGCCGTGCATGGCATCGTAGAGCTGCGCGGCCTCAGTCGAAATGAGCCGCGCGACATCGGCAGTGCGGGATTCGGCGGGATGTTGATTGGCGATCACGACAGCGAAGCTGCGGATCGCGGTCACCGATTGCGCGAACTCGTCGTGCAACTCGCGCGCGATCAGGCGGCGTTCCTCGTCCAGCCGTTGCTCGATGAGGCGATCGAGCTCACGACGCTGTTGCAGGCGTTGTTCGGCTTCGATGGCCTTGCGATCGCTCAGCAGTTTTTCCTGCAACGACTCCGCCATGCGATTGAACGTCGAGCCGATCATGCTGGCCTCGTAGCCTTTGAGTTCGGGCAGCCGATGCTGCAGGTCGCCTTGCTCGATCCGGGTGAGCCCGTCGACGATGACGGGCCACTGCGCCACGGCACGGCCGACCAGCCAGAACACCGCGGCGTTGAGCACCGCGAAGGCGAGCCCGCCGATGATCATCAGGTGAGTGAAATCATCCCACCCGTCCAGCACGGCGCGCGATGCATCCGCTTCGATGCGGACTTCCGAGCCATTGGCAAGCGTGAATATGTGCACCGGGGTGGGCGGCAGAATGAGAGCGGAATACCAGCCGGGCGCGTCGCGCCCCGCCTTGTACGGCGAGGGCGGGGACTTGTAGATCACTCGCCCGTCGGGCGCCCGCACGGTGATCTCGTGGGCGCGTACCCGGCCGAGGTGTTGCAGGAAGGTCAGCAGCGTATCGTTGTCGGGTTGATCGTAAGTGATCAGGATCCGGGTCAGGAGCTGGGTGGCCACGACGTTCGCACCGGCAATTTCCTCGCGCACGGCCCGGCGCGCGCCATCGAATTGCAGCCACGCCGCGAGAATGACGAAGGCCGCGCTCAGGCTCGCGACGATCAGATTGACGTGGGTGCGAAGTTTCAAAGCTCATCCTTGTCGGCTCGAAGCCGGCAGTATGACGGGCGCTGCCCGGGCGCCGCACTCATGAAAATCATGAGTCGCGAATCATGATTGTCGCGTAGCGGCGGCATCGCGCCGGCGTCATGGTGCGACTGGGGCCGAAGTTGGCCCCTCTGCAAGGAGTCCGCCATGAGCTGGGAAACCCCTGTGGCCATCGATCTGCGGCTGGGCATGGAAATCACCATGTATGCCGAGCACCGTTGATCGTTGAACGAGGGCGGGGTTGCCGGGACGGCCCGGAACCTCGCCTTTGCCCATGCACATCCGAATTCTAGGCGCTGCCGCCGGCGGTGGCTTTCCTCAATGGAATTGCAACTGCCCCAACTGCGCTGGCGTGCGCCGGGGCGAGCTGAACGCCCGCCCGCGCACCCAGTCGTCCATCGCCATCCGCGGCGCGGATGAGACCGCCTGGACACTGGTCAACGCGTCTCCGGATATCCTGGCGCAGTTGCAGGCCAATCCTTCGTTGCAGCCGGGTCGGGCGTATCGCGACACCGGCATCCGCAACATCGTGCTGACCGATTCGCAGATCGATCACACCACGGGCTTGCTGATGCTGCGCGAGGCCACCAGGCCGTGGCCGCTGTGGTGTACCGACAGCGCCTTCGACGATCTCACTACGTCCAATCCCATCCTGCAGATCTTGCAGCGCTACTGCGGTGTGGAGCGGCGGCGTATCGGAGCGGCGGGCGAGTGGTTCGCGGTCGACGCTACCGACGACTTGCGATGGCAGGCGATCACCTTGCCCGGCAAGCCACCTCCGTACTCGGCGCGCAGCCCGCAGCCGGGCGATGTCATTGGTTTGCTGGTCGAGGATCTGCGCACCGAACGCCGGCTGTGTTACGCGCCCGGCGTCGCGACCATCGATTCCTGGCTGTTCGAGTTGATGTGCACTGCGCAGTGCGTGCTGGTCGATGGCACGTTCTGGACCGATGACGAACTGGTGCGGCTGGGCGTGTCGCACAAGCACGCGGCCGACATGGGCCACCTGTCGCAATCCGGCGGGATGATCCAGTGGCTCGACCGGCTGCCGGCCGCGACGCGGCGCGTGCTGATTCACATCAACAACACCAACCCGATTCTGGTGGAGGACTCGCAGGAACGGGCGCTGTTGAATTCGCACCATATCGAAGTGGCGTACGACGGCATGGAGATCGTGCTGTGAGCAACGACGTTGCACCCTGGGACGAGGCGGAGTTCGAGCGGCAGCTGCGCGAGCAGGGACAGGCGTATCACATCTATCACCCGTTCAATGTGATGCTCAATTCGGGCAAGGCCACGCGCGAGCAGATCCAGGGCTGGGTCGCCAATCGTTTTTATTACCAGATCAGCATTCCGCGCAAGGACGCGGCCATCATCGCGAACTGTCCCGATCGGGAGGTGCGACGACGCTGGGTGATGCGCATTCTGGACCATGACGGGCATGGCGATGATCCGGGCGGCATCGAAGCCTGGTTACGACTGGCGGAAGCGGTCGGCCTGGAGCGGGCGGAAGTCGCAGGATTGCATCGGTTGATTCCCGGTGTGCGCTTCGCGGTCGATGCCTATGTGAATTTCGCCCGTCAGGCGCCGTGGCAGGAAGCGGTGTGCTCGTCGCTCACGGAATTGTTTGCACCCGCCATCCATCGACAGCGATTGTCGTCGTGGCCGGAACACTATCCGTGGATCGAGCAGGATGGGCTGCAGTACTTCCGCAGCCGCGTGTCGCTGGCTCAGCGCGACGTGAATCACGGACTGGCCGTGACGCTCGCGTACTTCAAGACTCGCGAGCAGCAGCAGCGCGCGCTGCAAGTCCTGAAGTTCAAGCTCGACGTGCTGTGGGCGATGAACGATGCCATGGCTCAACACTATGGAGTCCAGTCATGACGGAAGTCGATCGGCCCAGCATTCGTTCGGGCATTCGGCTGCAGTGGGAAGCCGTGCAGAACGCGTACGTGCTGCTCTATCCGGAAGGCATGGTGAAATTGAACACCAGCGCGGCGGAGATTTTGCGCCGTTGCGACGGCGTGCGCAGTGTCGGAGAAATCGTCGCGGACCTGGAATCGGCTTTCAATCGCAACGGACTGCAGGACGAGATCTTGAATTTCCTTCAGCTCGCGAGAGCGCAGGGTTGGATCAGCGCGGCGGAGTCATGAGCGCAGTTCTCACAACGTCCCCAAAGGTCGGGCCGCCGCTGTGGCTGCTGCTCGAGCTGACCTATCGTTGCCCGCTGCAGTGTGTGTTCTGTTACAACCCGATCGACTTTGCGACGGTCGAGAACGAGTTGACCACGGACGAGTGGCTTCGAGTGCTGCGAGAGGCGCGAGCGCTCGGATCGGTGCAGCTGGGGCTGTCCGGTGGCGAGCCGTTGATGCGAGACGATGTCGAGGCGATTGCGGCGGAAGCGCACACGCTCGGGTACTACACGAACCTGATTACCTCCGGCGTCGGGCTGACGCGCGAGCGTCTGAGCGAGTTGAAACGGGTCGGGTTGGATCACATCCAGCTCTCGTTTCAGGACTCGACGCGCGAAATGAACGATTTCCTGTCGCACACCCGAACGTTCGAGCTGAAGAAGCGTTGTGCTGAGTGGATCAAGTCGCACGGCTACCCCATGGTGGTGAACTGCGTGATCCACCGGCTCAACATCGACCACCTCGACACCATCATCGATATGGCGGTGCGCATGGGGGCGGATTATCTGGAGCTGGCGAACACTCAATATTATTCGTGGGCTCACTTGAATCGAGAACATCTGTTGCCGTCGCGCGAGCAGTTGCAGCGCGCGGAGCAGACCATGCTTCGGTGGCGCGAGCGGATGAAAGGGAAGATGAGAATTCTGTTCGTCGTGCCGGATTACTACGAGCAGCGGCCGAAGCGATGCGTGAATGGCTGGGGCACGACGCTCGCAACGATTGCGCCGGATGGAACGGCGCTGCCTTGTCACACGGCGAGAATGCTGCCTGGACTGAGCTTTCCGAATGTGCGCGAGCGGAGCATGCGGGAGATCTGGTTTGAATCGGAGGGATTCAATCGGTTCCGCGGGCAAGGATGGATGAAGGAGCCGTGCGCGAGTTGTGAAGAGCGGGAGAAGGACCTTGGCGGCTGTCGCTGTCAGGCGTACTTGCTGGCGCACGATCCGGCGGCGGCGGATCCGGTCTGCTCCAAGAGCCCGCATCACCATGTGGTCGAATCGATCGTCGAGCGAGCGCAGAAGGATATCGTGCCGGAGAAACCGCTTGTGTTTCGTCGACGCGAAAACTCGCGGGCGCTGAGCTCAGAAACGAGCTAAGAGGTGGATGCATCGGGGCCGCTTGGCGGGGCGGTTTGTTTCCTCCCACTCGGTGGTTTGCGTCGAACCTTGCTGTGAGAGGGTCGGTGGTTTGCGTCGACGTTGCTGTGAGGATTTGGTGGTTCGCGGCGTGTCTGTAAGTAGTGGTTCGCCTGTGGTGGTATGAGTTGGCGTTGTTCGGAGTTTGCGTTGTTATAAGAATAAGAGGCGTCGGTGGTCTGCGTCGTCGGGAGTGTCCTAGCTCCTTCCGGCACCGGGCACGGCCGGAGCGCATTGCGCTCCTCACCGCACGTCCCTGGTGAGCCCTGCTGTTGCGGCCCCGTCCCTGTGCCGCAAAGCTGCCGGAAGAAGCTAGGACACTCCCGACGCCGCCGAAACGTC
>NZ_CALFXI010000022.1 GCF_937958065.1 uncultured Steroidobacter sp.
CCGATGGGACCTTCTTCAATCCGATCAGCGTGGTTCGCGAAATGATCGTGATCGATGGGGCGAATCGTCTCGAAGCGCTGCGGCTTCTCGACGCGAAGCAGGTGCCCTGTGTGCTCTATGACTATTCCGAGATCGAGCTGTTGGGCAATGTGCACTTCATCGACAATGGCGTGACGACGCGGTTGTCCGAGTTCTCGCGCGAAGTCGGAGAGAGAGTCGAGTTCCCGCGGCGCTCACCTCAGGACATCCGCGCCGCGGCCGAGAGTGGTAAGTTGATTCCCAACGGCGAGACCTTCCATCGCGTGCCCCAGAACGTGATCCGCCTGCCGATTCCGCTGAGCGCACTGACCTCGGACACGCCGTTCGATCTGGCGAGCAACATCGAGAGCCGCATCTCCTCGGGGCAGATCCGCTTCTATCAATCCGGCGTCTACGTCTGCGACGAGTGGTAGCCCCACTAACAAAAAACGGATCGCCGTGGCGATCCGTTCTCTGCTTCGTTCGTCGGGAGCACCAGGCTCAGATCTTCTTCTCGACCTTCGCGTCCTTGCGCAGCCCGTCGAGATAGTCCTGCAGCTTCTTTCGCTGCACCAGCACCTTCACCCGATCCTTCACTTCCTCGAACGGCGGCGGCGCACTCACGCGCGACTCTTCGAGCTTGATGATGTGCCAGCCGAACTGGCTCTGCACCGGCTTGTCCGTCATCTGTCCGGGCTGCAGCGCCGCGACCGCATCGGAGAACGGCTTCACCATGGAATCGAGCGTGAACCAGCCGAGGTCGCCGCCGTCCTTGCCTGAGGGGTCCTTGGAGTTCTTCTCGGCCGCCTTGGCGAAGTCGCCGCCGGCCTTCAACTGCTTGGTGATGGCTTCGGCCTTGGCTTCGTCGTCCACCAGGATGTGACGGGCGTGATATTCCTTGGGCATCTGGGCGACCTGCGCGTCGTATTCCGGGCGCAGCTCGTCATCGGTGACCGGGTTCTTTTCCAGCCACTGCTGCAGGCCCGAATCCACCAGCACGTTCAAGCGCGCCAGCGCCAGCTGATCCTGCACCTTCGGTTCCTTCTCGATGCCGGCCTTGGAGGCCGCGTCGGCGGCCAGCTGCATGCTGATGAACTGGTCCAGCAGCTGCGACTTCTCCGCGTCGGTGATCTCGCGCTTGGATTGGCGCTCGACGTTGTCGACGTACAGGTCGAATTCGGACTTGCTGATGTTCTTGCCGTTGACGACCGCTACCGGCGGGCCCGCGGCAGCATCGTTTTGGGCGCCTTTGCTATCGGCGGCGTTGCCGCAGCCGGCCAGCAGCGTCAAAGGCAGCAGCAGGCCGACGAGGAAATGACGGTTCATAAGAGTCCTTGGGGGAAAGGGAAATTGACTGGACGACGATTCGTCAACGCGCTTCGTCCGGTGTCAGCGCGGTAATGCTCAAAGCGTGGATGTCGGTTTGCATGAGGTCGCCCAGCGACCGGTACACCAGCTGGTGCCGCTGCAAGGTGCGCAGGCCCGCGAAGTCCTCGGACACGATGCGGACGCGGAAGTGCCCTTTGCCTTCGCGCGCTCCGGCGTGGCCGGCATGCAGATGGCTCTCGTCGATCAACTCGACCTGCTCGGTGTGCAGCGCTGTACGCAGCTCGCCGACGATGCGCTCGGCGCGAGTCATTGCGACTTCTCCGATCGGGCCGGCGCTTCTTCAGCCGGCATCTTCGAGGACAGCCAGACCGCCTGCGCGATCGCGAACGCCAGGGTCAGTCCGAGCATGCCGAACAGTTTGAAGTTGACCCACACCGCTTCGGAGAAGTGGTACACGACGTACAGGTTGATGGCGCCCAGCGCCGCGAAAAACAAGATCCAGGCCCAGTTCAGCGTGGCCCACACCGGCCGCTCCAGCTGTACGTTCTCGCCCATCATGCGCTCGATCAGCAGCTTGTCGCCGAAGAACCGGCTGGCCAGGAAGGCCGCGGCCAGCAGCCAGTTCACCACCGTGACCTTCCATTGGATGAACGCCTTGTCATGGATTGCCAGGGTCAGACCGCCGAAAATCAATACCAGCACGCCCGAGATCAGCGCCATCTGACTGATCTTGCGATGGCGGAACCATTGCCAGGCCGTCTGCGCTATCACGGCAACGATGATGACGGCGGTGGCCACGAACATGTTGCCGGTGATCTTGTAGCTGACGAAAAACGCGATGACCGGGAAGAAGTCGAACAACAACTGCATGCGAGAGAGTGCGCCTTGCCGAAGGGGCTACCCCGGCGGATTTGACAGGGCCGCTATCATACCGGGATGACCAGCCGCTATCTGGAGATTCACCCGAAGGACCCGCAGCTCCGCCTGATCCGTCAGGCGGTCGAGATCATTCGCGACGGTGGGGTGGTCGTTTATCCGACCGATTCCTGCTACGCGCTCGGCTGCCACCTCGGCAACAAGACCGCGATGGAGCGCATCGGGCGCATCCGCCACATCGATCGTCATCACCACTTCACGCTGGTGTGCAGCGATCTGTCCGAGATCGCCACCTACGCGCGGGTCAGCAACACGCAGTACCGCACGCTCAAGGCGTTCACGCCGGGGCCGTACACCTTCATCCTGCAGGCGACCAAGGAGACGCCGCGGCGCTTGCAGAACGAGAAGCGCAAGACCATCGGCGTGCGCGTGCCCGATCATCCGGTGGCCACCGCCATCCTCGACGAGCTGGGCGAGCCCATCATGAGCTCGACCCTGATCCTGCCGGGCGACGAGCACCCGATGACCGATCCCCGGGAGATCCAGGAACGGCTGTTTCACTTCGTCGACGCGGTGATCGACAGCGGCAACTGCGGCCTGGAGCCGAGCAGCGTGATCGATCTGGTCGGTCCGGCGCCCGTGATCGTCCGCCGGGGCAAGGGCGATGTGAGCGCGTTCGAGTAAGCGCGGCTGGCTATCAAGACTGGCTGTCAAGCTGCGTATAATGCGCCCAGCTTTGCAAGCTGCTGATTTCCCGAATTAACAAGATTCGCTAACGCCTTGATTTATAGGGCCCGAGGCCAAGCATTGAGTGCGACTCCCGCTAACAACCGACGCGTCCTGTCCGGCATGCGACCGACGGGTGCCCTCCATCTCGGTAACTATCACGGCGCGCTCAAGAACTGGGTGGAGCTGCAGTACCAGTACGAGTGCTATTTCTTCGTCGCCGATATCCACGCGCTGACCACCGGTTACGAGGACACTTCGCAGCTCGAGAGCAACGTCTGGAACGTGGTGATCGACTGGCTCGCGGCCGGGCTGAATCCGGCGTCCGCGACCATCTTCATCCAGTCGCGCGTGCCCGAGCACTCCGAACTGCATCTGCTGCTGTCCATGGTCACGCCGCTGAGCTGGCTGGAGCGCGTGCCGACCTACAAGGATCAGCAGGAGCAGCTGAAGGACAAGGATCTGGCGATGTACGGCTTCCTGGGGTACCCGCTGCTGCAGGCCGCGGACATCCTGCTGTACAAGACCGCGTTCGTGCCGGTCGGCGAGGACCAGATCTCGCACGTCGAGATCACTCGCGAAGTGGCGCGCCGCTTCAATCACATCTATGGCCGCGAACCCGACTTCGAAGCCAAAGTTGAGAAAGCACTCAAAGCGCTGGGCGCGCGCAACGGCACTCGATACAACGAGTTGCGGCGTCTTTATCAAGAGAAGGGCGATACCGAGGCGATCGCCAAGGCGCATGCGCTGCTGGAAGGCACGGCGCGGCTGACGCTGGCCGATCGCGAGCGTCTGATCGGTTACCTGGAAGGCACCGGCCGCAGCTACCTGGTCGAGCCCGAAGTACTGCTGACCGCGACGCCCAAGGTGCCCGGTCTGGACGGTCGCAAGATGTCCAAGTCCTACGGCAACACCATCGGCTTGCGCGAGGATCCCGATCAGGTCGCGAAGAAGCTCAAGGGCATGATGACCGACCCGGCGCGCCAGCGTCGCACCGATCCGGGCGATCCGGACAAGTGTCCGGTGTTCGATCTGCACAAGATCTACTCGACGCCCGAAACCCAGTCGTGGGCCGCGCAGGGCTGTCGCACTGCTGGCATCGGCTGTCTGGATTGCAAGAAGCCCGTCATCGATGCGGTGGTCGCGCAGCTGCGCGCCATGCAGGCACGCGCCAAGGAATTCGAAGAGAATCGCGACCTGGTCCGAGGCATCATCGCCGAAGGCAACGAGAAGGCGCGCGACGTGGCGCGTCAGACGCTCGATGAGGTGCACCAGGCGATGGGGATGAACTACCGGTGAGCAAGGCCAAGCCCGAACTGAAGCTGGTGGAAGACACCGGCTCGCAGCTGGACGCCGAGGACCTGAGCGCCGAACTGCCGCCCCAGCAGAGCGAGATGCCGTTCGCCGTGGTCGAGGGCGAGCCGGTCACCCAGCTGCCGCGCGATTTGTATATTCCGCCGGATGCGCTGCAGGTGTTCCTGACCGCGTTCGAAGGCCCGCTCGATCTGCTGCTGTACCTGATCCGCAAGCAGAACCTCGACATCCTGAACATTCCGATCGCCGAGATCACGCGTCAGTACATGCAGTACATCGACGTGATGGCGGAGATGCAGCTGGAGCTCGCCGGCGAATACCTGCTTATGGCCGCGATGCTCGCGGAGATCAAGTCTCGCATGCTGTTGCCGCGGCCGCCGGTCGTGGAGGGTCAGGAGGAAGAGGATCCTCGCGCCGAGCTGGTGCGTCGTCTGCAAGAGTACGAGCGCTTCAAGAAGGCGGCCGAAGACCTGGATCGCCTGAACCGCCTGGAGCGCGACAACATTCTCGCCTCCGCCGAGCTGGAAGAGCGCAAGGTCGTCAAGCTGCTGCCGGACGTGACCCTGAAGGAAATGCTCGACGCATTCCGGGACGTGCTGTCACGGGCGGAGAAGTTCGCGCATCACCACATCTCTCGCGAGCGCCTGTCGCAGCGGGAGCGCATGTCGGACATTCTGTCGCGGCTGCAGACGGTCGCGTTCTTCGAATTCACCGAGCTGTTCAAGCCCGAGGAAGGGCGCATGGGCGTCACCGTGACGTTCATCGCCATCCTGGAGCTGATGAAGGAAGGCTTGATCGAAATCGTGCAAGCCGAGGCGTACGCACCGATTCACGTGCGCACGGCGCAGCGGAACCTGAAGGTCGTTCAGGGCGGCGTCAGCGCGTCCGAGACTGCCGATGCTGAAAACGCCGCCGCGCTCGCGCAGCCCGAGTTGGCCGGTGAGAACGACATTCCCGATGAGGACGATGACACGCCGCCGGCCGATGAGGCGGCCGTGGCCGTTCAAGCAGCTGTTGCCGACGTAGCTGCTGCGTCGTCGATTGCGGTCGACAATCTCGAAGCGGATTACTCGATTGCGGATGCGGGCTTGGTCGAAGCTGCCGTGTCGGAGGCGATTGCGTCGACCGAGAGCGCGGTGGAGACGGTTGCGGAGGTCGCAACGACGGACGACGCCGTCGTCGGAACGGACGTCGCTGAGGATGTGGCTGCTGATTCGCCGGTGGATGAAGCCGCCGCAAGCGCGCCGGTCGCTGAGGAAGTCACGCTCGAAGACGTGCCGCATGAATTCGAGCCGGTCGACGAGGCTGCCGCGGAGGTGGATCCGCTGGACGCGCCCGAGTCGGTCGGGACGGTTGAATTCATCGAGCCGAGCGCCGCGGTGGAGGAAATTGCCGCCGCCGATTCCGAATCGCACCGGGTCGAAGAGCACGTCATCGAGGAGCACGAAGTCGAGGAACACGTCGTTCCCGAGCACGTGGTGGAAGAGCACATCGTGCCCGAGCCGGCGCCCGAGGAAACCGTCTCACTTGCCGAGACGCACGAGATCGCAGATCAGGCGCTGGTTGACGTAGCCGAACCGGCCGTGAACTTCGAGCCGTCCGAAGCAGTCGTCGAGCTCGTGACTCAGGCGGAGAGTGAGCACATCGCCGCCGAGTCGACCGCCGAGGTTCAGACCGCCGAGGCCGAAGTTGCTGAAGACTTTGTTGCTGACGCGGAGACTCCACCGAGCACCGAGCAATCTGTTGCGTCCGTCGAGCAGGCTGAAGCCGCTGATGAATTTGTCGCTGATGTGGAGCCTGCAGCGAGCGCTGAGGAATCGGTTGCTTCAGTCGAGCAGGCGGAAGTCCTCGAAGAGACTGTGGCTGCGGTCGAGACGGACATCGCGGACGAGTCCATCGGATCTTCCGAATTACTTGCAACGCACGATCTGAACGAGCATGCGCCGCAGACGACGGAAGTCGTGATTGAGGACGCACCGGCGGGCGAATCGATCGAAATCGTCGATGAGCCCAGTCCCTCGGTAGAGGCGATCGAAGTTGCAGCGGACGATGCACTATCCGAGGGGCCGATCGAAGTCGCTGCCGAGGACGCGCTATCCGGCGAATCGATCAACGTCGTGGCCGAGGATGCGGCGGCCGGCGACCGAGCCGGGCAGGATGAACTGGCGAGCGAGCAGACTGCGAATCTGTCCGAGGAAGACGACAGCGTGACCGAGGCTGGAAGCTCGGCCGACAATTCGGACGCGGAATCATCGAGATGAACGAACACGATCTCAAGCACATCATCGAAGCGACGCTGCTGGCGGCCGGCAAGCCGGTCACTACCCAGCAGCTGCTGGACCTGTTCGAAGAGCGCGAGCGACCGACGCCCGAGTTGCTGACCACCGCGATCGGCATGCTGATCGCCGATTACGAGAATCGCGGCATCGAGCTGGTGGAAGTCGCCAGCGGCTGGCGCATTCAAGTGCGGCCGAAGGCCGCTGAAATCGTCTCGCGACTGTGGCAGGAGCGGCCGGCGAAATACTCGCGTGCGTTCCTGGAAACGTTGGCGCTCATCGCCTATCGCCAGCCGATCACGCGCAGCGAAATCGAAGAGATCCGCGGCGTGTCGATCAGCTCGACCATCATGCGCACTCTGCAAGAGCGCGGTTGGATTCGTACTGTCGGCCACCGCGAAGTCCCGGGCCGTCCGGAGCTGCTGGGTACCACGCGCGAGTTCCTGGATTACTTCGGTCTGAAGAGCCTGGACCAGCTGCCGACCCTCGCCGAGCTGAAGGACATCGAAACCATCGGAGTGCAGCTCGAATTGCCCGCCGATCAGCCGCAGGCGACGGAAGGTGCCGCCGAAGGCGAAACAGCGGCCAGCACCGAAGAAGGCGGCGCACCGACGGAAGAAACTGTCGCGAGCAGCGAGGCCGCGGATGCCTCTGCGGAAACCGAAGCGAGCGCTGAAGGCGAAGCCAACGCCGAAGCTGAAGCCAGCGCGGCAGTCGAAGCCGATGCCGAAGCTGAAGCGAACGCCGAAGCGGCCGCGGACTCAGAAGCAGAAACCGAAGCCGAGCTCGACAGCGAGGCCGAAGCCGAGCTCGTTGCCGAGGCCGATGTCGACGACAGCGATGCCGACGACGGGGACTCCGACAACGAAGACGGCAGCATCGACGACGCGAACGACGACACCGAGCTGTTGGCCGACGCCGATGAAGACGACGAAGATTCCGGCGCGTCCTCGCCGATGGTCGCATCGTCCGAGGATGAAGAGCAGGATCGCGCCCGCGTCAGCGAGCCGCCGAGCGAAGATTGAAATCATCGGCACTGCCGAACCAAAGCGGTGCCCGCACCATGTCCGAACGTCTCCACAAACTCCTGGCCCAGCATGGCCTCGGCTCGCGTCGCGAGATCGAGAAATGGATGCTGGAAGGCCGCGTACGGCTGAACAATCAGCCGGCGCAGCCCGGCGATCGTTACACTCCGGGCGATCGCGTCAGCATCGACGGCAAGGAAGTCACGGCGCGGCTGCAAGTCTTCGCCGCGCCGAAAGTGATCCTGTATCACAAGCCGCAGGGCCAGCCGATCACACCGACCGCCGAGGACGACAGCGGCGAGGTCGCGGCCAAGTCCGTCATGGAATCGTTGCCGTCGTTGCGCGGCTCGCGCTGGCTGGTGGTGAATACCATGCAGGCCGGCGACAGCGGATTGTTGTTACTGACGAGCGATGGCCGCCTGGCCGATGCGTTGCGCCGACGCGCCGAAACGACGCCTGCCGCCTACGTAGCGCGCGTGCTCGTGCCATTTCCTGAATATGACGTCGACTCGATTCCACGCGTCGTGCAGTACGACGACGAGACCATCGAGTTCGAAACCATCGAGCCGGCGGGCGGCGAGGGCACGAATCGCTGGTTCCGCGTGGAATCGCATCGGGCGCATCGTCGTGCCGCCGTACGCGCTTTGTTCGAAAGTCGTGGCTTGAAAGTCAGCCGCGTGATTCAAGTGAAGTTCGGCGACTTCGAGTTGCCGCGGGATCTGCCCCGCGGCAAGCATCGTGAGTTGTCGGACAGTGACGTCGCCGACTTGTATGCGAGCGTCGAGCTGACCTTGCCGAAGCCGCCGCCGAAACCGGAAGCGGCCGCTCGTCCGCAGCGTCCGGCTCGCCGGCCCCCGCCGGATCGGCGCAAGAAGCCGAAACGGCGTTGACCCGTAATCAAGCTCGTTACTTCTGCTGGTTCATCGACCACAGCACGCCGAACGGGTCCTTGAGCTGGCCGTAGCGCGCACCCCAGAACATATCCTGCAGCGGCAACACGATCTCCGCGCCCGCGTCGACCGCACGCTGCCACCACTGGTCGATGTCTTTCACCTGCAGCGTGAGGTTGAAGCCCTGCGGCTTCTCGGCCGGGCAGCCGTGCTCGGGATAGCCGTCGCTCAGCATCAGCGACGAGCCGTTGATGTAGAGATGGATGTGCATGGTGCGGCCCTTGTCGTCCACCGGATAACGGAACGCTTCCTGCGCGCCGAACGCCTTCACGTAGAAATCGGCCGCCTTGCTGGCACCGTCCACGCACAGGTAAGCGACCAGACCGCCCTTCACTTCTGGGTTGGGGTATTGGGTTTCGTTCTGTGCAGCGCTCATCTTCAGCTCCTGTCAGGGGTGGAAAGCGTATCGCTCGGGCCAAGGACGCCCGGGCCGACCGCCTTCCGACACCGCAACCCGGATTTTTTCCGCTGCGGGGCTACTGGGCGTTGATGGTCTGGCCCTGCACGCCGCGGCTGTCCGGTCCGAGCAGATAAAGATACGGCGCCACGATGGTATGCGGTTCCCGCAGCTTGCTGCGGTCTTCGGCGGGGTAGGCCTGCAGGCGCATGTTCGTTTTAACCGCGCCCGGGTTGATGCTGTTGACGCGCATGGCCGGCTGCTTCTCCAGCTCCTGGGCGAGCATGTGCATCAGGCCATCGCTGGCCCATTTGGAGACCAGATACGAGCCCCAGAACGGGCGCGGGTTGGCAACGACGCCGCTGGAGGTGAACAAAATCACCGGGTCGCGCGACTTCTTCAGCAGCGGCAGGCAGCTGCGAGTGAGGATGAAAGGCGCGTTGACGTTGACGTGCATGGTGCGCATCCATTTCGCCACGTCGTGATGTTCGATGGGCGCGCGCTCGCCCAGCATCGATGCGTTGTGGAGCAGGCCATCGAGCCGCCCGAATTCCTGATCGAGCGCGGCGATCAGCCTGTCGTACTCGTCCGGGCCGGCCTTCTCGAAGTCCAACGGCAGGATGGAAGGGCGCGGATTGCCGGCATTCACGATCTCGTCGTACACCGCTTCGAGCTTGCGCACGCTGCGACCATGCAGCACGACCTGCGCGCCGTGGTTCGCAGCCGCGATTGCCACGGCCTTGCCGATGCCATCGCTCGCGCCGGTGATGAGGATGACGCGATCTTTGAGCGCGTCCTTGGAAGGTTGGTAGGTACGAGGGTCGGTCATATTCATTGCCAGGGGTGGATCAGGCACGGCGCGCGGCACGCCACGCGGTCCACGGTTTTTGCAGAGGCCCGAGCTCGATGCGCTGGGTGGCGACATCGTAGTTGCGGGCGGCGATGTGGTCGAGCAGCCTGCGGTGCAAGGCGGCGAGTACGTAAACGGGGCGGAGGTGCTCGGTTTGCGGGCCACGCGGTGGCAGGTCGAGCTCGGCGCTGGCGCTGTCTCGGAACGAGCGCAGGGCATCCTTGAGTTTCGGGTCGACCTCGCGTGCGCGCAGATGCTCGGTTTGCAGGTCGTGCTGGTCGAGCAGGTCCATCGGCAAATAAACATTGCCGTCGTACGCATCCTGACGCAGGTCACGCACGATCTCTGTCATTCGAATCCCGACGCCGAGTTTGTTGGCCGCGGCGCGCGCCGTTTCATCGAGGCCGCCGGGCCCGACGAGCAGGGTCGCGATCAGCTCCTGGATCGCTCCGCCGCTGCGCGAGCAGTACGCACGCAGCTCTTGCTGATTGGAGAAAGTCATGCGGGCGAGATCCATGTCGGCGGCCGCAAGCACTTCATGAAGTTTGTTGAAGACCGTGCGATCGCCGTCGGTCTGCTCCAGCAGCACGCGGGTGGCAGGATGCTGCGGATTGGCATTGATGAGCCGATCCGTTTCCGCGCGCCACCAGGTCAAGCGCGTGTGTGCGACGTCGTGGCTTGCGCTCTTTGCCGACTCGCGAATTTCGGTTTCGATCACATACAACGCCAGGACGACGTCGCGCTTGTTCTCGGGCGAGTACAGCAGCGAGAAATAGCGCATCGAGCCGGGCGGGGCAGTGCGATTGACGAGCTCGTTGTCCAGGGTCGACATGGGGGCTGCTCAGTTGGGTTACGAACCCGCGTCAGTGGTGCCTGTCAGCTTGCGCTCACCATTATCGGCCGGCTCGCGTACCAGCTTATCGATCGGCTCCAGCGTTTCCATCTCGCGATCCGGGCGCACGCCCAGCTCGGTGAACTTGCGCGCGCCGGGCAGCACCTGTCGTTCGAGCGAACCGATGGCCGCGTTGAAATGATCGACGCTGTTGCCCAAGTTGCGGCCGAGCTTGCCGAGGTGCGTGGTGAACACGGCCAGGCGCTTGTACAGATCTTCGGCGAGCGTGCGGATGGTCTCGGCGTTCTGCGCGAGCGCCATCTGTCGCCAGCCATACGCGACCGCCTTGAGCAGCGCGACGAAGCTCGACGGTGTCGCGATGATCACATCCTGGCGAATCGCGTCTTCGAGCAGGTTGGGCTGCTCGGCCAGCGCCGCCGACAGGAACTGATCGCCGGGAATGAACAGAATGACGAAGTCCGGGCTGCGCTCGAACTGCGCCCAATAGCTTTTCGCGCCGAGTTGCTTGACGCGCTCGGCGATCGCATTGGCATGGCGGCGCATCGCGACCGCACGCTGCTCGTCGGTGGCCGCGTCGACCGCTTCGAGATAGGCATCCAGCGGCGTCTTCACGTCCACCACCAGGTCACGGCCATCGGGCATGTGGACGATCATGTCGGGACGAAGATTGCCGTCCTCGACCCGCACGTGCACTTGTTCCTTGAAATCGCAGTGCTCGACCATGCCCGCCAGCTCGGCGAGGCGGCGCAGAGTCAGCTCGCCCCATTGGCCGCGCACTTCGGGCCGGCGCAGCGCGTTGACCAGCGTGCGTGT
This sequence comes from uncultured Steroidobacter sp., assembly GCF_937958065.1. Classification (GTDB taxonomy): domain Bacteria; phylum Pseudomonadota; class Gammaproteobacteria; order Steroidobacterales; family Steroidobacteraceae; genus Steroidobacter. The sequence continues at coordinate 11,428 of NZ_CALFXI010000022.1, forward strand.
TTCTTTCTGCAGCGCCTGCTGACCGAGCGCGACGGATTCGAGCGAGGTCTTCAGGCTGCCGAAGGTCTCGGCGCGTTCCTTTTCGATGCGCAGGATCTGCTGCTCGGTCTTGCCCAGCGCTTCGCGAATCGGTGCGAGCATGCTTTCGATCGCTTTCTCACGCTCGCTGAGCGCCGAGACGGCGTATTGCTGATGTTGAGTGAGATGCTCGCGCGCGAGTTGCAGAAACAGCTCGCTGTTGGTGCGCAGAGAGGAACCCGCAAGCGTATCGAACTGCGCCTTGAGCCGTTCCATCGAGCGCTCCAGCGCCGCCTGGCGTTCGCGCTCGATCTGTTCTTCGCCCTTGACCTGCGCTTTCAACACGGCGAGCTCGACGTGCAGTGCTTCCGAATGCTGACGCGCACGCAGGCTGGCGACCAGCGCGCCAATGAGCCCGCCCACGACCAGCGCGCTCAGACCGATCAACCACACCGAAGTACCGACCAACTCAGGAATCTCTTTTCAAATGCATCATGTAGTTCACGCTCACGTCGCTGGTGCGGCGGGCGCTGTGTTGCAGCGGGTCATAGGCCAGACCCGCGATGTCGACGACGCTCAATCCGACGGCGCGTGCCCAGCGGCTCATTTCCGAGGGCTTGATGAAGCGCTCATAACTATGGGTGCCTCGTGGCAGCATGTTCAGCACGTACTCGGCGCCGACCACCGCCAGCAGATACGCCTTCAGATTGCGGTTGAGCGTCGAGACGAAGATGTCGCCGCCGGGCTTCACCAGATCATGCAGGGCACGCAGCACGCTCTGCGGCTCGGGGACGTGTTCGAGCATTTCCATGCAGGTGACCACGTCATAAGCGGCGGGCGAGTGAGCCGCGTGAGTCTCGGCCGACTCGCGCACATAACGGACGGTGAGCTGGCTTTCGAGCGCATGCAGCTCGGCGACTTCGATGGTTTGAGGCGCAAGATCGATGCCGGTGACCTGAGCGCCGCGCCGGGCCATCGCCTCGCTCAGAATGCCGCCGCCGCAGCCCACGTCGAGCACGCGCTTGCCCCGGAGCGAAGCGCCCTGGTCGACATAGTCGAGCCGCACCGGATTCAACACGTGCAGCGGTCGAAACTCGCCCTTCGGATCCCACCAGCGCTGCGCGATCTCGTCGAAGCGGGCGATCTCGGCCGGGTCGTGGTTGGAGGCAGCTGCGTTCATGGTCAGTTACTCACTCACTTGGGCTGCGATACGCACGCGCCACAGCTCGGCGCGATTCAGAACGGCGGCGGTGTCGAGGTGCGTCAGCTCGCGATCACGTACCAGCATGCGGCCGGCGACCCACACGTCGCTGACTTGCTCGCGCGACGCGGCAAACACGATCTGCGATGCCGGGTCATAGGTGGGCTGGGTGTTGGGACGACCGAGGTCGAGACAGCACACGTCGGCCCATTTGCCCGGCACCAGCGAGCCGATGGAGTCAGCCAACCCGAGGGCGCGCGCGCCGTTCAGTGTCGCAGTCTGCAGCCAATCGTGTGCGTCCACCGGCGTGGCGGCAGGAAACATGGTGCTGGCAATGAGGGCGGCAGTGCGCAGCTCGGCCAGCAGATCGTTGTTACTGACGCCGCCGCTGCCCAGCGCGACATTCACCGCACGATCCTTGAACAAGGGGACGGGGCACAGGCCGCTGCCCAACTTGAGGTTGGATTGCGGGCAATGCACGACGCTTGCGCCGGCGGCCGCGACGCGTTCGACGTCGGCGGAATCCAATTTGACCATATGCACCGCGGCCAGCAGTGGCGAGAGCAGCCCGAGTCTTTCGAGCCGTTCGAGCGCAGGCGCGCTGCCGCGGCTTTCGTTCACGTGCATGTAGATCGGCACTTCCAGCTCGTCCACGAGGGTCCGCACGCGTTCCAGCGTCTCGTCGCTGAGCGCGGCAGGCTCGACCGGGGCGAGGGCGGTGGTGATCAACGGATCGTCGCGATACTCGTCACGCAGGCTGAAGCCCTTCTGCAGGCACTCGCCGGCCGAACCGGCCCACACCGAGGGCGTGTCCTGTACGGGAAGGCCCACGCAGACGCGCATGCGCGCTTCGGCGGCCGTTTGCGCGACCACTTCAGGGAACAGGTGCTGGTCGGCAAAACAAGTCGTGCCGCTCGACAGGGCCGCGGCGATCGCCAGCTCGGTGCCGTCGCGCACGTATTCAGCATCGACCCAGCGCTGCTGAAGCTGCCGGATGCTGTGGGCCCAGTGCTCGTACGAGGCGCTGCTGACTGCCCCGTGCAACAGGCTGCTGGCGGCGTGAGTGTGCGCGTTCACCAAGCCCGGCAGCAGCACGTGCGCAGGGCGGTCGAGCTCTTCCCGCGCTGAAAAACGCTGTTTCGCCTCGGCCGTGGGCAACACCGCGACGATGCGTCCCTGGTGGATCGCGAGCGAGTGGGCTTCCAGCACCACGCCCGCCGGTTCGATCGGAATGATCCAGCGGGCCGAGAGCAGTGTGTCGATGGGTTCCATGCGCAAGAGCGAGGAAAAGGGGGCGAAGTATAACGCATGCTCGACGTGTGCCGCCCCAGGCACAGGGATGTGCCCGCCGCCTCCGGCGGCGAGCGCAGGAAGGAAAAGTCACGCCTTTTCCGATCTGCGCCAAAGCGCGAGTGGCAGGATGCCCGAGTCGCGAGTGTGATATTATTCGGCACTTCCTTCGAAGAACTCCGCATGGCCGAAATCGCTCGCGAAATTCTGCACGTCAACCTAGAAGACGAGATGCGTCAGTCGTATCTCGACTATGCAATGAGCGTCATCGTCGGGCGCGCTCTGCCCGACGTGCGCGACGGCTTGAAGCCGGTCCATCGCCGCATCCTGTTCGCGATGCATGAGAGCAATAACGTCTACTCCCGCCCGTATGTGAAGTGCGCGCGCGTGGTCGGTGACGTGCTCGGTAAATATCACCCGCACGGCGACACGTCGGCTTACGACGCGCTGGTGCGCATGGCGCAGAACTTCTCGATGCGCTACCAGCTGGTCGATGGCCAGGGCAACTTCGGCTCGGTGGACGGCGATCCGCCGGCGGCCTATCGATACACCGAGTGCCGCATGACGCAGCTGGCGAGCGAGCTGCTCGCCGACATCGATCGCGAGACCGTCGATTTCGTCGACAACTACGACGGCAAGGAGAAAGAGCCGGTCGTGCTGCCGACGCGCGTGCCCAACCTGCTGATCAATGGCTCGGCCGGCATCGCGGTCGGCATGGCCACCAACATTCCGCCGCACAACCTGGGCGAAGTGGTCAGCGCCTGCATCGCGCTCATCGACGATCCGAACATCACCATCGCGACCCTGATGCAGCACATTCCGGGCCCGGATTTCCCGACCGCCGGCATCATCAACGGCGCCGCTGAAATCGCCTCGGCCTATCTGACCGGCCGCGGCCGCGTGTACGTGCGCGCCAAGACCGATATCGAGGAAGACGAGAAGGGCCGGCAGGCCATCATCATCACCGAGCTGCCGTACCAGGTGAACAAGGCGCGGCTGCTCGAGCGCATCGCCGAGCTGGTGCGCGAAAAGGTCATCGACGGCATCGCCTCCGATGGCTTGCGCGACGAGTCCGACAAGGACGGCATGCGCGTGGTCATCGAGCTCAAGCGCGGCGAAGTCGCGGACGTGGTGCTGAACAAGCTGTTCAAGCACACGCCGATGGAAACGGTGTTCGGCATGAACATGGTCGCCTTGCAGGACGGCCAGCCGAAGCTGTTCAACCTGAAGGAGATGCTCGAAGCGTTCGTGCGTCATCGCCGTGAAGTGGTCACCCGCCGCACGGTGTTCGACCTGCGCAAGGCGCGCGAGCGTGCTCACATCCTGGAAGGCCAGGCGGTCGCGCTGGCCAACATCGATGAAGTGATCGCTCTGATCAAGGCGTCGCCGACGCCGGCCGAGGCGAAAGTCGCGTTGATGGGGCGGGTGTGGACGTCGGGCGCCGTGCCGGCGATGCTGGCGCGCGCCGGAGATATCGTGTCCCGACCGGACGGCCTGTCGCTGGAGTTCGGCCTCGTCGAGGGCGGCTATCGTCTCTCCGATGTCCAGGCCCAGGCCATTCTGGACATGCGCCTGAACCGCCTGACCGGGCTGGAGCAGGACAAGATCATCGCCGAGTTCCAGGAGCTGCTGGCCCAGATCGCCGATCTGAGCGACATCCTGGCGCGGCCCGAGCGGCTGCTGCAGGTGATCCGCGCCGAGCTCGAGGAAGTCAAAGCCAAGTACGCCGATCCGCGTCGCACGCAGATCAATTTCGATCATTCCGATCTCACCATCGAAGACCTGATCGAGCAGCAGGACGTGGTGGTGACGCTGTCGCACGGTGGTTATGCGAAGTCGCAGCCGGTCACCGATTATCAAGCGCAGCGTCGCGGCGGGCGCGGCAAGTCCGCCACCGCGATGAAGGACGAAGACTTCGTCGACAAGCTGTTCGTCGCCAATACGCACGACACGCTGCTGTGCTTCTCCAGCACCGGCAAGATGTATTGGCTGAAGGTCTATCAGCTGCCGCAGGCGAGCCGTGGCTCGCGCGGCAAGCCGATCGTGAACCTGCTGCCGCTGCAGGAAGGCGAGCGCATCAACGCCGTGCTGCCGATCCACGAATTCGAGCCGAACAAGTTCGTGTTCATGGTGACCGCGGCGGGTACGGTGAAGAAGACCTCGCTGGAAGCGTTCTCGCGGCCGCGCCAGGCCGGCATCATCGCCATCGAGCTGGAGCAGGGCGACCGCCTGGTCGGCGTCGATATCACCGACGGCACCAGGCAGATCATTCTGTGCTCGAGCGGCGGCAAGGCCATCCGCTTCGACGAGAACGACGTGCGACCGATGGGCCGCACGGCCGCCGGCGTGCGCGGCATTCGCCTGCCGGAAGGCGAGGAGGTCATTTCCCTGATCATCGTCGATGAGCAGGGCATGGTGCTGACCGCGTCCGAAAACGGCTATGGCAAACGGACCCCGATCGAGGACTTCCCCATCCATGGCCGCGGCGGCCAGGGCGTGATCGCATTGCAAATCAGCGAGCGAAATGGTCGGATGGTCGGTGCGCTGCTGGTGCAGCCGGAAGACGAGATCATGCTGATCAGCTCCGGCGGCACGCTGGTGCGCACGCAGGTCAACGAGGTGTCGGTCCAGGGCCGCAACACCCAGGGTGTGCGTCTGATCCGGGTCGATGAAGGCGATCGCCTGGTCGGCCTGGAGCGCATCGTCAGCGACGGCGCTGGCGAGAATGGCGCCGAGGTCGGCGAAGGCGACGAGGGCGGCGGTGCCGCTCCAGAGTAACAACGGACATTACAGGTCACATGCGCGTCTATAACTTCAGTCCCGGTCCGGCGGTATTGCCACAGGAAGTACTCGAGCAGGCGCGCGAGGAATTGCTCGACTGGCGTGGCACCGGCATGTCGGTCATGGAGATGAGCCATCGCGGCAAGGCGTTCATCTCCATCGCGGAGCAGGCGGAAGCCGATCTGCGCGAGCTGCTGGCGGTGCCGAAGAGCTACAAGGTGCTGTTCCTGCAGGGCGGCGCCATGGGTCAGTTCGCCGGCGTCCCGATGAATCTGAGCAAGCCGGGCGATACGGTCGATTACGTGAACACCGGCGCCTGGTCGAAGAAGGCGATCGGCGAGGCCAAGCAGTACGCCAAGGTGAATGTCGCCGCGGATGCGGGCGAGCCGTACACCTCGATTCCGCTGCTGTCGAACTGGAAGGTGAGCGAGAACGCCGCCTATCTGCACTACACGCCGAACGAGACCATCGGCGGTGTCGAATTTCATTTCGTGCCCGAGCTGAAGAGCGGCACGCCCCTGGTCGCGGACATGTCCTCGACCTTGTTGTCGCGGCCGATCGATGTCTCCAAGTTCGGCGTGATCTACGGCGGCGCGCAGAAGAACGTCGGTCCGGCGGGCCTCACGCTGGTCATCGTGCGAGAAGACCTGCTCGGTCGTGCGCGTCCCGGCACGCCGGCATTCATGGACTACGGCGCCATGGCGAAGGAAGGCTCGATGCTGAACACGCCGCCGACTTACGCCTGGTACATGGCGGGCCTGGTGTTCCAGTGGCTGAAGCGGCAGGGCGGTCTGAAGACCATGGGCGAGATCAACCGGCGCAAGGCGGAGCTGCTGTACGCGGCCATCGACGAGTCGTCGTTCTATAAGAATCCGGTGGCGCACGATGCGCGCTCGTGGATGAACATTCCGTTCACCCTGGCGCGGCCGGAACTGGACAAGACTTTCATCGCCGAGGCCAGGGAGGCCGGGCTGGTGACGTTGGAAGGCCATCGCTCGGTCGGTGGCATGCGCGCCAGCATCTACAACGCCATGCCGCTGGCTGGTGTGGAGGCGCTCGTGAGCTTCATGAAGGAGTTCGAGCGCAAGCACGCCTGATCGAGAGCTGCCGCGCAACGGCGGCAGCTTGCTTTGCTCTGATGATGTCCGCGGCGTCGAGAGGATGGTTGCGCTTATGTTCAGAGTTTTGACGCTCAACAACATTTCGGTTCGCGGCCTGGAACGACTGCCGCGCGACCGATATGAAGTCGCCTCGGCGCTGAGCGATCCGCACGCCGTGCTGGTGCGCTCGGCGGACATGCACTCCATCGAGATTCCCGCCAGCGTCATCGCGGTCGGTCGAGCGGGCGCTGGCACCAACAATATTCCGGTGTCGCGTCTGTCGGCCCGTGGCATTCCTGTTTTCAACGCGCCCGGCGCGAACGCCAACGCCGTGAAAGAACTGGTCATCGCCGGTTTGTTTCTTGCGGCTCGTAACATCTGCCAGGCGTGGGACTACGCTCGCCAGCTCAAAGGCAGCGACGCAGAGCTGGATGTCGCGGTCGAGCAGGGCAAGAAGAAATTCGTCGGCTATGAGCTGCCGAGTCGCACGCTCGGCGTGATCGGGCTCGGCGCGGTCGGCGTCGAAGTGGCGAACGCGGCGCATCTGCTCGGCATGCGCGTGCTGGGCTTCGATCCTCAGATTACCGTGCAGCGTGCGTGGCAATTGTCCTCTGGCGTGCAGCAGGCGTTGTCGCTGGATGATCTGTTCTCACGTTGCGACATGGTGACGGTGCACGTGCCGTTGATGGAAGGGACCCGCGGGTTCGTGAACGCCGCCCGCATTCGGCTGCTGAAGGACAACGGCGTCGTGCTCAACTTCTCGCGAGCCGGCATCGTCGATGAAAAGTCCATTCTGGAGGCGCTCGACAGCGGCAAGCTCGGCGCTTACATCTGTGACTTCCCGACCAATGCCGTGAAGAATCATCCCAAGGTCGTGGCCTTGCCGCACCTGGGCGCCTCGACCGGCGAAGCCGAGGAAAACTGCGCCATCATGGTGGCCGATACGCTCAAGGACTTCCTCGAGAACGGCAACGTGCGCCATTCGGTCAACTTTCCGGAGGCGGTCCTGCCGCGCACCGCGAACTCGACCCGGCTCTCGATTGCCAACGAGAACGTACCGAACATGGTCGGACAGATCTCCACCGCACTGGCCAATGCCAGGCTCAATATCGCCGACCTGCTCAACAAATCGCGCGGCGAGCTGGCTTATACATTGATCGATGTGGACGGCCAGGTGCCAGCCGGGGTGCTGGAGCAGCTGCGCAAGATCGCGGGTGTATTGAACGTGCGTGCGTTGTGACCGTCCACGCTGGCAGAATGCCGGGCTGAAACATCCTCAGCCCTCCAGCCACGACTGTTGCAAATGAAGCGCACCTCCAAGTCCAGCCCGGGCAAGGCCGCCGCCAGAAAAGCGGCGGGCAAGCACGCTCCGGTGTCGGCGTCGCCCGAGCTGAGCTCGATCCGCGAACAAATCGATGACATCGATCGGCGCATTCATGAGCTGTTGAACGAGCGTGCCCGCTTCGCGCAGCGCGTGGGCGAGTCCAAGCGGGGCGAGGGGCTGAGCACGGCGGACTTTTACAAGCCCGAGCGCGAAGCGCAGGTGCTACGCACCGCGATCGAGCGCAATAAAGGGCCGCTGCGGAACGAAGAGATCGTGCGGCTGTTCCGCGAGATCATGTCCGCATGTCTGGCGCAGCAGGAGCCGCTGAAGATCGCGTTTCTCGGGCCGGAAGGCACCTTCTCGCAGCAGGCCGTGCTGAAACATTTCGGTCATTCGGTGCGCGCGCTGCCGCTGCCGGCGATCAGCGAAGTGTTCGAGGAAGTGCAGGCCGGACATGCCGACTTCGGCGTCGTGCCCATCGAGAATTCCACCGAGGGCACGGTCAATCACACGCTGGATATGTTTCTGAATTCGCCGCTGAAGATCTGCGGCGAGATCGAGCTGCGCATCCGTCAGCATCTGATGGGTCGCATGAAGGGGCTGCAGAAGATCCTGCGTGTTTGCTCGCACCCGCAGTCGCTGGCGCAGTGTCGCCAATGGCTGGACGAGCACCTTCCAAACATCGAGCGTATTCCCGTCAGCAGCAATGCCGAGGCCGCGCGCCGCGCACGTGACGAGGACGGCACGGCCGCGATTGCCGGGGAAGCCGCCGCGGAGGTTTATAACCTCGGCGTGATCGTGCCGGAAATCGAGGACACGGCCGACAACACCACGCGCTTCCTGGTGATCGGCCGTAAACTGTTCAGTGCCAGCGGCCAGGACAAAACGACCTTGCTGGTCTCCGCCGGCGATACGCAATCGCCGGGCGCGCTGCATCGCCTGCTGGGGCCGTTGGCCGCCAACAACATCACCATGACCCGCATCGAGTCCCGGCCGTCGCGCAAGCGTAAATGGGATTATGTGTTCTTCATCGACGTGATCGGCCATGCCGAGCAGCCGCCGTTGTCCACGGCGCTGGAAGAGCTGAGGCAGGCGTCGACCCTGTTTCGCGTGCTCGGCTCGTACCCGGCCGCGGTGCTGTAACGCCTGAATAAGGGTATGCTGGCGGGCGGATTTATTCTTCCGCCCCGACGGAACATGGATCTGTCCTCTTTTGGCTGCCCCCGATCCTGAACAAATGTCGCATTACATAGTCGAGCCTGTTGCTGGCGTTTCCGGCGCGCTCCGCGTGCCCGGCGATAAGTCCGTTTCGCATCGTTCGCTCATGCTCGGCAGCATCGCCGACGGCGTCACCGAGGTGAGCGGCTTCCTGGAAAGCGAGGATTGTCTGTCGACCATGAAAGCCATGCGCGCGCTCGGCGTGCGCATCGAGCAGACGGGCCCGCAGTCGGTGCGCGTTCATGGTGTCGGCATGCGCGGCTTGCAGCCGGCGAATCACGCGCTCGACATGGGCAACTCCGGCACGGCGATGCGCTTGATGACCGGTCTGTTGTCCGGCCAGTCGTTCGACAGCGAGCTGATCGGCGACTCGTCGCTGATGAAGCGGCCGATGGAGCGCGCGGCGAAGCCGTTGCGTCAGATGGGGGCACGGATCGAGACGCTCGACGGCAAGCCCCCGGTGAAGATCAAGGGCGGCCCCTCGTTGCAGGGCATTCGTTATGAGCTGCCCGTCGCGAGCGCACAGGTGAAATCCGCCGTGCTGCTCGCCGGTTTGTATGCCAACTCGCCGACGACCGTCATCGAGCCGGCGGTCACGCGCGATCATACCGAGCGCATGTTGCTGAGCTTCGGCTGCCAGGTGGACGCGGCGCATGGCGAAGTTTCGCTGACACCGCCGACGCAGCTGAAAGCCTGCACGCTGGAGGTGCCGGGAGATTTTTCGTCCGCGGCCTTCTTCATGGTCGCAGGTTCGATCAATCCCAAGCAGGATGCAGTGCTGACCATCACGGGCGTCGGCATCAATCCGACGCGCACCGGCCTGCTGGACATCCTGGCGCTGATGGGCGCGGATCTGCGCGTAGTGAATCATCGCTCTGCCGGCGCCGAGCCGGTGGCGGACATCGAAGTCCGCCCGGCGCAGCTGAAAGGCATTCACGTACCCGAACACCTGGTGCCGCTGGCCATCGACGAATTCCCCGTGCTGTTCATCGCCGCGGCCTGCGCGCAGGGCGAGACCATCGTCACCGGCGCGGAAGAATTGCGAGTGAAGGAGAGCGACCGCATTGCTGTGATGGCGGAAGGGCTGCGAGCCATGGGAGTGCCTTGCGAAGTGCTGCCCGACGGCATCCGCATCCAGGGCCGCGCCGAGGGTAAAGTGTTCTCCGGCGGGACCGTGGACAGCCATGGCGATCACCGGATCGCGATGTCATTCTCGGTCGCGAGCCTGCGCGCCGCCGCGCCGATCAAGATCCTGGATGTGGCAAACGTGGCCACCTCGTTCCCGGATTTCCCGGGCACGGCGGGTGCCGCGGGGCTGAATGTCACCGTGCATGACTGACAGCATTCCGATTCTCACCATCGATGGGCCGAGCGGCTCGGGCAAGGGCACGATCGCCCGGCGGGTCGCCGATCAGCTCGGCTGGCACCTGCTCGACAGTGGGGCGCTGTACCGGCTGGTCGCCCTGGCGGGGCAGCGCAACCAGCTCGCGCCGGACGATCAGGCGGGGCATGAGCGGCTCGCCCAGCACCTGGATGTCAGATTCGGCCTCGCTCCGGACGGCGGCGAGCAGATCTGGCTGGCGGGCGAGGAGGTCAGCAAAGCGCTGCGGACCGAGCAGACCGGCGAGGGCGCCTCGCGTGTCGGCGCCATGCCGGGCGTCCGCACGGCCCTCCTGGAGCGTCAGCGTGCATTCGCACAGCCGCCCGGCCTGGTCGCCGACGGGCGGGACATGGGCACCGTGGTTTTCCCATCTGCGCGGCTCAAGATATACCTCACGGCGAGCGCCGAAGAGCGGGCCCGCCGGCGTTATAACCAGTTGAAAGACAAGGGACTCGATGCTAACCTCGCCGCCCTTTCGCTGGACATCGCCGAGCGTGACCGACGCGACGCAAGCCGCCCGATCGCCCCGCTAAAGCCCGCGGATGACGCGCTGATCGTGGACTCCACCTCGATGACGATTGACGCCGTCCTGGCCAGAGTTCTGGAGCTGGCCGCCGCGCGCTTCGGGCGCGGTTGATACTCAGCCGAAAGAAGAAGGGTTCGAGTGATTTCGTTGGTGCCGCGCCGGATGCGTGGCTTGATGCAATAACCCCTGATCGGAGCGGATGCCGACAGGACAAACACACGCGGGCCCGACGTGGCCCTGGAAATACTCATGACCGAAAGTTTTGCGCAACTGTTCGAAGAAAGTCTGGCCTCCCAACGGATCAAGCCAGGCGCCATCCTCACGGGCCGGGTGGTGGAAGTCGGGCCCGACGTGGTGCTCGTCAATGCAGGCCTCAAGAGCGAGGCGGTGATCCCGGTCGAGCAATTCAAGAACGACCGCGGCGAGATCGAAGTCAGCGTCGGCGATGACGTCGAAGTCGCGCTCGACAGCGTCGAGGATGGCAATGGCGAAACGCGCCTGTCGCGCGAAAAAGCCAAGCGCGCCCGTACCTGGTCGCGTCTCGAACAGGCGTTCGAGAAGCAGGAGATCGTCAAGGGCATCATCAATGGCCGCGTCAAGGGCGGCTTCACGGTCGAGATCGACTTCGTCCGCGCGTTCCTGCCGGGCTCGCTGGTCGATGTGCGGCCGGTGCGCGATCCCTCGTACCTCGAAGGCAAGACCCTCGAATTCAAAGTCATCAAGCTGGACCAGAAGCGCAACAACGTCGTGGTGTCCCGCCGCGCCGTGGTCGAGCAGGAATACAGCGCCGAGCGTTCGGAGCTGCTGGAGAAGCTGCAGGAAGGCGCGGTCGTCAAGGGCACGGTCAAGAACCTCACCGATTACGGTGCGTTCGTGGACCTGGGCGGCATCGACGGCCTGCTGCACATCACCGACATGGCCTGG
>NZ_CALFXI010000023.1 GCF_937958065.1 uncultured Steroidobacter sp.
TTGCTGATGAGCCCTGCTGTTGCGGTCCCGTCCCTGTACCGCAAAGCTGCCGGGACGAGGTAGGAGCCCTCAGGCCGCGCCGCTGCGTCGTCGGGCCCGGAAACGTAACCAGAGTTTCAAGTCCGGCCACAGTTCTGATTGCCAGAGCATGAGTCTGCACTCGCAAGCACCATCTCTTTTCTTCGCGCTGTCTCCAGCCGCGAACCTGTAGGCGCAGGCTAGGGGGTGGGACCTCCTAGCCTGCGCGAGCCACCAACGCCGAAACCACTCCCCTTTCTTCGAAGCAAACAAAAAGGGCCCTCTCGATAAACCGAGAGGGCCCTTTGATATCAACAGACCTGTGCGAACTTACTTCTTCGCGGCAGCCTTCTTCTTCGCGCCGCCGGCCTTCTTCTTCGGCGCGGCACTCTTCTTGGCGGTCTTCTTGGCGGCGGCGGCTTCGACCTTCTTGGCCTTGGCGGCGGCCTTGTTTTCGGCCTTGGCCTTCTTCTCGGCCTTCTCGGCTTCGGTCTTCACGGCCTTCCTGGTCACGCGCTTGGAAGTCGCCTTCTTCTTGGAGGCAGCCTTCTTCTTCGGCGCAGCTTCGTCACCCTCGGTGGACGCGGCTTCTTCAGCGGTGGCTTCCGGCTGATCCAGCAGCTGCATCAGCGCCATCGGCGCCGCATCGCCCGGCCGCGGGTCCATGCGCAGGATGCGGGTGTAACCGCCCGGGCGCGCCTGGAAACGGGGGCCCAGCGTCTCGAACAGCTTCACGACCACTTCGGCGTCGCGCAGCAGGGAGAACGCACGGCGGCGGTTGGCATCGCTGTCGTCCTTGCCGAGCGTGATCAACGGCTCGACCACGCGACGCAGTTCCTTCGCCTTCGGCACGGTGGTGCGGATGGTCTCGTGACGCAGCAGCGAGGCTGCCATGTTACGCAGCATCGCCTGGCGATGCGGAGCATTGCGGCTGAGCTGCCGGCCAGAAAGTTGGTGACGCATTGTTCTAAGTCCTTACACAGAACCGGGGCTCCACATCAGGAGCCCCGGGGTATTCATCTTTTCTCAGTGCCGATCAGATGACATCGCGATCGTCGTCGCGCTTCAAGCTGACGGGCGGCCAGTTGTCCAGGCGCATGCCGAGCGACAGGCCATGGCTCTCCAGGACTTCCTTGATCTCGGTGAGCGACTTCTTGCCGAGGTTCGGGGTGCGCAGCAGCTCCACTTCGGTCCGCTGCACCAGATCGCCGATGTAATGGATGTTCTCGGCCTTCAGGCAGTTCGCGCTGCGAACCGTGAGCTCGAGCTCGTCGACCGGACGCAGCAGGATCGGATCGAACTGCTGCTCGGCGGCCTTGGCGGCGCCCTCGTCCTGACCCTGCAGATCGACGAACACCGACAGCTGGTCCTTCAGGATCGAGCCGGCGCGGCGGATCGCTTCTTCCGCGTCGATCGTGCCGTTGGTCTCGATGTCCAGGATCAGCTTGTCCAGGTTCGTGCGCTGCTCGACGCGCGCGCTCTCGACCGTGTAGGTCACGCGGCGGATCGGGCTGAACGACGCATCGAGCTGCAGACGGCCGATGGGGCCGCTGGACTCTTCGAACGTGGCGCGCTGGATGGCCGGACGGTAGCCGCGGCCGCGCTCCACCTTGAGCGTCATGTTCAGCTCGCCGGCCTTGGTCAGGTTGGCGATCACCAGGTCGGTGTTCAGCACTTCCACGTCGTGGTCGAGCTGGATGTCGCCCGCGGTCACGGGGCCCGGGCCCTTCTTGTGGAGGCGCAGCTCGGTCTCTTCCCGCGCATTGAGGCGGATCGCGACCTGCTTCAGATTCAACAAAATGTCGACTACGTCTTCCTGCACGCCTTCGATGCTGGTGTACTCATGCAGGACCCCGTCGATCTCCGCTTCGGTGATCGCGCAGCCCGGCATGGAAGACAACAGCACGCGGCGCAGGGCGTTGCCCAGCGTGTGACCGAAGCCGCGCTCGAACGGCTCGATCACGACCTTCGCCTGCTTGGCGGTCGTGGGAGTCACCTTGACGACACGAGGCTTCAGGAATTCGCCAACGGATGCCTGCATGGACCATTCACCTGTCAGGTAAGTGTTAGGGACAGCGTCCCGGGGACACATTTTCAACATGCCCCCATAGAGTCAGCGGCGGGAACAGAAGCTCTGTCCCCGCCACATACTTGATTACTTCGAATACAACTCGACCACGAGGTTCTCGTTGATCTCGGGCAGAATCTCTTCGCGGTCGGGCAGTTGCTTGAACGTGCCGGTAAATTTCTTCTCGTCGACCTCGACCCACGCCGGGAAGCCGACCTGGGACTTGATCTGCAGCGCCGTCTGGATACGCAGCTGCTTCTGCGCCTTCTCGCGTACCGCGACCACGTCGCCGGCGCTGACCTGGTACGAAGGGATGTTCACCACTTCGCCGTTCACCGTGATCGACTTGTGGCTGACCAGCTGACGGGCTTCGCTGCGGGTGGCGGCGAATCCCATGCGGTAGACCACGTTGTCGAGCCGGCCTTCCAGCAACTGCAACAGGATCGAACCCGTCGAGCCGGACTTGCCGGTGGCCTTGACATAGTAGTTGCGGAACTGTTTTTCAAGGACGCCGTACATGCGGCGCAGCTTCTGCTTCTCGCGCAGCTGCAGGCCGTAGTCGGACAAACGACCACGACGCTCACCCTTGATGCCGCCCGGCGGCACTTCCAGCTTGCACTTCGATTCCAGCGACTTGACGCCGCTCTTCAAGAACAAGTCCGTGCCTTCGCGGCGGGACAGCTTGCACTTCGGACCAAGATAACGAGCCATGCGACTTCCTTAGCGAGGCGTTAGACGCGACGCTTTTTGGGCGGACGGCAGCCGTTGTGCGGGATCGGCGTGACGTCGGAAATGTTGGTGATCTTCAGGCCGCAGGCATTGAGCGCGCGGACGGCGGACTCACGGCCCGGGCCCGGGCCCTTGACGCGCACTTCCACCATCTTCACGCCGTGTTCCTGCGCGGCGGTGCCGGCCTTCTCGGCGGCGACCTGCGCGGCGAACGGCGTGCTCTTACGAGAGCCGCGGAAACCGCAACCACCGCTGGTCGCCCACGACAGAGTGTTGCCCTGGCGATCGGTGATCGTGACGATGGTGTTGTTGAACGACGCGTGCACGTGGGCGATCGCATCGGTCACATGCTTCTTGACCTTCTTGCGAGCGCCGCCTTTTGCGCCGCCCTGTTTCTGCTCAGCCATAATTCCTCTGGTTCAGCTGTTACTTGCCGGCTGCGACGTTCATCTTCACCGCCGCCTTGCGCGGACCCTTGCGGGTGCGGGCGTTGGTGCGCGTGCGCTGACCGCGCAGCGGCAGGCCGCGACGGTGACGGATGCCGCGGTAGCAGCCGAGGTCCATCAGACGCTTGATGTTCATGGACACTTCACGGCGCAGGTCGCCTTCGACCGTGAGCTTGCCGATCGCCGAGCGCAGCGCGGCCACTTCAGCGTCGGTGAGGTTCTTCACCAGCGTGTTCTGCTTGACACCCGCGGTGTCGCAGGCCTTTTTGGCCTGGGTCTTACCGACGCCGTAGATATGTGTGAGGCCAACCCACACATGCTTGTTCATCGGAATATTGATGCCGGCGATGCGAGCCATCTGCGGACTACTCCCCGCGACGAAAAGCGCGGAACTTTAAACTAAAAAACCCAGTTACTCAATGCTTTAAAGACTGGCACCCGCGAGGGATCAGCCCTGGCGCTGCTTGTGGCGCGCGTCGGAGCAGATTACGTACACCACGCGGCGGCGGCGCACGACCTTGCAGTTCTTGCAGATCTTCTTGACTGATGCACGGACCTTCATGACTCAACTCCAATCTTTGCTGGGGACGGACTCGAAAATCTGTCCCCGCCACAGCGGCTTGTCCCCGCCACAGACTCAACTCGTGGATCCCGGGCGGTTGTAGCCGCGCAGGTTGGCCTTCTTCATCAGGCCCTCGTACTGGTGCGACATGAGGTGTGCCGCGACCTGCGCCTGGAAGTCCATGATCACCACCACCATGATCAGCAGCGAAGTGCCACCGAAGTAGAACGGCACGCTGAAGCGCGAGATCAGGAACTCCGGCAGCAGGCAGACGATGGTCACGTACAGCGCGCCCCACACCGTCAGCCGCGTCAACACCTTGTCGATGTACTCGCCGGTCTGCTGGCCCGGGCGGATGCCCGGAATGAAAGCGCCCGACTTCTTCAGGTTGTCCGCCGTCTCGCGCGAGTTGAACACCAGCGCGGTGTAGAAGAAACAGAAGAAGATGATCAGGCCGCCGTACAGCACCATGTGCGCCGGCTGACCCGGGGTCAGCGCCGCGGACACGTTCTGCAGCCAGCTCAGACTGCCCGACGTACCGCCCCAGCTCGCGATCGTGGCCGGGAACAGCAGCAGGCTCGAGGCGAAGATCGGCGGGATCACGCCCGACATGTTCAACTTGAACGGCAGATGCGTGCGCTGGCCGGCATACAGCCGACGGCCCTGCTGGCGCTTCGCGTACTCGACCGTGATCCGACGCTGACCGCGCTCCACGAACACCACGAACGCCGTCACGCCGACCACCATCGCGAACAACACCAGCGCCAGCGCCGCATTGATTTCACCGGTGCGCACCAGTTCCAGCGTGCCGCCGATGGCCGCAGGCAAGCCCGCGACGATGCCGGCCAGGATGATCATCGAGATGCCGTTGCCCAGGCCGCGCTCGGTGATCTGCTCGCCGAGCCACATCAGGAACATGGTGCCGGCGATCAGCGTGGCGGTGGCCACGAACACGAACTGCGGGCCCGGATTCACCACCACGCCCTGGTTCTGGAACGCGATGGCCGCCGAAGCGCCCTGCACCGCCGCCAGCGCCACGGTGCCGTAGCGCGTGTACTGAGTCAGCTTGCGACGCCCCGACTCGCCTTCCTTCTTGATCGCCGCCAGCGACGGTACGACCACCGCCATCATCTGGATGATGATGGACGCGGAGATGTAAGGCATCACGCCGAGCGCGAAGATCGACAGTCGTTGCAGCGCGCCGCCCGAGAACATGTTGAAGATGTCCAGGATGGTGCCCTGCTGCTCCTGGAAGAAGCGCGCGAGCGCCACCGGGTCGATGCCCGGAGCGGGAATGAACGTGCCGATGCGATACACGATCAACGCACCCAGCAAGAAGAACAACCGCTGTCGCAGCTCTGCGAAGCGGGTCATCTCGCCGAAGGCGGACAGAGACGCAGCGGTGGCGGGTTTGGTGGCCACGGAGTCCTTGTCGTTCAGTGCTTCGTTACAACCGTCGGAAGGCTGCTTACTTGGCAGCCTCGACCGCTTCGATCTTGCCGCCGGCAGCTTCGACCGCCGCCTTGGCACCCTTGGTCAGATGCACGCCTTTGACGGTCACCGCGCGGCTGATGCCGCCCGAAGACACGATGCGCGCGCGCTCGGCCGTGGCTGGGACGACGTTCGCCGCCTTCAGCGCTTCCAGATCAATGACGTCGGCTTCGACCTTTGCAAGCTCCGACAGGCGCACTTCGGCCACCGTCGGGGCAATCTTCGAGCGGAAGCCGAATTTCGGCAGCCGGCGCTGGATGGGCATCTGGCCGCCTTCGAAGCCGACCTTGTGGTAACCACCCTTACGTGCGCGCTGACCCTTGACGCCGCGGCCGCAGGTCTTGCCCTGGCCGGCGGACGCACCACGACCCACGCGGAGACGCGGCTTTTTGCTGCCCGGAGCGGGCGCGATTCCGTTGAGACGCATGATGTCAGCCCTTCAACTCTTCAACTTTGAGCAGGTGCCCGGAGGCGCGCAGCATGCCGCGAATTTCCGGCGTGTCCGCCACGGTCACGGTGTCACGAATACGGCGCAGGCCCAGACCGCGCACGGTGGCGCGATGTGCCTTGAGCTGGCCGAAGACACTCTTCACGAGCGTGACCTTGTAGCCCTTGTTGCTTGCCATGACGACTTCCTAATTTGATCCGCGTGAGTAATCCGTCGGCTCACTGGCCGAGGATTTCCTCGACGCTCTTGCCACGCTTCGCCGCGATGTCCTCGGGCGACTGCGCGCTGTTCAACGCATTCATCGTGGCGCGCACGATGTTGATCGGGTTACGCGAGCCGTAGCTCTTGGCGAGCACGTTACGCACGCCGGCGCACTCGAACACGGCGCGCATGCCGCCGCCCGCGATCAAGCCCGTACCGTCGGCGGCCGGCTGCATGAACACGCGCGTGGCGCCGTGACGGCCGTGCACCGCGAAGTGCAGCGTCGCGTTCTTCAGCGACACGGTCGACAGGTTCTTGCGGGCCGCCTGCATCGCCTTCTGGATCGCGACCGGCACTTCACGCGCCTTGCCGTAGCCGAAGCCGACCTTGCCGCGTCCGTCGCCGACCACGGTCAGCGCGGTGAAGCCGAACTGACGGCCACCCTTCACGACTTTGGCGACGCGATTCACCGCGACGAGCTTCTCGATGTACTCGTCGCCCGCCTGGTTCTTTTCAACTCTTGCCATGGGGTGTCTCTCTTAGAATTCCAGACCGTTCTCACGCGCCGCATCGGCCAGCGCCTTGATACGACCGTGGAACTTGAAGCCGGAACGATCGAAGGCCACCTTGGTGATGCCCTTCGCCTTGGCGCGCTCGGCGATCGCCTTGCCGACGGCGGCAGCGGCGGTCGCATTGCCGGTGCCCTTCAAGCCTTCGCGCACGTCCTTCTGCAGGGTCGACGCAACCGCCAGCACCTTCGACTCGGTGTCGAAGATCTGCGCGTAGATGTGCTGTGACGTGCGATGCACCGACAGCCGCAGAACCTTCAGTTCGCGGATCTTGGCGCGCGCACGGATCGCGCGGCGCAGTCGTTGAGCATTTTTGTTCATAACTAGTTTCCCGAAATGACCGACGCACCCTGGTGCGACGAGCTGTCGTCCAGTGGGGCCGATATCACTTCTTCTTGGCTTCCTTCAGTTCGATCTTCTCGCCGGCATAGCGCACGCCCTTGCCCTTGTAGGGCTCCGGCGGACGGAACGCACGGATGTCGGCGCACACCTGGCCGAGCTGCTGCACGTCCGAACCCTTGACCAGGATTTCGGTCTGGCTCGGGGTTTCGATGGTGATGCCCTCGGGCGCCGTGTAGACGACCGGGTGCGAGAAACCCAGCGTGAGGTTCAGGTTCTTGCCCTGCGCGGCGGCGCGGTAACCGACGCCGACGAGCTCGAGCTTGCGCTCGTAGCCCTTGCTCACGCCCTGCACGATGTTCGCCAGATGCGCGCGCGTGGAACCGGCGACCATGTCGGCCTCGCGACCGTCGGTGGCCTTCACCACCTTGAGCTCGGCGGCTTCCTGCACCACCTTCACCAGCTTGCTGTTGAGCGCGAGGCTCATCGTGCCCTTGGCGCCCTTGACGCTGATGCTGTCGGCGCCGATGGTGGCGGTCACGCCCTGCGGCAGGGGGACCGGCTGTTTAGCTACTCGAGACATTGCTGTGCGTCCCTATTAGGAAACGATGCAGATGACTTCGCCGCCGTGCCCAGCGGCACGCGCCTGGCGATCCGTCATCACGCCCTTGGACGTGGAAACGATGGCGACGCCCAGGCCGCCGAGAATCGACGGCAGCTCGTCCTTGCCCTTGTAGACGCGCAGGCCGGGACGGCTGACGCGCTCGAGGCGGTCGATGACCGGGCGGCCCTGGTAATACTTCAACTGCACCGCCAGCGTCGGCTTGCCCTCGACGTCCTGCGCGGAGAAGTCTTCGATATAGCCTTCGTCCTTCAGCACCTTGGCAATCGCCAGCTTCACCTTGGAGGTGGGGGCGTTGATTTCGGCTTTGCCAGAAGACTGCCCGTTACGAATACGGGTCAGGAAGTCGGCGATCGGATCCGTCATGCTCATTTTGTTCGTGCTCCAGAGGTACCAGCTGCGATTACCAGCTGGCCTTGCCGAGGCCCGGAATCTCGCCGCGCATGGTCGCTTCGCGCAGCTTGGTGCGGCCCAATCCGAACTTGCGGTAGAAACCGCGCGGACGGCCGGTGATTGCGCAGCGATTACGCAGGCGGCTCTTGCTCGAGTCGCGCGGCAGAGCCTGCAACTGAGCCACAGCAGCTTCGCGCTCCGCCGGCGTGGAAGTCGGCTTGCGAATGATCTCTTTCAGCTTCGCGCGCTTGGCGGCGTAGCGCTTCACCAGCTTCGCCCGCTTGTCTTCGCGATTGACCATCGATGTCTTGGCCATAACCTAGCTCCCGCCGTTACTTGCGGAACGGAAAATTGAACGCTTCCAGCAACGCGCGGCCGGACTTGTCGTCCTTGGCGGTCGTGGTGATCGTGATGTCCATGCCGCGGATCGCATCGATCTGGTCGTATGCGATTTCCGGGAAGATGATCTGTTCCTTGACGCCGAAGTTGTAATTGCCCTGGCCGTCGAAGGAGCGCGCGCTGACGCCGCGGAAGTCGCGGATGCGAGGCATCGCGATGCTCACCAGACGATCCAGGAACTCATACATGCGCGCGCCGCGCAGCGTCACCTTGGCGCCGATCGCCAGGCCGTCGCGGACCTTGAAGGTCGCAACCGACTTGCGCGCGCGCGTGACCAGCGGCTTCTGCCCGGTGATCTTGGTGAGATCGCCGACCGCGTTGTCCATGATCTTCTTGTCCGCGACCGCTTCGCCGACGCCCATGTTGACCGTGATCTTGGTGATCTTCGGCACTTCCATGACGTTCGCGAGGCCCAGCGTCTCTTTGAGCTGGGACACGATCGTGTCGCGGTAATACTGTTCGAGTCTTGCCTTAGCCATCTTCTCTTACCTATGGACCCGCTCCGACGCCATTACGCGTCGACGGTTTCCTTGTTGGACTTGAAGAAGCGCACCTTCTTGCCGTCGGCAAGCGTGCGGATACCCACGCGATCGGCCTTCTTCGTCACGGGATTCCACAACGCGACGTTGGAGATATCGATCGAGCTCTCCTTCTCGACGATGCCGCCCTGCACGTTGCGCTGCGGGTTCGGCTTGGTGTGCCGCTTGACCATGTTGATGCCCTCGACGACCACGCGGCCCTCGAGAACCTTGGTCACCGTGCCACGGCGGCCCTTGTCGCGGCCGGTGGTCACGACGACTTCGTCGCCCTTACGAATCTTGTTCATGACCCAACTCTCAAAGAACTTCGGGAGCCAGCGAGATGATCTTCATGAACTGCGCGGTGCGCAGCTCGCGAGTCACGGGTCCGAAGATACGGGTGCCCACCGGCTCCAGCTTGTTGGTCAGCAACACCGCGGCGTTGCCGTCGAAGCGGATCAGCGAGCCATCGGCGCGACGCACACCGAACTTGGTGCGCACGACCACGGCGTCATAGACCTCGCCCTTCTTCACCTTGCCGCGCGGAATGGCATCACGGATGCTGACCTTGATGACATCGCCGACCGTCGCGTAACGACGCTTCGAGCCACCGAGCACCTTGATGCACATCAGGCTGCGGGCACCGCTGTTATCAGCGGCATTCAACAACGTGCGCATCTGGATCATGACGCGGCCTCCACGGCTTCAACCTGCACGGCGCGCTGGACGATCTTCACCAGACGCCAGGACTTGTGACGCGACAGCGGGCGGCACTCTTCGATGGCCACGGTGTCGCCTTCACGGCATTCGTTGTTCTCGTCATGAGCGAGATACTGGGTCGTGCGGCGCTGATACTTGCCGTACACGGGGTGCGGCACGTAGCGCTCGACGGCGACCGTAATGGACTTCTGCATCTTGTTGCTGACGACCTTGCCGGTCAGCTGCCGTGCAGCCTTCTTGTCAGTCTTCTCGGTGCTCATGATTACTTACTACCTTTGGCAGCAGCGCGGCGCTGTTCGGCAGCCACGGTCTTCAAGCGCGCGATGTCACGACGCACGCGAGTGAACTCGTGCGGCTTCGCGGCCTGGCCGGTGGCGCGGGCCATGCGGAGATTGAACTGTTCGCGACGCAGCTCCAGCAGCTCTTTCTGCAGGTCGGCGGGCGACTTGGCGCGCAATTCTTTGGCGGTGCTCATGTCTTGACTCTCAACCTGCAGCTAGCGGACCTGGCGGGTCACGAACTGCGTGTCCACCGACAGCTTCGAGGCGGCCAGACGGAACGCCTCGCGCGCGATCGACTCGCTCACGCCTTCCATCTCGAACAGCACCTTGCCGGGCTTGATCTTGGCGACGTAGTACTCGACGTTGCCCTTGCCGGAGCCCATGCGGACTTCCAGCGGCTTCTTGGTGATCGGCAGGTCCGGGAACACGCGAATCCACACCTGACCGCCACGCTTCACGTAACGGGTCATGGCACGACGCGCGGCTTCCAGCTCACGCGCGGTCATGCGTGCACGGCTGGTGGCCTTCAGGCCGTAGTCGCCGAAGGCGACGTAGTTACCGCTCTGCGCGAGGCCGGCGTTGCGGCCCTTGAACGCCTTGCGGTACTTGGTGCGTTTGGGTTGCATCATGTTGGATTACCTCAGGCAGTCGCTTCGGCGGCAGCCTGCTGGCCTTCAGCCGCTTCTGCCGGCTGTTCCTGCGTGTTGAACACTTCGCCCTTGAAGATCCACACCTTGACGCCGATGACGCCGTAGTTGGTGCGGGCTTCAGCCAGGCCGTAGTCGATGTCCGCGCGCAGCGTGTGCAGCGGAATCCGGCCTTCGCGGTACTGCTCGGTGCGTGCGATTTCGGCGCCGTTCAGGCGGCCGGCGACACGCACCTTGATGCCCAGAGCGCCGATGCGCATGGTGTTGGTCACGGCGCGCTTCATGGCGCGACGGAACATCACGCGACGCTCCAGCTGCTGGGCGATGCCTTCGGCAACCAGCATCGCGTCGAGCTCGGGCTTGCGGATCTCGGCGATGTTGATGCGCACGTCCGAGGACGGCATCTTCATCAGCTTCGAGACCTGACCGCGCAGCTTCTCGATGTCCTCGCCCTTCTTACCGATGACGATGCCGGGACGCGCGGTGTGAATCGTGATGTTCACCTTGCGCGCGGCACGCTCGATCTGAATGCGGCTCACCGACGCTTCGGACAGCTTCTTCTTCAGCAGCTCGCGCACCTGGAAGTCGGTGTACACGTGCGACGGAAAGTTCTTGCTCGAGGCATACCACTTCGAGGTCCACTCACGGGTGATGCCGAGGCGGATGCCGACCGGATTGACTTTTTGACCCATGGCTCTTACTCGCTCTTACCGTCGCCGACCGTCACGATGATGTGACTGTTGCGCTTCCAGATCCGATTGCCGCGGCCCTTGGCACGCGCGTGGAAACGCTTCAGCACGGGGGCGGTGTCGACGGTGACGGTCTGCACCTTCAGCTCGTCCACATCCGCGCTCAGGTTGTTCTCCGCGTTGGCGACGGCGGACTCCAGCACCTTCAGCACCAGGCGCGCGCCCTTCTTCGGCGTGAACTTCAGGGTGTTCAACGCGAGGCCCACCGGCTTGCCGCGGACCATGTCGGCGATCAGGCGGCACTTCTGCGGAGAGATGCGCGCGTACTTCAGTTTGGCAGCGACTTGCATTGCGATTACTCCGCCGAGCTCTTCTTGTCGCCCGAGTGACCCTTGAAGGTACGCGTCGGCGCGAACTCACCCAGCTTGTGGCCGACCATGTTCTCGGACACGAGCACGGGAATGTGCTGGCGGCCGTTATGCACGGCGATCGTCAGGCCGACGAAATCCGGCAGGATCATCGAACGGCGCGACCAGGTCTTGATCGGACGACGATCGTTCTTCTCGGCGGCGACGCGCACCTTCTTGGCGAGGTGCAGGTCGACGAACGGACCTTTCTTTACGGAACGAGGCACGTTGCAATCCTCTTAAGCTCAGTTACGGCGGCGGATGATCATGCCCGCCGTGCGCTTGTTACGACGCGTCTTCTTGCCCTTGGTGTTCCAACCCCACGGGCTCACCGGATGCGGATTACCCTGGCCGGACTTACCTTCACCACCACCGTGCGGGTGATCGACCGGGTTCATGACCACACCGCGCACCGTCGGGCGGATGCCGCGCCAACGGATCGCGCCGGCCTTGCCGTAGCTGCGCAGGTTGTGTTCGCCGTTAGAAACTTCACCGATGGTCGCGCGGCAGTCGACGTGCACCTTGCGCATCTCGGTGGAGCGCAGGCGGATGGTCGCGTACATGCCTTCGCGAGCGGCCAGCTGGGCCGAGCCGCCGGCGCTGCGTGCGAGCTGCGCGCCCTTGCCGGGCTTCAGCTCGATGCAATGGATCGTGGTGCCGATCGGGATGTGGCGCAGCTGCATCGCGTTGCCCGCCTTGATCGGAGCTTCGGCGCCCGACATCACGGCGTCGCCGGGAGCAACGTCCTTCGGCGCGATGATGTAGCGACGCTCGCCATCCTTATACAGCACCAGCGCCAGATGCGCGGTACGGTTCGGATCGTATTCGATACGCTCCACTTTGCCGGGGATGCCGTCTTTATCGCGCAAGAAGTCGATGACGCGATACTTCTGCTTGTGACCGCCGCCCTGGTGGCGCACGGTCTGACGGCCGAAGTGGTTGCGCGCGCCGGTGCCGTTCTTGTGCACGACCAGCGAAGCCTCGGGGCCACCCTTGTGGAGGTGGTCGCGCGAGATCTTGACCTGGAAGCGGCGGCCCGGCGAGGTCGGTTTGGACTTGATCAATGCCATGACTGATTTCCTGATGCTGCCGGTCGAGCCGTTAGGCCTCGGTACCGGTCAGGTCGATGCTCTGACCCGGAGCCAGACGCACATAAGCCTTCTTGTAGTCCTGCCGGCGGCCGAGCCGCTGGCCGAAGCGCTTCTGCTTGCCGCCGACGTTCACGACGTTCACGTCCGCCACTTTGACTTCGAACATCAGCTCGACCGCGGCCTTGATGTCGGTGCTCGTGGCATCACGACGGACACGGAACACGAATTGATTCGCCGTCTCGGCGATCCGCGCGCTCTTCTCGGACACATGCGGTCCGAGCAGCACGTTCATCAGTTTTTCCTGACTCATGCGAGCCTCTCTTCGAGCAGGCGAACGGCACCGACCGTCGCGAGCACTTGGTCATGACGAGCGAGGCTCAGCGGATCGAGCGCGCTCACCGGCAACACGTCGACATACGGCAGGTTGCGCGAGGCGAGCTCCAACTTCTCGTCGAAGGCCTCGACCAGCACCAGCACGTTGTCGCCCTGGTTCAGTTCCTTGAGCTTCTGCACCAGCAGCTTGGTCTTCGGTGCTTCCAGCTCGATACCGTTGACCACCTGCAGGCGATCGGTGCGGGCCAGCTGCGACAACATGGCCTGCAGCGCCGCGCGGTACATCTTGCGGTTCACTTTCTGGGAGAAGTCACGCGGCTTGGCTGCGAACGCACGGCCACCGCCGACCCAGATCGGGCTGCGGATGGAGCCGGCACGCGCCTGGCCGGTGCCCTTCTGACGCCACGGCTTGATGCCGCCGCCGCGCACTTCGGCCTTGGTCTTCTGGGCTTTGGTGCCGGCCCGACCCGCCGCCATGTAGGCGACGATGATCTGGTGCACCAGGGATTCGTTGTACTCGCGGGCGAACGTCGCGTCGGAAACCTGGACGTCCTGAGCCTGCGCGCCTTTGCTGATGAGTTTGAGGTTCATGGGCGACTACTCTTACTTCTTCGCCGGGGCGATGCGCTTGCGGCGCAGCTGCGCAGCAGCCTTGACCGAGGGACGCACGATCACCTGGCTGCCCGGCGCGCCCGGGACGGCACCGCGGATCAGGATCAGATTGCGCTCGGCATCGATACGCACGACGCTGAGATTCTCGATGGTGCGGCGGACCTGGCCCATGTGGCCGGACATGCGCTTGCCCTTGAACACGCGACCCGGCGTCTGGCGCTGACCGATGGAGCCGGGCGAGCGATGCGACACGGAAACACCGTGCGTGGCAGGCAGACCGCCGAAGTTGTGGCGCTTCATCGTGCCCGCGTAGCCCTTACCGATGGTGGTGCCGGTCACGTCGACCACCTGGCCCACTTCGAAGTGCTCGACCTTGAACTCGAAGCCCGCGGCAACGTCCTTCAGGTCCTCGCCGTTCAGGCGGAACTCGACCAGCTTCTTGCCGGGAGCAACTTTGACTTTGGCGTAATGGCCCGTGAGGGGCTTGTTGGTATGCGACGCCTTGCGATCGCCCACGGCGACCTGCACGGCGCGGTAGCCATCGGCCTCGAGCGTACGAACCTGCGTGACGCGGTTCGGCACGGCTTCGATGACGGTCACCGGCACGGTCTCGCCCGCTTCAGTGAAGACGCGCGTCATACCCGCCTTTCGACCGACCAGACCTGGGGTCTTGGCAGCGCTCATCGTGATTCCTCGTTAATTACGGCGATACCGCCCGTCCCGGCTCATGACCGGTACGGTGCGACACCGCGCTGATCCAGCGCCTGCGACTACGATTGGCCGCAAGCGGAAAAAACTTCTGATGCAGTGAAATCGGCGACGGGAATTCGAGAGGAACGACCGGCCACGGTTCAACCGGGTTCGGTCATGCCGCTCGAGCGGTACCCCGTCAGGGCCAGACCTCGGCGCAAAAGAGGCGCGAATTATAGTCAGGTGGGCCGACTTTGCAAGCGCCTCGCTGACTTACGTCAGACTTCCGCAGTTGCGCCGGCAATCCGGCGCGGCTTCCCTGCTCGATCGACCGCCACAGCCGGCGGCCCTTGTTCCCTCGACTCGTTTGCCGGCGCAAGCCGGCAAACCCATTGGAACCCGGTATCGCAAGGGTCGCCGGCCGGGCCGGCGACCCGGGCGTATCAGTTCAGCTTGATCTGGACGTCCACGCCGGCCGGCAGTTCCAGCTTCATCAGCGCATCGACGGTCTTGTCCGTCGGGTTGAGGATGTCCATCAGGCGCTTGTGCGTGCGGATCTCGTACTGATCGCGCGCGTCCTTGTCACCGTGCGGGGAGACCAGCAGGGTGAAGCGCTCCATCTTGGTCGGCAGCGGCACCGGGCCACGCACCGTGGCGCCCGTGCGCTTGGCGGTCTCGACGATTTCGCGCGCCGAGTTGTCGATCAGACGGTGATCGAACGCTTTCAGGCGGATGCGGATGTTTTGGTTCGTTGCCATTGCTTTGTCTCTGAACGCCGGCGGGTTGGTCCGCCGGCGCTCGTTAAGAATCGAAGTTACTTGATGATCTTGGCGACGACGCCGGCGCCGACCGTTCTGCCGCCTTCACGAATGGCGAAGCGCAGGCCTTCTTCCATCGCGATCGGCGCGATCAGCTCGACCACCA
>NZ_CALFXI010000024.1 GCF_937958065.1 uncultured Steroidobacter sp.
GCGCCGTCACGCCTGCAAATAAAAAGTCTCCTTGATCTCTTCCATCACCACATAACTGCGTGACTGCGCGGAAGAGGGCATGCGTTGCAGGATGTCGCCGAGCAGCGTGCGGTAGTTGTGCATGTCCGGGATGCGCGCCTTGATCAGATAGTCGAAGTCGCCGGACACGAGGTGGCATTCCATGACGTCCGGAATGTTGTGCAGCTCGTTCTTGATCTTCTCGAACACCTCGTCCGATTTCACCGCCAGCTTGATTTCCAGGAACACGAGCAGATTCCGGCCGACCTCCCTGGGCGACAGGCGCGCGTGGTAGCCGGTGATCACGCCGGTGCGCTCCAGGCGGCGGACCCGGTCGGCGCAAGGCGTGGCGGACAGGCCGACCTGCTGGGCGAGGTCGGTGATGGAAATGCGTCCATCCCGTTGCAGGATGTCCAGGATCTTCCGGTCGATGCGATCGAACTGCTGCATGTCGGCGTCGATGAACGTGTCGGTGGGAGCCGGACAGGGCCGGCGGGCTCATGGATATTACGTTCAGGTTTTCACCGATGCCAGCGTTCTGGGCTGGACTACGCGCCAGAGCCAGGGATTTTCACTGGCCGGCGGCGTTTATGTCAGGCCGCCACAGCGAAAACCGCTGACAAACGCGCCACTTCGAAGGAAGTCACTGCGGGGCTCTCCATAGAATTGATGACGCTTCAGATGCACTGACGGAGTGTTCATGCGCGTAGTGGTTCTGGGTGGAGGCGTCATCGGTGTGTGTAGTGCGTGGTATCTCGCGCGCCGGGGTGCCCAGGTCACGGTGATCGATCGGCAGACCGCGGTGGCCGCGGAGACCAGCTTCGCGAACGCCGGACAAGTCTCGCCAGGCTATTCGACGCCGTGGGCGGCGCCGGGCATTCCGCTCAAGGCGCTGAAGTGGATGTTCCAGAAGCACGCGCCGCTCGCCATCAGCCTCGACGGCAGCCTGCATCAGCTCAAGTGGATGGCGCAGATGCTCGTCAACTGCTCGCCCGAGCGGTACGACATCAACAAGGAGCGCATGCTCCGTCTGGCCGAATACAGCCGCGATTGTCTGCGAGCGCTGCGCGCCGAGACCGGCATTCAATACGAGCAGCGCACCGGCGGCACACTGCAATTGTTCCGAACCCGCAAGCAGTTCGAGGCCGCGCGTCAGGACATTCGCGTGCTCGAGCGTTGCAACGTTCCTTATGAGCTGCTCGAAGAGCATCAGCTGTCATCGGCCGAGCCGGCGCTCGCGCATGTGAAAGGCAAGCTGACCGGTGGCCTGCGATTGCCCAACGACGAGACGGGCGATTGCAACCTGTTCACCCGGCGTCTGGCGGAAGCGGCGGAGAAGCTGGGGGTCACGTTCCGTTTCGGTCAGCACGTCACTGCCATCGAGAGCAGCGGCGGGCGCATCACTGGCGTGCGGCTCGGCGAAGAGCGCATTAGCGCCGACGCTTACGTGCTCGCGTGTGGCAGCTACTCCCGTGCACTCGCGCTGCCGCTGGGCATCGATCTGCCGGTGTATCCGGTGAAGGGCTACTCGCTGACGCTGTCCATCGTGAACGAGTCCTCGGCGCCGGTGTCGACAGTGCTCGACGAGACTTACAAGGTCGCGGTGACGCGCTTCGACGATCGCATTCGGGTCGGCGGCATGGCCGAGTTGTCCGGGTTCGATCATGAGTTGCTGCCGCAACGACGTCAGACGCTCGAGCTCGTGGTCAACGATTTGTATGCGGGCGCGGGTGATTTGCAGCGCGGCCAGTTCTGGACGGGGCTGCGACCCATGACGCCGGATAGCACGCCCATCGTCGGCGCGAGCGAGTACCGCAATCTGTTCATCAACACTGGCCACGGCACGCTCGGCTGGACCATGGCCTGTGGCTCCGGGCGGCTCATCGCGGATCTGATGACGGGGTACCGCCCCGAGATCCGCACGGATGGTCTCGATGTGTCGCGCTATCGGAAGATGAGCGCGCCCCGGCCCCGGCTGGTGACAGGTGAGGAGACGGCGTGACTCGTCCGACCAGTGTTCGAATCGATCTGGCGGCACTGCGAAACAACTACCTCTATGCTCGCGGCGTGCATGGGGGGCGCGCGCTGGCCGTGCTCAAGGCCAATGCGTATGGCCACGGCGCGCTGGCTTCGGCGCATTCGCTGACCTCGATCGCGGATGGCTTTGCCGTTGCGTTCCTGGATGAGGCGTGTGCGTTGCGCGAGGGCGGAATTCGCAAACCCATCCTGGTGCTGGAAGGCTGTTTCAATGCCTCCGAGCTGAAGATCGCGAACGAGCTGGAGCTGTGGGCGGTCGTGCATCAGTTCGAGCAGATCCGGCTGATCGAGGAGAGCCGGACCGGTGCACGCTTCAATGTGTGGCTGAAGGTCGACACGGGCATGAGCCGCGCGGGATTCCGGCCATCGGAGGCCGCGCAGGCGTATCAGCGCTTGCAGAACACCGGCAAGGTGAGCTCGATCACATTGATGACGCACTTCGCACGCGCCGATGAGTCAGCCGAGCCGATGACGGCGCAACAAATCGAAGCTTTCGACGCGGCCACTGCGATGCTCAAAGGCGAGCGGAGCCTGTGCAACTCCGCTGGCTTGCTCG
This sequence comes from uncultured Steroidobacter sp., assembly GCF_937958065.1. Taxonomy (GTDB): domain Bacteria; phylum Pseudomonadota; class Gammaproteobacteria; order Steroidobacterales; family Steroidobacteraceae; genus Steroidobacter. The sequence continues at coordinate 2,612 of NZ_CALFXI010000024.1, forward strand.
CCTGGCCGGAAGCCCGTCGGGATTGGGCACGGCCTGGATTGATGTTGTATGGCGTCGATCCCCGCGGCGGCTCGGTGCCGGAACTGCAGCCGGTGATGACGTTCGAAAGCCGCGTGTTCAATGTTCGTACGCTCGATCCGGGCGAGTCGCTGGGATACGGCGCGACGTTCGTCGCTTCGGAACGCACGCGTGTCGGACTGGTCTGTGCAGGCTATGCCGACGGCTATCCGCAGACGGCCGCGACGGGCACTCCGATTGCGGTGGATGGACGAGCGACGAGATTGATCGGTCGAGTCTCGATGGACATGTTGACGGTCGATCTCACTGACTTGCCCAGCGCCGGCGTCGGCAGCACCGTCGAGTTGTGGGGGCCGCGGGTGCCGGTAGCGGACGTCGCCAGGAGCGCCAACCGCAGTCCGTACGAATTGCTGTGTTCGGTGAAGCGTGCGCCACTGCTGCACGAAAACGCCGGACAGGGCAGTGGCGAAGCGGTGCGGATGACCGGAACTCGCTGAAGAATTCTGCTCTAATACGCATGCCGGCAGGGACGACCCTGCCGTGCTTCATCGTTCCGGGGACGACCCCTCTAACAGCGCGGCAGCGCACCCCGGAGGCATCATGGCTTGGGTCCTTCTTTTCATTGCGGGTCTGTTCGAGATCGGTTGGGCGATCGGGCTGAAATATACCGACGGCTTTACGCGCCTGTGGCCGAGCATCGGCACCATTCTTTCGATGGCCATCAGCGTGGCGTTGCTCAGCTGGGCGATGCGCTCGCTGCCGGTCGGCACCGCTTATGCGGTATGGACCGGCATCGGTGCCGTTGGCACCGTCCTGCTGGGCATCGTGCTGTTTGGCGAGGCGGTGACCGTGGCGCGGATGCTGTGCGTCCTGCTCATTGTGACGGGAATCCTGGGCCTCAAGCTGGCCTCGTGAGCTACCATAGCGGCCTGATTCAGCAAGCCGCAGCAGTCACGATCATGGCCGATGTCACACTTCAGCGCCCCGAAGGGGCGGCTGAAGACTGGAGCATCCCCCAGCAGTGGGAGCGTTACAGTCCGGCCGAGCATGCCCTATGGGATCACCTGTTCGAGCGGCAGGCCGGCATGTTGCCCGAGCGCGTCGTGCCCGAGTTCATGGACGGACTGAAGCTGCTGCGCATGACGCGGCCCGGCATCCCGCACTTCGATGAGCTGTCCGAGCGCCTGATGAAGGCCACCGGCTGGCAGGTGATCGCGGTGCCCGGGCTGGTGCCGGAGCACGTGTTCTTCGAACACCTCGCCAATCGCCGCTTCGTCGCCGGACGTTTCATTCGCAGCCCCGAACAGCGCGACTATCTGCAGGAGCCGGATGTCTTCCATGACGTGTTCGGGCACGTGCCGCTGCTGGCCAATCCGGTATTCGCGGACTACATGCAAGCCTATGGCAGGGGCGGCCTGCGCGCGCATGGCTTCGGTTCATTGACTTCGCTCGCGCGGCTGTATTGGTACACCGTCGAGTTCGGTCTGATCCGTCAAGGCGATGCACTCAAGCTGTATGGCGCGGGCATCGTGTCCTCGTACGGCGAATCGGTGTTCGCGCTGGATGATTCGTCACCGAACCGCCTGGGGTTCGATCTCGCGCGCGTCATGCGCACTCACTATCGCATCGACGACTTTCAACAAACGTATTTCGTGATCGACAGCTTCGAGGACCTGCTGCGGCAGACGATCGAGACGGACTTCGCGCCGCTGTACGCCCGGCTGAGAAACGAGCCCGAGCTTTCGAGCGACGCAGTGTTGCCGGGCGACCGTATCTACACTCGCGGCACGCAGGCGTATGCCCGTGCACGTGCGATCAAGTGAGTCGTCGCACAATCTTGCGTCGAAAGTCGCTGATGATTTCATGAGCCGCGTTGTGCCCGGGCGCGCCGGTCACGCCGCCGCCGGGATGCGTGCCCGAGCCACACATATATAAGCCAGGCAGCGGACCGCGATAGTTGCCGTGACCCAGCATCGGGCGGGCGGAGAACATCTGATCGAGGCTCAGCGCGCCATGGAAGATATCGCCGCCGATCAGACCGAACGTTCGCTCCAGATCGAGCGGGCTGTTGATCTGGCGCCCGAGCACGGACGCCTTGAAGTTCGGCGCATGGGCGTTGACGGTGTCGATCATCAGATCCGCCACCGTTTCCCGATGCGTATCCCACGACTCGCCATTCGGCAATGTCGGCGCGACGTGCTGACAGAACAGGCTCGCGACATGCTGGCCGGGCGGAGCGAGGCTGTCGTCCAGCGTCGAGGGAATGAGCATCTCGACGATGGGTTGTTTCGACCAGCCGTGCGTGCGCGCATCGAAATAGGCGCGCTCCATGTAGCCGAGCGTCGGCGCGATGATGATGCCCGCGGTGTGATGAGGACTGCGCTGCTTGCCGGGCAGACAGGTGAAATCGGGGAGCTCCGAGAGCGCGACGTTCATGCGGAACGTGCCCGAGCCGCAGCGCCAGTGACTGATGTGCTGTCGGAAGGCCGTGGGCAGCGCGCCTGCGTCGATCAAACTCGTGTATAGCAGTTTGGGGTTCAAGTTGGAGACGACGGCGGAGGCACGGAATGTTTCGCCTGATTCGGTCACCGCGCCCACGGCTTTGCCGTTCTCGACGACGATCTGACGCACGCCGGCATTGACGCGAATGTCCACACCGCGGCTTGCCGCTGATTTCGCCATCGCCTGGGTGATCGCGCCCATGCCGCCGATCGCATGACCCCATGCGCCTTTCTTGCCATTCACTTCGCCGAACACGTGATGTAACAACACATACGCCGAGCCGGGCGTGTAGGGGCTCGCGTAGTTGCCCACGATGCCGTCGAAACCGTAGGCCGCTTTGATCGGCGCGCTCTCGAACCAACCGTCGAGATAATCCCCGGCCGACGTGACGAACAGGCGCAGCAACTCCTGCCGCATGCTCATATCGAGCTTGCTGAAGCGGCGACCGAGGCCGGCTGCGTGAACCAGTTCGGGCAGGGCGACGCGCCAGCCGCCATCGACCACGTTGGGCGGGGTTTGCAACACCAGGTCGCGTAGCAGGTCGGCGATGATGTCCAGCCGCTCGCCGTATGCATCGAGGCGCTCGGCATCCTTGTGCGAGAACTTCGCGACTTCGCGCCTGGTCCGATCGCCGCCGGTGGCCAGGTAGCGGCCGTCTTCGGTCGGCAGGAAGTTGGAGACTTCGCGCTCGACGACGCGCAATCCGTTGGCATGCAGGTCCAGATCGCGAATGACTTTCGGGTTGAGCAACGACACCGTGTACGACGCGACTGAATTGCGGAAGCCCGGATGAAACTCTTCGGTCACCGCGGCGCCGCCGACCACATGACGGCGCTCGAGCACGGTGACCTTCAATCCGGCCGCGGCGAGATACGCTGCGCAGACCAGGCCGTTGTGGCCGGCGCCGACGATCAGGACATCAGACTTTGCGGGCACTGCGACTCTCCGGAATCATCTCGTGCATGCGACGCGTGAAGCTGCGCAAGCAGACCTCGCTTTCGCTCAGTGGCCCGACGGTATAGCTGCTCGAACCCATGCCGGCCTGTACGCGAGCGATCAGCGCCGTGTCTTCCTTGTTCACCTGTCGGTTGATGCGCCAGTTCAGATAACGCGCGGCGCGCATCTCGCGGCGGTTGTCAGGATGCACGTAGGCGATCTCGCGGATCAGGGTTTCCGTCGGGGAGAGGGGAATGAACTGCATGAAGTCGATCTGATCGGGGTAGATGTCGAACGCCACATTGGGCCAGAGCTTGAAGTACGTCCACAGTCGCTGGCGCTCGGGCGGCAGATGCTCGACCGGTGGCAGCAGCTGTTGATAGCGGCGCTCCGACCAGTTGCTGCTCGGCTTGTCCTGCAGAACGCCCCACATCTTGTCGACCCAATCCTCGGCTTCGATGCCATAACTGTTGCCGAACAGCCTCGACAGGCCTGGATGGGCGACGTCGATGTGCATGCCGTCGGAATAGTTGTCCGCGACGTTCTTCCAGTTCACGGTGCGTGGACGCAGCGTGACGCGGCCTTGAGGCACCAGCTCTTCGAGTCGATACGCCGCCAGCTCGTGCGCGTACGGCGCCAGCATCTCGCGCACGCTGGGCAGGCCCGGCTCCAGGCGCACGAAAATGAAGCCCATGAAGATTTCCTGTTCGAGCGGCACCAGACCGTGCAGCTCCGGTTTCAGACCGCGAAATGTTTCTCGATGGGGCACGCCGATCAGCCGGCCGTCGAGCGAATAGGTCCAGGCGTGATACGGACAGGTGATGCGTCCGCCGCAGTGGCCCTTCGGCCCGTCGAGCAGGCGCGAGGCGCGATGACGGCAAACATTGTGAAAGCTGCGAATCTCGCCATCGCGGCCACGCACCGACACGATGGATTCGCCGAGCAGGTCGAGACAGTGATAGTCACCAGGATCGGGCACATCACTGCTGTGACACACCAGCTGCCAGCTGGTACGGAAAATGGTGCGCTTCTCCAGCTCGAAGAAGTCGGGATCGCTATAAATCCACGCCGGCAGCCCCACCATCGGATCTTCTGTGGGCGCCACGGATTGCGATGATGCGGGTCGGGCGGCGGCGCTCATGGCGCTATCCTCGGACCGGAAGATGCCGTCAGCATTGCCTCAAGGCCGGCGGTTGTCCAGCCTTCGGACGGCTTGCATACCGGACACTGCATTCCGGAGGTCGCTACAATGGAGCGGGTTTTGTTTCCGTGACGTCCTACGAATTCGACGGGGCGGCCAGGACCGGGGTCATTCTGCTGGCGAATACCTACGCCGGCCGGGCGAACTGCCAAGTGTTGGTTCGTCGCATTCTGGCGCTGCTCAACCCGAACAGTCCCGGCGGCAGCGGGCTCGCGGAGTTGGAGCAGCATTGATGGAGAGAGGCCATGATCCTCGCAGAGTGGGTTTTGAAAGCGCGAGCGCTCGGCGCGAGCGACTTGCATTTGCAGGCGGGGACGCCGGTGGTCGTGCGCGTTCGAGGGGAGTTGTCGGCGCTCGGTGAATCGCTACCGGCGGCGCGCGTGGCGGAGATGGGCAGGGAGTTGCTCAGCAACGAGCAGTGGGAACAGTTCCGCGGACGAGGTTCGGCGGATCTGTCGATCAATGTTGCGGGGACGCGCTGCCGGGTCAATTTGTTTCAAACCGTTCGGGGGGCGGCGCTGGCGGTGCGGCTGCTCGCAGCCTCGACGAACACGCTGAAGGGCTGCAATCTGCACCCGGATCTGGCCAGGCTCACCGAAGCGCCGACCGGGCTCGTGATCGTGTCGGGGCCGACCGGCTGCGGCAAATCCACCACGCTGGCGGCCATGATCGAAGAGATCAACGCGTCGCGCGCCAGGAACATCATCACGCTCGAAAGTCCCATCGAATATCTGTATTCGAACAATCGTTCGTTCATTCGCCAGCGCGAAGTGCCCACGCATTCGCCGAGCTATGAACAGGCCATCATCGATGCGCTGCGCGAGAATCCAGACGTGCTGGTGATCGGCGAGATGCGCACGCCCGAGGCGATGCGGCTCACGTTGAATGCGGCCGAGACCGGCCACCTGGTGCTCGCGACCATGCATTCGTCGACCTGCGCCGAAGTGTTGAATCGAATGTGCATGTCGTTCCCGGCGGAGATCCAGGGCAGCATTCGCGCTCAAATCGCCGATTGCCTGGTCGCGGTGGTCTGCCAGCGCCTGGAATATCTGCAGGATTACCGCTTGCGAGTGCCGCTCTGCGAAGTGTTGATCGCGAGCTCCAATGCCCGGGGCACGATTCGCGGCGGCTCGTTCAGCCAGCTGGCGACCGTGATCCAGTCGGGCGGCGAGGATGGCATGTGGAGCTTCGATCGCTATCGTCGCTGGATGGAACAGAAGAAGGATTGGGTGATGCCGTCGCGGCAGGTCGCGAACCCGCCCGTGGGCATGCAGCCACCCGCCGCGCCGCCCGCGCCACCGGTCGCAGGCCCGACGCCCAAGCCCGCGGAAACGCCGGTCGACATTTCCATCGACGAGAGTGCGGATCTCGCCGAGCTGGCGCGCAAGATCGACGAAAAGATTCGCTGAGTGGCAGGAGGATCGATGAGCAAGGTTCGGGTGAATGCGTTCTGCGTGTCGTTGGATGGCTTCGGCGCCGGGCCGGAGCAATCCCTGGAGCAGCCCCTGGGCGTGGGCGGCACCTCGTTGCACGAATGGGCCTGGGGGACGCGCACGTTCCAGAAGATGGTGGGCAACGAAGGCGGCAGCACCGGCATCGACGATGAATATCTGGCGCGCGGCATAGCGGACCTGGGTGCCTGGATCTTGGGCAGGAACATGTTCGGTCCGATCCGCGGGCCCTGGCCCGATGAAAATTGGCGTGGCTGGTGGGGATCGAATCCGCCTTATCACACACCGGTGTTCGTACTGACCAATCACGCTCGCGCACCGCTGCACATGGAGGGCGGCACGACATTCCATTTCGTCACCGATGGCATGCATGCCGCGCTCGAGCGGGCACTGGAGGCAGCCAATGGGAAAGATGTTCGAATCGGCGGGGGCGCGTCGACGATCCGTCAGTACCTGCAGGCGCGGTTGATCGACGAGATGCATCTGGCAGTGGTGCCCACGCTGTTGGGGCGGGGCGAGCCGCTGCTGGCGGGATTGGATCTGGTGGAGCTTGGCTACGCGATCACTCGATCCGTGCCGTCCGAAGCCGTGTTACACGTAACCATCAGCAAGAAGTAGCAAACACAGCTGCGTGCAGCGTTGAGCTGCACGCAGCCTTCGAGTTGGTTACAGCGTTTCCGGAACCCAGGCGTAGCCTTCGCCACGGTGTTCGAACTTGCCCACGCCGGGATACGGGAAGTGCACGGCGTAGATGCGTTGACCGCTCTCGGCGCTCTTGGCGAGCACGTCGAGGCGATTCTTCTGTCCGGTCGCGGCATCGGTGTCGAACGAAACTGTCCAGTCCGGCTGCTGCACCGAAATGACGTAGTGATGCATGGAGTCGCCGATGTACAGCAAGGAGCTCGCGCCCGAGCCGATCAGATAACCGGAGTGGCCCGGCGTGTGACCATGCAGATCGACCGCTTTGACGATTCCCGGCACCAGCTCCGCGCCCGGCGCGAACGCGTCGATCTTGGGAGTGAGCGCGGTGGCCAACGCGGCATTCTCCGGCCTGCTCTTCAGGAACTCCCAATCGGCGGCGCCCATGTGAACGGTCGCGTTCGGAAACCTGAGCGCGCCTTCGGCGTTCAACAGGCCGCCGATGTGATCGCCATGCGGGTGTGAAATGAAGACGTCGGTGATGCTGTCGGGCTCGACGCCGGCCTCGGCCAGCGATTGCGGCAGCTGACCGCCGGCCGGGCCGAAGTTCGCGCCGGCGCCGGTATCGAACAGCAACACGCGATCGGTGCTCCTGACCAGCAGCGGCTGCAACGATACGCCCAGCTTGTCGGTGGGCAGACCGGCAGCGGTCAACACGCCGGCGACGTCCTCTGGCGTCTTGCCGACGCCGAAAATCTTGTTGTCGTTCGGGAATTCAAAGGCGCCGTCGCGCAGAGCGATGGCGGACAGCTCGCCGATGCTGAAGCTGCCGGCCGGCGCCTGGGCGGTCTGCGCGGCTGCGGCACCTTGCTCGGCCGGCTGCTGGGGCGCTTCCGATTTCGGCGCACAGGCGGCGAGTGTCAAACACAAAGCGATGGCAAGCGACGTTCTTTTCATGCTTCTACGGCGGTGGTGAATGGGGGCCGCATCCTAGCATCGTCACAAATCGTTCACACGGTGCTTCCTATAATCGGCACCTGCCGCTGGAAGGGCCCTGAAGTCCTGCATCGAACTTGCCGAAACAATGAATGCTGAGCGTGACCGGGTCGCCGCCCGGGTAGCCCAGGAAATCCTGCCGCACGAGGGGCTGGTCCGTAACTGGCTGCGGCGCCAGTGGGGCAGCCTGGTCGACATCGACGACGTGATCCAGGAAGCGTACTGCCGGATCGCGAGCCTGCCCTCGCTCGATCATATCGAGAATGTCCGTTCGTACTTCTTTCGCACCGTGCAGGCGGTCGCGACCGACACTCTGCGGCGTGCCAAGGTGGAAAGTATCCGTCGGGTGACGGAAATCGAGTGGTTGAACGTCATAGACGAGGAGCCCTCGGCCGATCGCGTGCTCGAGGCGAGCCAGGAGCTGGAGCGGGTCGCGAGCCTGTTGTCCCGGCTCACCTGGACCTGTCGTCGGGTCATCGAGCTGCGGCGGATCGAGGGCATGTCGCAGAAGGACACGGCGCGGCTGTTGGGGATCAGCGAAAGCGTCGTCGAGAATCACATCGTGCGCGGCCTGAAAAGCGTGCTGAATGCCGTGCAGGAGCAGGAGCCGCGCGCCACTGAAGCGAAGGTAACGCCACTTGGCAAACGCCAGTCCAGTAACAGCAAATGGCGTAGATGAGCAGGCCGCCCGCTGGGCAACGCGCCTGGCCTACGGCGATGTGACGGAGTCAGACCGCGCCGCGCTCGAAGCCTGGCTGGCCGCGGATCGTCGGCATCGCGGCGCTTACCTGCGCGCGCAGGCGGGACTGCATGTCATGGAAGATGCGGTGACGCGCGGTCCGCCGGTGCAAGCGGCCGACGATG
>NZ_CALFXI010000025.1 GCF_937958065.1 uncultured Steroidobacter sp.
CAACGGCAGTTGCGGCCGCGCTTTAGCGCGGCCGCTCTGGCGACGTTGCAGCCGTCATCTCGGGGCGGTGGCTGTCGGGGGTCTCGGGAAGTTCGCAACCACAGTGACTCGACCACCGCCGCCATTCGAGCAAACCGTTGCACGTTGGCAGTACCTCCGCCGCGGCGCGTTGCAGCTCGCAGCGCGTTAGCGCGTCAAGGGCGAGCGACACCAACCGTCACGCAACCACTGACCAAATCGTGCGGCAGCCATCAACGCAAAGCCCGCGACAGTGAAGACGCTCGCGAGTTTCCCGAGACCCCCGACAGCCGCCGCCGAACCACCGACGCAATTATCCCGAGCCCCCACCCAAAGCCCGCCACGAGCCACCGCGCTCTTATTGGGCTGCGGTTTCGCACGTGAATCTTCGACCAACGAAACCCTCAGTTTGAAATTGAGCTTGCTCGTTGGCCCAACGGCAGTTGCGGCCGCGCTAAAGCGCGGCCGCTCCGGCGAACTCACCTCAGTCATCTCGGGGCGGTGGCTGTCGGGGGTCTCGGGAAGTTCGCAACCACAGTGACTCGACCACCGCCGCCATTCGAGCAAACCGTTGCACGTTGGCAGTACCTCCGCCGCGGCGCGTTGCAGCTCGCAGCGCGTTAGCGCGTCAAGGGCGAGCGACACCAACCGTCACGCGACCACTGCCCAAATCATGCGGCAGCCATCAACGCAAAGCCCGCCAACAGTGAAGACGCTCGCGAGTTTCCCGAGACCCCCGACAGCCACCGCCAAACCAACGACGCTCTTACGACGACGCGCCCGCTGCCCAAATGATGCGGCAGCCACGACGCAATTATCCGAGCCCCCACCCAAGACCCACCATGAGCCACTGACACTCTTTCAGCCGAGGCCAAGCACCGGCGCCTTTCAACCAACGCGTCAGCTCCCCCGCGTAACAGGCATCCCCACCTCACCGCCCTTCCCACCCACATGCCGGGCCAGCTCGAGTTTGGCGATTGCGTTCCGGTGGACTTCATCCGGTCCATCCGCCAAGCGCAGCGTTCGTTGGCTTGCCCACAACTTCGCCAGGGGAAAGTCGTTCGATACGCCGCCCGCGCCGTGTGCCTGGATGGCCCAGTCCAACACTTGCAAAGTCATGTTCGGCACGACCACTTTGATCAGCGCGATCTCCTGCTTCGCGACTTTGTTCCCTACCGTGTCCATCATGTACGCCGCCCTGAGTACCAGCAGACGCGCCTGATCGATCATGCAACGGGCGTCGGCGATGCGCTCGTGCCACACCGACTGCGCCGCCACCGGCTTTCCAAACGCCACGCGCGAGCTCAAGCGCTTGCACATCAGTTCCAGCGCCCGCTCCGCCACGCCGATGGACCGCATGCAGTGATGGATGCGGCCCGGCCCGAGGCGGCCCTGTGCGATTTCGAAGCCGCGCCCCTCGCCCAGCAGAATGTTCGACACCGGCACGCGCACGTCCTGGAGATCCACTTCCGCATGACCATGGGGCGCATCGTCGTAACCGAACACCGGCAGATGACGCAGCACCTTCACGCCCTTCGCATCCGAGGGCACGAGGATCATCGACTGCTGCTGATGTTTGCTCGCGTCGGGATTGGTCTTGCCCATCACGATATAGAGCTTGCAGCGCGGATCGTTCGCGCCGCTCGACCACCACTTGCGGCCGTTGATCACATACTCATCGCCTTCGCGCCGGATACTGCAGTCGATATTGGTCGCATCGGACGACGCCACCGCCGGCTCGGTCATGAGGAAGGCGGAACGGATCTCGCCCGCCAGCAACGGTTCCAGCCACTGATCCTTGTGCGCCTCCGTGCCGTAGCGCTCGATCGTCTCCATGTTTCCCGTATCCGGCGCGGAGCAATTGAACACTTCCGGCGCCCAGGGCACGCGACCCATGATTTCGCACAGCGGAGCGTATTCCAGATTCGACAGCCCTTCCGGCGCGCGGGGCGAATGCGGCAGGAACAGATTCCACAGCCCGGCGGCCCGCGCCTTGCCCTTCAGTTCCTCGATGATCCGGGTCGGAATGAAGGCGTCGCCATTGCGGCGGTTCTGCGCCACCTCGTGCTCGTAGACCTTTTCGTTCGGATAGATGTGCTCGTCGAAGAACTTCAGCAGGCGCGCCTGCAGTTCGCGCACGCGTGGGCTGTATTCGAAATCCATGCTCGCTTCCTCCGAGAGTTCAACCGATGCTGCTAACTTGCCGTCTCGCCCGGGTCGGGCGCCAATGCATTGTGTGAATGCGGCCAAATCAGCCATATGCATGGAGTGTCCCATGCCGGACAATGGCCGGACGAGGGAGGCCCCATGCAGCTGTCCAGGATCGATCTCAACCTGTTTACAGTGTTCGACGCGATCTACCGCGAGGGTGGCATCACGGCCGCCAGCCGGCGTCTGCACTTGTCCCAACCCGCGGTCAGCCATGCGCTAGGGCGGCTGCGCGAGCTGCTGAACGATCCGCTGTTCGAACGGCGGGGGCACGAGATGATTCCGACCCCGCTGGCGCGCTCGCTGGCCGACAGCATCGCCAGCTCGCTCGGCAATCTGGAGCAAATGCTCCAGCGGGTCGGGCACTTCGAGCCCGGTACCGCGCAGCGCTGCTTCACCATTGCCGCTCGCGAATCGCACGAGCTGACGTTTCTGCCCGCGCTCATGAGGCGCATCGGCACACAAGCGGCGCATATCGGTATCGCCTCCGTGCGCATCGATCGGCGCGATCTGGAAGAAGATCTGCAAAGCGGCGAGATCGATGTGGCGATCGACGTGGCTTTGCCACTGTCGAACGAGGTGCGGCGCGAACGCATCGGCGCCGAGCCGCTGGTCGTGCTCGCCCGCGCCGATCATCCGGTGGTGCAAGGCAAATTGGATCTGGAGACTTATACGTCCCTGTCGCACATTCTCATCACGGGACGTCGCCGCGGTGGCGGATACGAAGACGGCGCGTTGGCGCGCTTGGGACTGTCACGGCATATCAAGATGCGCTGTCAGCATCATGCGGCCGCGAGCCAGGTGGTCGCCGCATCGGAGCTGCTGGCTACGATGACTCGCAGCCAGGCAGCGATCGTGAGCCGGGGGAGCAGCAATCAGCTGCTGCCCTTTCCCATCGAGGTGCCGCCGTTGGAGTCCTTTCTGTACTGGCACTCCAACGTCGACGAAGACCCGGCCTCGCAATGGTTCCGGGCGCAGGTGCAGGCCTGCCTCGCTGAACGATCAGGCTAGATCTTTGTACGACTCGACCACGCGCGACACGATGCCGTAGTCGATCGCTTCGTTGGCGCTCAGCCAGAAGTCACGTTCCATGTCGACCACGACCTGCTCGTACGGCCGACCGGTCTGCTTGGCAATGGTGCGCGCGATGCGCTCACGCGTGCGCAGAATTTCTTTGGCCTGAATCGCGATGTCCGCCGCCGGACCACCCGCGCCGCCGCCGGGCTGATGGATCATGAAGCGCGTGTTCGGCAGACACACCCGGTTCTTCTTTTCGGCCGCCAGGAAGATGTGCGTGCCGGCGCTGGCCACCCAGCCGGTGCCGATGGTGATGACCGGCGCGTTGATGAAACGAATCATGTCGTGAATGGCGTCGCCGGATTCGACGTGGCCGCCGGGCGAAGAGATCAGCACGCGGATCGGTGCATCCGATTGCTGCGACAACGCGATCAGCCGTTCGCAGACGCTGCGCGCGGCCACGTGATTGATCTCGCCGAACACCAGCACGAAACGCGACTTGAACGACAGCTGCTCCGCCAATGTCTCGGGACGTTCGACTTTCTCGGGCTGCTTCTCTTCTCGCTCGGCGTTGAAAATGGGGGCGGACATGGAACAGACTCCTTGGAGCATTAAGTCGTGTGCGGTCGGCGGATTCTACCACTCGCCCGTGTTGGCCATGGACTTCCAGGGCTCGCGCGGCTCGAGCGCGCCGTCCCGCTGCAGCAGCTCGACCGAGATATTGTCCGGCGAGCGCACGAACGCCATGCGTCCGTCGCGCGGCGGGCGGTTGATGGTCACGCCATGATCCATCAGGCGCTGGCAGGCCGCGTAGATGTCGTCGACTTCGTACGCCAGATGGCCGAATGCGCGCCCGATTCCGTAGGTTTCCGGGTCCCAGTTGTAGGTCAGCTCGACCTGCGCGTGTTCATCGCCCGGGGCGGCCAGGAACACCAGAGTGAAGCGGCCCTTCTCGTTGTCGACGCGGCGGATCTCGCGCAGCCCCAGCGCCTCGCAATAAAAGTGCAAGGAAGCCGGCAGATCCGTGACGCGCACCATAGTGTGCAAATACCTCATCGGCGATACCCTCGATGACAGAACACCAAGGTCGGTCATGATAAACGCGCCCCGCGGGGCGGCAAGGAACTCCGGCAATCCGATTGCGTTGATTTCCTCAAGGCGACTGGCAAAAAACAGGACATATGGGTGGGGAAGCCCCAAGGCTTAGAGCAGTTCCACAGAGCTACATGCCGAGGCTGACTCTCCTGGCCCTAGCGCTGGCGGTGCTGTGGGCCGTGCTTCGAAGCACACCTGCGCTTGCGCAAACACCCGAGCCTCCTGCACAACCGCAGCCGCGGGATGAACCGGTTCAGCCGGTCGAGCCCGACGTTTCGGACGACGCGCCCGAACAGCCGGGCGACAAGCCCGAAGTCATCAGTCCGGAAGACGTGAATCAAGGTCCGTTGCGCGATCCGGTCCTGCAACAGGACGAATCCGATCCGCGCCCGCTGGAGCGCGAACCCAAATCCGATGCGGCGGCGGGCCCACCGCAGGACGAGCAGGACGAAGAGGGACCGATGGAGATCTGCGCGCAGCCCGCTGCGGGAGAGCTCAGCGTCCTGCAGCGCGTGCGCCGGACGCTCACCGTCACAACGTGCGCATCCTCCGCCTGGCTCGACGGCCTGTTCGGCGATCAGATCTACAGAGACGAATATCACGCCACCTACGGCACCATCACCACCGGCGCGCTGTGGAGCAAGTACGACGGCTTCGATCCACGGTTGCGTTTCCGGGCGCGCCTGCAGCTGCCGCAATGGGACGAGCGCATTTCCGCATTCGCCGGCCGCGTCGGCGAGGAGAACTACATCAGCGACACCGAAGGCGACTTCGACGCACTGCCGACGCGTCAGTTCGGCACCCTCGAAGACGAAAGCGTGCTGGTGGGCCTGGGTTATTCCAGCCCCGAGCGCACCGGCAACGACTTCGATGCCGGCGTGGGCGTGCGCATCGATCTGCCGCTCGATCCCTACGCGCGCGCCCGCTACGAAATCGTGCGCTCTTTCGCCGATCGATACGTGTTCAGCGTGCGCGAGACCGTGTTCTGGCAGAACACCGAAGGCTTCGGCACCACCACGCGCCTCAATCTGGATCGCGTGCTCTCGGATCGCTACCTGCTGCGCTGGAGCACCCTCGGCAAGTTCACCGAGGAAACCGTGGGCATCGAGTGGTTTTCCCAGCTCACTCTGTTTCAAAGCATCGGCCAGCGCACCGGGCTGGCGTACCAGGCGCAGGTCGAAGGCCAGACCGACAACGAGGTGCAGATGACGCGCACGGCGGCCCGCTTGATCATGCGCCGCCAGCTCACCCCCGACTGGCTCATCCTGGAGCTGCGTGGCGGCGTCTCCTGGCCGCGCCGCAGAGTCGCCGAAGAGCGTGAGCCCAGTCCCGAAATCGGCGTCGCCATCGAAATGCAGTTCGGCCAGAAGCGCGACCGCCTGCGCCCGAACTGAACGCCCGCGGCCGGCGCCGATACAGCAATAAACCTACAACGTGGGGCACTCGCGCGGGGACCTGACGGTGCGACCCGTCGTCCACGCCTCAGGTGATACCTGAATCTGCCAACCTTGCGTTCAGACGTGCCGCACTGCGCCGATGCGAGCCAGGGAACGCCACCGTTGCGTGGCAGGCATTCGTTTCGAGGAGTCCAGGATGAGTATGTCGAACCTCAGCGTCAAAGCGCGTCTGACCATGACGCTGAGCTTGTTGGCGCTGGCCATGCTGTGCGTCGGTCTGCTGGGCTTGAACGCCCTGAAGCAGTCCAACGCCCGGATGGATGAAATGTACGGTAACCAGTTCCAGTCGGCGGCGCTGGTCAACAAGATGGCGGCGCTGCGCCGGGACAACATTCGCGCCCTGGACCTCGCGATCATGACGCAGGACGCGCAGGCGCTGTCGGAATACCGCATTACCCAGGAGCGGAACACCAGGATCATCGACGAGGCCTGGGCGAAGTACCTGTCCTTGCCCCAGAGCCAGGAGGAAGCCGAGCTGGCCGCTGACTTGCAGCAGAAAACCGACCAGTTCCGTGCGGCTCGCGACACGGTCGTGGCCAGGATCGAAGCCGGCGCGATCGATGAAGCGCGCCGCTTGCGCATCCAGGATCTGCGCCCGGCCATCCTCGGCCTGATCGAGACCAGCGACAGGCTGGCCGAGCTGCAGGACCGACTGGCCGCCGAAGCCAACCAGGCCAACGACGCCGTCTACCGCCGGGCCACGTTGATCGCCTGGGCCTCGATGCTGATCGCCGGCGCGATCGCCGCCGTACTCGGCACGATGCTGATCCGCTCGATGATGAAGTCGTTGAACACGGCCGTGAGCACCGCCGAGCGCATCGCCATGGGCAAGCTGGGCAATCAGATCGAAATCACGACCGAAGACGAGTTCGGTCGACTGTTGCGCGCCATGCAGGAGATGGACAACAAGTTGAGCGACATCGTCGGCGCGGTGCGCCTCGGCGCCGACTCGGTCGGCTCGGCCGCGCGTCAGATCTCCAGCGGCAACGATGATCTGAGTCAGCGCACGCAGGAACAGGCGTCGGCGCTCGAAGAGACCGCCTCCTCCATGGAGGAGATGACCACGACCGTGAAACAGAACGCTGATAACGCGCGCCAGGCGAGTCAGCTTGCCACCGGCGCTCGCGATCAAGCCGATCGCGGCGGCGCCATCGTCGGCCGCGCGGTCGACGCGATGGGCGAGATCAGCGAGTCCAGCAAACGGATCGCCGACATCATCGATGTGATCGAGGAGATCGCGTTCCAGACCAACCTGCTGGCGTTGAACGCGGCGGTGGAAGCCGCGCGTGCCGGCGAACAGGGTCGTGGCTTCGCGGTGGTCGCGAGCGAAGTGCGCAACCTCGCGCAGCGAAGCGCGACGGCGGCCAAAGAGATCAAAGATCTGATCAACGACTCGGTCGCCAAGGTCAAGGCCGGCACCGAGCTGGTGGATGAATCGGGCAAGTCGCTGCAGGAGATCGTGGCGAGCGTCAAGCGTGTCGCCGACATCGTTGCCGAGATTTCCGCGGCCAGCGAAGAGCAGGCCAGTGGCATCGATCAGGTGAATACCGCGATCACGCAGATGGACACGACCACTCAACAGAACGCGGCCCTGGTCGAAGAGGCCGCGGCGGCCAGCAAGACGATGGAGCAGCAGGCGGAGTTGCTGGTGCAGAAGGTGTCGTTCTTCTCGACGACCCAGCGCCGTCATGTCGAGGCGCCCGCCTCGCTCAACGCGAATGTTTCTTCCGCTCCGCGCGCCAGCGTGCGTCAAATGCCGGCTCGCAAGGAATCGAAGCCGGTCAGCCGTCCCATTGCACGCCCGGCGCCGATGGCGAAGGCGAGCGGCGACGATTCGAGCTGGCAGGAGTTCTAGAAAAAACGGACGCCGCGGAGTCAAAGCTCACCGTCACGAGCTTTGTGGTCCGCGGCGCGCCGACACCCAGCAGATCCGTTGCCGGCGGTGTTCTCCTTGACTCTGATCGAAGCGGGCGAGACCGTTTCGACCGTCACTGGGAGGGTGACGGGGATAACCTCTCGCATCGGCGCGCGATATTCAACTCATATCGCTTCCGGTATTTTTTTCGATGACTGACAGGAAACCAGCCGGCCGTCGCACCCCGTAACGACGCTAAGCGCTATACGAACGCGACGTCGTGGCGCCGCCGTGCCCGGTCCAGTCCGTGTGGAAGAACTGTCCGCGCGGCTGATCGATCCGCTCGTAGGTGTGCGCGCCGAAGAAATCCCGCTGCGCTTGCAACAGGTTGGCCGGCAGACGCTCGGCGCGGTAACCGTCGAAATACGACAAAGCGGCACTCATGCAAGGCACCGGAATGCCCCCTTGAACCGCCGCGACGATGGCGCGCCGCCAGCCGGCCTGGCGCGTCGACACCGCGTCACGGAAGAACGGATCCAACAAGAGATTGACCAGCTGCGGATCGCGTTGGAAAGCCTTCTTGATATCGCCCAGGAACGCGGAGCGAATGATGCAGCCAGCGCGCCAGACCAGCGCGATGCCGCCGTAGTTCAGATTCCACTGATGAGTCTTCGCGGCCGCGCGCATCAGCTGATAACCCTGCGCGTAGCTGATGATCTTGGACGCATACAACGCCTGGCGCAGATCGTCGATCAACTGTTGACGGTCGCCTTTGAACTCGCTGACCACCGGCTGGAGTTGTTTCGACGCATTGACGCGCTCTTCCTTGGCCGCCGACAGCGCGCGAGCGAACACTGCCTCGCCGATCAGCGTGAGTGGAACGCCTTCGTCGAGCGCTTCGACCACGGTCCATTTGCCCGTGCCCTTCTGCCCGGCCGCATCCAGGATCTTGTCCACCGTCGCCTCGCCGTTCTTGTCCACGAAGGCGAGGATGTCGCGCGTGATCTCGATCAGATAACTGTCCAGCTCGGCGCGATTCCATTCCGCGAACACCTCGTGCATCTCGGCATTGCTCATGCCCAGCACGCGCTTCATCACATCGTAGGTCTCGCAGATCAGCTGGATGTCGCCATACTCGATGCCGTTGTGGACCATTTTCACGAAATGGCCGGCACCGTTCTCGCCCATCCAGTCGCAACACGGCTCGCCGTCCGGAGTGCGCGCCGCGATCGCCTGAAAAATCGGTTTGATGTGCGGCCACGCGGCGGGGCTGCCGCCGGGCATCAGTGAAGGGCCATGCAACGCGCCGTCTTCGCCGCCGGACACGCCGGAGCCGACGAACAGCATGCCGCTCTCTTCGACGCGCTTGGCGCGCCGGATGGTGTCCGTAAACAGGCTGTTGCCGCCATCGATGAGAATGTCGCCCGGCTCGAGCAGCGGCAGCAGCTGATCGATCAGCTGATCGACCGGGGCGCCGGCCTTCACCAGCATCACGATCTTGCGCGGCTTCTGCAAAGACCGGACGAATTCCTTGAGATCGTGCGTGCCGATGAAGCGTTTGCCCTTGGCGCGCCCCTGCATGAATTCATCGACGCGCGCGGTGGTGCGGTTGAAAACAGCGACCCGAAAGCCGCGGCTTTCCATGTTGAGCGCCAGGTTCTCGCCCATCACGGCGAGGCCGATCAAGCCGACGTCTGCGAATTCAGTGCTCATCTGTATCCTCCGGTCGAAAACGCCGGCCGTGCGACCGACTCCGGCCCCAACTCAAATCACTGCACTGCTTATACGAGCCTTGCGGTCGCAACGCCAGGAATGGGCGTGCGCACCTTGGTTCATCAATGTCACGACCCGGGCGCGGGACTGCCGCCGACATCCAGCCGCATCACCTGCGTCGTCAGTCGCAACGGACGCAACGGCTGGTTGCGGGCGTCGCCAGTCGTCCGCCAGTCGCTGAACGGCGCAGCGCGCTCGTCGGCCTCGCTGGGCGGATCGATCAGATCCATCACTCCGACCAGGTCATATCCAAGGGGCGCCGCTGCGCTAACTTGAAAGCTCACCTTCTGGTTCCAACGCGCGCCGGTACGACGCTCGGTATTTTCTCCGGCAACGGTGCCGCTGCCGAAGCGGGGATGCGTCACGATCTGCGTGTACTCGAATGCCGTTCCCGGAGCGGTGGCATCGACGACGACGCGCCACAACCCGGCGCGCGGCATTGGAACCACGAGCGTCTTGGCGACCGGCCGCGTAAACACTTCACTGCCCCACAATTTGCACGTTCCGCTCACGCAGTCATACAAGTACAGACCGATGCGGGTCCGTCCATCGGGCGGCGATGCCGCGACTCGCAACGTCGAGCTGCCCGGTTCGACCGCAATGTTGTAGGCACGCATGCCATTCTGCCCGCCCACATCTTTCAGCATGCGCCGCGCCCCGACCTCGGTGACGATCTCGCTCCGTTGCAGCGGCGCGTAGATATTGTTCAGCCAGAACGTGGTCGAGTTGACGCCTGGCACCTTGTCGTCCAGCTGCGAATCCACGTAACGAATGGACGCAGCGACCTGCACATCTTTTGCGCCGGCATGGGTCGGCAGCACCGTAAGCTCGTAGACACCCGGCGGCGGGTAGGGCACGAGCAATACGCCCGGCTGATTCGGCGCAATGATCTTCGATGGCGGCAGATCGAGCTGGCCGCCGGTGAGCGTCAATTGAATTTGACCGGCTCCGACGCCGGCGTCCAGGCGCAGCGAGGAAATATTCGGCACCACGTCCAGGAAATATCGCTTGACGCTCGCAGCCGGCATCGATTGCTCGCGATGCTCGACACGATAGTTGTTCGCTGCCGTGAACGGCTCCGCCGCGACGATGGTGGTCATGAGCGCGTGCACCGGCAAGCCGCTCGCCTCGTCGATCAGATACAGCTGGGCACTGTGGACCCCGGCTTCCGCAGCCGAGATCTCCAGCGGAATCTCGACGGGCTCGTTCAATGGCAGCGACACCTGCTCCTGAGTCGTTTTGAACGTGCCATCGTTGCCTTGCCACCGCAGCGAATAAGTCAGCGGCGTGGGCGCGCCGCTCTGACGCAACAAGGTGAGCTTGCGCGCGTCCTTCTGGCCCACCAGCCAGCCTTCGCGTTCGTACAATCCCTGCCCGATGCCAGGCTCCGGCAGAAAGCGAGAGACATACGTCTTCACGGGCGCGCGCGTTTGGATATCGGGCAAATCCAATTTCCGAGCGCGCCGCTGTTTCAATAACTCGATCGCGTGAGCGGTATCGATGACACCGAAGCCCTGCTCGTGCGCTTGCAACCCGTCGAGCCTTCGCGCACTCATTCGAATGGCCCACGCGATGTGTCGCGCATCGGCAGGCAGGCTCTCGGCTCGCGCGGCCGCGATCAGAGATTCCGTTTCGCTGGCCGCCTGTGCAAAGCCGCCGGGGGCAAGTACATCGGGCTTGGTCGCGCCGTCCACAGCTGGCCCCAGCGACGCAGTCACGGGAATCCGTTCGTTTGCGAGCTCGCCCACCGAGATCACGCGCCGCGCACTCGACGCGCCAGTCACACCTTCGACCCGGCCCAAAGCGCCCGCCGCAAATAGCAGCGGCGTGCTGTGAACTTCGAAAACGCGATTGGCCATCAGCGCGAACAGATCCAGGCCCCCGCCCGGGAATCGGCCGCCGTCGTCATCGCGGGTCAGGACTTTGTTTTCGTTGCTGACCGCGGCGGTCAACAGGGATTCGACTTCGATGGCGAGCGAGGACGTGGGAGAGTCGACCTCGGCGCCGAGCAACGTATCGGTCGCGTCCGCTGGTCTCGGAGTGGC
This sequence comes from uncultured Steroidobacter sp., assembly GCF_937958065.1. Taxonomy (GTDB): domain Bacteria; phylum Pseudomonadota; class Gammaproteobacteria; order Steroidobacterales; family Steroidobacteraceae; genus Steroidobacter. The sequence goes on from NZ_CALFXI010000025.1 coordinate 11,469, forward strand.
AGCGTGCGTCTGCGCCGCTTCACTCATCGGGTAGCGCACGAGATCGCGATCGTTCTCGTACAGCCCATGCGCGCCACCGCCATCCAGATGTGCCATCAGCACGTGGGGTAACGCGCCGACGTCGGAGAAGCGATCCAATGGCAAGCGCACCCGCAGATAACCAACGTCATCGAAGCGCGTTTGAATATCGCCGCCGAGCGCGGCAATTGCGCTCGCCACGTCCCGGATCTTGCCGACCTCGGTGGCGACGAGGACCATGGCTTCGGTGTCGCCCTTGGCCGTGGCGTGAGCCAGCAACAGACGGTCGTGCAGGTCCGGGCTCGCTGCCTTCCAGGAGGACAGCGACAACCCTTGTTTGCTGAGCGGCGCAGGCGCCGGCGGCGGCTCGGGAGGCGGTTTACTGCAGCCGGACAGCGTGGCGACGCCAAGCGTCGCCACGAACCAGGCCCGGCGCAGCCACGCCGGGCGCGAGCTCACCAGATTTTTACTCGCTGTTCCGGCGGCAGGAACAATTTGTCGCCGGGCTTCACGTCGAATGCGGCATACCATTCGTCCATGTTACGCACGGCGCCGTTGACTCGGAAATATGGCGGAGCGTGCGGATCCGACAGCACCTGCGCCCGCAGCGCTTCGTCGCGGATCTTGGTTCGCCACACCTGGGCCCAGGACAGGAAGAAGCGCTGATCGCCGGTCAGGCCATCGAGCACCGGCGCCGGCTTGCCCTGCAAGGTGTTGTGATAGGCCTCGTAGGCCATGTTCAGACCGCCCAGATCGCCGATGTTCTCGCCGAGCGAGGTGGCGCCGTTGACTTTCAGGCCGGGCAGCGCATCGAACGAGGAGTACTGCTCGATCAGCACCTTGGTCTTGTCGCCGAAGGCATTGGCGTCGGCCTTGGTCCACCAGTCGGTGAGACTGCCGTCCGGCGCGAACTTGCGGCCCTGATCGTCGAAGCCATGACCGATCTCGTGACCGATCACGGCGCCGATGCCACCGTAATTGACCGCGTCGTCGGCCGCGGGATCGAAGAACGGCGGCTGCAGGATGGCGGCCGGGAACACGATCTCGTTGTTGAGCGGGTTGTAATAGGCGTTGATGTCGGTGACGTTCATGAACCACTCGTCGCGGTCCACGGGCTGATCCAGGCGCGCCACCTGACGGTGCCAGTCCCAGATCGAGGCACGCCGCACGTTGCCGATCAGGTCGTCGCGCTTCACTTCCAGCGCCGAGTAATCCTTCCATTTGTCCGGATAGCCGATCTTGGCCACGAACGTGGCGAGCTTCGCTTCGGCGCGCTGGCGCGTCTCTTCGCTCATCCAGCTCAAGGTCGCCAGGCGCTGTTTCAAGGCGGCGCGCAGATTGCCGACCAGCGTTTCCATCTTGGCCTTGGACTCGGGCGGGAAATATTCCTTGACGTACACCTGACCGACCAGCTCGCCGAGCGCGTCGTTGGTGATCGCCACACCCCGCTTCCAACGCTCGCGCTGCTGCGGCTGGCCGCGCAGCTGCTGACCGTAGAACGCGAAGTTCGCCTGATCGAAGCGCTTCGGCAGGAACGGCGCATTGGTGCGCAGCAAGTGGAACGTGAGGTAATCCTTCAGCGTGCTCAGCGAGGTCTTGTCGAGCACCTTGGCACTGTCGCGAATTGCGGTGAGCGGCCCCAGAACGAAGTTGTCGCGCGCGCCGACATCGGCGGCGTCGAAGAACGCCTGCCAGTCGAAGCCCGGTGCGTACGCGACCAGCTGCGCCTTGGTGCGCGGGTTGTAGTTCGCCTCGGCATCGCGGCGCTTTTCGAGCGGCCATTGCACTTTGGCGAGCGCCGTCTCGAATTCCATGATGCCGCTGGCCTTGCTGGCGGCATCCGGCACGCCGCCGAGCGTGAGCATCTGCTCGATGAACGCCACGTACCTGGCCCGATGCTCTTTCAGCTTGGCATCGTCCTTCAGATAGTAATCGCGATCCGGCAGACCCAGCCCGCTCTGGCCGATCTCGACCGAATAGCGGCTGGGATTCTTCAGGTCGGGTGAAATGCCGACGCCGAACGTCGACATGAAGCCCGGCGAGCCGAACAGAGTCGCGATGTCCTGCTTGGTCCTGGCGGCCTGGATGCGCGCCAGATCCGCTTCGATGGGCTTCAGCCCCTGCGCCTCGATGACCGACTCGTCCATGAAGCTGGCGAAGTAATCGCCGATCTTCTGCTCCGGCGTGCCGGCCGCGGGATGGGCTGCCGCCGCTTGCTCGATCAGCTTCCTGACCCGCTCTTCGGACAGATCGCTGAGCTTGTTGAACGCGCCGTAGGAAGCGCGGTCCGGCGGAATCTCGAACGTGTCGTACCACTTGCCGTTGGCGTACGCGAAGAAATCGTCGCCGGGCTTGATCTGGGGATTGCCTGCGCTCAGGTCCAAGCCGAAGTCTCCCAGCTCAGCACGCGGCGCGGCCGCCGCATTGGCATCGACCGCGGGGGCCGGTTCCTGTTTCGCACATCCAGACTGCAACGCGAGCGCCACGATCAGCACCAATGACTTTTTCATGCCCTTCCAGATTCCTGTCAGAATTATCCATCATGCATTCGCCACCGCGGGCTGCACCTGCTCGTCCTGCCGGGCCATGCGGCTACCGCGCGAGTATTCATGGACATCGCCCAGGATGGAAAGTGCTGTGGGCCAGCGCCCGGCGCCCTTCCCCGCCAGACGCAGGACCTGGCCATTTCCTGCCACGATCTCGACTCGGTTCTGTTCGGCCCGCGCGCCCGCCAGGAAATCACTCTCGGGCAGCTCTTGGAGTTTCACTACACCGCGCACGTGCCCTTCAGTTCGTTCGCAGGTGCCGACCAGCTTCAGCCTCGAGCCTTCCTCGCGCACCAGCGACGCCTCGCTGGGCGTCACCCCAACGATGCCGCGCACCGTCAGCTCGAAATGCGATGTTTCGCCGAAAGCGGCTCGCGCGATCAACTCCAGCTTGCGCGCGGCATCCAGCCCAACCAGGTCGTCATGCGGATCCGCTTCGGCGAACCCATTGGCCTGCGCATGTGCAACCGCCGTGTCGAAGTCTATCCGCTGCTCCAGCGCGTCGAGTATGAAGTTGCACGTACCGTTGAGAATGGCGCGAACTTGCACGACGCCAGATTGACGGGCCACGGCACTCACGGTTTCGAGGACCGGCACCGCGCCGCCGACCGCGGCACCGAACTTCAAGCGAGGATGATCGCCGCCAGCAAAACGCGCCAGCCGCTCCCACCAGCGGGATGCAATCAGCGCCTTGTTGGCAGTGACCACCGCCCGACCCCGCAACAACGCGGCATGCACGACCTCGCCCGCCGGTTCGAGACCGCCCATCGTTTCGATGACCAGATCGGCGGGCTCGGTGACTGCGGCCCAAACATCGGTCGACAGCAGCGAGGCCGGCACTTCGAGATCGGGCTCCGCGAGCCGACGCGGCTTCTCCAGGTCTCTGACGACGACCCGCACCACTTGAAACAAATCCGGCCGACGGACCAGATGTGCATACACGCCGAGCCCGACCGTGCCCAGACCGAGCAGCACGACGCGCAAGGGCTGGATGTTTTCGTGAGGAACGGCCGCGATGTCGTCGGGACCATGGTCGACCAGTGTGTACAAGTTCGAGCCGACGCATGCGACTTCAAATGACTGCCCATGCGATTGCGCGAACTGCAGCGCGCGCGGTTGAATGATCCGTCCGCCAATCTCCAGCGCCGTGCGCCAGCTCAATCGATTGAAGCGCTGCGCGTGACTGTCGGCGAGCGCCGGATCGCTTTCATAGACACCGTCGACATCTTTCAACAGACGACAGCGAGCTTCCAGATTCTTGGCAAGGAACAACGCCGTGAGATCCGAGCCGCCGCGTCCCAGCAACACCGTGCGACCTTGGATGTCCTGCGCAACGAACCCAGGAACGACCAGCACTGCGTGATCGTGCAAATGCTCTCGCAGGTAACTGGAATTCAGCGAGACCGGTGTGGATTCGTGCGGCTCGCCATGCGCGCGTAGCCCGGCTTCGCGAGCGTCGACGTAGCGTGCCGACACGCCGTTCGCCACCAGCGCGGCAGCCAGCTTCGTGCCTGACTCCTCTTCGCCGCCGGCCACCCACGCCGCCTGCTCGTGCAAATCGTCGGTGACGGCGCGTGTTTGTGCGAAGCGCTGATCCGTCACGCCCGCAAACGCCGAGACGACCGCGATCACTCGCCGGCCGGCCCGCCATTCACGATAGATCTCATCGATGGCCTGCGGCAGATGCGCCTCGGTGCGCAACACCGAGCTGCCGAATTTGAGCACCACAATGGAAGGATTCACGCCACTCTCCAGCCTCGTACCAGCGTCGTTCACGGCGTCGACGAGGGCTGCGGGAGGGAGGCCGACCGGGACGGGTCGGCAAGCAGGCACAAAAAAACCCGCTCGCCAAAGCTCAAGCAGGGTTGCTTCGCTTTAGCCGTATTTCTTACGCGCCCGCAAGCTGAACTCAAATCGGCGCAGGCCCGAACGCTAAAGCCCCGGGCCCGCTCTGTCAAGAAAGCGCCGGCGGCCGGGCGTCCGGAATCGACCCACAATAAACATAAGTGAACTTTGCGATGCCGCGAATCGTTAATACGGCGCGCGGCGCATGCATGCGGCGCGGATTGGTGAATACCGGAGACTCGCATGAACAAAGACATTGCACGCGGCAATTTCAAGCAGCTCAAGGGCAAGATCAAGGAGCAGTGGGGCAAGTTGACGGACGACGAGATCGACCAGATGGAAGGCAACGCCGAGATTCTGGCCGGCAAGCTGCAGGAGCGTTATGGCCTGGCGCGGGAAGGCGCGGAACGGCAGGCGCGCGAATTCCAGACGCGCAATAACTGGCATTGATGCTTCGATGAGCGCCGACGCTTCGGCTCGAACGGGCCGAAGCGCGGCGCGCTCAGTCGGCGAGCGAATCCCGCATGTGCCGCGGGTTTTCGTAAAGGTCCTGCGCCTTGGCCCAGAAGCGTTTTGCTTCCTTCTCCCGGCCGCGCCGCATCAGATACACGTAACCGGCACGACCGGCCTCTTCGTTCAACTCCAGGTCCTGCTCGATCGCCAGCAGCAAATGTTTCAGGCCACGGTCGTCGTTGCGGTCCAGGAGCATCCGGCCCATCAGCAGATGCGCCTTGGGATACTCGCCGTCCCGTGACAGCAACTGATCGAGCGTCTCCAGCGCCTGCGCATCCCGGTCGATCTCCAGCAGCAGCAGCACTTTCTCCCAGATCTCCTGGTCGTTGAGCGCCGCGTTCTCGGCATCGTCGAGCAGGCTCAGCTTGGCTTTGGCTTCGGCGATTTCAGCGTGACGCTTGCGCCACTTCGGCGCCGTGTCCTGCTGCCACTCGTCATCGAAGAACTTCACCAGCGACGGCGTCGACGGATGAAACAATGTCAGCGCGGAGCGTCCGGGATCATGCACCGGCGTCGCCGGCTCGATGTCGAGCGCGGCCAGGCGTTCGGCGAGACTGGGATGCGTATCGTCATCGGCGGCATAGCGCCGCAGGCTTTGCTGCAACCAGTCCGGGCGTGCCCATTGCTGCTCGGCCGCCTTGAACGCGCGCGGCATCACGGCGTGCGGCATGTAAGGCGGATCGGGCTGCCGCTCGACCTGGTCGTACAAACGTTTCCAAAACACTTCGGACAGGAATCGTCCGGCGAGCTCCAGTTTCGTGAGTGCCGCACCGATGGCAGCGGCGCTTGTGACATTCGCGGCCGCGCGATCCGCGACGTATTCATGATTGCGCGCGAGCACGAAGCTGTATGCATAGAAATAGGGGGCGTACCAGCCATAGAACGCACCGAGGATCTGATCGAATATTCCAACGGGATTGCTGAACTTCGACTCCAGCGCGTGCCAGGTCACCCGCTGACGATAAATCCACGCGCCGAATTTGCCGTGCGCCTGGGACAGATGCCCCATCTCGTGCGCGATCACCGCCTTCAGCTCGTCGACGGTGAGCACCATGGCCAGCGGCAGGCCGATTTCGAGATGATTGCGATAGTTGCCAAAGATGCCCCAACTCGGCGTCTGCACGATGCAGGCGTTGAAGTCCGAGCTGACCGAGACCGAGTCGACACGCACGCCGCCGATCTTCGCGGCGACTTCATCGATGGCTTCAAACAAACGCGGCGTTTCTTCGCGAGTGACGCGCCGGCCGGCGGGTTCAGCGATACGAACCCAAAGCGCGCGAATCATTCCAACCAATGTGACCAGCCCCACGGCACAGGCGACGATCAGCGGCGCACGGAAACGTTCACCGGACAGTAACGGGCTGAAGGTGTACCAGAAGGTGACGAGGATGATGACGGCCAGCAGAAAGATCGACGCGTAACCCAGCGCCGCGAGCGCCCCGACTTTCAACGCATAGAACTGGGGATTGTCGTCGGCCTGGCGTTCCAGGCGCCCGATCAGGGCCGAGAACTCGTGTCTTTCCATAATCTGCCGCCACCGACGGTGAACCGTGGCGAGGTTACGGAATTCGGTCACGTTTACCGCGTGACGCGGTTCTCATTATCGCTTTATGTGCGGACCAGCCGCAGGGCCGCCCTGCCCGCTCCCTTGGACCGGAAGGGAATGTTTCATTCCCGCGAGCCCTTCAGGCCCGACCGCAGGTCCGTCGAATCTTTTTCAAAAATTGAATCCCCCTCCCGGGCACGGGAGGGGGTCAGGGGGTGGGTCTTCTGGTCCGATCTGTAACCAACCTCAATAGAACAATCCGTTCACGACGCTCACCACCAACCCGCTGGTGATGGCGGCCAGCACCACGTCGTTGTTCACGCGCACCCAATGATGGCCGCGCGGCGGCGCGTGCAAGTGATAGCGACCGTAGTCGTGCACGATGTACCTGCGTTCGTAATACGAGCGCGGCAGGTGGTCACCATGTCGCCAAGAGCGGACATAGTACCCCCGCGGCGGAATGTATCGGCCGCGATCGTAGCGACGCTGGTCGGCCCGGCCGTGCCAGTAGCCGGCGCGATACGCATCGCGTCGGTCGTAACGACGATCGTGATCGTGTCGGTCCCAGTCCCGGCGATGATCACGGTGATGGTCGCGACGATCCTTGCCGTGATCGTTGTAATGACGCTCGTGACGGCCGCGATCATTGTCCGCGTACGCCGTGGCGGCCGTGCCCAGGAGCATCGACACCGTAACGGCAGCAGCAAACAGGGTCTTCATAGCCATCTCCTCGTGAACACCGGCAACCACCACCGGTCTTGGCAGACACTATCGACCAGCGCATCTGATCGGAAGCTGAACGACATTGGTCAGGGTGCGTTCAGCTGGTAACCTTCGCCCCGCTCATACGTTGAGCCTGTCTCGTCAGCCACTTGGACCACACATGCTCCGACGCCGCGACTTCCTGCAATCCGCAGTCCTGCTCTCCACGCTGTCCGCTTCCGGGCTCGCCGCCGCCGCCGAACAGGCCTTTCGCGGACCGGCCAGCCCATTCGATTACGCCATATTGAAAGGCCGGGCGCGCGCCCTGGCGAGCAAGCCGTACGAGCCGCCGAGCAAGCTCGCGCCGAGGGCATTGGAAGAACTGACCTATGACGAGTATCAATCGATCCGCTTCAAGCGCGAGGACGCGCTCTGGGCCGACATGGACGGCAACTTCCGCTTGGAATTTTTTCACATGGGCCGCGGCTTCAAGGAGCCGGTGCGCATGCACGAAATCGTCAATGGCCAGGCGCGCGAAGTCCTGTATCGCCCCGAGCTGTTCGACCTGAGTCGCAGCGGCCTCAACCCGCGTTCGATCCCGAAGGATCTGTCATGGGCGGGCTTCCGCGTCCACACCGTTACCGACTGGGAGCGAGACGTCGCGTCCTTCCTTGGCGCGAGTTATTTCCGTAGCGTCGGCAGCGACACGCGGCAGTTCGGTCTGTCGGCGCGCGGCCTGGCAGTCGATACGGCCTTGGACCCCGAAGAGTTCCCCCGCTTCTCCGAATATTTCTTCGAGCGTCCGTCGCCGGGCTCGCGCACCTTGGTGATCTATGGGTTGATGGATTCACCCAGCGTCGCGGGCGCTTATCGATTCGCGCTGACGCCGGGTGCACCGCAGGTGATCGAAGTGGACGCCGCGATCTATCCGCGCAAGGCGATTCGACGGCTCGGCATCGCGCCGCTCACCAGCATGTATCAAGTCGGCGAGAACGATCGCCGCATGGGCTACGACTGGCGGCCGGAGATTCACGACTCGGACGGCTTGTCGCTGTACACCGGCAGTGGCGAATGGCTGTGGCGCCCGCTGAGCAATCCGCCCATGCTGCGCTTCAATTCCTATCTGGACGAGAACCCGCGCGGCTTCGGCTTGCTGCAGCGAGATCGCGATTTCAACAACTACCAGGACGACGGCGTGTTCTACGAGCGCCGGCCGAGCCTGTGGATCGAGCCGAAGGGGCAATGGGGCAAGGGCTCGGTGCAGCTCACCGAGATCCCGACGCCGGATGAGACCTTCGACAACATCGTCGCGTTCTGGAATCCCGCGACTCCGGTCAAAGGCGGCGAGGAGCTGCTGTACAGCTATCGCATGTACTGGGGCACTCAGATGCCGATCTCCTCCTCGCTCGGCGAAGTGGTCGCGACTCGCACCGGTCTCGGCGGCGTGGTGGGACAACGGCGCCGGTATTTCTCGTGGCGCTTCGCTGTGGATTTCAAAGGCGGCGAGCTCGCGACGTTGCCCGAGCGCGCGAAAGTCGAGCCGGTCATCAGCGTCTCGCGCGGCGAAGTCGAGATCACCTCGGCGCGTCCGCTCAAGGAGATCGGCGGCTATCGAGCGATGTTCGATGTGAAGCTGCCCGACGAAAGCATGGATCCGGTCGACATCCGCCTGTTCCTGCGCCTCGGTCACCTGACGTTGACCGAGACCTGGACCTATCAGTGGTCGCCACCGGCGATGAAAGACCGGCTGCTGATGCTGCAGCAGGCCGGTCACTGACCGAAAGGGGGCCTCCAGGGAGGCCCCTTTTTCATTGGCTCAGAACGTGTAACGGAAGCCGGTCTTGGCCGTCCACGAGTACTCTTCATACTGCAGCAAGCGCTTGCGACCGGCGAGATTCTGATAGGCGACGTACGGCTCGTCCCCCAGATTCACGAAGTCGGCAAAGACCTGGAACTGCGGCGTCACGCGATAGCGGGCGCTCAGATCGAACTGGATGTGATCCTGCACGTAGCGATCTTCCTCGCGGCTGCCGCCCAGCTCGTCGAGATATTTGTCTCGATAAGCCGCAGTCACTCGGAAGCTCAGGGGTCCCTTTTCGTAGCCGAGGGACGCGTTGAAGGTGTTCTCGGATGACATTGGCAGCGCGATGGTCCGGCCATCGAAGTCGCCCTCCGCGTCCGTATACGTGTAGTTGAAGCCGACGATCACGCCATCGAACGGCGCCGGCAGGAAAGTCAGCGACTGCTGATAGTTCAGCTCGACACCCTTCACCTTGGCCTGCTCGCCGTTCTGGGGAATCAATGCCTCGCTGAACGCCACGCCGAGGAACTCCGAGTCCTGGTACACGACATCGACAATGAAGTCGTCGATGCGCTTGTAGAACACGCCCGCCTGCAGCACGCCGTTGTTGCCCAGATACCATTCGGCGGACAGGTCGAGGTTCCACGCATCGTAAGGCTTCAACTCCGGATTGCCGAACTCGCCCTCGCGCAACACTTCGACCTCGCCCTCGTCGTTCTCTTCGACCGTCTGTTCGACGACGAAGCGCGGCGCGAGCTGACCGATTCTCGGACGCACCAGGCTGCGATAGACACCGGCGCGCAGTAGTACATCGGCGGCGGCCTGGTATCGAACGTTCAGGCTCGGCAGCACGTCGGTGTAGTCGCGATCGAAGCTGGTCGGCGTGACGTTGACGACGGTATCGTCCTCGCCTTCGAGCAACTCCACTCGGCTCGCGCGGATGTCATTGCGTGTCTGCTCGATGCGCACGCCACCGACCAGGCGCAACGCGCCCCGATCGAGGCGGCCGAGCAGATAACCCGCGTAAATGTCTTCATCGACGCTGTAGTCGGCAACGTTCGATTCGAACGCAGTGTCGATGTCGTTCAACTCGAAGTCGGCGAGATTGCGGTTGATGAAGTCGCGAACCGCCGGACCGTTGGGCACCGTGCCGATGCTGTTGAGCCCGTAGCTCGGCGCGCCCGCCACGTCGGCGAGCGTGAAGTCGCCATCGAAGCCGTCGAAGATGTCCGCTTGCTTGTCGTAGGTCTTCTCGCGTTGCCGCGCCTTGGCGCCGAACTGGAACGTGAACAGGCCGTCGCTCAGCGCGAAGTCGCGCGAAACGTCGAAGCGAGCCGCGAGCTCCTCGTCCTTCGACAAGCTGAGCGAAGTGCGCTCGACCTTGTCGAACTCGAACTCGCCGGCATCGTTGACGGCGGCCACGTTGTTGCCAGTGAGCGTGTAGCGCGGCAGACGCCAGTTGCCGTAGTCGAAGCTCACATCGAGCTCGTCATCGCCGTCGAACTCGCGCTGGAACTCGACAGGATCGAGCGAGCCGGCCTCGCGCTCCTTGGCGGTCGACCAGGAGCCGTTGTACTTGAAGGTCCAGGCACCGGCGAACGTTTCGCCGCCCAGATTGAGCGAGGTGATGGTCTGCTTCTCGAACCGATCCTTGATGTCGCGGACCAGTTTGATCTCGCCGTCGGCATCCGAGAAGCTGGCACCGCTGGCGTTGCCGCCGTTCGGCGCTTCGTCCATCTCGAAGATCAGCCGGCCGCGATACTCCTGATCCTCGAACTCGCTGCGCAGGAAACGCGCGTACAGCGTCGTGTTGTCACTCGCGCGATAGTCCAGCGACAGGGAGCCGCCCAGCCGCTGCCGTTCGACATCGTAGTCGCGGTATTCGACCGTGTCGGCGAACGCCACGTCGTCGCTCACATCCCAGCCGTCCATCTCGACGTTGTCGGTGGAGAACTGGCGCTTGTAATAGGAGAGGCCGCCGGCGATGCCGAGCCGATCGCCGATCATCCTGGAGAAGTCCAGGCTGCCCTTCGGCGACCAGTCGCTGCTCAGGTCGTTGAACGAGCCCTCGCCGGAGAACGACAGGAACGGCTCCTTGCGATCGAAGGCGCTGGTGGTCTTGATCTCGATCGACGCGCCGATGGTGTCGGCATCCATGTCGGGCGTCAGCGACTTCTTGATCTCGATGGATTCGATCAGCTCGGCGGGAATGACGTCGAGCGCGACGGAGCGGACATCGGCTTCAGGCGCCGGCACGCGTGCGCCGTTGATGGATGCAGCGTTCATGTCCGGCGACAGTCCGCGCACGGCCACGAAGCGGCCTTCGCCCTGGTCGTTCAGGACATTGATGCCGGCCACTCGTCGCAGCGATTCCGCCGCATTCTGATCCGGGAACTGGCCGATGCCATCGCGACTGAGCACGCTTTCGACACCGTCGGCGGAGCGCTGGCGCGACAAGGCGCTGGCCAGGCTGGCGTGCTGGCCGACGACCAGCACGTTCTCGATGTAGCCGCTGTCGGCGCGGGCCGCACCGAGCCGGATGTCCGGGCTGCGCGTGTCGCCGGCCACGTCAACCTTTGTTTCCATCGCCGGCGCGCCGACGTACTGCGTCCGCAAGGTGTAGGAGCCGTCGGGAACATCACCAAAACGAAACACGCCATCGCTGCCGGTTTCCGCGCGCCGCTGCAACTCGACGATTTCGACTTCGGCGCTTTGCAATGACTTGACGCCCGAAGCATCGCTCACGCGCCCCGACAGCGAGCCCGCCAGGGCTGGCGCGGTCACACAGGTGCCGGCCACCACCAGTGCCGTCAACGTCACCGGTGTGGACCAAACGCCACGGCCATTCCTGCGCCAATTCGCGCCTTTCTCAATTTTCACGACAATGCTCCCCGAACTGTAGCCGCGATAAGTGGGAGGCTTTATGCAGCCCGGTCGTGACGATTTCGTTGCAGGCGGATGACGAGCCGGAGAAGGAACACTGCGAGCGGCGCCTCGTCACTTCGGAAAGCAGCACTGCTCCGGGGGAGTGTCATGCAACTATCATCTGCCCCCGCCGCAACCAGAGCACGGAAACAGCGGCCCCTTACCCCCGGCACCATGACCAACGCCACGCATATCGTTCAGTTTTTCAACAGCGACGACGAGTACGTGCGCGCGGCCGGCTGTTTCCTGCGGGAAGGCCTGATGGCCCACGAGACCTGCGTGGTGGTGGCAACAGCGGAGCATCATCGGCAGCTCGACCAGTATCTGCTCGAGGCCGGCTTGAATCCCGTCACGCTCTCGGCCGAGTACCGCTATGTGCCGCTGCAAGCCGAACAGGTGTTGCCTACATTCTTCGATGCACGCTCCGGTATCGACCAGCAGCGCTTCCATCGGCAATTCAATCTGCTGCTTGCCCAGGCGGCCTCGCGAGGCCAGCCGGTGCGAATTTTCGGCGAAATGGTTTCGCTACTGGCCGAGCAAGGCCAGCCCGCGCTGGCCATCCAGCTCGAAGAGTTGTGGAACGAGCTCAGCCGTCACCACAGCTTCAGCATGTTCTGTTCGTACCGGGCGTCGCCGTTCACCGAGAACCCGCGTTATCGCAAGCTCCTGCACAGCATTCACACTCACGTGGTGTGTGAAGGCGCCTGAAGCAGCGGCTCGATCAGTTCCAGCACCCGACTGAGCGCGCCACGATTGGCCGCCACGATCGCGTTGGCTTTCGCTCCCATGTCGGCGCGTGCCGTCGGATTCGCAGACAGTTCCAGAACGGCGGCGGCCAGTTCGTCGGCGGAATTCACCTGGCGAGCGGCACCGCTGTCGATCATCAGCTGCGCGATATCGGGCGCATTGAAATTGTGAGGCCCGACCAGAATGGGCCGCTGGAGCACCGCCGGCTCCAGCAAATTGTGACCGCCGACGGTCGCAATCAAACTGCCGCCGACGAACGCGATGTCGGCCGCGGCATAGAACATCATCAGCTCGCCGAGCGTATCGACCAGTAACACCGAGGTTGCCGCGTTCACCGTTTCGTTCCGACTGCGCGAAGCAAACTCGACCTGCTCGCTCTTCAACCAGGCACGCACGGCGTCGAAACGATTCGGGTGGCGAGGCACGAGCACGAGCAGCGCGTCCGGCCGTTGTGCAGTCACCGCTCGATGCGCGGCGAGGATCTGCTGCTCCTCACCATCGTGCGTGCTGCCCGCGACCCAGACGGGACGATCCGAGAACTGCGCCGCTCGCAATGTTTCTCCCGCCTCGCGAGCCGCCAGCGGCACTTCGATGTCGAATTTCACATTGCCGGTGACCAGCACTCGCGGCGCGCCGACGGAAGCGTATCTGTCGGCGTCCTGGGTCGTCTGCGCGGCCACTGTGACGTCCGAGAGTGCGTCACGAAACAACGATGCGAACTTTCGATGCCGGACTGCGGAACGCTCCGAGATGCGCGCACTCGCGAGCACGATGGGAATCCGACGGCGCCTGCACTCGCCGAACAGATTCGGCCAGATCTCGCGCTCCATCACGATGGCGAGCGCGGGCTGCACGCGATCCAGGAAGCGACGTACCGCGCCTGGCAGGTCGTACGGCAAGTAAGCATGACGCACCGACTCGCCGAACAGTGCCCGTACGCGCTGTGCCCCCGTAGGCGTCGCGGTCGTGATCAACAACGAGTGCTGCGGGTATTTCTTCAGCAGCGCCCGGATCAGAGGCGCGGCGGCCTGCACCTCGCCGACCGAAACCGCGTGGATCCACAGCGGCCGAGTGCCGCGCGCGGCGGCGAATACCCGCGTGAATCCCAATCGTTCCGACAGTCGATCGCGATAGGCGGGATCGCGCACGCCCCGCAGGGCCGTGCCTGCCAGAGCGATGGGCGCAAATACATAGAGGAGTGCGGTATAGACGGAACGCAGCATGTCGTGGTGTTCTTCTATAAGATGGTACCTGCAACCGCTGCCATCTATGAAGTGATGACGACATCACCGCCGGCCTCGTCCACGCAACGCGTGCCGCTCTATCGCTTTCTCGGCCCCAGGTTCTGGCCCCTCTGGCTGGGACTCGGCCTGGTGCGCGCCCTGAATGTTTTGCCGTTGCGCACGCAGCTGGCGGTGGGCCGCGCGCTCGGGCGCCTTGCGCATCGCTTCGCCCGTCGGGATCGCCGCATCGCTGCGATCAACATCGAGCTGTGCCTGCCGGGGCTGTCCGAGCGGGAGCGCAACGAGCTGGTCCGGGAACACTTCGAATCGCTGGGCTGCACGCTGCTCGAGACCGGCCTGGTGTGGTGGGCCAGCGATGCGCGCCTGCGCAAGCTCATTCGGGTCGAAGGCGAGGAACATCTGCGTGCCGCGCTGGCCAAGGGACGTGGCGCGCTGATGCTGAGCGCGCATTTCACGACGCTGGAAATGGGGGCGCGCGCGTTGACCATGCTCGGCCCGACCAGCGTCATGTATCTCACGCCCAAGAATCCCCTGATCGCCGAGCTGTCGCGCCGTAACCGCGAACGCCATACGGTCCAGGCCGTGACCAGCGAGCAGGTGCGCGAGCTGCTGGCCAATCTGAAGAACAACCTGCCGGTCTGGTATGCGCCCGATCAGCGCTACACCGGCAAGAACAGCGCCATCGTGCCGTTCTTCGGCGTGCCCGCCGCCTCCAACGTCGCCACTTCCCGACTGGCGAAGATCTCCGGGGCACCGGTGCTACCCTATTTTCCCGAACGCCGCGCCGACCATTCCGGCTACGTGATCGTGATTCATCCCCCGCTCGAGGACTTTCCTTCCAGCGATCCGGTGGCCGATACGCTCCGCTTCCACGAGCTGATCGAAGATCACGCCCGCCGCCACCCGGCGCAGTACCTGTGGACCTACAAGCGCTTCAAGCGCCCGGACTACGACCCGTATCGACGCTGATGAAGACCCTGTTGCCCCTGCTCCGGCCGCATTACTGGCCGACCTGGCTGGCTATCGGCACGCTCAAGGCACTGCAGCCGCTGCCTGTTCCCCTGCTCACTGTCCTGGGCCGCGTCCTGGGCAGCATCGTCGTGCGCCTGCCCATCTCGTTCGTGCGCATCGCGCGGACCAACATGGGCATCTGCCTGCCCGAGCTGTCCGATGAGCAGCGCGAGCTGCTGCTCAAGGAACATTTCAAGAGCCTCGGCCTGGGCATTTTCGAGACTGCCATCGCCTGGTGGGGATCGAGCCGACGCATCGCGCGGCTCACCGAACTGGAAGGTCTAGAGCATTTGCGGGCAGCCATGGAGCGAGGCCGCGGCGTGATTCTGCTCAGCGCGCATTTCACCACGCTGGAAATCGGCGGGCGCGTGCTGTGCGAAAAGCTGGACGGCGAGATCAACATCATGTACCGGCCCACCGCGAACGCGGTGCTGGAACGTTTTCTGGCGCAGAACCGCAGCGATCGCACCAAGCGGGCGATTCCACGCGACGACATCCGCACCTTGATCTCGGCGCTCAGAGCGAACGAGCCGGTGTGGTATGCGCCCGATCAGGCGTATCGCAAGAAAGGTGCGGAGATGGTGCCCTTCTTCGGCATTCCGGCCGCGACCAACACAGCCACTTCACGCCTCGCGCGCATGACCGGCGCGGCGGTGCTGCCTTTTTTCCAGGAACGCCTGCCGAGCGGCCGGTATCGCATGGTGATCCATCCGATGCTGGAGAATTTCCCCAGCGACGATCCGGTGGCGGACGCCAAACGCTTCAACGAGCTGATCGAAGCGCAAGTGCGCCGCGTGCCCGAGCAGTACCTGTGGATTCACCGCCGCTTCAAGGGCCTGACGCCGGATTATCCGGACTACTACAAGCGCAAACGCTAGCCGGCCGCGGCTGCCATCAGCCACTGCCATTGCTGCTCGCCGAATCTCACATCGGCGCGCTGCCCCTTGATCTTGTCGAGCGAGCGCCTGAGGCGCGCCAGCACGGCCTGTTCCCAGGCGCCGCGCGCCTCGATCCGGCCGCGATCGAAGTCCAGCAGATAAACCTCGGGCGGGCTCTGGGCCAACAGAATGTTATTGGCGTTCAGATCGGCGTGATGCACCCCTGCGCGATGGAATGCTCCGATGGTTTTGCCGACCGCGCGCCAGCCCGCCTCGGGCAGGTCGTGCCCGGTGATCACATCGGCCAGCGTGCGCGTGCCGGGCAGCAGCTCGGTGATCAGATCCGCGCGATAGGTGAGCAAGCCGCGAACATAACGAGCCGCGATGGGCGCCGGCACCGGCAAGCCGCGTCGACGCAATTCGGCGAGCAGGCGCCATTCAGCAAAGGAACGCGTGCGATCGGCTCCGCCCCACAGATACCGGTCTTGCGACACCTTCGCGATCAAGCCGCCGCGCCGATAATGACGCAATACCCAGCGAGTGCCTGCGGCATCAGCTTGCGCCGCACCCACGTTCAGCACAGCAATCGAGCTGCGCCCACCCGCGATCTCCTCCAGCGCGCCGCGCGCCGCCCAGTGAGATCGCGAGAACAATTCTTCGTCCGGCTTACTTAGACGCGAGGGGTCGTATAGGATGCCGCCGCCGGCGGTGGCGATGAATTGCTCGTCGGTCATTCGGACAGCAATGTATAACGTCACTCATCCACCTGCCAGCGTCTGCATCCTGCGGCTCTCGGCGATCGGCGATACCTGCCATGTACTGCCGGTCATTCGCACCCTGCAGCGCGCCTGGCCCGATACCCGGATCACCTGGGTCATTGGCCGCCTCGAAGCGAAGCTGTTCGGCCACCTGCCGGACATCGAGTTCATCGTCGTGGACAAGCGCGAGAGCACGCTGCAGGCCCGCAGCAAGCTGAAGGAAAAGCTGCGCGGCCGGAGCTTCGACGTGCTCATGCATATGCAGCTGTCGCTGCGCGCGAGCATTCTTTCGACCGCCATCCCGGCGAAAATCCGCCTCGGCTTCGATCGCAGCCGTGCGCGCGAGATGCAATGGCTGTTCACCAACATGCAGATCGCGCCAGCATCGCGACAGCATGTGCTGGACAGCCTGTTCGGCTTCGCCGAGAAGTTCGATATCTACGAGCGGCTGCTGCGTTGGGACATGCCACTCACCGACGACGCCGTCGCCTACGCCAACCGCGTCATCCCCGAGCCCGGCAACACCGTGCTCATCAGCCCCTGCTCCAGCCACCAGCTGCGCAACTGGCGGCCCGAGTACTACGCCGAGGTCGCGGACTATGCGATCGCGTCGCTCGGCATGCGCGTGATCCTGTGCGGGGGACCGAGCGACATCGAGCGGCGCACTGGCGAGCAGATCGAAAGCCTCATGAAGCAGCAGTGCCTGAACACGATCGGGCAGGACACGCTGCTGCAGTTCTTCGCGACGCTGGAACGCGCAACGTTGCTCATCACGCCTGATTCCGGCCCCGCGCACATGGGCACGGCTGCCGGCACCCCGGTAATCGGCCTGTACGCTGCGACCAACCCGGCCCGCAGCGGGCCTTATCTGAGCCGTCAGTGGTGCGTCGACAAGTACGATCAGGCGTCCCGGCGGCTGTTGGGCAAACCGGCAACCGACATCCCCTGGACCACGAAGATCGAGCGCCCGGGCGTGATGGACCTGATCACCCCCGACGACGTGATCAAGAAAATGCACGCGCTGCTGCTCAGCCTGGCGCGCAACAAGAAATAGACCAGTTGTTGCCCCACCTGACGCGCGCTGCGAAACTGGCGACATGGCCGTCGACCCCAGCCAGCTCCCGAAGCTGCCCATCACCCTCCTGATCATCGCGCGCAATGAAGCGTCCGCGATCGGCCGCTGCCTGGACAGCGTGCCGTTCGCCGCCGAAAAACTGGTGATCGACTCGGGCAGCACCGATGGCACCCAGGAAGTCGCGCAGCGCCATGGGGCGCGCGTGGTCCATCAGGACTGGCTCGGCTTCGGACCGCAGCGCAATTTCGCCAGCACCCAGGCCAGCCATGACTGGATCCTGGCGCTCGATGCCGACGAAGCCTTGTCGCCCGAGCTTGCCAACGAATTGCGCGAGCGCCTGCCGCAGCTGATGCAATCGGCGAATGCCGGCGCGATCCTGCGCCGACAGACCTGGTACATGGGCGCGCCGATGCGCTGGTATCGCCCCATGGTTGGCGAACGCATGGGCCGCCTCTATCATCGCGGCCGCGCCCGCTGGACCGACGTGCGCGTGCACGAGTCGCTGCGCTTCGACGGGCCGACGCCGACGCTCAAGCACCCGTTCATTCATCTGAACAACCCGACCCTGGTGCACAAGCAGCTCAAGACGCTGCGCTACGCCGAGCTGAAGGCGAGAGACTGGCTGGATCGCGGCAAGCCGGTGAACATGTGGATGACGCCGTTTGTTTATTTGAGCGCGTTCATCAAGGACTATCTGCTGCGACTGGCATTTCTCGACGGCTGGCGCGGCTTCATCGTCTCGCAGACCGCCGCGACCTACGCCGCGTACAAGCGCATGCGCTATTACGAAATGCGCCGCAACCCCGAGTCGAAAGACCTGGCTGCGGAGCTGTTGCACGGCTACGGACTGGATCCCTGATCGAAGATCATCAGTGACTAAACATTATCTTTTGTACGGCTCGGAGCGCTATGCGCTCGCCATTCTGCGTCCGCTCCAGGAAGCGATCCGGGCGCGCGGCCATGAAGCGGCCTGGTTCTTCGATGGTCCGGGCGGCGAAGAGCTGCGGCCGGATGAAACGTTCCTTCGCAGCACGCGCGAGGTGCGGGAGTTCGCACCCATGGCAGTACTCACTTCCAGCAATGCCGTGCCGCATTTTTTTCCTGGCGTGAAGGTGGAGGTGTTCCACGGCTTCGATGCCGGCAAGCCGCGCCACATCTACATTCGCGGCTTTTTCGATCTGTACTGCACGACCGGCGCACGCGACACCCAGGCATTCACCGAGAAGTCGCGCGAGCTGGGGCACTTCGCCGTGAAGGAAACGGGCTGGCCGAAACTCGATCCATTCATGCGTGCACATGGCTCGCCCGAACCACCGCCGCTGCGGGCGCAGCCGGTGATCCTGTATCACTCGACGTTCTCGCCTTCGTGGAGCGCGGCGCCCATCCTTTATGAAACCATCCGCGAGATGTCGCGCACCGGCCGCTGGCGCTGGATCGTGACATTGCATCCGAAGAGCGCGCCCGAAACGGTGGCGAAGTACAAGGCGCTGGAGAACGAGTATCTGCGCTTCGCCACCGAGGACAACATCCTCGACCTGTTCCCGCAGGTCGACATGATGATCTCCGACACGTCCTCCGCGCTCAACGAGTTCCTGCTGACCTACAAGCCGGTCGTGACCTTCAAGAATCGCCGTCCCGGCCCGCAATTGATCGACATCGACTCGCCGGACCTGCTGCTGCCCTCCATCGAGCGCGCCCTCTCCCGGCCGCCGGAACTGATGCGCGCCATCCGCGAGTACGCCGATTCGATCCACCCCTACCGCGACGGCCGCTCCAGCGAGCGCGTGCTCGACGCGGTCGACGAATTCATCGCCGCCGGTGCCCGCAATCCCAAGCCGAAGCCGGGCAACTGGTGGCGTAAGATCAAAATCCGCAAGCGCCTCGGTTATTGGGGCCCGGCTCGATGACTCGGCATCGGGCATTGCCCTGCGCAGTCCCTGCTCCGCTCAAGCCCGGGGCATACTTCCATGGACGCCCGCTCGTCCCTGTCCCCGAGGCGGCATTAGTTTGTAACTGTTGGATTCTTCCATGAGCAACGAAATCAAAGTCCCCATTTCTCCCGGCGAGCTGATCGACAAGATCACCATCCTGGAGATCAAGGCCGCCAACATCACCGACGCGGCCAAGCTCGCCAACGTCAAAGTGGAGCTGCAACTGCTGCAGGAGACGTGGCGCAGCTCACCCCATTCCGCCACCAACATCGATGCCGAGTGGCAACAGTTGCGCGAGGTGAACAAGAAGCTGTGGGACATCGAAGACGACATCCGCGACAAGGAGCGTCAGCGCCAGTTCGACCAGCAGTTCATCGAGCTGGCGCGCGCCGTGTACATCAACAACGACGAGCGCGCGGCGGTGAAGAAGACGATCAATACGAAGCTGGGTTCGAAGATCGTGGAAGAGAAGAGTTACGCCAAGTATTGAATCGCCGGCGCTGTGCGAGCTGGCCTTCGGAGAAGAGGTTTTGCAAGGGATGAAGATGCCCGAGGGACGCGCGAATGCGCAGCTGACGCAGCGGCCTCGCTCGGCGCCGGCCAGAACGACTCCGAGTCACTCGCAAACGCGCAGCTAACCTATCGGCTGCGCCGAGGACATCGCCTCCGAATCACGCGCGAATGCGCAGCTAACGTCTCGGCGGCGCCGACCGTATCGACTCCGCGTCACGCGCGAACGCGCAGCTGACGTATCGGAGCATCAACTCCGAGTCACGCACGACGCGCAGCTGACGTATCGGCGGCGCCGACCGTATCGACTCCGCGTCACGCGCGAACGCGCAGCTGACGTA
>NZ_CALFXI010000026.1 GCF_937958065.1 uncultured Steroidobacter sp.
GCATCGACGGCCTGCTGCACATCACCGACATGGCGTGGAAGCGCGTCAAGCATCCTTCGGAAGTGGTCACCGTCGGCGACGAGATCGACGTGCGCATCCTGAAGTTCGACCGCGAGCGTCAGCGCGTGTCGCTCGGCATCAAGCAGCTCGGCAACGATCCGTGGCAGAACATCGCCCGTCGTTACCCGACCGGCTCGCGCCTGTTCGGCAAGGTCACCAACATCGCCGACTACGGCTGCTTCGTGGAAATCGAAGAGGGCGTGGAAGGCCTGGTGCACGTGTCCGAGATGGACTGGACCAACAAGAACGTCAATCCCTCCAAGGTCGTGCACATCGGCCAGGAAGTGGAAGTCATGGTGCTGGACATCGACGAGGAGCGTCGTCGCATTTCGCTCGGCATCAAGCAGTGTCAGTCGAACCCGTGGAAGGACTTCGGCGACAACTACAACCGCGGCGACAAGGTCAGCGGCCAGATCAAGTCGATCACCGATTTCGGTATCTTCATCGGTCTGTCCGGCGGCATCGACGGCCTGGTGCACCTGTCCGACATCTCCTGGGACATCCCGGGCGAGGAGGCGGTGCGCAACTACCAGAAGGGTCAGCAGGTGGAAGCCATGGTGCTGTCCATCGATCCGGAGCGCGAGCGCATTTCGTTAGGGATCAAGCAGCTGGCGAAGGATCCGTTCTCGGCCTGGATCGCCGATCATCCGAAGGGCAGCATCGTGAAGGGCCGCGTGCGCGAGGTCGACGCCAAGGGCGCGATCATCGACCTGGGCGGCGGCGTGGATGGCCATCTGCGCGCTTCCGAGCTGTCGCGTGATCGCGTGGAAGACGCGCGTACGGTCCTGAAGGTCGACCAGGAAGTGGAAGCCCGCTTCACCAACGTCGATCGCAAGAGCCGCACGATTGCTCTGTCGATCAAGGCGAAGGAGATCCACGAGGAAGCCGAGGCGGTGCAGAACTACCGCACTGGCGAGACCTCCAGTGGTACCAGCCTCGGCGATCTGCTGAAGGAGCACATCGGAGGCCAGGACAATTAATTTGTCCTCCGCGACGACCAGCGGCACGGCGGTGGCGCGAGCCACCGCCGTGTGTGTCGCGGCAGGTTCTGTGGAAGAACAACAACGGGCCCGAGCATGACCAAATCGGAACTCATCGAGCTCATTGCAGCCAAGCAAAAACATCTGCCGGCCAAGGACGTGGAGCTGGCGGTGAAGCAGGTGCTGGAAATCATGAGCGATGCCCTGGCCCAGGGCGGTCGCATCGAAATCCGCGGCTTCGGCAGCTTTTCATTGCATTTCCGTCCGCCTCGCCAGGGTCGCAATCCCAAGACCGGCGAGACCGTGGCGCTGTCTGGCAAATACGTGCCGCACTTCAAGCCCGGCAAGGACCTGCGCGAGCGGGTCAACGAAGGCGCCGGCAGCCCGATCCGGGACTGATCAATTCCCGTAGACTAGGGACCCATGTCCCGCGTCGTCTTTTATTTCACGGTTGCACTCGCCGCGCTGGTGGCGCTGTTCGTCAGTGCCATGAACGTCCAGCGCGTCGACGTCGAGCTGGCGTTCCTGCGCATCGCGACGCCGCTCGGTCTGGCGCTGGTCGTGGCTTTCGTCGCCGGTCTGGTCGCGGGGCTGTTCTGGCGCGTGTACTGGGTGGCCGAGCTGCTCAACGAGCGTGGCCGGCTGCGACGCGCCTTGCGTCTGGCCGAACAGCGCGCCCGCATGGCGTCCACCGGGGAAAATGCCGGCTGACCCGCCGTCGCTACTGCTGATCGCCGCGCTGTTCGTCGCCGCGGCTGCCGGCTGGCTGTTCGGCCGCTATCGGTCCGGCGCCAGCAGCGCGCCTGCTCCCGAGCCGCACAAACTCTCCGAAGAATATTTCCGGGGCCTGGGCTTCCTGCTCGATGAGGAGCCGGACAAGGCGCTCGAAGTGTTCCTGCGCATGGTCGATGTCGACAACGACACGGTCGAGACGCACTTCGCGCTCGGCAATCTCTATCGGCGCCGCGGCGAGGTGGAACGAGCCATTCGTGTGCACGAGAACATCATGGCGCGGCCCTCGCTCAGCGACGACCATCGGCTGCACGCGATGTTCGCTCTGGGCGAGGATTACTTTCGCGCCGGTCTGTTCGATCGCGCCGAACGTTTGTTTCTGCAGCTCGCCGATGGGCGCGGCAAACATGTTCAGGCGCTGCGATATTTGTTACGTATCTACGAGCAGCAGCGCGATTGGGAGCAGGCCATCGGCGTGCATCGCAAACTCGTCGCGGTGGCCTCGCCGGAGCATCCGACTGCCATTGCCCACTATCACTGCGAGCTCGCCGAACAATTGCGTGCGAAAGGCGATTTCGCCGGTGCGCGCGAACAATTGCATCTTGCACGTGAGGCGCAACGTAACTTTCCTCGCGGCGCCTTGATTCGCGCCGACATCGCGCTCGACATGAATCAACCGGAGCTTGCGGCATTGCTGTGTCAGCGTGCCGTCGAGTTGCATCCCAAACTACTTACGTTGGCGTTGCCGCGGGTGATGCGTGCGATGCGCGGCACCGACGCGGGCGAGATCGAGCGACGTTTCCGCGCATGGATGCGACCCGATCCCGTCGCTCGCGCCGAGCTTGCGTACGCCGCCATCGTTGCGGGACTGGAACAGGAGTCGTTCGTCCGCGAGTGTTTGCCCGACCTGCTGCGGGAGGATCCAACGTTGGGCGAGATCGTGAGCGCCACGAGCGGCGATCCCTCGCATCTGACAGCCGAACAATGTACGGCCCTGGCGACGGCGCTGGGTCGAATCCTCCGGCGTACACAGCGCTACCGGTGCGTGGATTGTGGCTTCGCGAGCGCGGCGCATTTCTGGCAATGCCCGGGGTGTCGCAGCTGGGATGCGTTCGCGCCGGTCGCGTTGCTCGACCTCACGCCCGGCATGCATCGGCGCTGAGACACAGCCGCCGCCGCCCGATCCGCCGATTGCGTCGGCTTTTGCCCAGATATTGGTCGCTCTTCGCCGACCCATCCTGTCGACAATCTCCGCCGTCGGATGCCCATCGCATCCGTCTCGCTACGGCAATTGAATACATTCAAGGAGAGAATCATGTCGATACATCGTTCGGTAAGTGCGCGGGCATGGGCCCTGCGGCGCGCGGTGCAGGTGTTGATCTGCAGCCTGTTGCCGGCGGCCGTCTGGGCCGGTCCGGTGGATATCAACACCGCCGACGCCGCCACCATCGCCAAAGAGTTGCAAGGGATCGGGCTCGCGAAGGCGCAGGACATCGTCGCGTACCGTGAAAAGAACGGTGCCTTCAAGAGCGTGGACGAGCTTCGCAAGATCAAGGGCATCGGCGCCCGGACGCTGGAACGAAACCGCGTCAACATCCGTATGGATTCGGCGACAGGCGGCGCCCGCAAGGGCGGCTGAGGAGGCCAATGGTGTGAACTGTGCCCGGTCACCAGTGACCGGGCCTTTTGTCACCGCTCAAGCCGCGGTCGCTTGCGATATCATCGGAGTCGCACCCTAAAGCACCCAACGCGGAGATGTGCAGTGGCGAAAGAGACGAATGCGATCAGAACGGCCGTGTTTCCTGTGGCGGGACGCGGCACGCGCTTCCTGCCGGCCACCAAGGCCAGCCCCAAAGAGATGTTGCCGATCGTCGACAAGCCGCTCATCCAGTATGCCGCCGAGGAAGCGCTGGCCGCCGGCGCTCGCAAGCTTGTATTCATTACAGGCAGCTCCAAGCGCGCCATCGAAGACCACTTCGACAGCGATCACGAGCTGGAAGAAGCGCTGGAAGCACAGAACAAGCACGACCTGCTCAAGGCGCTCAAGGACATTGTCCCGTCATGGGCCAGCTGTATATACATTCGTCAGCCGTCGCCGCTCGGTCTCGGTCACGCCGTGTGGTGCGCCAAGCCGGTGGTGGGCGATGAGCCGTTCTTCGTGCATCTGGCCGACGACCTGATCGACGCGCCGACCCCCTGCCTGCGTCAAATGGCTGAAGTGCACGCGCAGCGTGGCGGCAGCGTGCTGGGCGTGGAAACGGTACCGCGTACCGAGACCGACAAGTACGGCATCGTCGCGACCGAAGAGCGCGAAGGTCGCATCAGTCAGGTGAAGCAGATCGTCGAAAAGCCGCGTCCGTCCAATGCACCCTCGACGCTGGCGGTGGTCGGTCGTTATCTGTTGTCGCCGACGATCTTTGCAAAACTGGAGAATACGGGGCGCGGCGCCGGCGGCGAGATTCAGCTCACCGACGCGATCGCCGACCTGCTCGGGGACGAGAACGTGTTTGCCTACGAGTTCGAGGGCAAGCGCTATGACTGCGGCAGCAAGCTCGGTTATCTGCAGGCCACGGTCGAGTACGGCCTGAAGCACGAAAGCCTCGGCACCAAGTTCCACGATTATCTGCGCAACCTGGCTGCGACGCTGCCGCCGAAGGGTTGAGTTTTTCCGAGAGCATCATGTCCGCCAACACAGACCTGCACAACCGGCGCAACGCCGCGCTCACCAAAGGCATGTCCACCATGCTGCCCGTCTATATCGAGAAGGGGCAGAACGCGGAAGTCTGGGATGCCGATGGACGTCGTTACATCGACTTCGCCGGCGGCATTGCTGTGTTGAACACCGGTCACCTGCATCCGCATGTGAAGGCTGCCGTGCAGAAGCAGCTCGATACCGGTTTCACGCATACGTGCGTGATGATCACGCCGTATCGGGTTGCCGTCGAGCTGGCCGAGAAGCTCAACGCGGTGGCGCCGGGTCCGTCGCCGAAGAAGACCATGCTGGTGACCACCGGCGCCGAAGCGGTCGAGAACGCAGTCAAGATCGCGCGTGCGCACACCGGTCGTTCTGCCGTGATCGCATTCGGCGGCGGCTTCCATGGCCGCACCTACATGGCGATGGCGCTGACCGGCAAAGTGTCGCCGTACAAGGTGGGCTTCGGTCCGTTCCCTGGCGATGTCTATCACGTGCCGTTCCCGGTCACGTACCACGGCGTCACGTCCCAGGACAGCCTCGCCGCGCTCGAACAGCTGTTCAAATATGACGTCGAGCCGTCGCGCGTTGCCGCCATCATCATCGAGCCGGTGCTCGGTGAAGGGGGCTTCTATGCGGCGCCCGTGGAATTCATGAAAGCGCTGCGCGCGCTTTGTGACAAGCACGGCATCGTGCTGATCGTCGATGAGATCCAGACCGGCTTCGCTCGTACCGGCAAGATGTTTGCTACCGAGCATTACGGCATCGAACCGGACCTGATGACCATGGCGAAGAGTCTCGCCGGCGGCTTCCCGCTGGCGGCGGTGGTCGGCAAACAGCAGATCATGGACGCACCGATCGTGGGCGGTCTGGGGGGGACGTATGCAGCTTCTGCCGTGAGCTGTGCCGCCGCGCTCGCGGTGCTCGAAGTCATGGAAAAGGAGAAGTTGCCGGCGCGTGCCAATCAGGTCGGCGAGATCCTGGTGCAGCGGCTGCGCAAGCTGCAGGCCGAGTTCAACTGCGTTGGCGATGTGCGCGGACTGGGCGCCATGGTCGCGATGGAGCTGGTGCGTAATCGCGACGCACATGCGCCCGATGCCGATCTCACCAAGGCATTGGTTCAGCGCGCGGCTGCCAACGGCCTGGTGCTGTTGTCGTGCGGCCTTTATGGCAACGTGCTGCGCTTCCTGGTGCCGTTGACCGCATCGGATGCGATCATCAACGAAGGCCTCGACATCGTCGAGAAATCACTCCGCGAAGTGCTCGCGGCGGCGGCGCCGGTGGCTGCGACCGGCTGAGCCATTCGTCAGCTTGCGACGGCGGGGGCCGGGTAGCGCCAACGGCAACAAGCCGAGGAACAGCAGCCACCAGTCGAAACTGCCGCCGCCGCCATCGCTCCGGCCGATCGGCGACGATGGCGGCGGTGTTTGCGGTTCGGGCGGCGTGGTCGTCACCATCGCGAAATCGGTGTCGTCGATCGCGCCGGCGTCGTCCGTCACTCGCAGTCGCAAGGTGAAGCGACTGTTGCCATTCACCTGCAAGGTCGTTGACGCAGCCGCCGCGTCCGCGATGGTCGGCGTCGCGCCGGTGACGTTGACCACACTCCACTGATAGCTCGTCACGGTTTGATTGGGGGCGGCAAAGCTCGTGCTGCCGCTGATGTTCACGGCCACGTTCGGATCGATGGTCGCTGTCGACTGCACGATGCCGAAAGGCTTGAGTGCAGCGCTTACCGCGGCTGCGGTGTTGAGCATGCCGGCACCGCAGGTGGCCGTCGTGCAGATACATTCGCCACCTTGCACGAACGTCGTGGGCACCCGGCAGATCCTGGTGGTCGTTTCGCTCGACGTCGGGAACGGCGAGGCCGATTCCTGCAACAGCGTCGTGAACTGATCCGGTGTGAGTCGTGGGTTCACCGCGTGCATCAAGGCAGCCGCGCCGGACACCAGGGGGGCGGAGAAGCTCGTGCCGAAATTGGGCCGATTCACCCGGTCCGTATAGCCGGGGCCCGCCGGGACCGTGTCGCCGACATCGAAGGCCACTTGCAGCGCATATACGCAGGGCTGGGCATCGGAGAACGGCGGGCCCTCGTTCACACAATTGCCGCCGGGAGCCGAAATGTCCGTGCCCGGGCCGAGATTGCTGAAGCCGATCTTGGTGCCGATGTGCCGAATGCCGCCGACGCCGAGCACGTTGTTGCAGTTCGCGGGAGTGCCCGGATCGATACCCTCGTTGCCGACGGAGGCGACGATCAACGTGCCTTGCCCGGTGATTTCATCCACGGCGCTTTGATAGGCAGCGTTGCAACTGTCGTTACCGCCCAGGCTCAGGTTGATGATATTGGCGGGGTTGGGATTGGCCGGAGCGCCGTCGACGGGGAGGCCCGCGGCCCAGCGCATGGCGTCGATGATGTCGGAGTCGCGGCCGCCGCATTTGCCGAGAGCTCGCACCGGCAGGATGCGTGTGGACCAGCCGGCGCCGGCCATGCCGACGCCATCATTGCTGGAGGCACCGATCAGGCTGGAGACCCGCGTACCGTGCCAGGAGCTGCGGCTGGTGGTGCAATTGGAAAAGAACGCCGTCGCCCGATCGGCGGCGTCGATCCAGTCGCCCGGATCGGAGGCGTCCTCGTCCCGGCCGTCGCCGTCGTTGGCGATGCGGGCATCGGAAATGAAGTCATAGCCCGGCAGGATGACCTTCCCGGCCAGATCGGGATGGTCCGCGCGGATGCCCGTATCGACCACCGCGACCACGGTGTTAGCACTGCCCGTGGTGATGTCCCAGGCCTGATCGGCATGAGTGGAGGCGGGCTCGTTGCCGACGAAGTACCACTGATTGCCGATGAGCGGATCGGAGGGCAACTGCTGGATCTGGCGGCGCTTGTCGGCGACCGCGAATTCCACCTCGGGATCGGCATTGAGCTTGTCGAGCACGGCCTGCAGCTCGACGCCCGTCATGTCGCGATCGAGCTTGTATACGTCGGTGTTGGAGGTGCTGCGTCGCTTGTGCTGGATGCTCAGGCCCGAGCTGCTCGACAGTTTGCTGGCCCGCTGGGCGGGCGAGGCCGCGAGCGTGCTTTTGGCACCGCTGCGCCAGCGCACGATGATCTGGTCGGTGGCGTCCGGCGCTCGCAGGCGAGGGCCTTGATACTCCCGTGATTGCGCGAACGCCGGCAGGGCGACGAACGCGGAGAGCACGGCGGCGGCGAGCATCTTCATCGGCGATTCCTTGTGATTCTTTCCTGAGTTTACGTGGGCGTCACGCGCCCGCAAACCTTTACTTCGTATTCCAGCAACGATCAAACCACGGGCCGGGTGTACGGCGGATGAATGTTTCGAGCGTGGCTGCGGCGCTCGTGCATCCAGTTCGCGCCCCCGGGCGAATCGAGTCCGGGTCACTCATCGAGATCGATCGCACGAGTCCGTTCCCATGCGCGCTCCAGCAATTCGCGGCTGCAAACGTCCTGGATTCCGTGACGTAGCGCACAGCGGACAGCTTGCTTGCGTCGCGGCCGGGTCGGTAGCATCCATCGCGATTTAACAAATATAAGTGAATGGGATGGCAGCGGGTCGCAAGCAATCGCAGGGAGGAGCAAGTGCGGGCGCATTTGTTTCTGCATGTACCAAATCGCAATCATCGGCGCCGGCCCGGCTGGCCTGAGCGCAGCCGCACGCGCGGCGGCGCGTGATCGACAGGCGCGGCGTTCGAGTCCCAGCTACATCCTGCTCGAAGGCTTCAGCGCCCACGCCAAGACCATCCAGCGCTACCAGAAAGGCAAGCATGTGATGGCCGAGCCCGGTTTCCTGGATCTGCGCAGCGATCTGGGGTTCGGCGCCGGCAGCCGCGAAAAAATTCTGTCGGCGTGGAGCGACGGTCTGCGCCAGCTCGACGTAAACATCCGTCACAACGCCGAGGTGCGCAGGATCGGCGGCGGCAAGGGGGCGTTTGCCATCCAGCTCGCCAGCGGCGAGCTCATTCAAGCCGCCCGCGTGGTGCTCGCCATCGGCCTGGAAGGCAATCCCCGCAAGCTCGGCACGCCGGGCGAGGATCTGCAGCGCGTCCAGTAT
This sequence comes from uncultured Steroidobacter sp., assembly GCF_937958065.1. GTDB lineage: Bacteria > Pseudomonadota > Gammaproteobacteria > Steroidobacterales > Steroidobacteraceae > Steroidobacter. The sequence continues at coordinate 8,532 of NZ_CALFXI010000026.1, forward strand.
CAGCTCGACGATCCCAAGGAATTCAGCAACGAAACCATCCTGGTGGTCGGTGCGGGCGATTCGGCCATCGAAAACGCACTAGCGCTGGCCGAACAGAACGATGTCTGGATCCTGAATCGCGGCAAGGAATTCAGCCGCGCCAAGGACGCCAACCTCAACGCGGTGGTCGCGGCCATCACCGATCCGCGCCGGCGTTTGAATTGTCACTACGAGACCAGCATCAAGAGTGTCAGCCAGAACGCGGGCAGCGGGCTGCCGCTGACCGTGGTGATGCAGACACCGGCGGGCGAGAAGACGGTGCAGTGTCATCGCATCATCGCGCGCCTGGGCGCCATCCCGCCGCGCAAGTTCGTCGAGTCCATCGGCATCAGGTTTCCGAACGAGCGCCCCGACGCCATTCCCGAGCTGAGCCGGCATTACGAGAGCAACGTGCCGGGCGTGTACATCATCGGCTCGCTGGCCGGCTATCCGCTGATCAAGCAGGCGATGAACCAGGGTTATGACGTCATCGAGTTCATCCACGGCAACGATGTGAAGCCGGCGGATCATCCGCTGCTCGAGTACCAGTTCTTCGGCCTGCCGTTCGAGCGCTCGGTGGACGAGATCATCGAGCGGTTCCAGACACTGATTCCCATGTTCCGGCAGATGAACTCGCTGGCGTTTCGGGAGCTGGTGATCGAGAGCGAGCTGCTGGTCGCGTTCCCGCCCGGTGCCGAGTTCGAGGACGCCCGCAGGCGCATGGCGGTGCTGCAGAAGAAGCTGGCGCACAAGGACCCGCAACCGCGGATGACGCGGGTCATTCGCGAAGGCGAGGTGATCTACCAGCCCGGCGAGTTCGGGACGTCGTTCTTCACCATCGTCGACGGCGAGGTGGTGCTGGAAGCGACCGGGCCGCAGAAAATTCGCACGCGCCTCGGGCGCGGTGAATTCTTCGGCGAGATGAGCTTGCTGTCGGGACGGCCGCGACTGGAGAAAGCGGTCGCGGGGCCGGGCTGCATCCTGGTGGAAACGCCGCGCCGGACCATGGTGAAGCTGATGAACTCCAACGAGGAGGTTCGCAGCGGCATCGACTGGATCTTCATCGTGCGCGAGCTGCAGCGGCACTTCGCGCCGTACGCGACCCTCCGAGAGCTTCGAAACATCGCCACCCGCGTGACCCTGCGCAAGCTCAAAGCCGGCGAAGTGCTGTTCAGCGAAGGCGAGGTGGGCGATTCGCTGTTCGTCGTGCGCTCCGGCGCCATCACTTTGTTACGGCGCCAGGGCGATGCGGACAAGCTGGTGTCGCAGGTCCGCTCCGGCCAGCTCATCGGTGAAATGGCGTTGATGGGCGACCCCATGCGGCGCGAAACCGCCACCGCCAACGTCGCCGCCGAGTTGATCGAGATCAAGCGCAGGGAGTTCCTGGAGCTCACTCGTCGCGAGGATGCCCGGCTGGATCCGTTGCAGAAGGACGTGAGCCGGCGGGTCGTCGACAACGCGCGCATGCAGGTGCGGCCCGAGGCCGGCACGCTGATGAGCTTCCTCATGGACGAAGGCCTGGGCGAGGCCACCAACGTACTGGTCATCGACGAGGCCCTGTGCGTCGGTTGTGACAATTGCGAAAAAGCCTGCGCCGAAACGCACCAGGGCATCTCCCGCCTGGATCGCGAAGCCGGCGCGACCTTCGCCAACATCCACATTCCGATTTCGTGCCGGCACTGCGAGCAGCCTCATTGCATGAAGGACTGCCCGCCGAACGCGTTGCGCCGCTCGGAGAGCGGCGAGGTCTACATCAACGAGACCTGCATCGGCTGCGGCAACTGCGAGGCGAATTGTCCGTATGGCGTGATCCGCATGGTGTACGACGCGCCCAGGAAGCCCGGGCTGGTGTCGTGGATGCTGTTCGCCCTCGGCAGCGGACCGGGCGAAGAGCCCGACTACAAACCCTCCGCCAAAGCCAAGGACAAAGGCAAGAAGGCGACCAAGTGCGACGCCTGCGTCGGACTGGAGGGTGGTCCGGCCTGTGTGCGGGCTTGCCCGACCGGGGCTGCCATCCGCATCGGGCCGGAGCAGTTCATCGATCTGGTCGAGGAGCGGAAGCGGTGATTCATCGCAATCTGCTCTCGTACCGCGGGGCCCGCTACCTGTGGTGGTCGCTGGGGCTGATCGTGGCCTCGTGCGCTCTGTATGTGACCCAGGGCGACTCGCAGCCACCGAACGGCGGCACCTGGCAGGGGTACGTGCTCGGTACGGTCGGTGCGCTGTTGATCGTCTGGCTGACGATGCTCGGGGTCCGCAAGCGCCGCTACAGCTCGACCAGCGGCACGGTCCAAGGCTGGACCTCGGCCCACGTGTATCTCGGGTCGGCGCTCATCGTCACCGCCACTCTGCATTCCGGCATCCAGGTTGGCTGGAATCTGCACACGCTTGCGTATGTGCTCATGTGTGTGGTGATTCTGAGTGGCTTGTTCGGCTTGTACACGTACATGAGCTACCCCCAGCTGATCTCCAAGAACCGGGAGGGTGGGGCACGCGCGCAGCTGTTTGCGGAATTGTTCGACTTGGATCGCAGCGCCCGCTCGGTCGCGAGCCGCTGCGCGCCGGACATCGCCATTGCCGTGGACAGCAGCATCGAGCGCACGACTCTGGGCGGCGGGATCTATTCGCAGCTGTTCAGCCGCGACGGCTCGTATTTCGTTCGCGGCGAGGGCAAGCCGGTCCGGAACACGGACCAGCAGCAGGTCATCGATTTCGTCGGCGCGCGCTTGCCGCGTGCAGCCAAGGGTGCCGAAGCTGCCAACCTGCAGCAGCTGATTGTCCTGCTGTGCCGGCGACAGGCCGTATTGCGACGAATCCGTCGTGATATTCGCCTGTACGGCTGGTTGAAGATCTGGTTGTACTTCCACGTGCCAGTCACCATCGCGCTGCTCGTGGCGCTGGTGTTGCACATCATCGTGACCTTCTTCTACTGGTAGGCCCGCGAGCATGGATGCTTTGTTACGCGAGCTTAGGGAAGGGCCGGACGGGATCGCCGAGTACTACGATACCGAGATCAGCAGCAAACAGCTGACCATAGGCAGCGCGGCCGATCGCAACATCCAGTTGTTGGGTCGAGGCATCGCGCCCGAGCACGCGATGCTCGTGCTGGCGGGCTCGCAGCTGATGCTGGAGTGCCGGCGCGGCGAAGTGGTGCGCTTGAATGGCAAGAAGCGCGCGACCGCCCGGCTCGAGGTTGGCGACGTGATCGAGCTGGCGGGACATCGCCTGCGCATTGCTCAACCGCCGCCGGGATTCAATGCGGCCATCGAGCTGCAGCCCAACGACCGCATCGACGCCAGCGCGTTCGAGAGCGCGTTCCGGACCGATCTGTCACAAACGTTTCTGGGCAAGCGCAGCCTGGCCTGGGCCGGCGTGCTGCTGGTGATGGTGTTCGGTCTGCTGCTGCCGTTCTTTGTCATGAAGCTGCATCACGCCGGCACTGCCACGCCGTCCTGGATTCCCGGCGACAAGTTCTGGAACAGCGGGCCGTTGCATCAGGTGCATCAGCAGGCGATTGGGGATCGCTGCGAAACGTGCCATCAGAAGTTATTCCAGCGCGTGCAGGACGCGGCGTGCACCGAATGCCACCGAACGACCCACGATCACATCATGCCCGCGCGCCTGGCGCTCACGGAGCTTGGGCCGACGCCGCGCTGTGCGAGCTGTCACCGTGAGCACAACGAGCCGCAGACGTTCCTGGTCAACAGGAGCGACAGCGTGTGCGTCGATTGCCATGCCGATCCCGAGCCTGGCTTCGGACAGATCAAGCTGGATCGCGTGCTGGGCTTCGCTCTGCAGCGGCACCCCGAGTTCAAGCCTCACTTGCTGGTCTCGACGGCGGTGCCGGCCGGGTCGGGCTTCACGTATGAATGGAAGACACTGGTCACGGAGCTGGACAAGGCCCACGAGCAATCGAACCTGAAGTTCTCCCATCAGCAGCATCTGGATCCGAATCAGGTCCTCCGGCGCGGCGACAGCAAACCCCTGAACTGTGCCGATTGCCACCGGCTCGAACCCGACGGCGAGCACTTCGCGCCCATTTCGATGGAACAGCAATGCTCCTCGTGCCACGAGCTGACGTTCGATCCCGGCGCGCCGGATCGTCAGCTGCCTCATGGCAAGCCGCGCGAAGTGATACTCACGCTGCAGGATTATTTCACTCGCAAGTTCTCCGACCCGAACGCTGGCCGCGCGACTCGCGAGCGCCGCCGGCTGCCTGGGCGCGAGGACGAAGAGGAGACGTGTACCGGCGTGCCGTTCGACTGCGCCATGCGCAGCGCGCGTAAGGAGATCGAAAGTCAGTTCACGCGCCGCGGTTGCATCGGCTGCCACGCCGTAATCGACACGAAGGCGGCCAACGTGTTCGATCGCTTCCAGGTGATCCCGATCCGTTTCGCACGCGATTACTTTCCTGCCAACCGCTTCGATCATCGCAGTCACCGGATTCAAGGCAAGTCGACCGGCGATGACGCCTGCCTGTCCTGCCATGCCGCAAGGAAATCCGAGGACGCCAGTGATCTGATGGTGCCCGGCATTACGAAATGCACGGAGTGTCATGGCGACAGGGCCGCAACCCAGCGAGTCACTCTGCAGTGCGTGAGCTGTCACGAATATCACCCGCGCGATCCAACGTTGCTGGAGGAGCTCCGCAACGGCGCGAGCACGCGCCTGACGACGACGTTGAATCGCGAAACCAAACCGGCGCCTGCGGGCGAACTCGCTGGATCATGAGACAGATTTCACATCGTCGCACGTGGCGGGCCTTGCCGATTTCGGCGGCACTGCCGCTCGTGCTTCTGCTTGGCGCGTGCTCGGGCGGCTCGCCCACGACGCCGCCTACTGGCACCGATACCAGCAATCCCTCGTGCACGGGCACCTGCTCGAGCACGTCGACCTCGAATCTCACCGTCGCCGATGTGCAGCGGGTGATCGCGCAGGGCGTGGCTGAAGCGCAAGCACGCGGCACGAACGCAACGATTGCGGTCGTCGATCGCGTCGGCAATGTGCTTGCGGTGTATCGCATGGGTGATCCGGCTACGCGCTCGGTGATTGTCACGACGTCTCCGAATGGCGATGCGCCGATCTCTGGTGGATTGGAAGGAGTTCGCCTGCCGGTGCAGGCCGCGATGGTGAACATCGATCAGGCGGCTGCTATCGCCAAGGCGGTGACCGGCGCCTATCTGTCATCCGAAGGCAATGCGTTTTCGACGCGGGTCGCCAGCCAGATCGTGCAGGAACATTTCAATCCGGGCGAAGATTTCCAGCCCGCGGGGCCGCTGTTTGGCGTGCAGTTCAGCTCGCTTGCGTGCTCGGATCTGGTTCGTTCCTTCACGGGCGCGCCCGGTCCCGGGCCGCAGCGGACGCCTTTGGGGTTGTCGGCGGACCCGGGCGGGTTCCCGCTGTACAAGAACGGCACGGTGGTGGGCGGTGTCGGCGTGCTGGCCGATGGGTTTTACACCATCGACAAGAGCATTTTCGACCGTGACGTCGACGTGGACGAAGCGATTGCGCTCGCCGCCACGTTCGGCTTCGGCGCGCCGATCGATCGACGAGCCGATCGCATCACCGTGGACGGAAAAGTGCTGCGCTTCACTGACGTGGAGTTCGCCGATCTCAGTACCGATCCGCAGTCGGCGCCAGGGTTCGACACGCTCACCCCAGCGGTGGGCCAGCTGATCGTCGTGCCTGGTTACACAGACGGCGTCATTCGCGACGGCACGGTGTTCGGTCAGCCTGGCTCGGGAGTGCGACCCGATGGCGATCAGAATTTCCCGGGCCGCGATGCTTTCGTGCTGGTCGACGAAGCAAACAACCCGCGCTATCCGCCGCGCGCCGGCACGGACGGGGCGATTGTCGGCGGTGCAGCGCTTTCAGAAAGCGAAGTGCGCACCTTGTTGCAATCGGCGCTCGATGTGGCGAACCGCGCTCGCGCTCAGATCCGGCGGCCGGTGGGATCGCAGGCGCGTGTGACGATCTCCGTCGTCGATTCGCAGGGCGCGATTCTAGGCATTGCTCGCACACGCGACGCGCCGCTCTTTGGCACGGACGTCTCGTTGCAGAAGGCGCGCACCGCTGCGTTCATGTCGTCCAGTTCGGCGGCAAGCTTCATCTCGACCTTGCCGGATGCGAGATATCTCAGCACGACGGATGCCGCGGTGAGTGTCGTGCGCTCGATTCCGTTGAGTGGCTATGTGGATGCGTTGCGAGCATTTCTCAACAACCCGACTGCGCTCGGCGATGGACAGATTGCTTTTACGGATCGAGCCAACGGCAACCTGTCGCGGCCGTTCTTCCCAGACGGCATCAACAACGCCAACCCCGGGCCGCTGAGCAAACCGCCGGGCGAGTGGAGCCCGTTCTCGACGGGGCTGCAGCTCGATGTGGCCATCAACGCGATCCTGCAGCACGTGCTGTTCGTGGCGGGCGCGCCGGGCATTCCCGATGTCGCGCCAGGCTGCGCGGGTGTGCAACTCGCAACCGATCTGAGCAGCGCGGGGCAGACCATCACCGGCGTGCGTCTGGCGAATGGTCTGCAGATCTTCCCCGGCAGCGTGCCGGTGTATCGAGGAAATACGTTGGTGGGCGGCATCGGCGTGTCGGGTGACGGCATCGATCAGGACGACATGATCGCGTTCATGGGGCTGCATAACGCAGGTCAGACGCTGGGTGGCGCGATCAATAACGCACCGGTGGAAATGCGTGCCGACACGTTGCTGCCGCAGGGCGTGCGACTGCGCTATGTGCAGTGTCCGCAGGCGCCGTTCATCGATGGCACGGACGACAACGTCTGTGGAGGGAAGTGACGTGAGCAAGAAACGTCAACCACTGACTGCTTCGTTACTCACGATCAGTACGTTCGTCGTCACCGCGACGGCGTGGTCTCCCAGCGCGCCTGCTGCGGAAGTTTGTTATCAGGACGATGTCGGCCGAATCGTGAAGCGGCGCCGGCCTGGTTACACCGAAGTGCCGTGTCCGCAAGAGGGCAGCGCTCAACGACCGACGACGCCCACGGGCGAGGGCGTGCCGCCGCCTTCGCCGGAAGCGCAGCAGGCTTTGCCGCCACCGCCGCCGCTTGAAGATACGGGCCGTGCACCCCGGCGACGAGTAATGGAGCGCACACCGCCCGCGTCGGTCTCGCCAATTCCGCGACCCGGGCTCACAGATTTCGTGGAGTCGGTGCCCATGCCCGATCGCTGGCGCATCGTCGACGCGCTCGGTTACCGGGAACGCTGGTGGGATCCGTACAACCGTAACGTGCTCAAAGCGGACAAGCCTGTCGTCGGCAAGGATTGGTTCTTCAACCTGGGCCTGATTTCCGACACGGTTTACGAGCTGCGCGAAGTGCCCACGGCAGTCGGCGCAATCTCGACCGACAAGCCGGGCGGCATCGACGTGTTCGGCAGCAGCGATCAATGGTCGATGGCGCAGAACCTGAGCGCCGAGCTCGTCTATTACAAGGGCAACACGGTGTTCAAGCCGCCCGATTGGGAATTCCGGGTCACTCCGGTCATCTCCTACAACTACACCGAGCTCGAAGAAGTGCAGGGCGTGAACGCCGATGCGCGCCGTGGTCTCACCCGCGACGACACGTTCGTCGGCCTGCAGGCCGCGTTCGTGGACCGACATCTGCGCAACGTGTCGGACAACTACGATTTCGACAGCTTCCGTATTGGCATTCAGCCGTTCTCCTCGGACTTCCGCGGCTTCCTGTTTCAGGACAACCAGCTGGGGGCGCGTTTGTTCGGCACCCGCGGCAACAACAAGTGGCAATACAACCTCGCGTACTTCCGCCGCCTGGAGAAGGACGTCAACAGTGGCTTGAACGACGTGAGCGAGACGCCCCGCAAGGACGACGTGTTCGTGGCGAACCTCTATCGGCAGGACTTCCCGGTGCTCGGCTTCACCTCGCAGGCGACCGTGCTCCACAACCGCAATCGCGAAGACGAACTGCACTACAACCGTAATGACTTCATCGAGCGGCCGGCCTCGCTCGGCCTGGAGAATCTGCGCCAGTACGACGTGACTTATGTCGGCTACAACGGCGACGGTCATTTCGGCCGGCTCAATCTGACGACGTCGGTGTACTACGCCTTCGGCGACGAGACGCCGAGCGTGTTTGTCAATCGGAAGGTCGACATCAGCGCGCTGTTCGCGGCGGCGGAGCTGTCGATGGATTTCGACTGGATCCGTCCGCGCATTTCGCTGCTGTATGGCAGTGGCGATGACGATCCATTCGATGACGAGGCGCACGGCTTCGATGCCGTGTTCGAGAACCCGCAGTTCGCTGGCGCGGACACCAGTTACTTCATTCGGCAGGCCGTGCCGCTGATCGGCGGCGGGCGCGTGGCGCTCGCGCCCCGTAACGGCGTGTTGAACAACCTGCGTTCGTCGAAGGAACAAGGTCAGTCGAACTTCACCAATCCCGGCGTCCTCATGGCCGGGCTCGGCGTCGACATGGACCTCATGCCGCAGCTGCGCCTGTCTTTCAACGCCAACACGCTGTACTTCGACCATCCGACAGTCCTCGAAGTTGCGCGCAATCAAGGGCCAATCGAGAAGCACATCGGCTACGACGTGTCGGCCTCACTGATCTATCGACCGCTGATGTCACAAAACATCGTGGTGCGTGCCTCGTACGCGACGCTGATCGCCGGCGACGGGTTCGATGCGCTGTTCCCGGACGAGGACCCGGGGTATTTCCTGCTCAACGCGATCTTCGCCTACTGAGGGTTGCGGTCGATCATGCCAACGATGCCAAAGACGACGCTTGGAAAGCTTGCGACCGGATTCGCACAGGCACTGGTGATGTTCTGCGCCCTGAGCGGCGCGGCTTTCGCGGGCCTGTTCGGCGACGAGCCAAAGTACGTGACTGCGCCGCCCGCGCCGAAGAGTCAGACCGACGAGATGGTGCGGGCGAAGACCGAAGGCTGTCAGACCTGCCACACGCAGACCGATTCGAACACCATGCACATGAACCCGGCGGTGAAGCTGGGGTGTACGGACTGTCACGGCGGCGATGCGAACGTGCGCTTGTCGCCCGGCGTGCAGCGCGGCACGAAGGACTACATGAAGCAGCAGGAGCGTGCGCACGTGCTGCCGCGATTCCCGAAGGAGTGGAACTATCCTTCCAGCGCCAACCCGGAACGCACCTACACGCTGCTGAATCGGGAGAGCCCCGAGTTCATCCGCTTCATCAACCCGTCCGACTATCGCATCGTTCGCGAGTCCTGCGGCGCCTGTCACATGGAGATCATCGAAGCGTCGGCGCGCAGCATGCACACGACCGGCGCGATGCTGTGGGGTGGTGCCGCTTACAACAACGGCATCCTCGATTTCAAACAGTACATCCTCGGCGAGTCCTACGATCGCAATGGCCAGGGCGTGCTGCTGAAGGGCCCGAAGATCCCGGATCATCTGGTCAATGAGGCCGCCATTGCCGGCATTCTGCCGCAGCTGTATCCGTTGCCCTCGTGGGAAACAATCTATCCCGGCGACATCTTCCGCGTGTTCGAGCGCGGCGGACGCAATATCACGAACCTGTTCCCCGAGACCGGCCTGCCGAACGCGCTCGGTCAGCTGCAGCGTATCGAAGAGCCTGGGCGGCCTGATTTCCGTCAATCGAATCGCGGGCCGGGGACCGGTGCGCGCATCGCCGTACCCGTGATCAACATCACCAAGACGCGTCTGAACGATCCGCTGCCGTGGTTCATCGGTACGAACGATCAACCGGGCGACTACCGTCATTCGGGCTGCGCGTCCTGCCACGTGGTGTATGCGAACGATCGTGACAAACGCCATTCGAGCATCTACGCGAAGTTTGGCCACGAGGGTCTCACCCGCACGGTCGACCCGACCATCAGCAAGACGGAGCCGGGCCATCCGTTGACGCACACGCTGACGCGCTCCGTGCCGACCAGTCAGTGCATGGTCTGTCACATGCACCAGCCGAACATGTTCATGAACAGCTTCCTCGGCTACACGATGTGGGACTACGAGTCCGACGCGCCATTCATGTGGCCGGAGCAACAGCAGTACCCGACCAGCGAGCAAATGCGCAAAGTGCTCGATCGCAACCCCGAAGGCGCGGCGACCCGCGGCAAGTGGTCCGATGTGAATTTCCTGAAGCAGGTGTCGGAGCTGAATCCCCAGCTCAAGGACACGCAGTTCGCGGACTATCACGGTCACGGCTGGAACTTCCGCGCCGTGTTCAAGCGCGACCGCAAGGGCAATCTGCTGGATGCCAACAACAGGATCGTGAGCGACGAGGATCCGCAGAAGTTCAAGAAGGCGGTCCACATGTCGTCCATCCACGTCGATGTAGGCATGCAGTGCGTGGACTGTCACTTCTCGCAGGACAATCACGGCAACGGCTATATCTACGGCGAAGTCGCAGCGGCTGTCGAGATCGACTGCAAGGACTGTCACGGCACGGCGTTGCAGCTGCCGAACTTGTACACGTCCGGCCCGGCCGCGTTGGGCGGCGGCATCGACATGACGACGCTGCGCACGCCCGACGGTCGGCGCCGCTTCGAGTGGGTCGGCGAAACCTTGTACCAGCGCTCGATGATGGAGCCCGGCGTCGAGTGGCGGATGAGCCTGGTCAAACGCTCCGTCGATCCAAGCAGCGCCGAGTACAATCCCAAGGCCGCCCGCGCCAAACTGATGAGCAAGAACACGGCGTCGCTGGAGTGGGGCAAGGGCGTGGCGCCGAATGACCTCGCGCACACCGACGAGAACGTCGAGTGCTACATGTGCCACACCTCGTGGACCACGAGTTGCGGCGGCTGTCACTTGCCGATCGAGGCGAACGCCAAGACCACTCGCAATCACTACGAGGGCGGCGAGACGCGTAACTTCGCGACCTATAATCCGCAGGTCGCGCGTGACGAGATGTTCCTGCTCGGCCGGCGTGAGCCCGCCGCGGGCGGCAAGATCGCGCCGGTGAGATCCAGCTCGGCACTGGTGCTGTCATCGACCAACGCCAATCGCGAAAAGATCTACGTTCAACAGCCGCCGATCGCGGCCAGCGGCTACAGCTCGCAGGCGTTCAACCCGCATTACCCGCACACCGAGCGCAAGACCGAGACCAAGACTTGCACCGACTGTCATCTGTCCAAGGAGAATGACAACAACGCCATCATGGCGCAGTTGCTGGCGCAGGGAACCAACTTCATCAACTTCGTCGGCTACAACGCTTATGTGGGCGGCGCGGGTCAGATCAGTGCGGTGACCGTCACGGAATGGGACGAGCCGCAGGCCGTCATCGGCAGCTATCTGCACCGTTACGCATATCCGGATTGGTTCAACAGGCACAACGAGAACGGCCGCGAGCTGAAGAACGCGTCCAGTCATGGCGCAGGTGAGGTGCGCTGCCTGCAACTGCGCGGCGAGTACTTGTATGTGGCGGAGGGGCGCGGCGGCCTGCAGGTGTACGACGTCGCGAGCCAGGCCAACAAGGGCGTATCGCAGCGCTTGATCACGGCGCCGTTCAGTCCACTCGGACATGACACTCAGGTCAACAGCAAGGATGCGACCTGCGTGGCATTGCCGACCAACCAGCCGATCCATCCGCCGCGAAACCAAGGCGAGAAGATGCGTGTCGCGAATCTGGAGCAGCCCTTTCATCCGCTCTACAACTACGCGTACGTGACCGACTCGAAGGAGGGCCTGATCCTCGTCGACGTCAACACGATGGCCGACGGCGAACCGCGCAATAATTTCCTGAAACGGGCGGTGACCTGGAATCCCGGCGGTGTGCTCAATGGCGCCCGACACATCACCGTCGGCGGCTACTATCTTTACATCACGACGGCGAAAGGTGTCGCGATCGTGAGCGTGGATACCCCGCTGAACCCGGTGCTGATCGCGGAACTGCCGTTGCGGGATGCGCGGTCGACGGCGTTGCAGTTCCGTTATCTGTTCGTCACGGATGCTGACGGACTGAAGACGATCGACGTGACGGATCCGAAGGCGCCGCGACTGGTTACAGACAACACCATTCGCATGAAGAACGCTCAGCGGGTGTTCGTGGCGAGGACCTATGCATACGTCGCCGCCGGCAGCGACGGTGTCGTGATCGTCGATGTCGAACGGCCGGAGCGAATGTTCGAGTATCAGCGCTTCACGGCCGGCGGCAAGATCACCGATGCGCACGACGTGATCGTCGCGACCACCAATGCGTCACTGTTCATGTACGTGGCCGACGGCAAGGGCGGCCTCAAAGTCGTGCAGCTCACATCCCCCGCGTCGCAGCCGAAGTTCTACGGCTTCAGTCCCGAGCCCAAGCCGGAGCTGATCGCGATGTATTCGACCAGCAAGCCCGCGCTCAGCCTCTCGAAGGGCCTGGAGCGTGATCGCGGCGTCGACGAGACGGGCGGTCAGATTGCCGTGTTCGGTCGGCGCGGCTCGCGTCCGCTCAACCTGGAGGAAATGCGCAAGCTGTTCCTGGATGACAAAGGTCAGCCGTGGTATGTGACCGACCAGATCGAACAGAGGATGTCGCGCGAGTAGCGGAGTATCTCTATGGGATGGAGGCCGGGAGCCTTCTCAAGAATCAAAGCGCTGTGGATCGTCACGGCGCTGCTGGGGGTGAGCGTGCGCGCGCTCGCCATCGAGCCGGGTATTGCCGATTACAAACATATGGGGGTGGCGAGCTGTGCCACCAGTGTCTGCCACGGCAAGCTCGCGCCACAGTCAGATAAGCGGGTGGCGCTCAACGAGTATCGTATCTGGCAGCAGGAGGACCGGCACGCGCAGGCGTTCCGGACGCTCGAACTGCCCGAATCCAAACGCATCGCCAGCAATCTGGGCCTGCCCAACGCGACCGCTGCGAAGATCTGCCTCGACTGTCACGCCGACAATGTTCCTTCCGACAAGCGCGGTCCGAAGTTTCAGATCAGCGATGGGGTAGGCTGCGAGGCGTGCCACGGTGGATCGGAGAAGTGGCTGGAAAGTCACGCGACTGAAACCGCCACGCACAAAGACAACGTCACGCGCGGCATGTATCCGACGGAACAGCCGCTGAAGCGGGCTCAGGTGTGCCTGGGGTGTCATCTCGGCACCAAGGATCAATTCGCGACGCACGCCATCATGGGCGCGGGTCATCCGCGCTTGAGCTTCGAGCTCGAGGCCTACACCACCAATCAACCGGCGCATTTCATCGTCGACGCCGATTACGACCAGCGCAAGGGCAGGATTTCCGGCATGAACCTGTGGGTCACCGGTCAGCTCGAAACCACGCGCCGCTACCTGTCGCTGCTGCAGACGAAGATGTTTCATGCGGGCGAGATGTTTCCGGAGCTGGCGTTCTACGATTGCCACAGTTGCCATCATCCGATGGACAAGATCCGCTGGAACTCGGCGCGCGCGGGAGCCGGCATCAAGCCGGGCAGCGTGCGTCTGCAGACCCAGAATCTCATCGTATTACAGGCCCTCACCGATGCTTTCGAGCCGGCCGCGACCGCGCAGCTGGTCGAGTTGACCCACGCGCTGATCCGAGCCGGTCAACGCGATCGCGCCGCGGTGAACGAGGCGGCAAAGGCGTTGCTGAACTGGCTGGCTCCGCGCGACGCGCTCGCTCGTCGACAGTATTCGAGCGCGGATGTAATTAAGATGCGCAAGACGCTCGCTCGTTACGCGGCGACCGACAAAGCAGGCGATTACGCGGCTGCGGAGCAGATCGTGCTGGGGCTGGAAAGCCTGAGCTACACGATCGGCGATCGCACCAGCAAGAAAGCGGCGCTGGATGCGCTCTATAACGCGGTCAAGAACGACACCACGTTCAGCCCGCAACAATTTGCCACTGCCGCGGCCAACGCGCAGAAATCATTCTGAACGGACTCACACCGTGCGTTTCCGAGCTGCCAACAAACGCTTCTCCGGCCGCACCCATCCAGGCCGTCGCGGCGGTCCGAACGAGGATGTGATCGGCTGGGACGAGGCGAGCAACTTCTGGTTCGTCGCCGACGGCATGGGCGGGCATGCGAGCGGCGACGTGGCCAGCCGCGTCGTCAAAGAAACATTGCTCGGCGAGGCATTGGCGCTGCCGCTGGTGGAAGCCATACGCAAGGCACATGAAACCGTCGTGGCGATGGCAAAGACGAACAGCGCTTACGACAACATGGGATCGACCGTGGTCGCGACACGCATCGTCGAGCGGCAAGCGGAGATTGCGTGGGTGGGCGATAGTCGCGCGTATCTGTGGCGCCATGGCTCGTTGAGTGCGCTGACGCGTGACCATTCGTATCTGGAAGTGCTGCGCGTCCAGGAGAATCTTTCGGAAGAGCAGTTGCGCGGCCATCCCAATCGGAATCTGGTGACCCGCACGCTGGGGATCGGCACGCCCGAGCCGTCGGTGGCGAAGTTGCCGTTGCAACGGCGGGACTGGCTGATCCTGTGCAGCGACGGGCTCAATGACGAACTGGAAGATCGCGAGATCGCCGAAGTGCTGCGCACCCATCCGCAGCTGGACCAGGCCGCCGAGGCTTTGATCGAAGCGGCGCTGGCGAAGGGCGGACGTGACAATGTGAGTGCGGTGGTCGTGGAGTACGACGGCCCGAGTGCGGCCGAGGTTTCGAGCGGGATGTCGCAGAAACTGAAGCCGATGTTACCTATTATCGGTGGAATGGCGGCGGCGACGCTGGTCGCGGTCCTGTGGTGGTGGTTCTATGGTCGCTGAATCCAACGCGTTCCTGATCAAGGTCGGCAGCAGCCGGGAAATCCCGCTGAAGTCGGACACCCTGCTGGGCCGGCACGCCGAGTGCGACGTGCTGCTCACCGAAGGCCATGCCTCTCGCCGTCACGCCAGGCTGGTGCTGGCCGAGGGGGGCTACTGGCTGGAGGATCTGGGCTCCTCCAATGGCACCTTCATCAATGGCCATCGGATTTCCGGGCGAGTGAAGATCGCCTCCGGAGATCGGCTGCGTTTCGACGTGGAAGAGTTCGACTTTCGGATTGCGTCGCAGGCGGTCGCGCCGGTCGCGCTCGATGAGAACAAGACGGTGTATCGCCCGCCCGAGGCGGCGGCGGTCGTGGCCGAGAGCAGCGGTGTGTTCAAGCGTCCTGGTGCGTGGGCGGATCCGGATGCGCTGGCGGATGCGGGCGTCCACAAGACGAAGTTCATCGATCCGGCGCAGATGAAACAGATGGCCAGCAGCGCCGCGCCGCTCGCTGCGGCGCCGAGCGCGGTGGATGGGCCGCATCTGCAGGTGGTTTCGGGCAGCCGGACGGGACTGAACATTCGCCTCGCGGTGGGCGACTCGGGCAATGCCGAGTGGACCATCGGCAGCCAGGCCGATCGCGAAGTCCAGTTCATGGACAGCGGCGTGTCGGCGCTGCACGCAAAAATCGTCAATGAAGGCGAGCGCTGGAAAGTGCTCGATCAGATGTCCGCGAACGGCACGTTCGTGAATGGCAAGCGGACCAATGTGAGTTATCTGGCGTCCGGCGATCGGGTGCGGTTCGGGCCGGTCGAGTGTGTGTTCCGAACCGATGCCGGCAGTGGGGCGATCACGGCCACTCAGCGCATCGTCGATGCGGGAGCGGGCGAGGAGACCAAGGGCAGGAGCCTGGTCGTTGCCACGGTGGCGTTCCTTGCGACCATCGCGGTTCTGGTCGCGGTCTATAAATTCCTGCTCTCGAAATAGCTTCAGAGCAGCGTCAGCAAGTGCCGAGCGGCGGCGGGAGCCCGCTCTTTCGCCCCGTTGATAAAGAAGATGAACACGTCGCGGGGCTGCTTCGGCGGGGCCGTCTTCGTCACGTACGGCAAATCTTCCGGCGCACCTCCTTGCGCCCACAGCTTCGCTCGCCGGCCCCAGGCGTCGAGGTCGCTCGTCGAGTAACCCGTGGGCTGCGACGCTTCGGCCTTTCGCAAGCGCGCGTACACGAAGTCGCCCGTCACATCCGCGAAATTCGGGAACTCATCGGTATGCGCGAACACCGTCGCAACGGAATGTTTCCTCGCCAGCTCCACGTACGCCGCATCCATGAACGTCTTGTGCCTCACTTCGAGCACATGCCGTAGCGGCAAGCCGTCGAGCGTATGCGGTAACGCTTCGAGGAACGTGCCGATGTCCCCCGCATCGAAGTGCAAGCTCGGCGGCAGCTGCCACAGGATTGGACCAAGCTTGGGTCCCAGCGTCGACAAGCCACTCGCCAGAAAGCGAGGCACCGACGGATTCGCCTCCGACAGCACCTTGCGATACGTGAGATACCGCGGCGCCTTGATGGAGAACACGAAGTCGTCCGGCGCATCGTCGCGCCACTTCGCGAAGACCTCGGGCTTCTGCAGCCGGTAGAACGTGCCGTTGATTTCTATGGCCGTGACCTGCCGGCTCGCGTAGTTCAGCTGCGACTTCTTGGGCAGGTCGGCGGGGTAGAACGTATCTTCCCAGGGCTCGTAGGTCCAGCCGCCGATGCCGGCGCGAATCCTGCCTGCTGTGTTGCTCATGGAACCTCAACGCGCCAGGTGGCGCACAGGGACGCGAGATGAGCGCTTGATGGTATTGAGCACGATGCTCGAATGCACGTCGCGGACAGCGCGGATATGCGTGATTTTCTTCAGCACCACGTTGCTGAGCTCCTCCAGGTCCGTGACGACCACTTGCAGCAGCAGGTCGGAGGCGCCGGTCATGGCGTGGCAGCTCACCACTTCCTCCATGCCGTCGACGGCCCGGCGGAAGTGCTCGATGTTCTCGTCGGTATGGCGAGTGAGGCGGACCTGCACGAACGCCTGCACTTTCAAGCCGAGGCGGCTCGGATCGATGACGGCGGTGTAGCCCTGGATGAGCCCGGCCTGCTCCATGAGCTTCACGCGGCGCGCGCACGGTGTACTCGAAAGGCCGACTTTCTCGGCCAGCTCGACGATGGGCAGGCGGCCATCGCGTTGCAGCTCGGCGAGAATGGCGGCGTCGTAGCGATCTAGGTCCATACTGAGTCCGGAGTGAAATCGCCTAATTCGGCGTATTGAAGTGGAGACTATCACCAATCCGGACCGAAAATCTGCCTCACTTTGTTGATTTCCGCTTCGCGCTCGAAGGTAGGCTGGCGCACGCGACACCCAGTCGCTTGCATCAAGACTCGAGTACATGAGCGCAGAACGAAATTCGGTTTTCGGGGACGTTGGCAGTGGGTCCCGGCAGCATCCGCAGCCGGACTGGCAGCGAGTCGTGCACACCATTCTGGTGTCCCGGGCTCTCGATGAGCTCGAAGAAACTCAGCTGCTGCCGGCGCGCAAAATTCTTTATCAGTTCACGGCCCGCGGTCACGACGTCACGCAGGTGTTGCTCGGCCAACTGTTGACCGGTGCGCGTGATGGCGTCGGTGTCTATTACCGTTCGCGGCCCCTGATGCTGTCGGTCGGCCTGTCGGTGAAGGATGCGCTGGCGTCGACGATGATGCGCTCGGGCAGCGTGAGCGACGGGCGCGATATCGGCGTCGTGTTCAATCTGCCGAGGAGCGAGGGCGTTTGTGTATTGCCGGCGTGCGGCGGCGTGGGTGCGCAGTACACACCGGCGGTCGGCTGGGCGCAGTCGCTGCAGTATCGCGCGCAGGTGCTGCGTGAAGCCGAAGCGAATGGCTGTATCGCGGTGGCCCACGGCGGCGACGCTTCGGCGGCGACCAACGGTTTCTGGTCCGCGTTGACGATTGCGACCACGCAGCGTCTGCCGATCCTGTTCTTCATCGAAGACAATGGCTATGGCATTTCGGTGAAGTCCGATTTCCAGACGCCCGGCGGCAACATCGCGGCCAATCTCTCCGGCTTCAAGAATCTGCGCATCATCGAAGGCGACAGCGCCAAGCCGGTCGAAGCGGCGAACCTGCTCGCCGAAGCCGTCGCTGCGGTTCGTGCGGGCGAAGGCCCGGTGTTGATGCGTATGCTGGTGCCGCGTCTGTCCGGCCACTCGGGCCAGGACACGCAGACTTACAAGACTCCCGAAGAAATCAGCGCCGAGCGCGCTCGCGACCCGCTGGTTCAGCTGCGTGCGCAGCTCGTGCCGAACGTGATTTCCGAGCAGGACTGGAAGGCGCTCGAACAGCGCGCTCAAGAAGATGTCCAGGCTGCGCTGGCCGCCGTGGAAGCGAGCCCGGTGCCCGATGTCGAGCGCTCGACGAGCCACGTCTTCTCCGAGAACAAGGCGGACGGCAGCATCGATCTGCAGCTGCAGGGCGGTCTGTTGAATGCGGGCGTGACGTTCCCGGAAGGCAGCGAGACGCCGCGCTCCGAAGGGCCGCGTATCAACATGGTCACGGCGATTCGTCGCACGCTGGAGCACGAGCTCGCGATCAATCCGCGAGTCGTCGTGTTCGGCGAAGACGTGGGTCGCAAAGGTGGCGTACACGCCGCGACCTTGGGATTGCAGGAGAAGTTCGGCGCCTCGCGCGTGTTCGACACCAGCTTGTCGGAAGAGGGCATCATCGGCCGCTCGGTCGGCATGGCGCTCGCGGGCTTGATGCCGGTGCCGGAGATTCAGTTCCGCAAGTACGCCGATCCGGCGGTCGAACAATTGAATGACATTGGCACGATGCGTTGGCGCACGGCCAATCGGTTCGCGGCGCCGATGGTGGTGCGCATGCCGGGTGGCTTCTTCAAGTGCGGCGATCCGTGGCACAGCCAGAGCAACGAAGTGCAGTTCGTGCACGCGATCGGTTGGCGAGTGGCGATGCCTTCGAACGCCGAGGATGCCGTGGGTCTGTTGCGCAGCGCCTTGCGTGCGAACGATCCGACGATCTTCTTCGAACATCGCGCGATGCTCGACGGCGCCTGGGCGCGTCGTCCCTATCCGGGCGACGATTTCATCGTGCCGTTCGGCAAAGCCAAGCTGCTGCGCCCGGGCACGGAGCTGACCGTCGTCAGCTGGGGCGCGATGGTCGAACGTTGCGAGCAGGCGGCGGAGGAATCGGGCGTCGATGTCGAATTGCTCGACCTGCGCACCCTGATGCCTTGGGATCGCGAGGCGGTGCTGGCGTCGGTGCGCAAGACGCGTCGCTGCCTGATCGTGCACGAGGACAATCTCACCGCCGGCTTCGGCGCCGAGATCTCGGCCACGCTGGCGAAGGAAGCCTTCTTCGATCTCGACGCCCCGATCGAGCGCGTCACCATGCCGGACGTGCCGAGCCCGCACAGTCCGCTGTTGCTCGACTCGGTGGTCCCGAGTGTCGCCCGCATTACTGACGCCATCCGTCAGCTCGCCAGTATTTGATTCGAGAGTTTTGAACGATGACAACAACGATTGAAGTACGCGCCCCGAGCGAGCAGTCCGAAGGCACGCGTTCGCAGGTACAGCGCTGGTTGAAGAACATCGGCGAGGCGGTCGCGGAGAACGAGCCGCTGATCGAACTGGAGACCGACAAGGTCACCATCGAGATTCCCTCGCCCGCGGCCGGCGTGCTGCGTGAAATTCTCAAGGACGAGAAGGACGAGGTCGAGCCGGGCGAACTGCTGGGCAGGATTCAATCCGCCCAGGCTGCGGCTGAGGAAGCTGCTGCCCCGGCGCCTGCGGCCCCTGCACCTGCTGCTTCGAGTCGGCCGGCAGCGCCTGGCGCCGAGATTCGCATCGCGGCGCTCGCCGCGCATGCTGAAGCTCTCTCGACCGGTCGTAGCAGCCCGGCCGTGCGTCGTTTGATTGCCGAGCACGGCCTCGAATCCGCGCCCATTCGTGGTACGGGTGCGGGCGGCCGCGTCACGGTCGATGACGTGCTCGCGTACGTTGCCGCACAGCGAACCAACGGCGGAGCTCAGCAGCGCAAGCAATCTGTGCCGACGGAAGCCGAAGCGGCCATCGCCGGTCAGCGCGTGCCGCATTCAACCATGCGCAAGCGTATCGCCGAGCGCATGGTCGAGAGCCTGCTGCACACGGCGCCGCATGTCACGACCGTGTTCGAAGCAAACATGTCGGCCGTGATCGCGCACCGCGCGGCTCACAAGGAAGAGTTTCAGAAGAAGGGCGTGTCGCTCACCTTCACCGCTTACTTCCTCGCCGCGTGCGTCGATGCGATTCGCGAAGTGCCCGAAGCGAACAGTCGCTGGACCGACGATGCGTTGATCATCCCCGACACCATCAACATCGGCGTCGGCACGGCGCTCGAAGGCAAGGGGCTGGTGGTGCCGGTGGTGCGCGGCGTGCAGGGCTTGGATCTGTTCGGCATCGCGCGCGAGCTGGGTGAAATCGTCGAGCGTGCGCGCACCGACAAGCTGACGCCGAGCGACGTGCGTGACGGCACGTTCACGATCTCGAATCACGGGGTGAGCGGCAGCCTGGTCGCGACGCCCATCATCATCAATCAGCCGCAGTCGGCCATTCTCGGCGTCGGCAAGCTGGAGAAGCGCGCGGTCGTCGTCACCGAGAACGGTGAAGACCGCATCGTGATCCAGCCGCGCTGCTTCATCACGCTGACCTTGGATCATCGCGTGATGGACGGCCATCGCGCGAACCGGTTCCTGCAGGTGCTGGTGGAGCGACTGGAGAACTGGAAGGACTGAGGCGTTACGCCACTCGCGAGCCGTCGATGTTCGCATCGACGGCTGGCAGACCTCCGAAACGTTGGAAGATCTCCGGGGCCGGTGCCGGCAGGGCGCCGGCCTGCGTCTGCACCGTCGCGGACAGGTACGACTCCGATGCCGGAAACACTTTCGCGTACAGCTCGCGGCAGAGTTGCTGGGCGTCGGTGCCGGCCCAGTCTTCCGGCAATAGCACCGCGGGCAGCATTGGATCGCGCAAATGGATCTTGCGGTATTCGTGCAGCAGCAAGGTGCGCAGGATGAAGGCGACATCGCCTGCGACAGATCCGCTGCCGGCGCCGTGCAACGTCGCTTCGACCGGCGAGAACATGTCGATGAAACGCTTGTAGCGGCGGGCGAGGTCTTCCAGGTCCCAGCCCATGGCGACCAGATTGGCGCTGGCCGCCTCCGACAGAATCGAACCCTTCATGACGATGAGCTGCCCGGTCGATTGCAGCTCGTCCAGTCGGGCGCTGATGGCCGACTCCTTATAAGTCGGGTGCGCGAACACGCCCGGCGTGATCTGGCCGAAGCCCAGCCAGAGTAGTTCTTCCCGCAGATCGTCACGCCGGCTCTTGAGCTCGGGCGGGACGATGGCCATGGTCCACAAACCGTCCCAATCCAGGGGTGGCGCGCCATAGATTCGTTGCGTCGCTTCGGCGAAGCGGGCCCGGCCGTTGCTGGTGAGGCTGTAGAAGCTGGCTCGGCCGCTGCGCTCGAAACTGACCCAATCCTCGTTGGCGAGTCGGCCGATGGAGGTGCGCACCAGGCGCTCGGTCAACCCGAACGGCATCGCCAGTTTGATCAGACTGGCCAGAGCGATGGTGCCGCCGCGGGGCGCGATGGCGTCGCCCAGGATGGTGACCAGCAGCGAGCCGCCGCGCAGCGGGCGCTGGCGTCGAAAGCGGGCGACCAGCGCGTTGGTGCGAGCGACGAAGGCCGTGTTGGTTTTTACTGACATGGACGCGCATGTTAGCGCAGGCGGCCGGCGGAGTACCCCTCGCGCAGCTGCGGTATACAGCACCGCTGCCGGCAGCATATGACACAGAAAAAATTGATCGTCGACTCGTTTTGTGTCACATTGTGCCCGAGGATTGTGGGGGCTTTATGTACACGCAAGGTTTGGATTCTTTGGGTGCGGATTGCCTGCATCAGGCCACTGATGCCGCGGCGCTGGAACAGCGCTTTCAGAGCAAAGTCGATGCCGACGATCGCATCGAGCCGAAGGACTGGATGCCGGACGCCTATCGCCAGACGCTGATTCGCCAGATCTCCCAGCATGCCCATTCCGAGATCGTCGGCATGCTTCCGGAAGGCAACTGGATCACGCGCGCGCCGTCGCTGCGTCGTAAGGCAGTGCTGATCGCGAAGGTGCAGGACGAGGGCGGCCACGGTATGTACCTGTACAGCGCCGCCGAGACGCTCGGGATTTCGCGCGATGAGCTGTTGGAGCAGTTGCTCGCCGGCACCGCGAAGTATTCCAGCATCTTCAACTATCCGACGCCGACCTGGGCGGACGTGGGTGCGATCGGCTGGCTGGTCGATGGCGCGGCCATCATGAATCAGATTCCGATCTGCCGCTGCTCCTACGGCCCGTACGCGCGCGCCATGGTGCGCATCTGTAAGGAAGAAAGCTTCCATCAGCGCCAGGGCTTCGAAATCATGATGACGCTGGCTCGCGGCACGCCCGAGCAGCACCGCATGGCGCAGGACGCGCTGAACCGCTGGTGGTGGCCGTCGATCATGATGTTCGGCCCGAACGACGCGGCCTCCAAGCATACGGCACAGTCCATGCGCTGGAAGATCAAGCGCTTCAGCAACGACGAGCTGCGCCAGAAGTTCATCGACATCACCGTGCCGCAAGCCGAGTTCCTCGGCCTGAAGGTGCCCGATCCCGATCTGCGTTGGGACGAGGCGACGCAGCACTACGTGCACGGCCCGATCGACTGGAAAGAATTCGAGGAAGTGCTCAAGGGCAACGGTCCCTGCAACCGCGAGCGGCTCGAAACGCGTCGTCGTGCCCACGATGACGGACGCTGGGTGCGCGAAGCCGCGCTGGCGTACGCAGAGAAACAGCGCGCCCGCGAAACGCAGGCGGCTTGAGGAAATATAAAGATGAGTCAGCAACGCAAGCAGTGGCCGCTGTACGAAGTATTCATTCGTGCGCGCTCGGGTCTGGAGCACAAGCACGTCGGCAGCATCCATGCCGTCGATGCGCGTCAGGCCGTCGAGCATGCGCGCGATCTGTACACCCG
Source organism: uncultured Steroidobacter sp. (assembly GCF_937958065.1). Taxonomy (GTDB): domain Bacteria; phylum Pseudomonadota; class Gammaproteobacteria; order Steroidobacterales; family Steroidobacteraceae; genus Steroidobacter. Next base: position 31,302 of record NZ_CALFXI010000026.1, read on the forward strand.
TCGTCAGGAAGGCGTGAGCATCTGGGTGGTGCGCTCCTCCGATATCACCGCCTCGGATCCGGGTGAAGCCGAAGCGCTGTTCGAGCCGGCGAAGGACAAGATCTATCGTCATCCGACGTTCTATTCGATTCCGGACGAGGTGAAGAATCTATGAGCGCTACGGCCACCCCCGTGACCGCCGCCGCTTCGGACGATCTGCGTTTTCGCTATGCCGTGCACCTGGGCGACACGAGCCTGATTCTCGCGCAACGGCTCGGCGAGTGGGTCGGTCATGCGCCCGCGCTCGAGGAAGATCTGGCGCTGGCCAACATCGCGCTCGACCTGCTGGGTCAGGCGCGTCATCTGCTCTCGTATGCCGGTGAGATCGAAGGCAAGGGACGCAGCGAGGACGACCTCGCGTTCCTGCGCGATCCGTCCGACTTCGGCAACCTGGCGCTGGTCGAACAGCCCAACGTGGATTTCGGCCACACCATCGTGCGCCAGTTCCTGATCGACGCCTGGCAGCTGGAGCTGTTCGAGCGCCTGCAGTCTTCGGTCGAGCCGCGTTTCGCCGAGCTCGCCGCCAAGGCACTGAAGGAGACGCGCTATCACTATCGCTTCAGCTCGGGCTGGATGGTGCGCCTCGGCGATGGCACCGAGGAGAGCCACCAGCGCGTGCAGGCTGGCCTGGACGCGTTGTGGAAGTTCACCAACGAGCTGTTTGCGCCCGGTGCGGTGGACGAAGAGGCCGCGGCTGCGGGCTTGGGTCCCGACCCTGCATCGCTGCGTGCCGCGTGGCTTGCCAACGTCGAGCCGGTGTTGGCGGAAGCCACGTTGAAGAAGCCCGCCGATGTTTCTTATCGCTGGTTCGGTAAGCGCAATCAGCATGGCGAGCATCTGAGCCACTTGCTGGCCGAGATGCAGTTCATGCAGCGCACTTACCCTGGAATGCAGTGGTAGCGATGGATCAGGCGTCCGCCAATCACGCTGGCAATCGCGCCGCAGACCGATTCGTCGCTCCCGCCGAGCGCGAGGTGTGGCGTGTGCTCGCGGACGTGCCGGACCCGGAGATCCCCGTGCTCAGCGTGGTCGAGCTGGGGATCATTCGCCACGTGCGCATCGCCGACGATGGTCGCGTAACGGTCGGCGTGTCGCCGACCTACACCGGCTGTCCGGCGACCGAGGTGATCGCGCGCTCCATCGAATCGCGACTGCAGGCGGAAGGGTACGAGCGGCCCAAGGTCGAGACCGTGCTCTCGCCGGCGTGGAGCAGCGATTGGCTGACCGAAAGCGGGCGCGCCAAGCTCAAGGAATATGGCATCGCACCGCCGGCGCAGTCGGTGAGCAACGTGAAGCATCTGTTTCGCGAGCCCAAGGTTGCCTGCCCGCGCTGCTCCTCGACGCAGACCGCCAAGGTGAGCGAGTTCGGCTCGACTCCCTGCAAAGCGTCTTATCGGTGCTCCAGCTGCCTGGAGCCCTTCGAATACTTCAAATGCATTTGATCTCATGCTGACTTTTCATCCGCTCAAAGTGGCCGACGTGCGTCCCGAGGGCAGCGACGCGCTGTGCATCTCCTTCGAAGTGCCCGATTCGTTGCGCGAGGCCTTTCGATTCATTCCCGGGCAGCACGTCGGCGTGCGCGCGCAGATCGGGGGTCAGGAAGTCCGACGCACCTATTCGATCTGCAGCGCCGCTGACGACAGTCACATACGCATCGGCGTGCGCGTCCACGATAACGGCAGCATGTCGCAGTACCTCGCCAACCAGCTGCGAGCCGGCGACAGCATCGAAGTGCTGACGCCAACGGGGCGTTTCTTTGCCGAACCGCAGCCCGGCGCGGCGCGGACCTACTGTGCGTTCGCCGGTGGCAGCGGCATCACGCCCATCCTGGGCATCCTGAAGAACCTGCTGGCGGGCGAGCCGAACAGCCGCTTCATTCTGTTCTACAGCAATCGCACCACCTCGACGGTCATGTTCGCCGAGGAGCTGCTGGCGCTGAAGGATCGCTATCCGACGCGCCTGTCCTTGAATTTCATCCTGAGTCGCGAGCCGCAGGACGTGGAGTTGTTCAACGGTCGGCTGGATCGCGAGAAAGTGACCTTGCTCGGCAAGGAACTGTTCGATCCGCTCGACACCGATGCCTTCTTCCTGTGCGGCCCGGGCGACATGATCGAGAGCGTGCGCGACACGCTGGTCGGTCTCGGTGTCGATGCCACCCGCATCCATACCGAACGTTTCGCAAGCGACATGCCCGTGAGCGCGGCTGTGGCCACTGCGGCGCGAGCGAAGCCCAAGGGGGCGGTGGCGGAAGAGGTCGCGAAGATCACGATCACCATGGACGGTCGTCAGCGCACCTTCGCCATGCTGGACAGCGATGCGACGGTGCTCGACGCCGCCGAACGTGTCGGCATGGAATTGCCGTACTCGTGCCGTGCCGGCGTCTGCTCGACCTGCCGGTGCAAGGTCACCAGCGGCACCGCCGACATGGCTGTGAACTACGCGCTGGAGCCTTGGGAAGTGCAGGCCGGCTTCGTGCTGGGCTGTCAGGCGCGACCGACCAGTCGCGAGGTCGAAATCACCTACGACGAGCGTTGACATGAGCTACCAAACGATTTTGTTCGAGATCTCGGGCGGCGTGGCACGGCTCACCCTGAACCGGCCGGATCGTCTCAACAGTTTCAACGTGGCGATGCACGGGGAAGTGCGCGACGCGCTTTCGCAGCTCTCCAACAACAGCGAAGCGCGGGTTCTGGTATTGACCGGTGCCGGGCGTGGCTTCTGTGCCGGACAAGACCTGGGCGATCGCGCGGTTGCGCCGGGCGGGCAGGGCGTGGATCTCGGTGATTCCATCGAGAACTATTACAAGCCGCTGGTATTGGCGTTGCGCAATCTGCCGATGCCGGTGATCGGCGCGATCAACGGCGTTGCCGCGGGGGCCGGAGCAAACATCGCGCTGGCCTGTGATCTGGTCATCGCGGCGAAATCCGCCAGCTTCGTGCAGGCTTTCAGCAAGCTCGGCCTGGTGCCGGACTCCGGTGGTACGTGGTTCCTGCCGCGACTGCTCGGCAACGCGCGGGCCATGGGCCTTGCATTGCTCGGCGACAAGTTGCCGGCCGAACAGGCGGCGCAGTGGGGCCTGATCTGGCGCTGTGTCGAAGACGCGGAGCTCAAGAGCACGGTCGACCAGCTGGCCAGCCAGCTCGCCACCGCTCCCACGCGCGGACTGGCGCGAACCAAGCAGGCCATTTACGAGTCCTGGAGTCATTCGCTCGAACAGCAGCTCGATCAGGAGCGTGACTTCCAGCGCGAGCTGGGCCGCTCGCAGGATTACGCCGAAGGCGTCGCCGCCTTCACCGAAAAACGCACACCGAAGTTCACCGGCCGCTGAACAGCGTCGCTGGCGAAGGGGACAGCATGCAACTCAAAAGTTACGTTCAAGGCCGCTGGTTTGCCGGCGAAGGCGAGGCCCAGCAGCTGCGCGATGCCACCACCGGTCAGGTGATTGCCACGGCGTCGTCCACCGGCATCGATTTCAAAGCCACGCTGCGCTACGCGCGTGAAGTCGGCGGTCCGGCGCTGCGCGAGCTGACGTTCCATCAGCGTGCCGCGATGTTGAAGCAGCTCGCGAAGAAGCTCGGCGAGTACAAGGAAGAGTTCTACAAGCTTTCATACGCGACTGGCGCGACCAAGACGGACTCGTGGATCGACATCGACGGCGGCTTCGGCACCTTGTTCGCCTATGCCAGCCGTGGTGCACGCGAGCTGCCGAACAGCAAAGTCTATGTGGACGGCGACCTCGAAGGGCTGTCCAAGGGCGGCACGTTCGTCGGTCAGCACATCTGCGTGCCGCTGGAAGGCGCGGCCGTGCACATCAACGCTTTCAACTTCCCCGTGTGGGGCATGCTGGAAAAGCTGTCGCCGACGCTGCTGGCCGGCGTGCCGGCGATCGTGAAGCCGGCGACCACCACTGCCTATCTGACCGAGCTGGTCGTCCAGCGCATCATCGAGTCCGGCATTCTCCCGGAAGGCTCGTTGCAGCTGGTGTGCGGCAGCGTGGGCGATCTGTTCGATCATTTGACCTGCCAGGACGTCGTGTCGTTCACGGGTTCGGCAAACACCGCGCAGAAGCTGCGCACCCACCCGAACGTCGTGGCGAATTCGGTGCGCTTCATCAGCGAGACCGATTCGATCAACAGCTGCGTGCTGGCCGAGGATGCCAAGCCGGGTCAGCCCGAGTTCGACCTGTTCGTTCGCGAAGTGGCGCGTGAGATGACCACGAAGGCCGGCCAGAAGTGCACGGCCATTCGCAAGGCCATCGTCCCGATGGCGCACGCCGATGCGGTCGTCGAAGCGCTGCGAGCGACGCTCGCCAAAGTCGTGGTCGGCGACCCACGGCTCGACAATGTTCGTATGGGCCCGCTCGCTGCATTGTCACAGCGCCGTGAAGTGCTGGGACGGATCAGCGAGCTGCGACGCGAAGCGGAGCTGATCACGGCCGAGCGCATCGATCTGGCCGGTGCGGATCACGACCATGGCGCGTTCGTTGCGCCCTCGCTGCTCTATTGCCGCGAGCCGCGCAAAGCCAAGGCGCTGCATCACATCGAAGCCTTCGGTCCGGTGTGCAGCGTGGTGCCTTATGAGTCGACCCGCGAGGCGATCGGCTTCGCCCGGTTGGGCGAGGGCAGCCTGGTGGCTTCAGTGTTCACCGCGGACGATGCGCTCGCCAGCGAGCTGGTGCTGGGTCTCGCGCCGCTGCATGGCCGCCTGGTCGTCATCAATCGCGACTGTGCGAAGGAATCGACGGGGCACGGCTCGCCGCTGCCGGCACTCGTGCACGGCGGTCCTGGACGCGCCGGTGGTGGCGAGGAGATGGGCGGCATTCGTGGCGTCATGCATTACATGCAGCGCACGGCCATTCAGGGCAGCCCGCAGACGATTGCCGCGGTCACTGGACGGTGGGCGCGAGGCGCCGTGCAGAAGGATCCGGGCCGCCATCCGTTCCGCAAAGCGTTCCATGAGCTGCAGATCGGCGACAGCATCAACTCGGCCGAGCGCGAAGTGACGCTCGACGACATCGAGAAGTTCGCCGCACTGTCGGGCGACACGTTCTACGCCCACATGGACGAAGAAGCCGCCGCCCGCAACCCGCTGTTCGGCGGTCGCGTGGCTCACGGCTACTTCCTGATCTCCGCCGCGGCCGGATTGTTCGTCGATCCGCCGTACGGCCCGGTGCTCGCGAACTACGGCATCGATCGCCTGCGCTTCGTCAAGCCGGTGAAGCCGGGCGACCGCATCAAGGTGCGGCTCACCTGCAAGACCAAGTCGCTGCGCGTCGACAAGGGCTATGGCGAGGTGGCCTGGGACACCGAGATCACCAACCAGAACGGCGAGATCGTCGCGAGCTACGACGTGCTGACCATGGTCAGCGAAGAGCCGGTGAGCTGAGCGGCGAGGAGAAGCGCATCACGCCGTCATCGACGGCGGCGAAGCGCAGGTTCATCAGATCGAGCGCGTAGTTCTGATACAGGCGCCAGGGCGCCTTGGTGCCCTGTCTCGGGAACCGCTCGATCGAACGCCGCACATAGCCTGAGGTGAAGTCGATCCACGGCGTCGTCGTGATCGACGGATCGTCATTACGGGGCGTGCACTGGCGATAGCCGTGCACGTCCATGTAATTGAGCAGGCGGCAGACGTACTCGCACGTGAGATCGCACTTCAGGGTCCATGACGCATTGGTGTAGCCGAAGGCGCTCGCCAGATTCGGCACATCGCTGTACATCATGCCTTTGTAGCTCATCGTCCGCGACGGCTCGACCGCCTGGCCGTCGACCGTCAAGGCGATGTTGCCCAACACCTGCAGATTCAAACCGGTCGCGGTGACGATCAGATCCGCGGCCAGCTCCGCGCCGGAACGCAGCTTCAAGCCCCGTTCGGTGAAGGTGTCGATGTGGTCCGTCACCACCGACGCCGTACCTTGCCGCAATGCTCGAAACAGATCGCCATTGGGCACCAGGCACAAGCGCTGATCCCAGGGGTTGTAGCTCGGCGTGAAATGACGATCCACATCGCAGGTGTCGCCGACTTGCCGTTTCACCAGCTGTAGCAGTCGTTGTTTCATCCGCTCCGGCGAGCGGCGGCACAGGTTGAAGAACAGCATGCCGAGCAGCACGTTCTTCCAGCGGGTTACGCCATAGGCGAACTTCGCGGGGAAATGACGCCGCAGCCAGTTGGCGATCGAGTCTTCTTGCGGACGCGCCACGATATAGGTGGGCGAGCGCTGAAGCATGGTCACGTGCGCCGCGGTCTTCGCGAGCTCGGGCACCAGGGTCACCGCGGTGGCGCCGCTGCCGATGACGACGACGCGTTTGCCGGCGTACTCGATGTCTTCCGTCCATTTCTGCGGATGAACGATGCGGCCCTGGAACCGCTCGGTGCCTTTGAACTCGGGCGTGTAGCCAGCTTCATAGCTGTAATAGCCGCTGCACAGGAACAGGAAATTGCAGGTGAATCCAGTGACATCGCCGGACGCGGTCTGGGCCTCGACATGCCACAGCGCTTCGCTCGACGACCACTCGGCACGCTGCACGCGCTGATTGAACCGGATCTTGCGATCGATACCGTGATCGCGTGCGGTGTCGCGCACGTATTTGAGAATCGAGGGGCCATCGGCGATGGCCTTGGCTTCGCGCCACGGTCGGAACGAATAGCCCAACGTGTACATATCCGAATCGGAGCGGATGCCGGGATACCGGAACAGATCCCAGGTGCCACCGATACAGTCGCGCGCTTCGAGAATGGCGTAACTCTTTTTCGGACAGTGCCGCTGCAGGTGATATCCGGCGCCGATGCCGGACAACCCCGCGCCCACGATCAGCACGTCGAAATGTTCCGCAGCCGATATCGGTGACGTCCCGGTCGTCATACACGCTCCTCAATCGTCGGTGTTGACGTAGTTCAATGGCAGCGCCGTGGTGTGCTTGATGGTTTCCAGGGAGAAGCTGGCGCTCACATCGAGAAAGGCACAGCCCGCGATCAGCTTCTTGTAGACCACATCGTACGCGTCGATGTTCGGCACCACGATGCGCAACAGATAATCCACTTCGCCGCTCACGCGGTGAATCTCCGTGACCTCGGGAATATCGCGCACGGTACGTACGAACTGCTCGAACCAGGCGGCGCTGTGATTCGAAGTCTTCACGGTCACGAACACCGTCGTGCCGACATTCACCGACTTCGCATCGAGCAGCGCCACCGTGCGGCTGATGACTCCCGTTTCCTGGAGGCGCTGGATCCGGCGCCAGCAGGGCGCCTTGGACAATCCGACGCGCTCGGCGATCTCGGCGGCGGTCAGCGAGCCGTCGTGTTGCAACAGGTCGAGAATGCGGCGGTCGAGGCGATCCATGTAGGACGAGTGCGCGGCGGGGCGAAGTTGGGCAACATTGTTGCGTCCGGCGCGGCGGCTGTCCACGATTTCGCAACCGTGTCGCCTGCCGCCTTCGGTAGGCTGTCAGCCATGAATACGGTGCGTGCCAATCCGTTCACCCGACACCCGGCGACGGTGGGGGAAACGTACCTCGCTCATTTGCGGACGGCTGCCGGCTTCGGTTTTCAGATGGTGTTCGCAGGGCTGGCTTGCCTGGTGCACGCGTTGCTGCCGTTCCTGTTCGAGCGCACCGGCAGCGATTGCATCGGGCGTCTGTACCAGCGCATGTCGGCGCGCCGGCGTTACTGATCGCCGATATGCAGCCCGTTGCGGATGGAGCGCAGGATGCCTGACCAGCGGCTGGTGGGCTTCGTCGCCGCCTGCGCGGGTGTCGTTTCTCCAGGGCCGTCGCCGGCCAATGCTTCATGCGTCAACAGGCCGCACAGCTCGCACGCGTTCAAGAAACCGCGAATGTTTGCAACGGGCTGCGCGGCCAGGCTGGTCATCTGCTGCAACGTATAAGCGTTGTTCACCAGAATCGAAGTGAGCCGCACCTGCCAGGTCCTGTGACCCAGCCTGCCGAAATCCGGCCAGCGCTGCAGACGAAAGCGCGCCATGCGCGGCAGCCACGGCAGCAGATCCGTCGTCGGTCCGAGCAGGCCGCAATTCCACAATAGATATTGCAGCGAGTGCCGGCGCAGTTCGCCAGGCGCGGGCAGCGCTTCGTCGGCCGCCAGCTCTCTCACGTCCAAGCCGCTCGATGCCTGCGCGATCCCGGCGATCAGTTCGGGCGACAAGTCCATGTTGGCAAGTACCGTCGACTGCGCCGGCTGCACATAGATGAAAACAGGGCCGTGAGTGACGAGATGCGCTCGTTGTTCGTCCTTGCCGACGATGTCTCGCAACGCGTGCGCGAACAGGAATCCCTCGTTCTGCGCAACCGCTTCGGCATGAGAGGCCGCGACCAGCTGCTGAGTGGTGAGCGACGTGTCGACGTCACCGAGCGTGGCATCGAGCATCGTGATGAAGTCGCTTACCCGCAGCGGTGCGGACACCGTTTCGATGTTCTCGGGAGGTGTCGCGCCCTGACGTAACAACGAAACGCAACGCGGCCGACCGCGCTCGGACGCTTGCTTCATCACGGCCTGCGCCAGAACAGATTCGGGCTCGCAGATCGCCAGATCGGCGACGGCTGCCTCGACGTAGGTCCAGGAGGCCGCGGTCTTGCCTTCGACGAGCTGCAGCATCGACTTCACGCGCATCTGGTCGCGTATCGAGAGGCCAATCGTTGTAAGTGTCAGCTGCCGCCCGGTCATCGCAGTAGGAAGTGATCCGAATCCATCAGCGTTGTAAGCGAGCCCGCAAAATGTACAACGTGCGCGGCAGAAAAATGTGACCGACTCCGAAATCGGCCACGCTGGCGCGCGGATTCTTGCGAGTTGCGCTGATGGTGCGACGCCGGGAACCGCCGCTGCCTCGCGTAAGTTTTGTTCAGTAAGTACTGATACGCATCCGTGCAAGGTCGATGATGGAGGGACCGCCTTTGCCCACTCGGGGACGCAGCTATATAAGATACCCAGCACTGCAGTCTGGAACTCACCGCCGTGCGTTCCTGCAAGCGCCTCCTGCCCATCGTAAGGATTCACCGTGAACAAACTGCGCGTTGCGATGCTTGCGCTCGCCGGCCTCGGAGGTAGCTTGCCGGCGGCACATGCCGACGACGGTCAGCTGTACGGTCCGCTGCGATCTCGTGACCTCACGCCGTTCGGCTTTCTGCGCCTGGACATGCGGCCCTCGCATGCGGTCTCGATCGAGCCCGGGCAGTGGGCGTTCGAGACCGAATTGGGCTATCAGAACACGTGGGCACTCAGTCCCAACGTGGAACGCTATCTGACCGATCTGGAGCCGAGCGGCAGGCGCGCGCTCGGGCCGGCCGAGTTGCAGGCGATCCGCGACCTGCCGGGCGAGAATTATCTGGTGGACCTGGAGCTGGCGCTGCTCGATGTCACCTTGCACTACAAGCTCTCCAATGTCTGGACTACGTACCTCATCCTGAGCGGCGTGTCGTATCAGGGCGGATTTCTCGACGGCGCGATCGAAGGTTTCCACGATACCTTCGGCTTCAGCACGTTCGGGCGCCCGGCGGTGAAGCGCAATCAGGTCAATCTGATTTATGACTTGAAATCGACCCAGTACGCGAGCCTCGAACCGCCCACCAACGGCGGCTTGCTCGATCCTACCCTTGGCGTGCGCTACGCCGGCTGGACGTTGGGGCGTAATTGGCACCTCGCGGCGGAGTTCGCGGTGAAGATACCGATCGCGGGCCGGCGCTCGCTGCTCTCGACCGGGCGGACCGATTACGGCATACAACTGTCCTTCCAGAACAAGGGCCGCCGCAATGGGTTCTATGTGGATGCCGCGGCCGTTTACTACGACGGTGCCACGCAAGTCTCGCCACAGCGGCAGCAAGTGATCCCGACAGTGATCGTCGGTTACGAGCGCGTGCTGACCGAGCGCACCAACCTCAACCTGCAGGGCTACATCAGCAAGAGCGTGTACACGCACAGGGAGACCGACCTCGAGGAACTGCTCGGCGACAAGTACCAGGTGAGCGTGGGCATGCGCCATCGCCGCGAGAACTTCCTGATCACGTTTGGCATCACGGAGAACCTGCAGAACGTCAACAACACGCCCGACATCGGCTTCCAGGTCGGCCTGGCCTGGATACCGCTGAAGTCCCAAGGCACTCGTTGAGGTCGACTCACCGCTTGCGACCGGGGCGGGGCGATGCTATCTAGCCGCCCGCCATGAATCCGCAATCGTCATCCGCCATCGTCGCCGCCGGCCCGTTCGGTGCCTGGCTCCGGCAGCTGCGTCGCTCCTTGCAGGGCGACGAAGGCATGGACGTGCCGTGTGGAGATTGCGTCGGCTGCTGCGTGTCCGGTTACTCGTTGCAGTTGCGACCGGAGGATCACGAAGCGGCGGCACGCGTGCCCGCGGCGTTCGTCGTGAGCGCGCCGGGATTTGCGAAGGGCAATCTCACCGTACGTGCGATGGACAATGGACTGTGCCCCATGCTCGAAGGCGGCAAATGCTCCATCTATTCCGTCCGGCCGCAAACCTGCCTGGACTACGACTGCCGCATCTTCGCGGCGGCGGGCATGGATGCCGGCGGTGAGGACAAGGCGGTCATCAACAAGCGTGTGCGGGAGTGGCGATTCTCCTATCCAGAACGCACCGACGAGTTGGAACACGCTGCGGTTCGTGCCGCGGCTGCGTTCATCCGCGATCGGCGTGACAGCTTCACTGTCCGCGTGCCGGCCGGGCCGATGGGCATCGCGGTGTTCGCGATCAAGGCCTATGAAGTGTTTCTCGATCCCGCGATCGGCGCCCGAGAAGATGCTGAAGTGGCGCGCGCCATCATCGATGCGGTCCGTGCGTTCGATTCATTTCAAGCGGGTTAGATAGGCGCGCCAGCCCCCGAAAGAAGTGATATCGAGCGCCGCCTGCAGGCCGATGGGCTCGCAGATGAAGCCCTTCACGACACGACCGTCTTCGAGCTCCAGCGAGCCGATGCCCATTGGCGCGGGAATTTCCGCGACGAACGCGCCGAACCGATCGAGCGGCACATCCCACAGCTCCACTTCGATGGGCGCACCGTTGGTCGTGACTCTCACCAGGCCGGGCTTGGGCGGTGACGTGTTTGCAAGCGCGTACAGCTGATAGGTCGGCGCAGTCCGGCAACGTTCCACGAACACTGCGTCTCGGGATGTGAGCTGATGGTTGAGGGGCATGCCGGTGAGATGCGCGCCGACGACGGCCAGGCGCACGGTCGATGCAGGGGCTGACGGTTTCGTTTCTTTCGCGACAGCACTCAGCGCGCGACCGGTGGCGCCAAGCGGCAGCGACGCACGTTGCTGCCAGCGCCTGCCGAGCTCGGCCAGGCTTCGATCTTGCCAGGCCGGTGCAATCAGCGTGATGCCCGCGGGCAAGCCGTCGTCGCGGAAGTTCGCGGGCAGCGCGAGCGCCGAAAGATCCGCAAGGTTGGTGAAATTCGTGTAGGTCCCGAGTCGCGAATTGAGCCGCACCGGATCATCCATCACTTCCGCGATGGTGTAGATCGTCGGAGTCGTGGGTACCAGCAACGCGGCAAACTGCTCCAAGACAGCATTGATGCTGCGGGCGAGGGCGGCGCGACGATACTCGTATCTGAATGTATCCACCGCATTGAATCGGGTGGCGGTCGAGAGAATGGACCGCAGCACCGGATGCAGTGCTTCGGGATTGCGCTCCAGCAAGGTTTCGGCGACCGCGTAGCGCTCGGCGACCCAAGGGCCTTCATATAACAAGGCCGCCAATTGTGCGAACGGCGAGAAATCGACAGGCGTGATCTCGGCACCCAGCGATCGCCAGCTCTCAACGGCTTCAGCAAATGCCTTCGCCGCGTGCGTGTCGCCGAAGAACTCCAATGCAGCTGGGACTGCCAATCGCAGGGGGGCGGTCTTAACCGGCATCAAAGGAAACGCGCGCGAGTAGGGATCGCTCGCGTCATAGCCGCCCGCGATCGTGGCGATTTCGTCGGCGTCCTCGACGGTCAGTGCGAAGACCGAAACGCAATCGAGCGTGCGACAGGCAGGCACGACACCGCTGGTGCTCAACCAGCCGCGCGTGGGTTTCAGGCCGACGATGTTATTGAATGCCGCCGGCACGCGGCCCGATCCCGCAGTGTCCGTGCCGAGCGCAAAAGGGACCAGCCCGCGAGCGACCACACTGGCGGAGCCGGCGCTCGATCCACCGCAGATGTATTCGCGCCGAAAAGCGTTGCTTACCGTGCCGTAAGGCGAGCGCGTGCCAACCAGGCCGGTCGCGAACTGATCCAGATTGGTTTTGCCGATCAGAATCGCGCCGGCATCGCGCAAGCGCCGCACCGTGGTCGCATCCTCGTGTGCGGTGTAACTGAATGCGGGACAGGCCGCCGTCGTCGGCCAGCCGGCCGCATCGATGTTGTCCTTCGCGGCGAAAGGAATGCCATACAAAGGCAACCGCGAGAGGTCACCGCCGACGGTGGCCAGCCGATGCTCCAATTGCTCGAGTTGCATGCGCAGCCGGGCTGCATCGATGCGGGTGATCCATGCGGTGTCGCCGTTCCCGGCGGCGGGGAGGTCGTAAACATCCTTCAGCTTCAGCGCGCCGCTGCGATAGGCGGCGCGCCAGTCGGCCAGCGTCCAGCCGATCCTGGAAGGCGATGAGATGGACATACTGTTTCCCTGTGCTCGATGCAGCTTGCGTCCTGAATGCAATCATGATGCCCGGCCGGCGGGCCCTCCGGGCGGCGCATCGCCGCGTTCGGTGCACTACATCGGGTCCAAGGGCCGACCGGTTGCACCGCTTGTGAGCGTATCCCCGGGCGGACTCGATGTGAGTGTTATCATCCGGCCCCATGCAACGAGATCTCGACAAGATGCGCCGGCGGCCGTTCTTTTTTCCGCTGGTGCTCCCGGTACTGTTGTTCATCGCTCTGGTGGCGGCCGCGGCCTGGTTGTTCGATGCCCGTGCCACGACGGTGGTGTTCGTGGTTCGGCACGCCGAGGTGGAAGCGGGCAATGATCCGGATCCGCCGCTCAGCGTCGAAGGCCGCGAACGCGCCGCGCATCTGGCGACCATGCTTTCCAAAGCCCGTCCGGTGCGAGGGCTGGATGCGATCTTCGCGTCCGAATACCGGCGCGCCCACCAGACCGTCACGCCCTTGTCCGAAACGCTGGCGTTGCCGGTGAACGTCGTGCCATCGGCGACGTGGGCGGAGCTGGCCAGACGCATCACGCGCGAGCATCGCGGCGAGTACGTGCTGGTCGCGGGCAACACCAACAACATCCCGCAGCTGGTCCAGGAATTGAGCGGCGAGGCCGTGACCTTGAGCGAGGATGACTACGGCACCATGTTCGTGGTGTTCGTGCCGCAGGTGTCCAAGACCAAGGTCGTCAGGCTGCGTTACTGATCCCGCAGTCGGCAGTTGGGCTTGCCAGCCGCAGGTCCGGTGCTACAATTCGCGCCCTTCGGTGGGCCCGTAGCTCAGCTGGGAGAGCGCCTCGTTCGCAATGAGGAGGTCAGGAGTTCGATCCTCCTCGGGTCCACCAACTTCCCCCGATCCTAACCAGAACAATGACTTAGCTCTGGGCTCGAGCCAGCTCGACCCCTCAGGGCTGGGCGCCGGTAGGACAGAGATCGCCGCATGCTCACCAGACTCGCGTTGTGTACCGCGCTAATGATGAGCGCGATCTCGCTGGCGGTCGGCGCTGCCGAGCCAGTGCCCGTCGAGGCCGCCGAGAAGTCCGCGCCCGATCCCATCGCCCAGCGCGCCGTGATGACCGGCGAGCAAGTCGTGCAGATCCTCGACGAGACCGTCGATTGGTATCGCACCCTGGGCACGCAGCAGCAGGCCGCGACCCAGCCCAGCGATCTGCTCATTCTCTACGCCAACCGTCAGACCGCGGACAAAGTCATGGCGCTCGCGTTCGAGATCGCGCGGGCCAACGCCGAGTTGATCAGCAGCGAGGCCAGCGCCAGGCAGGACGAGCAGGAAGCCAGCTCGCTGGAAACGCAGTCGCTGAATCGCATCAAGCAGAAGCTCGATGCTCAGCGCACCGAGCTGCAAGGCGAAATCGAAGCCGTGCGTCGTCAGATCGCCGCGGCCTCGGGTAAGGCCCGGAGCGAGCAGCAGGCCAAGCTGTCGGTCCTGCAAGGGGAGCTGGAGCTGATCAATGCGCGTCGCAACCTGTTCGCAAACATGACTCAGTACGCGAACGAGGCCACGGGGGCCAACGCACTCAAAGCTCACATCGATGCAATCGCCGCGTCGATTCCGTCCTCGACTGCCGCTCCCGCTACGACGGTGGCCACGAGCACGCCGGCGGCAGCTGCAACGTCAGTCACTTCTGCGGTGAGCACCTCGCTCAGTCAGTTCGGCATCTGGGATTTGACGGCGACGGTGCTGCGCCTGTCGGCCAAAGCGCGCACCATCGAGACGGTCGATCGGCGCACCGAGGAGTTGCAGGATGTCTTCGAGGAGATCCGCGAAAAGCCCCTGCAACAGTTACAGGCTCTGTCGGCGCGTGCCGACGCGCTGGCGGCTCAAGCGGAGACCCGCACCGCCAATCTGAAAGGCGTGCGCGATCAGTACGACACCATCGCGTGGTTGTTCCAGCAAACATCCTCGATCGTCACGCCGCTGAGCAAGGCCGAAGTGCTGCTCAACCAGTATCGAAACAATCTCGACAACTGGCGCGAGGTGACGCAGCGTCAGAATCGCGAGGCGTGGCGGGCGCTCGGCATTCGACTGGCGATCTTCTTCGGCCTGCTGGCCCTGGTGTTCACTGTGGCCGAGCTCTATCGACGCGCCGTGTTCCGTTACGTGCAGGATGTTCGCCGTCGCTCGCGCTTGCTGCTGCTGAGAAAGATCCTGCTGTGGGCCTTGGTGGTCGCCATCGCGGCTGCGACATTCGCGACCGAGCTGGGGTCGCTTGCCACGTTCGCCGGCCTCATCACCGCCGGTCTCGCGGTGGCCATGCAGAGCGTGCTGGTCTCGGTGGTCGGGTATTTCTTCCTCATTGGCAAGTACGGCATTCGCGTCGGCGATCGCGTACAGGTCGGCAGTGTCACGGGCGAGGTGATCGATCTGGGCCTGGTCCGCTTGCACCTGATGGAGCTGAGCGGGCAGGACGGCGTGATGAGCCCGACCGGACGGGTCGTGGCATTCGCGAACTCCATCGTCTTCCAGGCGTCGGGCGGATTGTTCAAACAAATTCCCGGTATCAACCTGGCGTGGCACGAGATCACGGTGCGTTTGCCATCGGGCGCGGATGCCGCGGCGCTGAAGACAAAGCTGATCGAGGCGGTCGCCGGTGTGCTCAAGGATTATCGCGACGACATCCTGCGGCAAACGCAGGAAATCCAACGCACGGCGCAGGTGCACGGCAGCGCGGACGCGAAGCCGCTGGTTCAGCTGCGATTCTCCGCCGAGGGTGTCGATGCGATCGTGCGCTATCCGGTCGAGCTGCTGCATGCCGCCGAGATCGACGAGCGCGTGTCGCGTGAAGTGCTGCTGGTGATTTCATCGGAACCCTCGGCGTCTCCTGCTGCTTAACAACAGCGTTGGTAGCAGTGAGGAGACGATCATGGCCACCCACACCAAACAGAGTCACACGACTCGCAAGACCAAGACGCCGGGCACGATGAAAGAAGTGTTGTCGGCCAACGTCCGGCATCAGCAACGACGCTCGGAGGCGACCGCCAGTCCGCCCGAAGCGCAGCGTTCGCCGCATCAGCGAATCAAGGACGCCGAGCGCAAGCGCAAGCCGCACTGACGCGGATCATTTCATCCGCCAGGCGCGTTACGCCGCCAAATCCTCCAGACGGGAGCGGTGTGATGGCGCGATCCGGTGGTGTGCAGTTCGGTTACAAACTGATGTCGGAAACCACCGGACCGCGCGAGCTGGTCCGCTATGCGAGGCTCGCAGAGGAGGCGGGCTTCGACTTCGTGGGGATCTCCGATCATTATCTGCCGTGGCTCGAGTCGCACGGCCATTCACCTTTTGCGTGGAGCGTGCTCGGCGCGATCGCGGAGACCACCGAGCGCGTGGGCATCGCGACGGGGCTCACCTGTCCGCTCATTCGTTATCACCCCGCCATCATCGCGCAGGCAGCGGCGACCATCGGCGTCATGAGTGAAGGTCGGTTCACGTTGGCGCTGGGCGCGGGTGAACGGCTGAATGAACACGTCGTCGGGTACGGATGGCCGCCGGTGCATCATCGTCATGGGATGCTGCGCGAGGCGGTCGAGATCATGCGTGGGTTGTGGGAGGGCGGACTGTTCTCGCACAGCGGCGAATATTACGAAGTCGAGAGTGCACGCATTTACGATCTGCCCGAAGAGCCGGTGCCGATCGTCATCGGCGTGAGTGGCAAGAAGTCGGCGACGATGGCCGGGGAGCTGGGCACGGGGATCATGGCGGTTCAGCCGGAGCCGGGTTTCATCAAGGATTGGAAGAGTGCGGGCGGTGGCGAGGGGGCGCGATACATCGAGCTTTCATTTGCGTACGCCGGCAGCGAGAAGGAAGGGCTGAAAATTGCGCACGAGTATTCGCGGTTCGGTGCGTTGGGCTGGGAGGTGCTCGCCGAGCTGCCCGGGGTGAGGAACTTCGAAGGCGCGACGGAGCACATCAAACCGGAGGACCTGAAGGACAGCATCCCGCACGGGCCGGATCCGGAGCCTTATATCGAGCACGTCAAGAAGGCGATCGAAGCGGGGTACGATCATGTCGTGCTGCTCGGGGCGGGGCCGGACCAGGAGGGATTCATTCGATTCTTCGAGGAGAGCCTGGCGCCGGAGTTGCGGGGGTTGGGGGCGGGGAAGGCTGGCAAGGCGCAGGCGAAGAGTAAGAGGAAGTAGATTTCTGCGTGTGGCTCGCAGCGCCAGGGTGGGGTGTCTCCTCCCGGCACCGCGACGCACGCCGTCGCTCCGCTTCGCTCGCGCTGACGCGCGCGACTTTGCTGTACTTCCCTGTAGCTGCTAATGGACCAACATCCCTGTTGGATCCATTTGCCGGGAGGAGACACCCCACCCTGACGCTGCCGATAC
>NZ_CALFXI010000027.1 GCF_937958065.1 uncultured Steroidobacter sp.
CATAAGGCCGCCCGCCGCACCAATAGTTCTTCATCGCCTGACCCGTGAGCCCACGATGCACCTGCTCACGCAACTCGTCGAGTCGCATCTCATTGATGAGATTCTTCACACCTCGCTGGATCTTGCGGGTGGCCGACTTCGTCTCGGAGTCGTATCCATCGGTGACCGCGATGATGCGAATCCCTAGAAACTCCAGCCGTCGGATGACGCGCTCGCTTTCGACTTGGTCGCGGGACAGCCGACTCAGGTCATCTATCAGCAGAACATCGAACTCGAGACGGTTCGCAGCCGCGAGCATCGCCTGATATTGAGGCCGGTTGCTATCAGCACCGCTCATCGCCTCGTCGGCGTAGGTCTCCGCGATACGCCAGTTCTCCGCCTCCGCTTTGCGGCGACAGTTTCTAAATTGATCTTCAATGCTCGCAGCGCGCTGCTGATCGGAGCTATAGCGCGCATAAAGCGCGACATTGGGTGCGGATATGGCGGATCGAACTGCAACCACGGCATTTCTCCTCAGTCGTTAGGTTCGCGCTCTATGCTCGACGATCTGCCTCCGACAGCGAGTTCGTTGGCAAGGTTGTCGAGCCGGCGTTGGCTTGTCGATTCTGCAACTCTCGTTGCATACATTCGTTGAAATACGCTCTCGCAGCCGCTCGTGCGTAAACGCGGGCGAGTTCGTCCAATAAATGCGGAGGAAGCTGACGTGGTTGCGAATCGCCTGACTCGATCCTTGAGTCGATCATGATGGGCGTTACTGTGATTCCCGTGAGCTACAGGCGAGTTGTCACGAGTACGAGTGTTGCTCATCTGGATGGCCACGTCAGGGGCGAGTTTCGCCGATAAATCAGCGCAAAGAGGTTTATCAGCAGGAAGGAGGGTTTTCGCCGCAAAAGCGGCGAAACCTGCCGATGTCACTACGGCTGCTCGAAGCGGTCGGTATGGATAAACATCGAACATGCTTTTACGAACGGTTCCGGGGGATTGTTTTCGCCGAAGCCAATGACAATCTTGCCCTTGGACAGCAGCTTATGAACGAGCGGCGTGAAGTCGCTATCGTTTGTAACCAACGCAAAGCAATCAACTCTCTCCGTGTAGAGCAGATCCATTGCGTCGATGGTCATGCACATATCGACTGCGTTCTTGCCCTTTGTATAAACAAACTGCTGGACCGGCTGGATGGCGAAAGGATGTAGTTTGGGCTCCCATCCGACATGCCTTCTCCAGTTCCCGTACGCACGCCGAATATTGATGGTGCCCTGTCCGGCGAGTTCGTCGAGGATGCCATCGATAGCGCCGGGCCTTGCGTTCTCGCAGTCGATCAAGAGGGCAATGTGCACATCGAGCAAGCGCCATTCTCGGTACGCGTCGAACCACGCCCCCATATTTCGCCGCAAAGGCGGTGAAACTCGCATAGTAAGCCTCGCATTCACGGCGGCGGTTCGTCCGGACGGGGTTCAGACGCCCTGATGCGATCCAGGTTCTCCATGGTTTTCCCGAGCAACTGCTCAGGGCGCATGCCAAGACCTTTGGCGATCAATATCAGCGAACCAATGGACGGGTTTACCTGCGCTGCCAGCAAGTGCTGAAGATAGGCGCGCGATATTCCGCTCGCGTCGGCGACGTCCTGCCGGCGCAGACGGCATCGGCGGATCTCCACGACCAAAGCCTCCGCAAGCGCGCGATTGATCGCGCGAACGAACGGCGAATTTACTGATCGGCCGCCCATGTGGGTCGGACGGCGATCAGTGACGCTTGGGGTGGCCATCGCCGGCAAGAGGCGACGGTCGGCGAGGATGGAATTCGAGAAGGGCTGGCGTGACGTGTGCGCCAGACAAAAAACGATGAATAGCCGCCAACTTCAGGGTGCACGCGAGCACCCTATTAAGCGCGGTGTGCGCCATAATATGGGGAGCCATAACTGCCTCTAATCCAGGCGTTGTGGTTAGGCCCTCGTCGATGTTTCCAGCATCGGCGGGGGCCGCCCTAGGCGGCTTTCCAGCCGCTCCACTACACTAGCAGCGGGTGGAGATTGTGTCTAGACACATAAGGCTGCAGACTGGATATATTTTCAATGGCGGGAAAGAACCGACACAAAGGAAAGCAACTAGGGCTGTATGTTTCTGACGAGATCGCGGGGAAGCTGAAGACTCTATCGGCGCACACGAATATCCCTCAGAGCCAACTGCTCAGGCAGGCACTCGCGCTGCTCTTCGAAAAGTACGCTGATGTGCTTGGACAGAAACCCGCCAAGAGCCGGAAGAAAACACCAGTAGCGAAGCCGGAGTAGGCAGATTGTCTGATCAGCGGACAAGTGGCTTGTCTGTCTCACGCGTCCGCTGCGCTCGCTCGATCACGTCAGCCGCCAACCATTGCTTCTCCGTGCGCGGTGGCGGCATTTGACGAACGAACCGCGACACTTGATCGGCGAGCTGATGATTTCCGTCGGCCGCCAAGCGGTCCCGTACGGCCAACCACCCGCGCACGACCTCCAGCCTGGTTTGCTTCAGCCTGGCGGCACCGGATTGATCCAGGGAGCCCGCCTTTAGCTCGCGCACCAAATCATCGACACGCGCGGTCATGTGCGAGGACTCGCCTCTTCGCGCGGCTCTGAAAATGGGATCCGACTTCGACGCCCGACTCTGCCCCCGAGCGGGTCGATCTGTGGCATTGGCTGCTACGCCCCGCGCTCGAAGCTGACGCGCAAACTCCTTTCGCCAACGCCGTAGCGTCTCCTTGCGAATGTTCAGCCGCTCGCCTTGTTCACTGACTGCCTTGACCACGACGTGCACGTGCGGATGGGGCTCGTCCGTGTGCAGCACCATCGCGTATCGATGCTTGTCCCCGAATTCCTCGCGCGCGAAATCACGCATGGCCCCCAGCACCTTTTGTGGCGGCGTGCCGGCCGGCATGGAGAAGATCAACCTATGGACGAGCTTGGGCGGCTGTCGCCGATTGATGGCGAACAGATCGATCTGCTGACGATCCTCCTCCAGATCCAAGTTCCAGTCCCTGATCAATTGCCGATACGCCTCGCCGATGAACCGCTCGCCGTCGTCTGTCTCGATCTCGAGTTCGCCATGCCGGCCAATGTAGTCGAGATGGGCGATCACTCCGCGGCTGGTGCTCGCTCCTCTGCCGCTTGATACCTTGACCATTACTTCGGGCGCCCGCGTGACCGTGAGACGGATCTGCTCGATGTGAGCACGCGATAGCGGGCGTCCTGGCCCGGCCCGGCCATAGCTGCCGATGTCAAAGAGCGGCTCTCCGCGATCAAGGCGTATCGGCCGTGCCATCCCCAGTCCTCCATGAGCGCGCGTTGGCTTTCATCAGATCCTTGGCGTGATCGCGCAGCGCCTCGCAGAGCTTCAGTATCGCGAGCAGATCGCCACGCGCAGGTCCCCCCGCCCCTTGATGGGCCAGTTTTGTCAGCTGGTTGAGATTGCGTCCAATGGCGCTAACTTCGGCGACCGACTGCTTGAGCGCGATCAACTCGGCCTTGGGCAGGGGAGCAAGGTTTCGCAGGTGGGCACGTACAAGAACGGATATATACGTCGCTACTGCCATCTGCCGGGACGCCGCCCGCTCAGTGAGTAGCAGCTTGTCATCCGGATGTAGCCGGACCGATGTCCGCGCCCCTCGCAAACGACGGCCGGACAACTTCAGAACATCGGCGTCGATGTTTGCATCGCTACCGCTACATACGGCTGCTGCTACCAGCTGCTTCAGCAGCGCTGACTCGGTGATGCGCCGCTGTTCCGCAAGGCTGCGGAACCGGATTTTCATCTCCGGAGGGACGTAAGCCGAAATGAGACGTGGACCGACCATGGGCCACAGTTTCTGAGAAAGCGGGCCGCAGGCCTATCCTGCCTTTGCCGCATTTTTCAGCGATACTCAAGGTTCACTGATCGGTTCCCAGCTACGCCCGTCAACCGAAGAGCAGTGAGACCATTACGCAGATCTTCGAACAAATACACCCGTGGCTATGAGCGACATCACATGCGATTTGGGGAATCTTGCTGATTGGCTGAGCGCTCTCGGAACTATAGCTGCCACGTCACTTGCCCTTTGGCTGGCATTGCGCGATGGCAAGGACCGGGTGGGATTCACGGTCACCGCGGACTCGCAGAAGTTAGTCGTGATCGTATTCAATGCAGGCGTCCGCCCGGTCGTGATCCGTGCCATCGAAATGGCACTTGGGCGGATCAAGCCAGTCCGGGAGCAGTCGATTGAATCCATTCTCGAAGGTCCCGTCTTGCCAGTGGTGCTACGGCCAGGGGAGGATGTTCGTTTTGAGCGCGAACTCAGCAGGTACAAGTCATATCTGCCTGACCGTCTATTCCAAGCCTCAGAAAAGAAATTTCGATGGAATCGTCAAGTCTATTTTGTTGTCACTACGGGGAGCGACCGCAGGATTCGCCACAAGCTAAGAAAAGCTGATCGAGAGAACCTCGTTCAAAAGGGCGAGTAGCCCCCCATTGATACCAGATCCCTTCCCAAACGACGGGGCCACATGTCTTCACCCCTGACGGTGTAAATGACGCCGACAGTAACCATTCCACCTCTTAAAGTCAGCGTCAACCCAGGGTCGGATTACGACTGGACGTCGGAAGCATACATGGTAAATTCAGCAACGATATGTTTCGGCAGATAGCTTGAATCGCAGCTAATCCCCAAAATAGGCATGTAGCAGGAACATGGAACGAAGCGGTTCTAAGGGGGGAGGTGGATCGTATGTCGCTGCATCCGTCTGGGGCACGCTGAGATGACCTCAAAGAAGGGTTCCGCAAAAGACCCATTGAGAGGCCAGGGTACGTTACTCCATTCCGCCCTATTGGCTCAGCTAAGCCGTTCCGCTACCTCGTCTGGCCATGATCGAGATCCCAGTTGGTGAGGCGACGACCAAACCGGCCGCGAACGACAGCGCGCAAACTTGTGTGCGCTGCATTGCTTCAGCGTAGGCCACTTCGATTGAAGGACTTCCACTCTTTCCGGGAATGCGGCACACAGTCAGCCACTGGGGTGCTGCCTTGATGTCTCGTGCGGTCCTCTACCCAGACCCATTCCTAGAGGTCCGAGTCCAGATCATAGACCTACCTCACCCGCTGACAACGTTGTGCGCTGGCTATGACGGAGGCAAATGGCGAAGCGCGAATCTTGCCGACCATCTCTTCGAATGGCTTCCATACGCAGCGCTGAGCCAAGAGCATCAGCTTTCATTCGCCTCCCATAACTTTTTACAGATGCTGCGTGTGGCGTCAGCGCACATCTACAACACCAAAAAAACAGCAACACGGGGGGAGCTTGGCGAGTTACTGCTGCATCTCTGTTGCATTCTCCATTTCGGCTGTGCGCCTGTGGTCTGCAAGTTGATTCTGAAGAGTTCTTCCAACGATACTGTCAAAGGGTTCGATGGCGTCCACGTTTTGCCAAAAGCTGACAAGTTTGAGCTTTGGTTAGGAGAATCGAAGTTCTACATGGATGGTCAGGAGGCGATAAGAGATTCCATAGAATCAGTTCGGCAGCATGTATTGCCGGAGTTCCTGTCCGCCGAAAAAGCCATGCTGTTCGGACACGTGGGCCCTGATGTCCCTCACCGTGACGCGATAGTTAAGCTTCTGAAGGCCCAGACATCTGGAGATCAGCTGCTAAAGGCGGCTACATTTCCGATACTCATTGCGTACGAGAGCAAAACGGTGGCGAACTTCAAGGAGCTTTCTGAAAGCTATGTAGATGCTCTGACGCAAGAATCGCTGGGCATGAAGGCGTACTTCCGCGAACGGGCATCCGATTTGAAACTGCGCTTTCAGCTCATTCTGGTACCTCTGGAGCGAAAGGCGGATGTAGTAGCGCGCTTCGACGAGAAGCTGAGGCCATTCTTGTGACCAACATCCAAAGCGTTATTCACTCGCTTGATCATCCGCAACTCACTGCCGACAGTGTCTTCGATGCAATTCAAACGGCCGGGGAGCATCTTGCAGACGGCGATCGCGAGTCGGAGGTAGCTCTCGAAATAGCAATTCGCTTGCTCGAAGCCAGACGCAGAGGAAGCTTGCCCGACGGCAGCAGCCAAGCGGTGGAGTTCCTGGCGGAGGAATGCGGCCTTTACCCTTACGTTGATAGCTCACGATGCAGCTTGTTGACACAGACCATCATCGAGGCTCACGCGGTGAATCTGCGGGAGCGCGTCTATCTGCATGCGAAGCAGATGCAGGTGCTGCTTTGGTTAATGCAGGGTGACAACCTTGTCCTGAGCGCCCCGACCAGCTTTGGCAAAAGCCTTCTCGTCGACGCCCTATTAGCATCGACCAAGCCTAAAACCGTGGTGATGATTTTGCCGACGATTGCGCTGCTAGACGAATGCCGCCGCAGGCTGGTGGCGACGTTCGGAGAGCACTACGTCGTCGTGACGACGGTGGCCGAGGAATACGATCCGGAAGTACCCACCATATTCGTCCTGACTCAGGAGCGCTTCTTGAAGCGTCAGGACATAGAGCATATCGATCTTTTGTTCGTAGACGAATTCTATAAGCTAGATCCCCAGCGAGACGACACCCGATACCAGACACTGAATCTTGCCCTGTACCGAGCACTACCAAAGGCAAAGCAATGTTTTATGGCCGGACCACACATACGGGGCATCAATCTAGGGCAGCGCTGGACGGGCAATTTCAGGTTCGTACAGACTGATTACCGGACGGTGACCGTAAATGTCATTGACCGGTCTGATAGCAAAGAGCGGCTGCACGCGTTTCTCGCAGACCTAAAGGAAGTTGGGGATCAGAGTTCACTCGTATTCACGGCCTCTCCCAATAGCGCACACGGATTGCTGCATGAGATTGTCAAAGCGGGAATCGAATACACCACAGACCTCGGACCTAAGCTCTCCAGTTGGATTTCCAAGAACTATCACAAGGATTGGCCCATAGCGTGGGGCAGCGAGAAGGGCATTGCTATCCATCATGGCCGACTTCCCCGATCCTTAGGCCAGTTGTTTGTTCAGCTCTTTGACAAAAAGAGCATCAAACTACTTATTTGCACCTCGACCCTGATCGAAGGCGTTAACACGTCAGCCGCGAACGTGTTTGTCTATGACAAGAAGATAAACAGGACTGATTTCGACTTCTTCTCCTTTGCGAACATTCGCGGGCGTGTCGGGCGCATGATGCGCCATTTCGTTGGAAATGCGTTCCTTTATCACGAGCCTCCAGAAGCCGTCGAAACGTCGGTGTCCGTGCCGGTCCTAGCGGACCCGAGCAACGCGACAGAGTATCTTTTGATGAATGTGAATGATAGCGATCTATCCGATGCGGGAAAGGCACGGCAAGCAGAGATACCCTTCGAGAGCGGTCTAAGTGAGCTTTTGCTGCGTGAGCATGGAATCATAGGTGTGGAGCTACTAGTTAGCCTCTCGGAGCGGGTTTCGGATTTGCTGGCCGAAGCCGAAGAGACGCTTATCTGGAAAGGATATCCAGATAGCGAGCAGCGCAAAGCTTTGGCCGAACTAGCCGTGTTCGTGGCACAGAAAAGCTCTGATCGATTCGGCGTACATACGGCGAAGCAGGTTGCGTGGGCATGGTCGCAATTAAACTCGATTAAAACCCTGCCCAAATTTTTGCGCTGGTTCGTTCGTACGTTCTACCCGATGCAACCTGCGGAGGGTGTCGATGCAGCATTCCAGTTTCTGCAGGCGTGCGAGTTCAGCTTTCCGAGATCTTTGGCGGCGGTAGAGGCATTGGTTCACGAACAGCTACCAAGTGCTGAGATCGCCTATGGACCTTACATACATTCCCTAGAGAATTGGTTTCGACCGCAATGGATGAAGCAACTGGACGAGATGGGAATACCCTTGCCACTGTCCGAGCGTCTGAGTCAAATGATCTCTCCCACGGCTACTCGCGCAGAAGCTGCGAATCGACTGCGAGCCATGAACCTCAGCGCGACGGACTTCGACGATATGGATATTCTGATACTGCGGTCCGCGCTCCCGAGCCTCTAAGAGCAATCGGGCGCTCTACCATACCGGGCGGTCGCGGAATCGCCCGACCTATTTGAGCCGGGCATCGAGTGGGACCGCAGGTACACGAGAAATCGAGTCACCCCGACCACGCGAACCGGTGGCCAACAAGGCCACCGGTTGAAAGGGCACAATGACAAGCTTCCATCCGTTTTCTTCGACAGCCGGATACGATCCGGAATCAGGGTGCGCAGAATCACTTCCTCACCCGCTTGCTGATCCCCTTGCAATCCCAGCGCAATCCGCTCCCCAAGAGTTCCGCCGTGCGCGGAACCGCCGAGAGCCGTCGAGAGCATCTGGGCCACATCCTCGCCGTCGTGAAATCCCGCCGGCAGTTGCCGACGCTTGATCTCGGTTCGATCAATCGCCGCCTGCAATTCATCCGGCGCCATGACTGGATCGCCGTCCCGAAGACGCGCACGCAGCCGCACCAACCGCGCATCCAGTTCCTGGATCTCCCGAAGCACTTCAGCAGACCGAGCCGCGTTCTCCTTGAATACTTGCATCAACTGAGGCTGTAACTCGCGACCATGGCGATCAGCGTGACTCCTCATTATATCGGCTGCCCGGTACGCGATCTGGAGAGCAGCTGCTCGTTCATTCTACGCCGACTGCTTCGCACGCCTACGAACGCATCCTTTCGCGGTGGAGAGTCAAGGTGTCAGCGCGGCATGCACCGACACGCTCATGCACACCGGCAACAAACGTTCTGACCATTCCATAGGTACTCATGCCGACCGTCCGCCGCGGGTGGAATAATGGATCGGGCGCATCGATACGGCCGATTGCGGGAAACCATTCACGGAACAGGCCGGACAGAAGGACATAGCTTGGATCGATTCCCGAAAAGCCCACACAACTGATGACGAGCGCGAGCTTCCCTTTCGCATTGATCCTCGCCAGCAGCGAGGAGTTGGTGGAGCGCCTGTCGTAGCCGTACCAATCCCATCCAATTGCCGGCCAACACGCCGGCCGCTGTATTGGGTTGGCACTCCTGTAACGTTCGATCACATCCGCCGGAGTCGAGCAGGAACCCGTTACGGACAGTGGACGATCTATAACAAATGCGCTACGGTCATGGCCCCGACCGGTTGCGCTATGTACATTCGGCAATAGTTCCGAATCGCTGCGCCGCCCGGTGCAGGAACGTGGGGAATGCAGGCATCTATCGACAGGACGTGGATGAGCCAGATGTTACAGATGCGGGGCGTCGTCAAGCACTACACCCGCGGCAACCATCGTGTCGAGGTGCTGCACGGTGTCGACCTCGAAGCGAGGCCCGGCGAATTCATCGCGTTGATGGGCCCCTCCGGCTCAGGAAAGTCCACGCTGCTCAATCTGATCGCGGGCCTGGACAAGCCTGACCGAGGCGAGGTCGTCGTCGCGGGCTCCCATCTCAACACGCTCACCCAGCGAGAGCTGTCCCGCTGGCGCGCGCGGCACGTCGGTTTCGTTTTTCAGTTCTATAACTTGCTGCCGACGCTCAGCGCGGAGCTCAACGTGGAGGTCCCGCTGTTCCTGACGCGCTTGTCTCGAGCGCAGCGCCGCCAGAGCGTCGCCGCGTCACTGTCGCTGGTCGGCCTGACGCAATGGGCCAAGCACAAGCCGCAGGAACTTTCCGGCGGACAGCAGCAGAGAGTGGCGATCGCGCGGGCGATCGTCTCCGATCCCACGATTCTCGTCTGCGATGAGCCCACCGGCGATCTCGATCGAGCCACCGCCGATGAGATCCTGCAGCTGCTCAGAACCATCAGCACCAAGCACGGCAAGACCATCGTCATGGTCACGCATGATCCCCTTGCCGCCGGGTACGCGACACGTCAACTGCACGTCGACAAAGGACTGCTGATTCGTTCGGAAGAGCGCGCCATCGCATGAAGAGCCTGCCGCTGATTCTGAGCGCGCTGCGCCGCAAGCCGGCGCGTACGTTTCTCACGATGTTTGGGGTCGTGATCGCCTTCGTGTTGTTCGGCTTGCTTCAGGGTGTGGACTCCGCCTTCGCGGCCGCACTGGACCGCATGAAGCTCGACCGCTTGCTGGTGGACGCCCGGTTCTCCCAACCGCTGCCCATCAGCTATCGGGCCAGGATCCAGAACGTCCCCGGGGTTACCCGAATTGCGGAGATTCAGTTTCTGGGCGGCCATCTGCAAGATGAGAAACGCAGGCTGTTGTCCATTGCCACCGATCCGGAGACCTGGCTGTCGTTCCGGCCCGAGTACACCGTTCCCAGGAGCCAGATCGAGGCCGTCAAGCGCACGCGCAACGGCGCCATCATCACTGACTGGACCGCGCGTGAGTACGGCCTGAAGATCGGCGATCAGTTCACGCTTCGAACGCAGATGACCAACGTGACCGGCGGCTCCGATTGGAACTTCGTCGTCGTGGGCATCATGACGTACTTCGATCCCACGCAGCACCTCACCGTATTTCTCTCCAACTACAAGTATATCGACGAAGGGCGCGTGACCGACCGTGGCACGGCGAATCGATTCCTGCTCGGGATCAGCGATCCGCGTGACAGTACGCGCGTGAGCCGGGCCATCGATGCCCTCTTCGCCACCTCAGGGGTTCAGACGAGAACGCAAAGCGAGCACGAGATGGGGCAGCTGCGCATGGCCGCGATGGGCGACATCAGCTTTTTCACGCGCTCCATCATCAGCGCAGTGTTCTTTACGTTGCTGATTCTCACTGCCAACACCATGATGGAGTCGGTTCGCGAGCGAACGTCCGAATTCGCCGTACTCAAAACGCTCGGCTATACGGATGAGGCGGTGTTTGGCCTGGTCATTCTCGAATCCATCCTGCTGTGTGTCACCGCCTCGCTGGTGGGACTGGCCCTCGCTGCCGCGGCCTTCCCTTTCGCAAGCACGTACTTCGATACCACCGGATTGTTCCCGCCCGTGGTGATCGCGGCCGGCGTGGGCCTCGCGACTGGCCTCGCATTGATCAGCGCAGCCATCCCTGGATGGCGCGCGCTGCGGCTCAAGGTCGTGGACGCACTGGTGGCCCGCTGACATGAGTAACGTGCAACTCATGAAACAAGTCGGTGCGGTCCTGAGCATCAGCCTTCGAGGTATTCCGAAACGGCTCGGCGCCTGCCTGGTGATCGTCATCGGCATCGCCGGCGCCGTCGCGGTGTTCATCTCGGTATTCGCCATGTCGTCGAGCTTCACCGAGACGGCCTCGAAGTCCGGTCGGGCAGATCGAGTCATCGTGCTCGCCGAGGGTGCCACCACCGAAGGTGCCAGTAGCCACCAGCGCGCCGATGTGAATGAAATATTGGCGTCCCAAGCGATCAAGAGAGACAGCGACGGCAAAGCGATCGCGACGGCGGACTACCTCGCCTTCGCTCGCCTGACCGACGAGCGCACCGGCGTGGATACGTTTGCAACATTGCGCGGCACCGGCGCCAAAGCGCTCCTGCTGCGGCCGGAGATCGAGATCGTGCAGGGACGAATGTTCGAAGCAGGCGTGCGGGAGCTCATCGTCGGCCGTGCCCTGCAACGCCGGCTCAACGGCCTGGGCTTGAACGACCGGGTGCCGTTGCCCGAAGGCGACTGGACGGTCGTCGGCGTCTTCGAAAGCGGCGCGGATGCCCGGGAGTCCGAGCTCCTGACCGATGCAGAAACCCTGCTTTCCGCATACCAGCGCAACGAATTCAATAGCGTCACCGTCATGCTGGACGACGCCTCGGCGTTCGACGCATTCCGTAGCTCACTGCAGATCAACCCTGCCCTGTCGGTACAGGCGAAGCGCGAGCGCGATTACCTGCTCGATGCGTCGGCACCGACCACCCGGCTGCTAGAGCTGATCGCCGTCGTCATTGGCGGCATCATGGCGCTGGGCGCGATCATTGCGGCGGTCAATGCGATGTATTCGGCCATCAGCACTCGCTCGATGGAGATCGCGATTCTGCGGGCGGTCGGTTACGACGGGGCGCCAGTGGCGATCTCCGTGCTCATCGAGGCGTTGCTATTCGCCCTGGCGGGCGCCGCCCTGGGCGCGGCAATTGCCTGGCTGTTCTTCAACGGCAATACCATTAGCACACAGACCGCGATGGGACCCGGGCCAATGAGCTACATGTTGAGCATCAACGCCACCGTGGTGCTGCTTGGCATCGGCTGCGGCTGCACCGCCGGATTCATCGGCGGGATACTTCCTGCCATGCGTGCGACCACAGCGCCAGTGACCGCAGCGCTACGGGGCACCTGAGGCACCCTGCGCGAGAGGCGTGCCGGGCCGACGGCGCGACCGCACGTATGCGCACAGCTCTGCGATGGTTTGATGCTCGAACACTTCATCGAACGCGAGCTGCAGCCCGATCGTTCGCGTGATGCGCTCTGCCAGCATGGAGGCCACGATGGAGTCGCCACCCAGCGCGAAGAAATTTTCGGTCGGGTGGATGCTCTCGAGACCGAACACGTCCTGCCAGATTCTCGTCATGCACCGCTCCAGGGATTCGCTCATGCGCTGAATCTCGGGCGAGCGGTCAACACCGTGTCACCAATGCGCTCATTCGGCATATCGGACGCGCCTCCAGGCACCATGTGATCTTCAATGGTCGACCACTGTCTTGAATCTTGCGATTCGCCGCTGCGCGGGCCGCGGCAGGCGTTGCTCGCGACATCGGCGGACGCAATGTGACCAACCGCCAGAATCCCGTCAAGTTCGTGGCACGCTTGATGGAGGCTGCGAATGCTCGAGCGCAGATGAAGCTCGAGCTCGCTCGACGAACATCCAACCATTCGACGCGAGCTGCCACGCACCGATACATCGCGATATGCATCGAAGCGAACCACTCGAAGTTCTCGCCATTGAATCGACGTGAACTATGTCGGATGCTCTGCGCACGCGATCTTCGTATCAACCAGGCTGTCGACGACTCGCAGAGCGATCCAGGATGACTCAACCCGCAAAGGAAATTGCGACACTCCGCCCTGCGATCGCGCTGATATGGTCGATGGCCGACTCAACCGCCAGACGCGCGCTGTTATCCGCCGTCGTTGCGGTCTGCCTGACCGCGCTGGTCACCGCGCTCATGCCGTTTCTCTTGCAGTCGATCATCGATCGACTCACCACACCCGGTACGCCCCCAGCCTCGACGATCGTCATCGCACTGATCGCGGTTTACATTTTGGGACAGTTCGCCTCGCGAGTGTTTGCCGAGCTGCGCGCGCTCGCGACCGGCGTCGCGGAGCAACGAACGCGCAAACTCATCGGTTATCATGCTTTCTCGCACCTGCTCGACTTGCCGCTGCGTTTCCATCTGAATCGCAAGAGTGGCTCGGTCGCCGAGGCGGCCGAACACGGGTCGGGCGGCATTCAAACCCTGATCACCCAATGCCTGCAGGTCGTGCTGCCGCTCCTGGTCGAGTTCCTGGCGATTGCTATCGTTCTGCTCGGCCTCGGACATACCTCGTACTTCGGCATTCTCGCGGTCGCTGGCATTGCCTACGCGGTCGCGTTCATCAGCTGCGCCCATGACGTACGTCGATTTGCCGAGCCAGCCGTCGATGCGCACTTCGATGCACGCGCCGTTCTCTCCGACTCGCTGCTGAATTACGAGACGATCAAGTACTTCGGCGCGGAGCCCACTCAATCGGCGCGCTATCGCAGCTCGCTGAGCAATCGCGAATCCGGTTGGATCGCGTTGTACCGATGCCGACTGAAGTACGCCATCATCACCGGCGGTATCTTCGCTGGATCGGTGGCCGTGACGATGGCGTACGCAACCCACCAGACGCTGGCGGGCACACTCACGGTCGGCGGCTTCGTGCTCGTCGTCAGCTACGCGCTTCGCCTGATCCAGCCGCTGGAAAACCTGGGCAGCGCCATTCGCGAGGTCGCACAGGCACTCGCCTCCATCAACAGGCTCCTCGACCTGCTGCGTGAGGCCGCCGAGCCATCCATCGCACCGCTCAACGTTTCCACAAGCGCCGATGACCGCGGAACGGCGTCGGTTGGCCCCGCGGCGCTGACGTTCGAGGGCGTGCGTTTCGGCTACAGCGCCCAGCGGCGCATCCTGGAAGACGTGACGTTCCACGTGCCCGCCGGCTCGACGCTCGCCATCGTCGGCACCAGCGGCTCGGGTAAATCCTCGATCGTCAGACTGCTGTATCGCCTGTTCGAGCCGGAGGCAGGACGGATACTCATCGACAACCAACCGACGATGGCTCTGCCGCGCGAGCAGGTCCGCAGTTGCATCGCAGTCGTCCCTCAGGACACCGTGCTCTTCAACGATACGATCGCAAGAAACATCTCCCTCGGCCGTCCGGGCTGTACCCGAGAAGAGATCGAACACGCAGCGCGCCTCGCTCACCTGGATGAGCTCATCCGTCTATTGCCACAAAACTATGACACGGTCGTCGGGGAACGCGGCTTGAAGCTGTCCGGCGGAGAGCGCCAACGCATTGCCATCGCGCGGGCCGCGTTGAAGTGCCCCCGAATCATCGTATTCGATGAAGCCACATCGTCGCTCGATACGACCACGGAGCGGGAGATCCTGAGCAATCTTGCGGAGATTTCCAGGACGGCCACGACGGTGATGATCGCGCACCGGCTCTCGACGGTGATTCATGCTGATCAGATCGTGGTGCTGGACCGAGGTACGATCGCCGAACGTGGCACCCATCGAGAGTTGCTGCAACAGGGCGGGCACTACGCCAGGCTCTGGTACGCACAGAAGTCCGGGCGCGGTGCCTCCGATATGGGCGAGCCTGAGCTTGGGATGGGCGCTCAAACCATGGTACGCGGCTGACCGATCGATCGCACCGGCGGTGCATCGCTCAGCGCAGTCGCTCCAGATCATTGGGAGCCAGGATGCTCCTTACCGCATGATCGCGCCACGCGGCCTCAAATGAGGATGACTGCTCGGGGGTCATTCCAACCGCAGGCAACCGGCTTCTCGCAAGCGGCGTGCCAGCCTGCGAGTCGCGCGCCATTGCCTCCGCCATGCGCTGCCTCTCCACCAACCCTAACTCGGTCGGACAGAGCGCCCCCACAGTCTCGATCGGCGACGAGAGCAAAACCTCATACCACGCCACCGCGGTGTTCGCGCCACGGGCGCGCAATTGATCGATGGCGGTCACACACGTGGCCAGCGTCTGCACCATTTTGTCGAGGTTGAATCCGAACGAGCGGACCAGGGACTGCGCCCAGCTCTCACGATTCCTGAGTATGAACACGAAGCGCGCCTGCCCGAATGCCTGGGCGAGCTCACTCACGATAGCGTTGCAGCTGCCGCGCAGCTTGATGATGGGACTGTCACCGAGCTCCCCTCGGAACATGGCCACCGCGACTCTCAGCAGCGCCAGCTCGTAGCGTCTCCAGCTCGTATCCGCTGCTGATCTGTGCCTCGCCACGTTCGTGAATACGTCCGGCTCCGACACGGTACCGCCGCCCGCTGCACGCAGCATGTTCAGCAGCAGTGTGGAACCCGTTCGGCCGGGACTCAAGATGAAGGTGGGCGACATGTTCTCGCCCTGATCGAACTGGTGGAGCTTCTCGAATGGCACCTGTAGCAGGCTGTGCGCGGTGCGGCGCTGATCGTAGTAGAAGAACGGCGCCCCCAAATCGAATCTGCCCTGTGGCGGCTTGGCAAGCACCAGCCTGCGCTCGGCAAAGTTCACACAGTAGGGCTGGTACGATGAAAACGAAGGGATCTCGGCGCACTCCTCCACGGTCGCCTGCAGCTGCGACTCGAAATCCTCGATCCGCGCCATGGTCGTGGTTTCCGCATTGTAGGTTCGAACGATGCGATACACCCCGATGTCCGGAGATCCCTGTGGACGTGCGCCGTCAAGCATCGCAGTTCATCGCAGGATCTTTGTTGCGAATCAGCTTGAGCAGAAAAGAACCCTTGTTATCGTGCGCGATCATCAGGAACAGCGTCCTCACATACCAATTGATCAGCCGCCTCGGTACGTACCGGTACATGGCCCGGCGCAGCTTGTCGCGGCTGAAAAACGTCGCCATGGTGATCAGGAACAAACGATTGCCCAACCGATTCCATGCATTGGCCTCGAAGTCGCCGAGGAACTTTCGATAGTCGTAGTTCGGCAGGCCACTGCCGAGCACTTTCGAGATGAACGCCATACGAACCAGCAATGCGTTCTTCTTGTACCGCATCGGCTTTTCCTGGCTGCGAACGAACGTTTCGGTATCGATCGGCTGCAGGTGCAGCGCGCCCGCCTGTTTGGCGGTCATCACCAGCTCCCTGGCTGCCTGGTTGCGAATGGCGATCACCGACCAGCCCTCGTCCTTTCTTTCCGTCAGCTCTCGCAGCCAGGCGTCGCCGACGGTAATGTCAGCGGTCTCGTTCATCAGATCCGAACACATCATGCAGCGCTGATTGGTCGTGAACGGCAGCCGGCCGAGAAAATTGTAAATCACGGTCTTGCGATCGAAGCCCGGCGCCTGGATTCGCACGTTTCCCGGCCATTTTCCTTCGCGGTAGTCGATGCGCTTGATCGACTGTACATCGCGAAGCTGCCAGTCCTGGGTTTGATCGAGCAGCCCTTTGAAGCCGGAGCAATAGCCACAGATCAGCCCGATTCTCAGCACCACGGTCTCGCGCAAGGCAGGCATGCGACGCTCCATGAGGCGCAGCGATCTCATATGGCAGCCAAGCAGCACGGCGGCGTAACGCTTGTGTCGATTGACGCGCTCGAGGAACTCGCGGAAGCGAGCGCCGATGGGCATCGGGTAATACTTCGAGCCCCAGGCGTCCTCCACCTCGGCGCGCGTGGTCATCACACGTATGTCATGCTCGAGCGGTTGCGTCCGATTCGATCCGACCAGCAGCACGCCGTCGATGCGCTTCGTCTCGAGCAGATGCACCAGCAAGCCGACCACCAACCCTCCCGAGGTGCCGCGCGCACGAATGTCCGGATCGGTCGAGTAGCCAACCCACGTCGAATCGATGTGACCCACCGTGAACTCCTGCCACGTATCCGCTTTGACCGGCTCGCGCTTCCACAGCGAAGCATCCTCGTGCACACCTCCGCAGATCTCCACGCACAGACTCTTGCATTGCGTCCGGCA
The DNA here is from genome assembly GCF_937958065.1 of uncultured Steroidobacter sp. GTDB lineage: Bacteria > Pseudomonadota > Gammaproteobacteria > Steroidobacterales > Steroidobacteraceae > Steroidobacter. Next base: position 17,057 of record NZ_CALFXI010000027.1, read on the forward strand.
GAGCGTCTCGTTCTGCACCGTCGGCAGATAGCGCCAGTGCTCGTCCCGCTTCATCGAGATCGTTTGATGCGGACACGCCGCGACGCAAGCCCCGCATTGGGTGCACAGATCCGCAGCCACGACCTCATTGATGTTCAGCCATGATGGATTGATGTGACTGGCGGGTAATCCGGCTGCGCGCAGCGTACTGTTTGTCCAAAGACTACGCATTGTTCACCTGGGCGATAGAAGTCTGTGAGCCGTCCTTCGATGGCGAAGCCCGCGCACTCCGCCGCACTCGCGGCCGCGCGCTCGTATTCGCTCAAAAACATGACGATCTTCAATGTACCGGGGCGGATGGAGCACGCCTCCGCGATCAGCGCATTGAAGAGCATCACCCAATGGTCTTTGGCCGGCGCCTGCTGGAGTGCGAGCGGATGGCGAATCTTCCAGCACGAATGGTCGCGACCATTGCCGTTGCCGTACAACGCCATGTGTGCGACGGCTTGCGGGCGCTCTTCGCCGCAGAAGAGCCCGTACCACTTGCCGGTTTGGTGATTGGCGAGTCGCAGGACATACGAGCCGGCATCCTGCGTTCCGAGCACGTTGTGCGGATAGGGATAGCAGCTCGCCATTTCAATGGCGGCTTGCAACGCACCCCACTGCTGCGCGGCTATTGCCCGTACGCATTCCTCCATGATGCCTCCTCCCTCAAGGCTCTCGACAGCGTTCGCAGCGCACGCAGACCGGATAGTTGCTCAGCTCATTGCTCGCGTGCGCAAGATAGAACTTACGGTACTCCTCGCTGCAAAAAATCTCCTGCAGCGACTGCTCGCGCAGATTGCCCAAGGGCACGCTTGCATCGAAATCGAAGCAGCAAGGAATGACGTGCAGGTCCCACGTGACCTGCAGGATCCGGTAGCGCAACCCCCAGATGACGGAGCAAGCGTCGAGCGTCCCCGCACGGTTGTAGGCACGCCCTGAGCCATAATTGTGCAGCGGGCGCTCGCGTATGAACTCGACCCCCAGCGACATCATCCATTCGTAGTGCGCGCGGACGACCTCCTCCGACGCGCCGGGCTGTTTGATGTGCTCGTGCTCCGGAAATCTTCGCACCACGATGCGCAACTTGCTGCCCATCCTGGCGCGCGCCCGCACCAGCAGCTCGAGATTCTTCTTTGCAAGCTCGAAGCGGTCCACCCCGTGCGCGAGCTCGTAGGAGCGCTCATCCGCGCCATAGAAGCTTACTTCGATGTGCGCGAGGCCGGCGCCGACCAGTGCGCTCAATCGGCTCGCTGGAATCGCGCAGCCCAGCGTCGAATAGATCGTCGGAATGGCCTCGGCCCAGCGCTCCTTGAGCACCGCGACCTTCGCGGGCAACTGCGCATCGAGCAAAGGCTCGCCGAAGCCATGCAGATCGACGCGCCCCGCATGTGTGCCTACGCGCTCGAGCACCAGCTCGAAGTCCGACAGCGGCATGAAGCCAAGCGGCCGGGTGAGACTCTCGCGCGGACAGAAAAAACATTTGTAACCGCAGTGCGCAGTGTTCTCGATGCGCACCTGTTCGAAGGTCAGCGGGTGACCCGGCACGGACAGCGTCGTGTCTGCGTCGATCTGCGGGTTCATGGCCAGCCGTGGCCCAGTCGATGTTTGCATCACGTGACAGGAGTCCTTTCCACCAGCGCGAGACGAAAACTGCGCCGCATGATTGACCCGTTTTGAAGACGAGTCAACAGCAAAAGATCGAAGCACGCGCGTGCCCACTCGACGTGACTCCGAGAGCGCATGCTCGAAGCGCGATCGCTCGTCATATATTTTTTGCAGCAAGTACTGGCGTGAGTCACCGATCCTTGACGCACGCGCATCGAGCCGGTATCAAGCTGACGAACGTGTTTTCACTGGACGCTGCAACTCGCCCCTGAGACTCTGCTCGGCATTCCTCGTGTCACTTTCTCTTGTCATTCCCTGGCGTGGACGGTCCCAGCTCGGGATGACTATCGCCACGCTGGTGCGGGAAACCGATGCTATCGGCGGCGAGGTAATCATCGCCAATCACGGTGGAGACACAGCGCAGCTGAGCGCGCTGCTCGGCGCTCATACAAGCGCAGTTCAAATCGCCACCATCCCCAGCGACAGCTACTTCAGCAAGACCTGCGCGATGAATGTCGGCGGCTTCCTCTCCCGACACGATGTGCTCTTTTTCTGTGACTGCGACATCATCCCCGAGCCCGGCACGGTGGCGCACCTGGCGGCAGCGGTGCGCAACAGAAGCGACGCCTTCGCCACAATCAAGCGGGTGCGAGAGTCCGATCCGCCCGGAGACAAGGCCGGCCACATCACCCGCTTCGATTACTGCATGAGACTGACCACCCGCACCGGGCGGCAGGTCTGTATCGACAATCACGCACAGGACCTGCCAGCGGGATATCGCAATGCTCCGGGCCTGCTGTGCGTGAGGCGAGCGCATTTCATCGAGATTCGCGGCTACAACTCGCGCCTGGCCGGCTGGGGCTGGGAAGATCAGGACATGATCTGCAGGCTGACTCTCGGCCTCGGCCTGCAGCGCGTCGACGAAGGTGAGGTGATCCACGTTTCCCACAGCGATGCGGAACGAACCTTCGCGTACGAAGACACGGACCGATGGATCAGCCGGGATCGCGCGTTTCGCCGCTCGCTCGCGCGCTACGACGAAGGCGATTTCCTCGGCACGCTCGACAGCGACGTTTCAGACAGTCTCGATATCCTGTCATCGTCCCCACCGCGTTCTTGACGCATACCCCAGGTGCCGAGCACTTCAACTCGCTGCCGCTGCGCCTAGAGGAGTCGAGCATGCAGTTGCCCAACTCACCGTCCTGGTCAGAATCCTACCGGGCGAATGGCTACTTCGGACCCCGTGCCGTCTTTTCCGCGCAAGAGCTGTTGCAGCTGAACATCGTTCCTATCGTTCGAAGCCTGGATCGCAGCGATAACGGATGGGCCAGGAACCGGCACATGGATCATGCCGAGATACAACGCCTGGTTTTCGATGCGCGCCTCGTCGCACTCGTGAAAGCACTGATTCCCGGCGATCTAATGCTTTGGCGGACGAATATATTCGAGGTCCCGAGTAACGGTGCGGGCTTTGTCTGGCATCGCGATACGTACCCCGGACTGGTGAGTGACGAGCTCCCGGACGAGCGCGCCTGTTCCATCCAGGTGAACCTTTCTTCCTCCAGCTCACAGAATGCCGTAGCTGTGATACCGGGCAGTCATCGCAGGACCGATCTCGAGCTGGTCGATCAGGGATACGTCCACTGCCCCTCTTTGGGTAAGAAAGGTCATGGGAGCACCTGGGGTGTTCCGAGAGCCGCGCGGCAGGTAGCTATACCTCTTTTGCCGGGCGAGTGCTTCGTGTTCCATCCGTGTCTGCTTCACGCCTCGGCGAAGGGGCGCGGCTTCAGCGCGCAGATCGCGCAAGCGTTCCTCAGAGGAGATCGGAGCTGGTTCACCAGTACGAGCCTGGAAGATATCTCGGACGCGGCGGAGTCGGCTGAGTGGAGATACTCCATCACGCTTCGCCTGGCATCACCCGCCGCGATTATCTCGACCGCCGCTTTCGAGGAATGCCGCGGCCGGGGGCGCGTCTTGGCATGGGAAGCGATCGAGTCATGAGTGCCGACAACAGCATGGATGCGCCCGAGAAAAAGCTGTTTGCCGACCGGGTCATCGTCATCACCGGTGCCGGTGGTCTCATCGGTCGCGCCTTAGCGCTCGGATTCTTGAACGATGGCGCGTACGTGGTCGGTGTTGGAAGAAAGGCGGAGCCGCTGGAGGACATGTTTCGGCCTTACTCGTCTCAGGTGATGTGCCTGGAAGCGGACCTGTCGGAGGTGAAGGCCTGCACCGAGGTCATCGATACGATCTGTCGGCAAATGGGTCGAATCGACGTGCTGGTGAATGCGGCGGGGCTTTCTGGCGCCGGAAATTTTTTGGAGGTGGAGCTTCGGCAGTGGGTCGATACGTTCGCCGTCAATTTGCTGAGTGTCGCCGCATGCTCGTACGCCGCTCTGCCGGGCATGATCAGGCGGCGCCATGGCCGCATCGTCAATTTTGGAACGCGGTTGTCGATGCGCTGCCGAACCGGACTGGCCGCCTACGCTGTATCGAAGAATGCCATGAGCTCTCTAACGCGGGCGCTGGCGAAGGAACTGCGTGCAGAGCACCCGTACATTCTTGTGAATGACATCATTCCCGGCCTGACCCGCGCGGAAGCCATCAATGGCGCGCAACGGCCCGAGGCCGTCTACCCCTCCGTCCGCGACATGGTGCTACTCGAGGATGGCACGCGCTCGGGACAAGTGTACTTTCGAGGTCATTGGTACGAGTACAGCTCCAGCTTCGACCCCGTCGATCCTGCGGGCCCCGATCAGATGCCGCTCGCTTAGACTTCGAGATCCACTCTGAGCTCCCCTTCGAGCACATCGCCGCCACCACCCCCACATGCCGCTTCTTGCGCCCCGAGGGCCGTGGATATCTATCGACTATCGCGCACATCCCACATGGCGCCACCTTGGACGCGCTACATAGCTATACGAGCCTGTTCCGGATCACGCGCTTCACAATCTTGAATGCTGCAATCTTCTATCCTATTGAATCTTCGGCCCCAATGAGCGCGGACTCGACGCCGTGACGTGGTCAAGAATGTCTGCAATCTGAATCCCAAGCCCTGTGCCGATCGCGGCGACCTTCTCCTCACCCGTGCATTCAGCGCCCGCCTCAAGTGCGCTTCCGAGAGCGGAATGAGTCAGTCCAAACACTCTCTGCGAAAGGTCCAATGACGCGCTCGCAGATGGAATTAGCTTCGGACTGCGCGGCGTGCTTTCGTACCCCAGCGTCCCAACGGATGCTAGGCCAATCCAAACAGCGTGACAGCAGGCCAACGTCAGTCGGGTTGCTGTCTCACTCGCCTCAGCTTCGCCCCGCGTTCCCCGGCACAGACGCTTTGCCTCGAATCGGCCGAACACGATCAGTCGAGTCTTTTCCAAGTTGGGTCAATCTGGAGGTTAGTCGCCTTCAAGTGCCGCGCGAAAGCGACGTCCCCCAGCCTGTGAATCAGATTAGACCGCCGGGCCCAGCCGATGTACCGTGTGCCATGGACCGCACCATGCTCCTCGACCACCTAGCCCAGGCTGAGCGTCACGTCGCGCAAGGTGATGGGCACATCCTGCGTCAGCGCGCACTAATCGACAGGCTGCATCGCGATGGTCACGAGACATCTATCGCGGAAGACCTGCTGCGCAGATTCGAAGAGATCCAACGAATGCACATCGCTGACCGTGATCGCCTACGGCGCGAACTGGAAGCGCTGACGTACTAAGCGAGCCCACCGAGACCCTCGTGGCGTGATGAGCAATTAAGATCACTTTTGGATCGTCCCGAGCGTACCGCGGGCATCAGCCTGCAAGCATCGAGTCAGGGACTGCGATGCTTCAGATGCCTCCCAACAGCATCACCTTGGACTCAAATCGACGCGGCGCGATCAGCTTCCAGGCTTCCGACGACCGTGCTAAGACTGCGAGCCGGGCTTGCGCCTCGTTGAGGACAGCAAAATGCGCGCTTTGCTCGTGGTGCTCGGGCTGCTCTGCCTGCCATGCATGGCAGATGACTTCGCGCCGCTCGTGGTGGAAAAGAAAATTGCTCTGCCCGGAGTGAACGGACGAATCGATCATCTTGCCGTGGACGCGTCTCGTCAGCGGCTCTACGTCGCGGCGCTGGGCAACAATACGCTGGAGATCATCGACCTCGCAGCAGGCAAGCGCGGCAGCAGCACGAAGGGATTCAACGAGCCTCAAGGCGTCGCCATCATGCCGGGCACGGGCGCAGTGTATGTCGCGAACGGTGGTGACGGCTCACTGCATATCCTGCCGCAGACAGAGCCCACTTCTGCTCAGGTCATCAAGCTCGGTGATGAAGCGGACAACGTTCGGATCGATTCCAGCCAGCACCTGGTGTACGTAGGCTACGGACGCGGCGCGCTGGCGGTCATCGATCCAGGAACCCACCGCAACATCGCGGATATCCCGCTCAAAGGGCACCCGGAGAGTTTCCAACTCGATCGGGTGGGCTCGCGCGTGTTCGTCAACGTACCGGACGCCGGTGAAATTGCCGTGCTCGATCGCGCGACTCGCAAGCAGATCGCAAGCTGGCCAACCGGCGACCTGCGGGCCAACTTTGCCATGGCATTGGACGAGGATCACCAGCAGCTCCTAGTCTCATTCAGACGGCCTGCGATGCTCGCCGCCTTCAGTATTGCGACCGGCAAGGAGCTGGCACGCGTACAGGGTTGCAGCGATGCGGATGATCTGTTTGTCGACGCGAAGCGCGAGCGCGCCTATCTGAGCTGCGGCGAAGGATTCATCGATGTGTTCTCGATGCATGAAAAGGCCTATTCCCGCGAGAGCCGGTTACAAACCGTCCCGGGCGCGAGAACGGCATTGTTCTCGCGCGATCTCGATCGACTCTTCGTGGCGGCGCCAGCGCACGGATCTCAATCAGCTGCCATCTGGGTACTGCGCCCAACGGAATGACGCAAGTGAAGCGCGCTGGCAGCTTGCTTGCATTGTTGTGCGGATTTCACATCGAGTGCACCTGGGCCTATCGGCCCTTTGAGGGCACCGACGCCGACGTCGCCGCTCCCGTGGGTCGTGCCAGCGGTCGTCGCAAACTACGGATTCAACCCCGACCGCGAGGTGATCCTCGAAGGGAAGCTGGTCGCGATGCGCGATGCCGCGCCCCACAGCTCCCGCTGGGCTCTCGAAAGCACCGCGCTCTCGATCGCCCAGATCTTTCGCCGCGGAAGCCTCCAGGAGCAGGAAGGCATAAGCGTCGCGGGAGAATGCGGGCTGCTGCTTCCAACGATTCACGCTGAGCACGGCGTCGGTGCAACCTGCATCCTGATCGGTTCCGAGCGCTGGCCGGCTACCACTCTGCATGTAAACGCCGGCGTGAGCAGAACACGCGAGAACGATTGGGTGCAGTTGTTGAATGTGATCCTGGAAGCTCCTGACCACTGGAGAGTTCGGCCCGTCTCGGAGCTCTCGGTGGAGCGGACGGCGACGGAGACCGTGCGCGGCGCCCTGTTGGGATTGATCTGGACGCGACACGAGGAACTCGCTCTCGATGCGGCCGTTCGGTATGAGACGGCCGGGAACGAGCATGGCTGGGAGATTCGAGCTGGTTTCACCTGGACTCGCTGATGCCAGTCGAGTCATGGATACCCTCCGGGCCACCCTGATTCGACTGCCACTGACGACCTTCGCCGATCAGCCGGCCATGACCCTTGATCCGGACCAATGCGGGCCCCAGATCGAGAGGTATGCTCCAATCATCTCGAGAGCTTCACTCTATAGAGACGCGCCAGACGGATGTCCGACACTACCCTCACTGACGAACAACGTCGTGCGGCCATTGTTCAGCAGATGCGCGAGCAAACCGGCATCGACGAAGCCATGATCGAGCAGCTCGTTCGCGGCTTCTATGCGCGCATCCGCACGGATGACCTGCTCGGGCCCATTTTCAGTTCGCGCATTCACGACTGGGAACCCCACCTGCAACGCATGTGCGCATTCTGGTCGTCCGTCGTATTGTCGAGCGACGATTATCACGGCCAACCGATGCGCATGCATCTGCCACTGCCCGTCGACGCCCGGCACTTCGATCGCTGGCTCAGCCTGTTCGAGCAAACCGCGCGGGATCTGTTCAATGACCAGATAGCAGACTGTTTCGTGGACCGCGCGCGCCGGATCGCAACGAGTCTCGAGCTCGGCATTGCCAGCAGCCACGGCGTGCTGCTTGGGAAAGGCGAACGATTCGACCGCCGGCAAGCACGAGACCTCTGGAAATGTCTGAAACGATGACGGCAGTTGCGCTGTCCTCTCAACCGCGAGCTCGCGAGCTATCCTCCCCCCATCACCCGATCAAGATAGTCTTCCAACGCCGGCAGCTCGCGTGACGCCACGATCGCGCCGATGTACCCGTCAGGCCTGACGAGCACCCAGTCACCGGCGGAAACGCCATACGCGTCCTTGAAATAGCCGCGGTCGTCGATCAAATCGCCGCGCGTCCCGAAGGTGTGAACGCGCAGCCCCGCCCGAGCGCACACTCGATCTCGATCGACGTCGTAGCCCAGCAGCGTCCAGTGCGGCCCTGCAAACAAATCGAACAAGCGCTTCCCCTGCCCGCCGGCGCCACGTATCGGCGCATCGGGCGCGCGATTGCCAGCTAGCACGCCGTTATCGCGCGAAGGCATCTCCAATGCCAGCGACGAAGCGGGATAGCCGATGTCGAGTTGGTGAACTTCACGCCCGCGACGAACCTCGCCGCGCTTGGCCGCGTCAAGCAGCTTCGTGGAAAGGCCCAACACGCTCGCGGCTACCGGTCGTCGCTCGTCCTCGTAAGTGTCGAGCAGTGCATCCCACCTTCCACCGATCACGGCGTCGAGTTTCCAGCCCAGGTTGTATGCGTCCTGAACGCTCGTGTTCAGTCCCTGACCGCCGGTTGGCGGGTGAATGTGGGCGGCATCGCCGACGAGAAGCACACGGCCAACGCGAAAACGGTCCGCGAGCCGTGCATTCATGTTGTATGCCGAGGCCCACGAGACCGACTCGATGCGAATGTCCGCTCGCCCGGTGCGCTCGGCCACCATCGCGGCGAGACCTCGGGCAGATAGATCCACATCGCCTTCGACGGGAATGGGCGCCTGCAGCTGAAACAGATCGGTGCCCGCGAGCGGGCACACTCCCAACTGCGTTTCCATCGAGCGGCTGTTGAAATTGTGCCAGGCGGTGCGATCGAGACCCGTCAGTACAACATCGGCAACCAATGCACGCACGCCCAGGGTCTTCCCGGGAAAACCCACCTCGATCGCATTACGGACGAAGCTGCGTCCACCGTCCGCTCCAATGAGATAGCGCACGCGTATCTGTTCTTCTCCGCGCTTGGTACTGACGCGCGCAGAGACACCCTCGTCGTCCTGTTCGAAGCCGATCAACTCGCACCCGAATTCAACCGCGTGCCCGAGCTCAGCCAGTCGTTCGCGCATCACGCGCTCGGTGAGGAACTGCGGAAGCATGAGCGGCATGTGATATGGCTCGGCAGGTGTGGACTCGAAGGGCTCGATGAGATCCGAGTCGACGTAGCTACCGTCGCTGCGATATTCCCGCCGCGGTGGATACACGCCGCCACGCGCGACGACGCGATCGAGAATGCCGAGATCTTCGAAGATCTCCTGCGTGCGCGGCTGGATGCCCTTACCGCGCGAGCCGCGGAACGGCTCCTCGAGCTTGTCGATCAATCGAAACCGCACACCGCGCCGCGCCAGGTCGATCGCGAGAGTGAGTCCGGCGGCGCCGGCACCGCATATCAATACGTCCGTTGCATGGTGCTCGATCATGCTTTGCTCCATAGTTGCAAGATGCACATAACTGGCGAGACCCTATGGCACGCGGCAAACGAGTGCAATCTGCACATATTTCCCCACAGCAGTTCAAGGACTTGCATCGAAGTCTCCTCGACATCATGGCCGCGATGAACCGCCCGGAACGCGACGCGTACATGGTTCGGGCGGCGGGCATCTCGCTCGAGCGCGCGTTGTTTCCACTGCTGGTGGGCGTGGAGAGATTGGGACCGATCGGTCTGGTCGATCTCGCCGAGCGGGCCGGACGCGACTACACCACCGTGAGCCGACAGGTCTCGAAGCTGGAAGCCTTGGGTGTCGTGAAACGCGAGGAGAACTCCGTCGACCGCCGTGTGCGCAAGGTCGCGATCACGCCGCAGGGGAAAGCCATGACGGACCGGGTGGATGCAGCGCGAGAGCGCATGGGCCGCGCGATTTTCGACTCCTGGGAGCCGCAAGATGTCGAAGCACTCATACGGCTCATGCGGAAATTTGCGGATGCGTTGAATGGTTCAGGGCCGCGGCCCCGGTCATCAAGGGGTCGGTCTCCATCCATCTGATGGTCCGGGCCGAACCTTTGCTCCGCTCATGAGTAGAGCGACAAGACGGATCACATCGCCATGCATAAGGGCGCGGTGCTACGCAAGATCCACTGAAATAGGGACGCCCACGGAGCGGCGCCGCTCGCCCCTGGTGTATGATCGACGTTCGCTTGGACAGTGAACGTCAGTTGATGATGAGAAACATCGCCGCGGCTTGGATCCTTTACCTGCTCGCCACCCCTTCGGCCCTCTCGGAAACAATTCAGCAACAAATGGGCTGGACTGGCTGGTTCAACACTCACCGGTTGAGCGAGCACTGGGGCTACGTATCGGACGTGCAACTGCGCTCGAGCGATGACTGGAGCGAGGCGCAGAATGCCCTGGTCCGCCCGGGCATCACGTATTTCATCGACAAGAACAACAGCTTGACGTTCGGGTTCGCGTGGATCGCCACGCTCAACAACCCGGGCGACGACCTGATCGAGCATCGCGTCTGGCAACAGTACATCCATACACATAGCTGGAAGGCGGCGGCGATGACACACCGCGTCCGCCTCGAACAGCGGTTCGTCGAGCCGCAAGGCGGCGGCAATCGCCGCTACTCACAACGTTTTCGCTATTTCGTGCGCTCACTGGTACCGATCAGCGGCGACGGCTCCGACTTCACCGAGGGGCCGTTCGTCGCCCTTCAGAACGAGCTGTTCTTCAACCTTCAGCAAGATGAGAACGTCAACGGCCACCTGTTCGACCAGAACCGGCTGCTGCTCGCGCTCGGCTACCGGCTCAGCGAGCGCTACGATCTCGAGCTCGGCTATCTGAATCAGTTCATCAACGGCCGCGTCAACGACACGATGAACCACATCCTCCAGTTCGGTTTGTATTCACGGTTCTGAGCATCGCTACGCCGCGACCCTCTTCGCCCCCACCACACACGCCACCACGGCGAGCGTCACCGCGAGCATGCCGACACTGACTTGTTCCCCAAGCAGTGTCGCCGCGAGCGCCAGGCCGAAGAAGGGTTGCAGCAGCTGTAACTGACCCACCGCGGCGATGCCGCCCTGAGCGAGGCCGCGATACCAGAACACGAAGCCGATCAGCATGCTGAATAAAGAAACGTAGGCGAGACCGAGCCACGCTGGCGCGCTCACATCAGCGACGCTCGGCGGAGCAAGCGCGACGAACAACACGAGCATGAGTGGCAATGACAGGGCAAGCGCCCAGCAGATCACTTGCCAGCCACCGAGCCTGCGCGACAGCTTTGCGCCTTCCGCGTAGCCGAGACCGCAAATCACGATTGCGGCCAGCATCAGCATGTCGCCAGTCGGTGAAGCCGAGACACCTTGTCCGACCGCATAGCCAACCACGAGGGCGCTGCCGACGCAGGAAAACAGCCAGAACGCAGGCCGCGGGCGTTCACCCCCGCGGAGCACGCCGAAGATCGCCGTCGCGAGCGGCAACAAGCCAACGAACACGATCGAATGAGCAGACGTGATGTGCTGTAGAGCCAGCGCCGTCAGCAATGGATAGCCGACCACAACCCCGATCGCCACGACGACGAGCGACGGCACATCGCCTCGCTCCGGCAATTTCTCGCGCGCAGCGAGCAGCAACGCAATTCCCAGCAACGCGGCGATGGTCGCCCGAGCGACGGTGAGGAAGACCGGATCGAAGTCCATCACGGCCGCGCGCGTGGCTGGCAGCGAGCCACTGAAGATCAGCACACCCAGAAATCCGTTGACCCAGCCGCCCGCCGTCTTGTCCACACACCGCTCCGCCACCTGAGATTGCGACGAATTCTGTGTTGGCGGGCCAGCCGAGCCCAGGGACAGTACGGTACAATTCCAGCGAACTGTCCTGGTCATTGGAGCGGTACGGTGGAAGCACAGACAGCGGAGCCCGCAGCGGGCGGGACCTTGATCGGGCAGGTGATCGCGACGATCAAGCAGCGGATTGCCGGGCGCACATTGACGCCGGGCGCGCAGTTGCCGTCGATTCGCGCGCTCGCGCAGACGCTGAAGGTTTCGAAGTCCACCATCGTCGAAGCCTACGAGCGGCTCGCAGCCGAAGGCATCATCCGCTCGCGCCCGGGTGCCGGGTTCTATGTCGCGGGGCATCTCGCGCCACTGTCGCTGGCCGATATCGGACCGAAGCTCGACCGCGCCATCGATCCCTTCTGGATTTCCCGCCAATCGCTCGATGCCGGCGAGGCGGTGTTGAAGCCGGGCTGCGGGTGGCTGCCCTCCTCGTGGATGCCGGAAGAAGCGTTGCGTCGCTCATTGCGCACGCTCGCGCGAGCACCCGAAGCCATACTCACCGACTATGGAACATCACTGGGCCTGCCGGCACTGAGGCAGCTGCTGGCGCGACGCATGGGCGAGCGCGGCATCGAAGCGTCGCCGGAACAGATCATGCTGATGGAGTCCGGCACGCAGGCGATCGACCTGTTATGTCGATTTCTGATCGAACCGGGCGATACCGTGCTGGTCGATGACCCGGGCTATTTCAACTTTCACGCGCTGCTGCGAGCCCATCGCGCCAACGTCGTCGGCGTTCCGTACACCCCGACGGGACCGGATCTCGATTTGTTTGCGCAAGCGGTGAGCGAGCACCGGCCGCGTCTCTACATCACGAACTCGGCCATCCACAACCCGACCGGCGCGGTCCTTTCTCCTGTGACGGCGCATCGCGTGCTCAAGCTCGCCGACCAGGCCGGCATGACCATCGTCGAAGACGACATCTGGGCCGACTTCGAGCACACCACGGCGCCCCGGCTCGCTGCCTTCGACGGCCTGAATCGAGTGGTGCACATCGGCAGCTTCTCGAAGACGCTCTCGGCTTCTATCCGCTGCGGTTACATCGCCGCGCCTCGCGGGTGGATCGACGGCTTGATCGACCTCAAGATCGCCACCTCGTTCGGCGGAGCGAGGCTGTCGCCCGAGCTGGTCCTGACGATGTTGAAGGACGGTAGCTATCGCAAGCACATGGAGTCGGTGCGGGCGCGGCTCTCGAAGGCCATGGGCGCAACCGCCGCACGACTGAAGCCGCTGGGCCTGAAGCCCTTGATGGCAGAGCCGGCCGGAATATTTCTGTGGTGTCGCCTGCCCGACGGCATCGACGCGACGGACGTTGCGCATCGAGCATTGGCCAACCATGTCGTGCTGGCCCCGGGCAACGCGTTCAGCGTTTCCCAAACAGCGGGGAGTTTCTTACGCTTCAACGTCGCCCAATGCGAGGACGAGCGCATATTCAAAGTCCTGAAAGCTGCGATGCGCCCGTAGTGCTGCCGACAGAGTCAGCGTCGCGAGGAAATGGCGATGCCACCGACGATGAGCGCAAATGCCACGCCATGAAACCAACGCGGCGGTTCACCTAGCACCGCGGACGACAGGATCGCCGCGAAGACCGGTGTCAGGTTGTTGAAGAAGGATGCGACCGCCGGGCCCGCCCGCTGCACGCCGATGCCCCAGCACCGATAAGCGATGAGCGATGGACCGATCGCGACATACAACAACAGTGCGACGATCCAGCCGTTCCACTCGACATGAGCCGCCCCGACAGACCACTCGCCGAACGCGGCAGCGCTCGCCCAGAACGCGCCGAAAGCCACCTGCGCCTGCAGAAACTCGGCCCAGCCCCAGCTGCTGATGGATCGATCGCTGGGCCGCGCCAGCATCCAGCTGTAGAACGCCCAGGAGATGATGGCCACCAGCACGAACAGATCGCCTGGAACCAGTTGCACATTGGCAAGCATGGTCCAGTCGCCATGCGACAGCACGAGCAGCACGCCAATCAGCGACACCACCGCACCGATGATCTGCATCCTGCGAGGACGCTCGCCATACCAGAGCGCGCCCACGCACAGCGTCCACACGGGCAAGCTCGATGTGATAAGGGTGACGTTGATCGGCGTAGACGTCTGCAGTGCCAGGTACTGAAAGGCGTTATAGCTGCCAACGCCGAGCAGACCGAGCAGCAGAAAGTAACCCACGCGGCGCCAAAGCGGGCTGTCCGAACGCAGAATGCGGTATCCGAGTGGCAGCAGAATTGCAAACGCCAGCAGCCACCTCAGCGCGTTGAGCAGCAACGGCGAGATCCAGCCGACCGACATCCGTCCCACCGTGGCATTGCCCGCCCACAGCAGCGGTGGCAGCAACAATAGAAGCGCGGTACGAGCAGTCAGTCGGGTCGTCATCAAGAATCAGGGCAGCGGCAACGTAATTGGCCATGTTACCGCGTTAGCGGGATCGCTGCGGAGGATCAGTGTCGCTGCAACACCACCCTCACAGCTGCCATGATGCGTTGAGCTTCCTGCTCGCCGGGATGCCCCCCCTCATTCAAACACCTCCGCCGACGCCACCGCCCTGCGCGACTCATCCAATCCGCCCACGATGAGGACCTTGCCGTTCTGAAGCGCGGTCACCGTGTGCCAGAACCGCGTTCTCGTCATGACGGGCCCATCCCGGCGCCCACCATCGACGGTGACGATCTCAGTCGTGGCCGTGCCGTCGCTCGTGAACGTATCCAGCCCACCCGCGATGAGCAGCCGCGAATCGACCAGTCTTCCGACACCGAAGGACGCGCGCGGCGTCGCCATGGATGCGAACGGCGCAAACGTACTGGCAGCGGGATCGAAGCGGAAAATGGCGCTGATCGGCTCATCATCCGCATTCGCGCCGCCCAAGATGAGCACGCCGCCATCGATCATCGTATGAGCGACGTGTCGCGTTCTGGCACCCGGCTCGGGCGCATCGAGCAAAGTAGATGTCTGGGACACCGGATCGTACAACTCGGGTGGCGCGACTTGGCCGTCAGCCGTATAGCCGCCGTAGATCAACACACGGCGGTCGTCGATGCGAACCGAAGTATGTTCCGCGCGAGCGACTTGCAGGGTTCCCGACAGCAACATAAAGGCATCTGTCTCAGGATCGTAAATCTCGACGGTGCCATCCGGTCCCACGCCTCTCAAGCCACCGGAAATGAGCACGGTGCCATTTGGCAGCAGGCTCGCGGCTGCGAACACGCGATCCCGTTGCGGAGCGTTGGGCAGCGGGGTCACCGCCCCCGTACTGCCATTGATCAACTCGGCGCGTGGCGAACCCGTCAACGAACGTATGCCTCCGGCGACCAGGATATCGCCGTCGTACAGCTTCACCGATATGAATCCCACGCGCCCGGTGGCGAGATCGCCGATCAGCGAGAACCGCTCGGTCCCGGGGTCGAACGCCCAGACGCTGGCGGGGAACGTCGAGCCATTGTCTTCGCCGCCGAAAATGATCACTCGTCCGTCCGCCAGGCTGGCGGCAGCGTGTTCGGCTCGTGCAAAAGGCATCTCGATGGCACGCGTACGCTCGCGATAACTCACATTCAGATCGAGATCGCGCGACACGGACTGGGCGCCATTGGTAACCACCAGCTTGTAGCGGATGGGGCGCGTCAGATCGCTGATCGTGACCGGTTGCCCGCTCTGCACGGGAATGTCGTCAGGCTGGAGGACACCCGTTCCGTTCGCGAACACCGCCGTCAACCGTGCGCTCTCGCCGACGTAGTAGGCCGAACGATCGGACGTGAACTGACTGATCACCGGGCCTGCTGGCGGCGGTTCGCCGCCGCCCCCTCCGCCTCCACCGCCACAGCCGCTCAGAAAAACGCCAAGGATAACGAGCGCTGCCGCTGCTCGATAGGTGTGTGCAAACACGTTGCGGATCCGCCGTATGGATATCAGCGGGCAAGAGTGGCAAAGCGCCGGTATCAGGCGCATCCGCCGAACGGGCTATTGCCGGCGGCGCTCTGGCCGAAAAGCACTCGCTGCGTCTCGAAGCCGGCGACATCCATACAGTGCAAGCGATGTTCGCGAGCTGCGGCTTTGCCCTAATCGAGGCCGGTGCCTTCAGGTTCGAACCAAGGGTGAGCCACGGTGCTTTGCTGGACGGCTGTTGCGACAGTCAACGACCTCAGACGCCCGCCCGCTTCGAGCGCGGCGTATCGCATGCATCGTGGATGCGACATTCCCTGAGAATCCCGGATTGAGAAGAGGTTGTGCACAACCGCACTTCAGTTCCTCGAGCACCGACCGCTACACCCCTGCGAGTAGCACTGGTACGTGCTCTGGAGTCTCAAGGTCAATGTTCAATGATATGAAGGTAGGCACTCGCCTCGCGATTGCCTTCGGTGTGGTTCTGATGCTGCTCGTGGGCGTGGTCCTGGTGGGTGTCACCCGCATGGCCAACATCAACGAGAAGCTGCGAGCGATCACGCAGGAAAACGTCGTCCAGATGGCGCATGCGCAGGAGATTCGCGCGGCGTCGTACGCGCTCGGCACGTCGAGCCGCAACCTGATCATCCTCACCGATGAAGAGCAGATGAAGGCCGAGTACGCGACCATTCAGGCCACCCTCGATAAGTTGCGTGTGGAGAGCGCGGCGCTCAAAGAAATGTTCAACACGCTGGACAGCACCACCGCCAGGGAGAAGGAGCTGTTCGCAAAGGTGGAAGAAGTCAGCAAGCCCGTTCCGGCGCTGATCGAGAAAGTCGCGAAGCTGGCCCTGTCGAACAAGAATGCCGAGGCCACCCAGCTCCAGAGGAATGAGATGTCTCCGGCCAACGCGGCCGTGCGCGACGCGGTCGAAGAACTGGTGAAATTCGAGAGCGATCTCAACGACAAAGCTGCGGCGGAAGCGGTACAGACGTACGAAGCCGCTCGCAACATGATGATCACGCTCGGCGCCCTCGCGGCACTGCTCGCGGTCGCCGCCGCGCTGCTGGTCACACGCAGCATCCTCAAGCAGCTCGGTGGCGAGCCCTCCTATGCGGCGCAGCTGCTCACCGCCGTGGCGAATGGCAACATCAACATCGAAGTCGCCACCAAGAACGGCGACAACAGCAGCATGCTGTTTGCCGTGCGCAACATGATCGATCGCCTGAAGCAGGTGATCGCCGGCCAGCAGCGCGTGGTCGAAGCCGCCAACCGCGGCGATTTCAAGGAGCGCGTGGACCTCACTGGCCTGAACGGCTTCCAGAAGGAAATGGGCGAAGGCCTCAATCAGCTGGCCACGACCACCGGCGCGAGCATCGACGACGTGGTGCGCACGATGCGCGCCATCTCCGAAGGCGATCTCACCAAGACGATCGACAAGGACTATCAGGGCTCCTATGGCGAGATGAAGGAGTACGCCAACAACACCGTGCTGAAGCTCTCGATGATCATCAGCGAGGTCAACAGCGCGACGGACTCTCTGTTGAGCGCCGCCGAGCAGGTCAGCACCACCGCGCAGTCGCTGTCGCAGGCCGCGACCGAACAAGCGGCGGGCGTCGAAGAGACCAGCGCCGCCATCGAACAGATGACCGCCTCGATCGCGCAGAACACTGAGAACGCCAAGGTCACCGACACGATGGCGTCCAAGGCGTCGACCGAAGCGGGCGAAGGTGGCGAATCGGTGAAAGCCACCGTCACCGCGATGAAGCAGATCGCGCAGAAGATCACGATCATCGACGACATCGCTTATCAGACCAACCTGCTGGCGCTCAATGCCGCGATCGAAGCGGCCCGCGCAGGCGAACATGGCAAGGGATTCGCGGTGGTGGCCGCTGAAGTCCGTAAGCTTGCCGAGCGCAGCCAGGTCGCCGCACAGGAAATCGGGACCGTCGCTACGGGCAGCGTAGAGCTCGCGGAACGAGCCGGCGCCCTGCTCGCCGAAATCGTTCCGAGCATCAAGAAGACTTCGGACCTGGTGCAGGAGATCTCGGCGGCGTCGCAGGAACAGTCCTCCGGTGTGGGTCAGATCAACTCGGCGGTCGCGCAGCTCAACCAGACGACGCAGCAGAACGCGGCGTCGTCCGAAGAGCTCGCCGCCACTGCGGAAGAAATGAGCAGCCAGGCCGTGCAGCTCCAGCAGACCATGTCGTTCTTCAAGACGGGTGGCAAGGCGGCTCGCGCGAGCGCGCCCCCAGCTCGCAAGCCCGCAGCGGTGAAAGATCAGCCGCGCAAAGTCGCTACCGCCGCGCCGGTGTTGGGCAATCTCGCGGTCTCAGGCAACGAGCCTGATGCATCACAGTTCGCGAAGTTCAACTGAGCGGGCCGCGCGATGACTCAGGCACGCACACATCAGGCAATGGCGGCAGCAATGCCGCTGGCGCCTGGCGCGGAAGCGCAGTTCAATCAATATCTCACATTCGTTCTGGGCGCCGAGACGTTCGCCATCGGCATCCTCTCGATCAAGGAGATCATCGAATATTCGAGCCTCACCGACGTGCCGATGATGCCGCCCTACGTCCGCGGGGTGATCAACCTGCGAGGCGCGGTCGTGCCGGTGATCGATCTCGCGGTTCGCTTCGGGCGCCCGTCGGCGCCGGTCACGAAGCGCACGTGTATCGTCATCATCGAAGTGATGGCGAACGATGAGCGCCAGGTGATCGGCATCGTCGTCGACGCGGTGAACGAAGTGCTGGACATTCCAGCGGCGGACGTCGAGCCGCCACCGGCATTCGGCACCGGCATCCGCACCGATTTCATCCTGGGCATGGGCAAGGTGCACAACAAGTTCGTCATCCTGCTGGATGTGAATCACGTACTGGCCTTCGAGGAGCTCGCCAATCTCGATCTGCCTGCTGCCGGGTAAGGACAAGCCCGATATTGCTGGCTGGGAATGATTTCCCAGCCAGCCTCCTGCTGCAATCCCGAACGAATCGACGTACACTGTGCGCCTCTGGATGCAAATCCAGAGCCCTATGCGCCAATAAACAACCTCTGCAATTCCTGCTTCCTTCTCCTGCAGACGCGCACGCCTGTGCGCGGAGGTTGTTATGTCTTCAATCATCGTGGCGCGCGACGTCGCGTATGAATTTCCCAATGGGCGCGAGCTGTTCAAGCAGCTGAGCTTCTCCCTGAACGCCACGCGTTCGGCCCTGGTCGGCCCCAACGGCGTCGGTAAAACTTGTCTCGCCCGGCTGCTTGCCGGCGAGCTCGAACCCACCAGTGGCGTCATCCAACGTCACGGGTCCGTGTCGCTGTTCCCTCAGCGTGAGCCAGCGCAGCCGATCGCCGTGGCTGACTATCTTGCATCCGCGGATCAGTGGTCGCTGACGCGAGACCGGCTGCTGACAAACATCGATCAGCAAGCGTTGTGTACGACGCTCAGTGGCGGTCAGTGGATGCGAGTGCGGCTGGCACGCGCGCTGGACGAGGGCTTTTTGATTCTCGACGAGCCCACCAACGATCTCGATCGCGACGGCCGCGAGGCTGTCTTCCAGTTCCTTCGTGCGCATACGGGCGGCGCATTGCTGATCTCTCACGATCGCGAGGCGCTCGAACTGTGCGATGAGATCCTGGAGCTGTCCAACATCGGCCTGATGAAATTTGGCGGCTCCTGGTCCGAGTACGTGATCGAGAAGGATCGCGAACGTGCACGCCTCGGCGCGGCACTCGATCAAGCCAAACGCGAGCGGGATGCAGCCCTCGTTCATCGCATCGAGCAGCAGGCGCGGCAGGAAAAGCGCAATCGTCGTGGACAGGCGGCCGCGGCCCGGGGCGGCATTCCGCGAATTCTGGCCGGCGGCCGCAAGCGCGCGGCGCAGGTCACGACTGGCAAACGCGACGTCGCTTTGGTTGAACGCGCAGAGGCCGCGGTGACCAAGGCACATGAGGCGTTCGCGGATCTGAAGATCGATCCGGTGATGTACGCGGATCTGATGGGGCAGCCGCTGCATTCACAGAAGCTCATTGCCGAGGCCCATGGCTTCAACATCCGCTTTGGCGATTGGCTCTATCCGCGTGACCTCGACTTCAGCTGGCGCGGCAATGTGAGACTTGCCTTGCAAGGCCCCAACGGTTCCGGCAAATCCACGTTGCTCAAGGCGCTCACGGGGGCGCCCTTGATCACACGCGGCGAATTGAATCGTGGGCAACTCGTGACTCTGTTTATCGATCAACGATGCAGCGTGCTCGACGATAGTTTGAGCGTCCTCGACAACGTCCGCGCGGTGGCACCCGGCAGCGAAAGCGAAATCCGCACCCACCTCGCCCGCCTTCTGTTCACCCGGGACACCGTGTTTCAAAAAGCCAGCTCCCTGAGCGGCGGCGAACGCCTGCGCGCCACCTTGGCCCGCGCGCTGCTCGCCACCACCAAGCCCGAACTCCTGCTGCTGGACGAACCCACCAACAACCTGGACCTGGCCAACATCGAGTTCCTGGAGAGCCTGATCCACGAGTTCCGCGGCGCACTGATCGTCGTCTCGCACGACCGACGATTCCTGGAGAACTGCGGAGTCACGGCCGAGTTCGAGCTGCCAGCGCCTCGTTGATCAACGCCGCGGGCGCGCGCCGTTCACACGGTACGCGCTCCTCGGCAGATGGCCGCGGCACGGATGCCGCGGGCTTGCAGCGCGCAGCTGTCCGCGGAATCAACCACGCCAGCGATTTTAAACAAATAGATATTCATCATTTATGAGCGCCCACATCGATGCATCATCGTAACGGCGCGATGGAGGTAACCGATCACCGACGAATGGAGCAGTCGAGCGATGGGCGTGAATTGGGACTCGGGCCTCATTTACTGGAGGGACCACATCCCCAGCCCATCGGAACGCTACTCGCTCTCACATTTGCATCCTTTCATCCGGCCACTGATTCTGCCCGCCACCGAGAAGCATCCGCGTCGAGACGTGCAGCTACACGTCTCCTTCGGACTCCACACGTTCACCCGCGCAATATTGACTACCGACAGCGATCCCCAGCTCTACCGGGACAATAGGGAGGTGCGAAGCTTTTGCGCGCAGAGATACGCAAGCTCCTTCGAGCTGCCGGAAATCATTCGAACAATCGAGCACCGCCGCTGTGAGTTCGCGCGCGGAATGGGCGGCATCGTCAACTACGTGACAGTGGAAATTCGGACGGGTGCGCGTTACGCGGTTTTCTTCGACCTGCGACGATTCAAGAAAGCTGGCACGAATGCTGTGCACCTGATGGTGCAATCGGCCTACATACTCGATGCCCGCAAGTCGCCGCCCGGCTGCGGGCGCATCAGCTTCCATGCGCTGTTGGGCCATGTCCTGCGGGCACGAATCCACGGCCACCGCCCTGAATATCGAACTGCAGAAACGCGAAACCCCGCTCGAGGCGGGGTTTCGTCAGTCCGGATCCGCTTACCTGCCACCGGGGCAGACCTCTTCGGAGGCGGGCGTGCACCGGGCCGGCTTTTGTGCACGGAGGGATTTTAAGGCGGCCGCCGAAACAGAACAAGCCCAACAGGCAGCCGATCTCATTGGTTGCTCCCCGGGGCTCATCCGTCCCAAGCGCCGCGCCAGTTTGCTATTCTGTGTATCCGTACAGTGACCCAAGCAGGGGACGATGATGAGCGACGCGAAAGGGTTGTCCGAATTTCTCGTCATTTCCAAAGGCCATTGGGACGAAGACAAGTCCCCGGAAGAGATTCAGGCGGCCATCGATGCTTTTTATAAGTGGCACGACGTGCTGGTGGCCCAGGGCAAGATGATTTCGGGGCAGCGGCTGCAGCCGGCCAAGATGGTGGTTTCCAAGCATGGCATCACCGATGGGCCGTTTGCCGAAACCAAGGAAGTGATCGGCGGTTACTGGCATTTTCTAGCCAATAGCCTGGAAGAGGCAGCCGCGCTGGCCGCGCAGAATCCATGCCTGGCGTGTGGGCTGAGCCTGGAGATCCGGCCGATCGAGCCGAAGCATTGTTCCGCGTTCGATCAAACGACCGAGACGCCGAAGAGCTGGCGGCGATAACGACCTATGCTTCGCTGCGTGCGCACAGAGGCTCACGCAGCGAAGAGGCACATTGCAAGTCCGCATCAGCGCTCCGGGAAGTGACCCAGCACTGCCTTGGTCTCGAGGAATTCCTTCAAGCCCTCACGCCCCCACTCGCGGCCATTGCCGGACTGTTTGTAGCCACCGAACGGCGCATTCAGATCGACCGGCGCCTCATTGAGATGGATCATTCCCGCGCGCAGTTTCCTGGCGACCTGCTGTGCTCGTTCCAGACTTCCGGAGTACACATAGCCCGCCAAGCCATAGATTGTATCGTTGGCAATGCGAATGGCCTCCTGCTCGTCCCGGTAGGGAATCATCACCAGCACCGGACCGAAGATCTCTTCGCGGGCAATCGTCATCGAGTTGGTCACATCGGCGAAGATCGTCGGCCGCACGAAGTAGCCGCGAGTGAGCTCCGCGGGTCGTCCAAGCCCACCCGTAATGATTCTCGCGCCCTCCTCCACACCCCGCTGGATCAATCCCTGGATCTTGTCGAACTGCGCCTTGCTCGCCACCGGCCCCATGGTCGTGCCCGACGCTTTCGGATCGCCGACGACGCAACGTTCGGCCACACTCCTGGCGATGCGCACCGCCTCATCGTAGAGATTCGCCGGGACGAGCATGCGCGATGGAGCGTTACAGGACTGCCCACTGTTGATGAGCATCGGCATCACGCCGTTGCGGATGGCTGCAGTCAGGTCGGCATCGTCCAGAATGATGTTGGCGGACTTACCGCCGAGCTCTTGTGACACCCGCTTCACCGTGTCCGCAGCCACCTTCGCGACCTGGACACCGGCGCGCGTCGATCCCGTGAACGAAATCATGTCCACGTCCGGATGGCGCGCCAATGCTTCTCCCACTGTCGGTCCATCGCCATCCACCAGGTTGAACACGCCTTTCGGCACCCGGGCTTCATCGAGGATCTCGGCGAACACATGCGCGCACAGCGGCGCGATTTCGCTCGGCTTCAAAACGACGGTGCAACCGGTGGCGAGCGCCGGCGCCACTTTGCAGGCGATCTGATTGATCGGCCAGTTCCAGGGCGTGATCAAGCCGCACACGCCGATCGGTTCGCGGCGTATCAACGTGCCACCCATCGGCTCTTCGAACTCGAACGTGCGCAGCGCCGTCAGCGCCGATATGAAGTGCCCGATGCCGGCGCCCGCCTGGACCTGCACCGCCAGTCCCAGCGGCGCGCCCATTTCATCCGAGATCACCTCGCCGAGGCGCGGCAGATGTTTCTGCATCACCTCGATGATCCGCTGAAGCAAAGCGATGCGTTCTTCACGAGACGTGACAGAGAACGACTCGAACGCAGCCCGTGCCGCTTTCACGGCCCGGTCGACGTCGACCGAGGATCCCAGGCTGATCACACCGACGGGCCGCTCCGTCGCTGGATTCACCACTTCGAGCTCACGATGCGAGGCCGGCGCCACCCAAGCGCCGTTGATATAGAACTGGCGGAAGTCGTACATGGGTGCCTCTTACTTCGGCGGCATGCGCTGAGCGCCGTCGAGACGGATCGTCTCGCCGTTGAGGAACGGGTTCTCGGCGATCGAGATGACCAGCTGCGCAAACTCCGGGGGTCGCCCCAAGCGAGCCGGAAACGGAATCGAAGCGGTCAGTGCGGCTTGTTGTTGCTCATTGAGCTCGCCACCGAGCATCGGCGTTTCAAACACACCCGGCGCGATAGTCACGACGCGAATACCCACGCGTGCGAATTCGCGAGCCAACGGCAGCGTCATGCCCACGACACCCGCTTTCGATGCCGAGTACGCCGGCTGACCGATTTGCCCATCGAACGCGGCGATGGACGCAGTGTTCACGATCACACCCCGCTCGCCGCCGTCGAGCGCATCCGCATTCTGCAAACGCGCGGCCGCGAGACGGATGACGTTGAAAGTGCCGACCAGGTTCACATTGACGATGCGCGAGAACTCCGCAAGCGATAACGGTCCGTCGCGCCCCACGGCCTTTCCCGGCCTGCCAATGCCTGCGCAGTTCACAATGACGCGCGCCACGCCGTTGCGCAGTTCCGCCGATTCGATGGCTCGGGCAGTGCTCGCCTCATCGGCAACGTTGCACACCTCGGCGTGACAGCCGAGCGACTTCGCCTGCGCCGCCAGTGTTGCCTCGTTCAAGTCGAGCAACGTGACTTTGGCCCCCGCCTTCAACAGAGCGGCGGCGGTCGCGGCGCCGAGGCCGGAAGCGCCACCCGTGACGATTGCTGCATGACCCGCTAGATGCATTCGAGAAACTCCGATTAAACAGTGTGGGGCGGCTGCACGATGGCCTTGATTGCCAGGCCGCTGGCGCACGCCGCGGCCGCTTCGTCGAGCTGTGCCAGATTGAAATAGGAGACCAGCCGATCGAACGGAAACTGTCCGGCGCGCCACCACTCGATCAGCTGTGGAATGAATCGGTACGGCACGCTGTCGCCCTCGGTGACACCGCGCAGCGTCTTTCCGTACAGCAACCCGTTCATGTGAAGCTGTACTTCGGCTCGATGGCCGGCGACGCCCAGCGACACACATGCGCCGCAAGCTCGCAAGCTGTCTACCGCCTGCCTCAGCACCACCGGTGAGCCGGTACACTCGACGCTATAGTGAACCCCGCGCCCCTTGGTGAGACTTCGAATCGTCGCGAGGGCATCGTCGACCTGGGCATTGATGGTGACGGTCGCACCCAATTCCGCCGCGATGCCCAACCGTCCGGCATTCCTGTCGATCGCAATGATCGTCGTGCATCCAGCAATGCGGGCCGCCATGATCGCCGACAGGCCGACGCTGCCCGCACCGAAGATGGCGATAGTGTCGCCACGTCTCGGCTTCAGCACATTGATCACGGCGCCAGCGCCCGTTTGCATGCTGCATCCAAGCGGCCCCATGAGCTCCAACGGCACATCGGTCGGCACACGAACTGCGTTCGACTCCAGCACCAGCGCGTGAGTGCTGAAGGCGCTTTGGCCGATGAACCGAGCCGAGAGCGGCTGACCCTCTTTATCTCTCGCCAGCGCACTGCCATCCGCACGCACGCCGCCAAAGTTGAGACGAGCGTTGCGCGTGCAGTACGCCATTCGATCCTCCTGGCAATACTCACAATCGCCACAGTATGCATACGAAAGCACGACGGCATCGCCGGGCCGCAATCGCGTCACGCCCGGGCCCGTTTGTTCGACGATGCCGGCCCCTTCGTGTCCCAGGATCGCAGGCAGCTTGAACGGCAGCTCCTGGTCGCGCGCACTGAGGTCCGTATGACACAGACCGCAGCCGACGATGCGAACCAACACTTCGTGTTCGCGAGGTGCGTCGATCTCGATCTGTTCGATCTCGAACGCACCCGGGCGACGGACGACGGCGGCAGTGGCAACACGCATTCGCATCCCGCCAGCTCGCAACCGCTTAGAACGACATCCGCAATGTCAAACCGTACGTGAGCGGCGCGGAGACATAGCCGTTGGAGTCGGTGCCCTGCAGAGGCGAATTGAAATGCTGCGTCACATAGCGCTGATCGCTGCAGTTCTGACACCAGGCCGTCACGGACCACGAGTTGTCCGGCGCCTTCAAGCCGAGGCTCAGATTCAGCTCGGTCTGCGCATCTCGCATGAGATCGTTGGAAGTGTTGGTGTACTGCTCGCCGGTGTGAGTCGCGGCGACGCGCCCGATCAACGAGAGGTTGTTGCTCAACGGCTGATCGAGATTCAGTGAGATGTTGGCTGCAAGCTCGGGCGCCTGAGCAAACTCACGACCTGACAGATTCAGAATCGACGCGGCTTCACCGAACTCCGCCTTCGACAGCCAGGTGGCATCCAGGCCCAGGGTCAACGTGTCCGTCAGCGAGAAGCTGTTTTCTGCTTCGAGGCCATACACGGTGGCTTCCGGCGCATTCACGATCGTGAACTGCGTGCCCAGGAATTGCGCGACCTGCAGATCCTTCATCTCGTCGTAGAACGCGGCGAAGTTGCTGCGCGCGCGACCACCAGCGTACTCGGTCTTCAGACCCACTTCGTAACCGTCGACGTATTCCGGCTTGTAGCGCGGATCGAGCGGCACGGCGCCAGGAACTTCGGCGGGATTGTTGGCCCGGGTACCCGCAGCGGTGTTGTCGATGTTGACGCCGCCGGCTTTGAAACCACGGCTGTAACTCACGTAGCCCATGACATCCGGCGTGAACTGGTACTGCAGACCCAAGGTGCCGGTGGCCGCGTCGTCCTCTTGCTTGGTGCTGTACTCTGGACCGGGCTGCACATTCAACAAGCGGAACGCGGCGTTCGGCAGCGGCGTGAAGTAGAACCGCCGGAACGCGCCGGTCTTGTCTTCACGCGAGTAGCGAGCGCCGACAATCAGCTTCAATGGATCGCTGAGCCCGATGCTCCAATGCGTGAATGCGGCGTACGATCGGCTGCTCGCCGGCAGAACGGCATCGCTCCACAAACCTTCCGGCGCAGCGGATGTGCCGGGCGGCAGACCGGCCTGCGCCGCGAACAGCACATCGAAGAACGCCTGCGCCTGGTTGCCCCACAGCAGCTGGTGCGTGGCGTCGATGTCCTCGTCGGCAAAGTACGCGCCGAAGACATAGTCGGCCGACGCGAGCGTGCCGTTGTATGTGAGCTCCTGCGAGAAGAAATCGGTGCGGAAGCCTTCGTTGATGGTGAGGATGTTGGCGCCGGTGAAGTCGGCGTCCATGCCGTCCTGCTTGATCTTCCAGCTGCGATACGCCGTGACCGAGTGGAACGAATTGCCCTGGCCCAGTTCCCAGTCGGCCTGCAGCACGACGCCCTTGTCCGTGACATCCTGGCGCGTGTCGTTGCTCAGCACCTGCTCATAGTCGTCGAACTTCGGAGACGGCGGGTTCAAGCCGCGAGCGCGGATGAGAGTGTCGATCAGCGGCTGCAGCGGTCCGTCCACATCGTCGACCTGCCCGTAACAGCAGTTGCTCTTCTCCTCGGAATAATCGGCGATCAGTCGCAAGGTCAGCGATTCGGTGGGCTCGATCAGCACCTGAGCTTTGGCTGCGCGCGGCTTGCGTTCGTTGTAGGAGTCGCCCGTGTTCGGATTCTCGATGAAACCATCCGCTTCGGACCACAATGCCGCGACGCGAGCCGCCGCGCGCTCGCCCAGGGGAATATTGACGACGCCGCGTGCGAGCAAGGTGTCGTAGTTCCCATAGGTCAACTCGAAATTGGAATCGAAATCGCCCAGCGTGGGTCGAGCGCTGTTGATGAGCAATGCGCCCGCGGAAGTGTTCTTGCCGAACAGCGTACCTTGCGGGCCGCGCAGCACCTGCAGACCATCGATATCGAGCCAGTTCTGCAACGCCTGACCGGCGCGCGTTCGGTACACGCCATCGACGAATACGCCGACGGCACCTTCGAACGCCCGGCTGTTGCCGACGGTCCCAATGCCTCTGATGCGAATGTTGGCGCTGTTCGCCGCGCTGTTGCTGGTGTCGAAGGAGATGCTCGGCGAGATCTGTTGTACGTCGGAGATGTTCTCGACGCGCGCGGCTTCGAGCGCTTCCGCCGTCACGGCGGTCACCGCGACCGGCACTTCTTGTAGATTTTGCGCGCGACGCTGAGCGGTAACGATGACCTCTTCGGTGTGTATTCCGGCGCTCTGGTTCGTGTTCGCGAGGTTGGATTCCTGCGCCACCGCAGTTCCCGCCATCGCCAGCATCACCGCCAGCGATCCGCCCACCCGCTTGTGCCCCAACTCGATACTCATCGTTTCCCCCCGACTCTTATTGATCAGGCTGTTTGGATCGGGCGCCGCCACGGACGGTGGCCCGTTGTGACGCAAGCATGGACCCCGGGCGGGTCGGGCCGACTCGTCGGATCTGACGATCTGGGGTCAGGGAATGAGGTTCAGCTTGCGTGCCACGGCGATGGCCTGGGTGCGGTTGTGCACACCGAATTTGGCGTTGATGTTGCGCAGATGGGTACGCACCGTCGTCTCCGAGACGAACAGCCGGCCCGCAATCGCAAGATTCGACAGCCCCTCGGCCAGCAGCCGCAGGATTTCCAGCTCCTTGCGGGTCAACGCCTCGGTCGCGCCCGGCGTCGGGGCCGGCGCTTCGATCTTTTCGGTGCGCTGGCCGGCGAGGCGTTTCAGGTACTCGGCCAGATTCGCGGTCTCGTCGAGCTCGTTCTGTTGAGCCAGCGACAGCCGCTGCAACAAGCGCTGCATGGGCTCGCCTTCATCGAGGAAGATGCGCACGAAGCGCTCGCGCGCCCCCAAACGGAGCGCGTCGCGAGCCATGCGCAGCGACGCTTTCGAGTTGCCCGCCTTGTCCAGCGCGAGTGCGAGCAGGATGCGAAGCTTCAACGCGCGGCGATGCCGTTTGGCGCTCTCGGCGCGTTCCAGCTCCTGCTTCAGTTGATTCACCGCCTCGTCGGCGGCCCCGTTGTGAATCATCAAGCGCAGCTGACCTTCCAGCAACGTATCCATGTCATTGCCGAACAGCGCACGCGACATTACTGGCGTCCAATCCACCGCCGCGCGAGCCCGTTGCAACGCCTCACGAGCACTCTTTGCATCATTGCGCCACAAGGCGAGCCGCGCCCGCTCCAGCTGAGCATTCGCCACCAGACGCGGCAGGCTCATGCGATGGCCGAAGCATTCCATTTCAGTGACGGCCAACAGCGCGCGATCGTGATCGCCAGCATGATGTGCAATGCGCGCCAGGCTGCGATGACCGCAGATCAGGTGATCCGTCATGCCGAGCTCCTGCATCAGCGGCACATACACGCTCAACAAGCGCTCCGCCTCCGCCAGCTCATCCTGTTCGTAGAGCACTTCAGCGAGCAGGATGCCGGCCATGGCATTGCCGTTCGTATCGATGAGGAACTTGCGCGAGCCCACCGCGGACGAATGTTTGAAGCGTGCGGTCGCTTGCCTGAGGCGACCATGGAGCAGGTCGATCGCGCCTTCCACGCATTGCGCGAAAATCGTCATGAACGGGCCGGCCGGCGCATCCTGCTGCACTCGACTGCGATCCAGCAGCTCACGCGCGCTCGTATATTTGCCCATGATCATGTGCAGGTTCGCGAGCGAGGTTCGCAGGATGCTGAAAGGAAAAACCTGCTCCGCCGTGACCTGCTCCAGCGCGCCTTGCGCGGCGTCGTAAGCCTCATCGAAGCGATCCAGCATGGTGAGCAACATCGGCCGCAGAGCGAGCGCATGCACTTCCAGAGACCGAGGCAGTGGCCCTTGCGCCTCGATGCGTTTGAGCATCTGCATGGCTTCCTGCCCACCTCGCGTGAATGACAGCGACCACGCGTGCATCAATCGCAGATGCGGCCAGTTGGCCAGTTCCTGCGGCGGCACCGAATCCAGCAAGCGCGCCAGCAGTCGGATGCGTCCGCCTTCCAGCAACTGCTCGGCAATGCGTTCCAACATCGGCAGTGCATAATCGAAGTCCGCCGATGCAAGCGCATGCTCGACTGCCGGCACCGGGCGATTCTGCGCGTCATACCAGCGAGAAGCGGCCCGATGCAGATCGGAAATATTCTGCGGATACTGCCGCTCCAGCTGGGTGCGCAGAAACCCGGCGAACAGGCTGTGATATCGAAACCATTCGCCGTCTTCGCTGATCCGCTGCACGAACAGATTCGAGCGTTGCAGCGCTTCGAGAATCTCGCGGCTGTCGCGTTGACCTCGCACCGCGTCGCAGAGCTGTGCATTGAAATGATGGAGCACACTGGTGCGCACCAGGAAGTCCCGCACGCTCGGGCTCTGCTGAGCCAGAACTTCCTCGGCGAGGTAGTCCGCGACCAAGGCGTTCGAGCCCGAGAAATGCGCCACCAACTCCACCGAGCGATCGCTGCGTTCGAGCGCCAGCGAAGCAAGCCACAATGCGACCGGCCATCCTTCGGTCGCCCCCTGCAGCCGCGCGATATCGGCGCCAGGTACGTTCAAGCCGCGTTTGTCGCGCAGATAATCGCCGGTCTCGGCAACGGAAAATCGAAGTTGCATCGGATCGATGACCAGCAGCTGCCCGCGTGCCAGCAGCCTTGGCGCGCCGATGTCCAGCATGGTTCGCGAGCCAATCACGATGCGGCAGCCTTCGGGCAGGTTCTCGATCACCTGTCGCAACACCGCGAGCGAAGCCGCGTTCTGCAGCAACTCGGCATCGTCGACGAACAACACGAAGGGAGCCGGCGTGCAGGCAATGCGCTCCATCAGATCGAGCGCGACGACACCGGCCGCCTCATCGTTCTCTGGCTCGGTGGGAGCAACGCCACTGAGCAATTTGTCGAAGGACGCGTCGAGGAAAGCGAGAAAGCGCCCGACATCGTTGTCGGCCGCATCGACGGTCAGCCAGGTCGTGGTCACCCCCTGGGCCCGCAAGCCGTTCATGACTTGCAGCATCAACGTGGTTTTGCCGAAACCGGCCGGCGCTTGAATCAGCACCACCGTCTCGCCGCCAGCGCGGCACACTCGTTCCTGCAGTTCCTTGCGTGGAATCTGCGAACCCGGCAGCGTCGGCGGCGCGGTTTTCGCCAGCAGCAAATGATTGCGCACGCCCGAGACCGAATCAGAACGATTTTTCGGCAGTCCCACGTACATCTATCGACCCGTGGCCGCCGGCTCACCGCGCAGCGACCAACCCCCTGATAAATCGATCATGTTGAATCGACTTTGCTGAACCGACTGTGCGTCATTCGTCGTCCGCCCAGTTGAGCGGGTTTGGCCGCCGCTGCAATCGTCAGTTCCGACGAAGTGTCGCGCCAGCCGCCGGCTAGAATACGGGATCGCTGCCTCCAACGTACCGTGCCGAGGAATCCATCATGCCAGAAGCTTACATCGTTGCTGCCGTCCGCACCGCAGGCGGGCGCAAGGGAGGACGCCTGTCCGGCTGGCATCCGGCCGATCTCGCCGCCCAAGTGCTCGACGCCCTGGTGGCTCGTGCCAAAGCGCCGAGCGACGCCATCGATGACGTCATCGTGGGCTGCGTGAGCCAGGTCGGCGAACAAGGCTTCAACATCGCTCGCAACGCCGTGCTGTCGTCGTGCTTGCCCGAAAGCGTGCCGGGCACTTCCGTCGATCGCCAGTGCGGTTCCTCGCAACAGGCGATTCATTTCGCGGCCCAGGCCGTGCAGTCCGGGTCGATGGATGTGGTGATCGCCGCCGGGGTCGAGAGCATGACGCGCGTGCCGATGGGCCTGTCCGTCTCCCTGCCGCAGAAACATGGCTTCGGGTCTTATGTCAGCCCGGCCATGCAGGCTCGCTATCCCAACGTGGAGTTCAGCCAGTTTCTGGGCGCGGAAATGATGGCGCGTAAATATGACCTGTCGAAGGACCAGCTGGATGAGTACGCGCTCAAGAGTCATCAGCTCGCCATCGCGGCGACTCGAGCCAAGGCGTTCGACGAGGAGATCGTGCCGGTGCAAATCCGCCGCGCGCCGGCGCCGGGCGGAGAAGTCGCCACGCCCGAGGCGACCGAGGATCTGCATACGATCGACGAAGGCATCCGCTTCGACGCCAGCATCGAGGGCATTCGCGGAGTGAAACTGCTTGCCGAGGGTGGACGCGTCACCGCGGCGACGGCGAGCCAGGTGTGCGATGGCGCCGCCGGCGTCATGATCGTCAACGAGCGCGGCTTGAAGAAACTGGGAGCGAAGCCGCTCGCCCGCATTCATCACATGAGCGTCATGGGGCACGATCCCGTCATCATGCTGGAGGCCCCGCTGCCCGCCACTCAGAACGCACTCAGGAAAGCCGGCCTGCGCATCGACGATATCGATCTGTTCGAAGTCAACGAGGCGTTTGCACCCGTACCGCTGGCGTGGTTGAAAGTCACGGGCGCCGATCCGGAGCGGCTCAACGTGCATGGCGGCGCCATCGCGCTCGGACATCCGCTGGGCGGCTCGGGTGCAAAGCTGATGACGACGCTCGTGCATGCGCTCCATCGTCGTGGCAAACGCTACGGATTGCAGACCATGTGCGAAGGCGGCGGCATGGCGAATGTGACGATTGTCGAGCGCCTCTGAGGCGCTCGCGGCAATCCATCGAGCGGTGTCAGCCGCTCGATGTCCACTCCGCCCAGCCATCCAACGCCTCGACCCGACCGCCGCTCGCTCGCAGCGGATTGATCTCCAACGACACCAACTCGGTTCCCAGCGCCAAAGCCGCGTCGCCTATTGCAACGATCACGTTGGCGAGGGCGTTGCGATCGACGGGGGCCGTCCCACGCAAGCCGTTCAACAACGCCTTGCCTCGCAGCTCCTCGATCATCGCGAGCGCATCGGTTTGCGAGATTGGCAATAAGCGCAGGCTGGTGTCGCGCAATGCTTCGACCCAGACGCCGCCGAGGCCGACAGTGATCACGGCGCCCCATTGGGGATCGCGCATGGTGCCGACGAACAGCTCCACACCGGCCTCGCGCATCGGCCCGACAGAAACACCCTCGATGTGAGCGTCAGGGACAGCCTTGCGGGCACTCGCCAATATTCTCTCGTACGCCGCCGCGACGTTGTCATCGCCGGTGACATCCAACACCACGCCGCCAACCTCGGTCTTATGAGCGATATCGGGCGACACGATCTTGAGCGCCACTGGCGATCCACAAGCGCGGGCATGGCGCACAGCTTCGTCCGAGCTGTTGACCACTTTGGCGGGAATGACCGGCACGCCACGACGGTGCAGGTATTCGAGCACCTGGCGCTCTGATCGCGGTCGGTCGCTGTCTGGAGCGGGCGCTTGCGCAGCGGACGGCAGCGCGCGCGTGACTCTCGACCATTCGATCGCGCGTGCCACCGCTCGAATGCCGTGCTCCACGCCGCAGGGAAGGTAGTTACAACCGGTGGTGTCGATGATCTCTTCGCTCAACTCGCTGAAGGGCCGCACGGTATGGCTGATGAGCAGCGTCGCCCGACTGGCGCGAGTCTGTGCTGCGGCCACGCCAGCGAGCAGCTGTCGCAAGAGCTTGCTGTCGTCAGCGGTCGTCGAAGCGACATCCAGCACAGCAACGACCGCCGCGAATTCGGATTCGGCCGTCATGGCGTCGAGCGACTTCTCCAACAAGGACGGATCGAGGAGTGCACCGCCCGTAACATCCAGCGGGTTGTGTGGCGTTCCAAAGTT
This sequence comes from uncultured Steroidobacter sp., assembly GCF_937958065.1. Lineage (GTDB taxonomy): Bacteria > Pseudomonadota > Gammaproteobacteria > Steroidobacterales > Steroidobacteraceae > Steroidobacter. Next base: position 49,862 of record NZ_CALFXI010000027.1, read on the forward strand.
CGGCAGCGCCGTCGCAAGCTGTGCCGCTGTAGCCGACGACAACGGCGGCAAGCTCACACCGGCATCGGCGGCGCGATCGGCGGCGATCTCGCACAAGCCACCGGACAACGAGATCAATCCCAATCCGCCTTCGGGCAGCTGTCCCCATCGAGCCAGCACCTCGGCGGTGAGAATCAAATCTTCGAGCGAGGTCACCCGCACGAGGCCGTAGCGACGACAGACCGCATCGAACACGCGATCGTCACCGACCAGCGAGCCAGTGTGAGCCTGCGCCGATCGAACCGTGACTTCGCTGCTGCCGACCTTGAGCACCACGACCGGTTTGCCCGCCTGCGATGCTCGCAGGCAGGCGCGCGCGAATGCAGGAGCATCCCGCACCGATTCGAGGAACAACGCGATCGAACGGGTCGCAGCATCGTCGATGAGATAATCGATCACCTGCGCCACACCGACGCCCGCCTCGTTGCCTGTGGACACCATGTAGGTGAGCCCGATGCCCTGCCACTGCGCGAAATAGGACATCTGCGCGGCCAGGGCGCCGCTTTGAGAAACGATCGCGATCTTCGCATCGCGTGCACGCTGCGGCCGCAAGCTCACCGTCCACACCGGCGTTCTGCTCGTGTAGTTCACGAAGCCGAGACAGTTCGGCCCGAGCAGTGAAATGCCATGATCGCGAGCCAGACTCGTCAGCCGCCCCTGCAGCTCACGTCCCGCAGCGCCGGACTCGGCAAATCCAGCGCTCAGAATGATGGCGTTGCGAATGCCTGCTGCACTCAGCTCGAGCAGCGTATCGAGCAGCGTCTCCGACGGAACCATCAGCAGCGCGACATCCACCGGCTCGCCGATCTCTCCGATCGTGCCGACGGCCGGCTGCCCCAGCACCTCTCCGCCCTTCCGATTGACCAGAAAGACCTTGCCCTCGTAGCCGAGCGTGCGCAGATTGGAAAACGCAGCGCGCGTCCAGACGGAGCGCTCGGTCGCTCCCACGAGTGCGATGGAACGCGGCGAAAACAATGCGGCCAGTGGATGTGACATGCGGTCGCCAGTGAGCGTCTCAAGCTTCCCAGATGACCGCTTGCGCCAGCTCCCGCCACTGCGGCGCCTGGGCGAGATAGCGGCTCTCGATCTGGCTGCGGCGGATTTTCATGGTGGGGGTGAGCATGCCGCTCTCGATGGTCCAGGGCTCCCTGACCACGACCATGTAATCCACCTGCTCGTGGTCTTCCAATGATGCGTTCACTTGTTCCAGCAAGATCGTCAGTTCCCGATCCAGTTGCGCACGGACGGCCGCGTCCGCTTGCGCCTGGCGATACTTATCCGCCGCGATCATGAGCAGCGCGAACGGCTGCGGCTCGCCATGACCGGTGACGCAGATCGCTTCGACGAACGGATGCGCGCCCAGCCGATTCTCGATCGGTACCGGCGCGACGTATTTTCCCTTGCTCGTCTTGAACAGCTCCTTCACCCGACCGGTGATGCGCAATCGCCCCGCTTCGTCCAGCTCACCGCGATCGCCCGTGCGGAAGAAGCCGTCAGCCGTGAAGCACTGTTTGGAATCATCGGTGGAACGGTAGTAACCGAGCATTTGTCCCGGGCTTTTCACCAGCACTTCGCTGTCCTCGCCGAGCCGACACTCCACCCCTGGCAGCGGCACGCCGACGTAGCCTGGACGCACATCGTCACGTGGGCTCGCATGAGACGTCGCGGCATTCTCGGTCATGCCATAGACCTCGATCAGGTCCAATCCAAGCTCGCGATACCAGGAGAGAATCTGCGCGGGCAACGGCGCGGCGCCAGTGAATCCCAAGGTCGCCGCATCCAGCCCCAGCCCGGCCAGAATGTTCTTCTTCGCAATGGGACCTTGCACCGGATCGGCGAACAACGCCTTCTGCCGCTCCGGCGGCAGCTGTTGGTTCACGGCCTGGTAAAACTTGGTCCACAATCTCGGCACCGAGAAGAATCGCGTCGGACGCGCGCGCTTCAGATCCGCCGCGAATGTCTCCAGGCCGAGATTGAAGAACGCCTGGAAGCCGAACACGATCGAGGGCACCTCCAGCGCGACGCGCTCAGCGATATGCGCGAGTGGCAAATACGACAGCATTCGATCGTCGGCATTGGTGTTCCACAAGCTCGCCGTTGTCAGGCATGGGGCGGTCAGGGAGTTGAAGCTGTGCATGACCCCCTTGGGCTGCCCCGTCGTTCCCGACGTGTAGATGATGGTCGCCAGCGCGTGCTCGTTGCGCTCGACGAGCCTGGCCAGCGGCTCTCGATCGGCAATGAGATCGTCCCAGCGCCGGGCCACGGTCGATGGCGCCATCGGCAGCCCGATCTTCGGCAGCGAGCCCGGCAGCACACGCTGCACCTCGTTCCAACTGTCCGTCACGCCGTCGACTCGCCCGATGAAGATCAGCCGAGCATCGCAATGACGCAGCACATAGTCGGCCGTCGACGAGCTCGCGCTCGGATACAAGGGCACACTCACATGACCCGACATCCAGATCGCCAGATCGGCCATGATCCAGTGCGCGCAGTTCTTCCCGTAGATCGCAATGGTGCTGCCCGCGGGCAGATCGAGTGAATGCAGATGCGCCGCCATGCGCCGCGCTTCATTCCAAACACGAGACCAGCTGTACTCGACCACCGAGCCGTCCGGCAGCGGTTGAACGAGATAGGCGCGGTCGGGCGTGGTGCGGGCCCAATGTTCGAGACGCTCCAGCATCACAACGTCCTCGCAATCAGTTCCTTCATGATCTCGTTGGTGCCGCCGTAGATCCGACTGGCGCGGTTGTCGATGAAGGCCCGCGCGATCGGATACTCGAGCATGTAACCGTAACCGCCATGCAATTGCACACACTCGTCGACGACATGACAGACGAGCTCCGACGCCGTGAGCTTGGCGGTGGCCGCCGCTTCGGGACTCAACTGATGCTGCAATACCAGTTCGAGACAGCGATCCACGAACACCTGGGTCACGGCAATCTTCGCTTTCAGCTCGGCGAGCTTGAAGCGCGTGTTCTGATACTCGGCGACGGACTTGCCGAACACCTTGCGCGTACGCGTGTAATCGATGGTCCAATCGAGCGCGGCCTGGGCCGACGAGATGGACAGAATGGCGATGATCAACCGCTCCCAGCCGAGCTCTTTCATCAGCTGCGGGAATCCTTGCCCCTCCTCGCCGCCGAGCAGATTCTCGCGCGGCACGCGCACGTTCTCGAAGAACAGCTCGCACGTGTCCTGCGCCTTCATGCCCACCTTTTTCAAAGGCGCGGCCTTGGTGAAGCCGGGCCGGCCGTTCTCGACCAGGAACAAGGAGATGTCCTTGGCTCCGGCGCCGGAGTTGCCGGTTTTCGCGACCACCACGACGAGGTCGGCGAGATAGCCGTTGGTGATGAAGATCTTGTTGCCGTTGATGATGTAGTCGTCGCCGTCGCGCTCGGCCCGGGTTTTCACCGCCTGCAGATCCGAGCCGGTGCCCGGCTCGGTCATTGCGATGGCGCCGATTGCCTCGCCGCTCGCCATCTTCGGCAGCCAGGTGCGCTTCTGCGCTTCGGTACCGAAGTTCAGGATGTAGTTGGCCACGATGTCGGAGTGGACGGCGAAGCCAGGGCCAGTGACGCCGGCGTAGCTCTGTTCTTCCATGAGCACCGTACTGTAGAGGCGATCGCCGCCCATACCGCCGTATTCCTCCGGAACCGTGAGGCACAGCAGTCCCAGCTCGCCTGCACGTCGCCAGATATCGCGGTCGACATGTTGCTGCTCCTCCCAGCGCGCATGGTGCGGCACGCATTCCTCGGCCAGGAAGCGCCGGACATTCTTACGGAACTCATCGTGATCGGCAGTGAAGAGGGTGCGAGCGAGCATGATTGCCTCAGTAATACTTGCGTCGTTCACGCGCCATGGAGCGCATCGTCGGCGTGACTCGATATTGCGGCCCGAGGGCAGCGTAACGCTCCGACAGCTCGATCACTCGATCCAGCCCGAGCCAGTCGGCGTACTTGAGCGCTCCCCCAAGGTACGAAGGTAAACCCACGCCGAGCACCAGCGCCATATCCAGTTCGGCGGCGCTGGCCACCACGCCTTCCTCCAGGCACCGGGCCGCCTCGAGGATCAGCGGCAGCATCATGCGATCGACGATATCCGCGTCGCTGAAGGATTGCGGGCCCTGGATCTGTACGTCCTGCAACAGGACGCGAGCCACCGGATCCGGGTGCTTCACGGGCTTGCCGGTCGAGCTGGTCTCGTATCGATAGAAGCCCAGGCCGTTCTTCTGACCCAGGCGCCCATGCGCAACCATGAGCTGCAACGGATCTTTCCAGGTTCGGCGCAACCGTTCGGGAAACCCCGCGCAGATGATCTCGCCGACATGCACGCCGGTGTCCATGCCGACCACATCGTTCAGATAGGCCGGTCCCATGGGCCAGCCGAACGCCTCCATGGCCGAGTCGATCTGCTCGTAGTCGGCGCCGTCGGCAAGCAACCGTCCAAAGGCCTGCATGTAGGGCGTGAGGATCCGGTTGACCAGAAAGCCCGGTCCATCGCGCACCACGATCGGCGTCTTGCCCATCGAGAGCGCATAACTCACCACCGTGCCAATCGCGGCGTCGCTGGTCCGGGCGCCGCGAATGACTTCGACCAGGGGCATCATCGGCACCGGATTGAAGAAATGCATGCCGACGAAATTTTCCGGCCGTGCCAGCGGCGCGGCGAGATCGTCGATGCGCAGACTCGACGTGTTGGACGCTATCACCGCGTCCGGCCGGATGCTCTGCTCCACCTCTTGCAGCACCCGGTGCTTGATCTGCAGATTCTCGATCACCGCTTCGACGACCACGCCCGCAGTGTCGAAATCCCGATAGCTCAATTGCGGCACGATGGACGCGAGCACGCCGTCCGCCTGAGCTTGTGCGAGTCGGCCAGCGGTCACTTGTTTGTTGAGCAGCTTGCGTGCCTCGCCGATGCCGAGATCGAGCTGGCCTTGTGCGATGTCCTTCATCACGACAGGAATGCCGCGGCTGGCGCTGGTGAAGGCGATGCCACCGCCCATGATGCCCGCGCCCACGACTGCCGCTCGTTGAGGTCGACGGCCGCTGTTCGCGTGACGTTTAGCTGCCTTCTTTACCTGCTGCTCACTTAAAAAGATCTGCACCAACGAGCCCGCCGCCTGGGTCTTCGCGATCCTGGCGAATGCAGCGGCTTCGGCGGCGAGCGCGGCATCTCTGTCCAGCGTCAGGCACTCGTGCAGCAGGTCCAGGGCAGCTTGTGCGGCCGGTTGATGTTTGGGCACGCGCGCGACGAGTGTTCGCCTGGCCTCCGCGAACACTGCAGCTATGTCAGTGCCTGCGGTATTCACGGGCCCAAGCCTGGCGGACCGACGCGCGCGCCAATCGAGCTCGCCTCGGACCGCTTGATTCAGAACTTCCAATGACGTGCCGCGCAGAGAGTCAGGTGATGCCACGAAGTCGACGACGCCCGCCTTCTCCGCCGCAGGCGCTTTCGACGGCTCGCCACCCACGATCCAGCGAATCGCGACTTCGATGCCGGCCACCCGGGGCAGACGAACCGTGCCGCCGAACCCAGGAAACAAGCCGAGTTTCACTTCCGGCAGCCCGACCTGAGCGTCCTGCGCCATCACTCGATAATCGGCCGCGAGCGCGGCCTCCAGCCCGCCACCGAGCGCGAAGCCGTTGATGGCAACGACCACGGGCACCGGCAGTGCTTCCAACGCATGAAACACGCGATTCGAGGCCATGTTGCTCGACATGACCTCCTGCTGCGGTTTGCTGAACAGTGCGCCGAAACTGCCGATGTCGGCGCCGACGATGAATGACTGCTTGGCGCTGGTGATCAACACGCCGCGCAGTCCTTCGTGCGCACCGATCGCTGTGATCGCCTGCTGCAACTCACTGACGGTGCGCCTGTCGAACTTGTTGATCGCGTCCTCGCTGCGATCGAAACACAGCTCGACCAGGCCGTCCTCGAGCGCACTGACCCGAATCGACTCGCCCTGAAACATTGGAATCCGCTCTCCTCGCGTTCGCCCGCTCAATGAAAACAAGCTGTGACGTGCCGCAGCCGCTCGCGGCATTCGCTCACCATGCGCTCGATGAGCTCGGCGCACGTCGGCACATCGTCGATCAAGCCGACCACCTGGCCGGCCGCAATCACACCGCCATCGGGATTGCCATCGAGCAGCGCTTCGCGCCCGCGTTGACCCGCGACCAGATGGCGGATGTCGTCGAACTGGCAACCCTTCGCTTCGGCCGCGACCACTGCTTCCGAGATCGAATTTCTGAGCACGCGAGCGGTGTTGTGCATGGTGCGGAAAATGAGGCGAGTGTCTCGCTCGCTGGCCGCGACCAGTGCCTGTTTGATGTTGTCGTGTATTGGGGCTTCTCGGGTGGCACAGAAGCGAGTGCCCATGTTCACGCCATCAGCACCCAGCGTGAGCGCGGCGGCCATGCCTCGCCCGTCGCCGATACCGCCCGATGCGATGATCGGCACCGACAGCCGGCGCGCCGCAGCGGGAATGAGCACCATGCCGCCAACGTCATCGTCACCCGGATGGCCGGCGCACTCGAACCCGTCGATGGAAATGGCATCGGCACCGTGCTTCTGTGCCGACAATGCATGTCGCAACGACACGCATTTGTGAATGACTTTGAGTCCCGCCGCCTTGGCGGTCGCGATGAACTCCGGCGGCACCTTGCCCGCCGTTTCGATGGCCGTGACCCTGGCTCGCACGATCGTCTCCAGATAGCGCTCGTACGGCGGTGGGTTGATGGTCGGCAGCATGGTGAGATTCACGCCGAACGGCCGATCGGTCAGCGTTCGACACCGGCCGATTTCTTCCCAAAGTGCTTCCGGCGTCGGCTGGGTCAGCGCCGTGATGATGCCGAAGCCGCCGCCATTCGAAACGGCGGCGGCGAGCTGCGCAGTGCCGACCCACATCATCCCGCCCTGGACGATGGGATAGGTGCTGCCCAGCATGTCTGTGATGCGCGTGCGCAGAGGATCCCCCGGTTCATCATGTTTCGGTGAAGTCAAGCTAGGGGTCCGGGGGAGGAGCACGCCTCGTCGGTTCTGACGATTTTCGGCGTCAGGCCGCCGTGCACGATGGACCGCACAGCAAGGCTCGAGCATGGCAATCGTTTCACCGCATCGAATTCCCGTCATCGTCGGCGTTGCCGACGTCATCGACCGGCCAGCAGATCTGGCGCAAGCTCGCGAGCCCGCGACATTGATGGTCGATGCGCTGCTGAACGCGTTCCAGGACGCGGCCGGTTCGGCGGCTCGATCGCTCCTCACTACGCTGGATTCGCTCGACATCGTCGCCGAGCACTCGTGGCCATATGCGGAACCATGCGACGCGGTCTGCGCACGCCTCGGTCACGTACCGAAGCGTTGCGTCTACGGTGCTGCTGGCGGCGAATCTCCAGTTCGTTTCATTCACGAAGCAGCATTGCGGATCGCCGCCGGTGACAGCGTCGTCGCTGCCGTCGTCGGCGCGGAGTCCCAATACTCCGTCGCCACTGCAAGCAAACAATCGATGCAGCTGCCCTGGTCACCGCGCGGGTCGAATACGGGCCTGCTACGCGGGAAGGATTTGTGCCATCCCATCGCGATCAGTCATGGAATGACTCAGCCGGTCCACGTTTATCCGCTGTACGAAAACGCCGCGACAGCTGCGTGGGGACAGACACCCGGCGAGGCGATGCGCGAGTCCGCGGAACTGTGGTCGGCCTTTTCCCGAGTCGCCGCCGAAACTCCTTGCGCCTGGCTCAAGCAAACCTACTCTGCCGAACAGCTCGCGACACCGTCGTTCGAGAATCGCCCGGTGGCCTGGCCATACACCAAGCACATGGTCGCGAATCCGTTCGTGAATCAGGGCGCGGCGGTCGTTCTAACGTCGTTGGCTAAAGCGCGCGAGCTGGGAATTCCAGACGAACGCTGCGTGTTCATTCACGCCGGTGCACGCGCCGCGGAGCCAAGAGATTATTTACAGCGCGACCAGTATCAACGTTCGTACGCGCAAGAAGCCGTGTTGGAAACGATGCGCGAGGCCGAAGACCGCCTGCATTCTGGGACAGCAGGCTCGGTGGGCGGATGCGAGGCGAGGACAGCAAGTCCATTCGACGTGGTCGAGTTGTACAGCTGCTTTCCCATCGTGCCGAAGATGGCGCGACGAGCACTCGGCTTGCCGGCAGGCGCGCAACTGACTGCGATCGGCGGGCTGAGCTTCTTCGGCGCGCCGCTCAACAACTACATGACGCATGCAGCCGCCGGCCTGGTGCGCGCGCTCCGAAGCCAGCCCAACAAACGCGCCCTGCTTTACGGACAAGGCGAATTCGTCACCAAGCATCATGCGCTGCTGCTCGGCTCAACGCCCCCGGCGCATGATGTATCGAACAGCGATGGTGACGTGCAGTCGCGCGCCGACCGGCTGCGACGCCCAGTGCCGGAGCTGATCGACGATTTCAGCGGCCCCGCCGCGTTGGAAACATTCACCGTCATTTGCGGACGCAATGGCGACCCGGACTTTGGCACGGTGCTCGCCCGTACCGCCGAGGGTCGCCGGCTGATGGCGCGCGTCGCCCCGAGCGACAGTTCGTCGCTGCAAGTGTTGACCAGCCTGTCGACAACTCCCGTCGGCCGCGTCGGTCACGTGAGCCGCGGCAGAGACAACCTTCTTCACTGGACCGTGACATGAATGAGCCGGTACTCCTGGACGGTGCCGGAGCAGCGCAACGCCCCCGGCGTTTCGTTGTCTCTCGACCTTTCACAAACATTGACGTGGCTGCGGGACGATCCATCAGTTCGCGCGGATACACAGCAGGAAGGCATTCGAGCCTTCGCCGAGCGGCGGCCGCCCGCATTTCGTGGAGAGTAACGCGATGTTGAACGCGGCAGCCGACCCCATGCGCGCCGAGATCGAAACCGTGCCGCAGTACTGGCCGCGTCTCGCCGAGTATCTGGCGAGACTGGGCATGCAACTGGACCTGGATACTCCGCCCCAACAGTTCGCTGGCGGATTCGCGAACCTGAACTATCTGATCAACCTCGACGGACAACCGGCCGTGCTGCGCCGACCGCCGAAAGGTCCGTTGCCGGCAGGTGCATACGACATGGCGCGGGAGTTTCAGATTCTCTCGCGACTGTGGCAAAAATTTCCGCTGGCGCCGCGCGGCCTGCATCTGTGTGAGGACGCCCGCGTCATCGGCGCACCGTTTCAGATCGTCGAATATCGAACCGGCGTTTCTCTGCGAGACTCGCTGCCCGCTTCGCTCGCTGGCGACGCGACGGTAGGTGCAGCGCTCGGCAACACGCTCGTCGACATCCTGATCGAGTTGCATCGAGTGGATCCGGCGAGCGTCGGGCTGGACACCCTCGGCAAGCCGACCGGCTTTCTGAAGCGCGCCACCGAAGGCTGGATCAAGCGTGCCAGCGTCGCGGTCGAGGGCTGGGGCACGCCGACGACGCTGCAGCTGATCATCGAGCTTGCGCACTGGCTGCGCGAGAACTGCGTTCCCGACACAAACCACGCGCTGCTCCACAACGATTTCAAGCTCGACAACGTGTTGCTCGATCCCGCGAATCTGACTCCGCTTGCCGTCCTGGACTGGGATCAAGGCACGCGCGGCGACGGCCTGTTCGATCTGGCGGTGCTACTCAGTTACTGGACTGAGTCTGGCGATCCGCCGGCCATGCACCAGATGGCGCAGATGCCCACGGCAAGCGCCGGCTTCCCAACACGAGCACAAGTGGCTGAACGCTATGCCTCGGCGCTGGGTCGTGACCTCTCCACCTTCCGCTTCCATCGCGTGCTCGCGCAGATGCGCACCGCCGTGATCTTCCAGCAATTGCATGTCCGGTGGCGGCGGGGCGAGACTCGCGATTCCCGTTACGAGCGCTTCGGCGAGATCGGCGAAGGACTCTTGCAATTCGCGCGCTCCATCGCGCGCGGCGAAGTATTCTGAACCCGCCAAATAGAAACGCCGCGTAACCGACCTTCGACAGATCGATTACGCGGCGTGCAGCCGACGCTATAACGTCTTCATGTATTCGATCAGGGCCCAGCGCTCCGAGTCGGTCAACGACTGGGTGAAGTCGTGGCCGCCGTTGCCGTTGCCATACAGATAGCTGTTATAGACCATGCGCGACCTGATCTGCTGATCCGTGATCGGCGGCGGTGATTGATACGCCAGGTTCAGATACTTGGCGGCGACGTTGTTCCACATCGAGTACAGGATATCGATGGTGGCCATGTCATGCGTGCAAGGCAGGAACGGCGAGGTGAAGATGTTGTTGCTGCAGTTCACCGCCGTGTACTTCCAGCCCAGCTTCTGCCAGTCGTACGAAGCGAAGCTGTAGTCATAGCCCGCGTTCTTGCCGCCGATGCCCGGTGCCGTGTACGGACGCTTCCACACTTTCGGACGATCCGAAGGCTTCAGCACGCCCCACAGGTTCGGCACGCTGCCGTTGTGGAAATACGGAGCCGTGGCCCATGCCCCATACAGCGGCGGCGCGATGTAACCGATCGGCTCTTCCCAGATGTTGGGGCCGAGCGGCGAGTAGATCGGTCCGCCATTGTTATAAATGGCCCGCGGCACGCGACGCAGCTCGCTTTCGATGATGTTGTCCGACGGGTAGCCGGTCCAGTCCGGGCTGAGCTCGTTGTACGCCCACCAGCCACTGTTCCAGGCGCGCCGCTGACGCTCATCGGCCATCAACTGCATACGCCGCGGATCGGTACGAATCGTTTCGATCGGCGTCACGACCGCGGCAACACCTTTCAATCGCGGATCCGGCAGATAGTTGGGATCGGCCGCGTGGCGCGGTGAATAGACACCGTGGCAGCTCGCGCACGAGCCGTTGCCGGCCGGCTTGGGAATAGCCGCGTTCGCACCGCTCGCCCACAGGTCGCGCTCGTGATAGATGATGGCGCCCTGCTCCGCCAAGGCCGTGTTGATGGGTTTCGGATAGGTTGCCGGCGACAGGGAGATCAGGAAGTTGTTGATGTCCTCGAACTCGTCTTCCAGGGCACGGCGCGCGCTGGCATCGCGGAAGATGTTTGCCACACCGAAGGCCATCTCCGAGTGCACGTTGTCCGATGACAGCGAGCCATCCCAGAACTGCCGGGTCTTGAACGCTCTCGCCCACCAGGCCGGCGCCTTGGTCATGCCCGCGTGCGGACTGTCGGCGACGTACTCGAGCGGGCTCGGCGCCAGCGTCAGCGTTTCCATGTCGAACAGCGCCGGCAGCAGCGAGATCAGACCGATCGCATCCGAGCTGCCACGCCCGGTGCTCCACGGGATAGGCAACAAATTGCCCAATGCCGTGATCGGTGTGGTCCGGAACATATCCGAAGCCAGCAGGCCCGCATCGTTCGCGCTGTTGGGCAAGCCCCACTTGAACGGCGCTTCGCTGGTCGTGCCCAGCCGCGAGTCGTGACAGGCCGAGCACGACGCGCCGATCAGGCCCGTCCACCGACCGTTGTCATCCTTGCCTTGAATCAAGCCCAGCGGCAGTTGGCCGCTGCCCCCGTTGGTCCGATTGGGATCCTCGCCCGGCAGCGGATAGGGATTGCGGAACGGCGCCGGATACAAGCCATAACGCTTCGCCACCTGCTCTTCGAAATCGGGTGGCCGGATCAGATAGCCCCATTGCAGGTAGATGAAGTGATAGCTGGTCGCGAGCGCCATGGGTTGAAAGAACTGCCGCTCTTCGAGATTGATACGTCCGCGATTGGCGCTCGCCCGAAACTCTCCGCACGTCGTCGGCCGGGGCGGCAGGCGATTCACGAACGGCGGCTCTGGATTGTGAAGATCGACGAAATACGCGTTGAACTGAATCGCCGCGTTTGGATTTGAATTCACCCCCTGTTTCACCAGCGAGCGCGGATCCACCGGCAGCGGCGTACTGTCCGGCTTGCCCTCGCAGCCCGCCATCAGCGGCGAGCGGATCGCTGCCTGATCGAGCAGGGGCAACGCCTGCGCGCCGGCTCCCTCTGCGATGAACAATATGGGCGAGACCACCAGCGCGGCCCACGCCCTCCCTAGTCCGAGGCGTCTTCTGATCATGATTCCCCCTGTACGGCCCAGCGAATGAGTTCTGTACAGGGTGAATCTAACGACGCGACCGGCATGCGGCTTCGTCGGAAGGGACGATTTCGAGGCTGATTTGCAGCGCGCGCCGTCAGCCGAGCGTCAGCGCCTGCAACCGCGGGAAAGCTTTGCAACCCATTGCGAAGTAGGTCACGTCACGCTCCGTGCCGATCGCGTGATAGCCCAGATGATCGGCGGCGGCGAGCGTCGAGGCACTGCCGGCGAACGGGTCATAGACGATGCCGATGCCGAGCGGCAATGCGGCGCGCACGATCTGACGCAGGAAACGTTGCGGTTTGAGTGAGGGATGAGGCGCGATCTCTCGTTCGACACCCCGCGTCGGCGAACAAGCGATGACATCCTTGAATGGTTCCTCGCCCGAAATGCGCCGCAGCCCGCCCGTACCCCACCGGCGCAGATTGTCTGCGGCAGTGCCTTGGAATGGCTTCCTGAACAAGCCCCAGGGCTCCCAGCACGAGCGAGCCATCATCGAGACATCGGGAAATTCTTTTTCAGCACCCTTCGGACGATCGCCGCCGCGCAACGTTTGCACGAGACGAATGACTTCGCCGCGCTTCTCGAAGCCGGCGCGCTGGAATGCATGAAACGTCATCGTGGACAGCAAGGGGTTGGACGCGAGGAACACGTGGCCACCCGGCACCAGCGCGCGGTTGAGCCCGTAGGCCAACGCACCGAAGAAGTTATAAAGAGCGCTCACTTCGTCCTGCGACAGGACGGTAAAGCGCGGCAGCGGGCTGCGCTTGGCGCCATCGAAGGAAGGAGGAATGCGCCACACGCCGCCGCGACCGGCTCGCAGCTTGCGATGATTCTTCTCTTCGAACTCGACCATGCCGTAAGGCGGATCGGTGACGACGGCGTGGATGGAATTCTCGGGCAGCTCGGCGAGCCATTGAATGGCATCTCCCAACACCCCGGTCGCGCGCTCGGAGAGGTGCTCGCGGCGCTGCTCGCCATGCTCTCGCACCCGGTGCCAGAGCTCCGTTTGACGATCGACCAGCGCGGCACGCCAGGACTTCGTACGGGTGGCGCCGGAGACGATTGTTTTCATGAGCTGCGATTCTGATTCAATCGGCATGGCAAGCCAAGACACCCGAACTCCGTTCAGGCAATCCCTGAACCCCGGCACAGACGGCGACTCAATGTGCGTTTTGCGAGCCACTTCACTCAAGAACTGGCCCTCCCGACTCGATGACTACATATCCGCCCTGCCGCCGGAGCGGCGGCCATTCAGGGCGATTCGAAGTTCGAGATGTGTTGTGACGACTGGCATCGACACTGACCCTTGGCGCACCAAGTACTACGACAGCCTGGGCCGGCTGGAAGAGCGGCAATTGCAGTTTCAGGCCATGGAAGCGGCGCTCAAGCGGCTGGTGGGCCGCCTGTGTACGGCTGCGCTCGGCCTGGCGCCGCCACTGGATGAGCAGCTCAGAAAACTGCAGTCCGTCATCCGTCGCGAAACCACGGCAGCAGAGCTCGAGCAGCTCACCCCAGCGCTGACCGAGGCGATCGGAGCACTCGATCACCCGTTGCCGCCGCCGGTAACGGCCGCACCCGAGTCGTCGCGGGCAGCGATCGTGAGCGATCAGCGACTGCGGTCCATTCTCGCCGCCCTGCTGGTCGAGCTACGTCGCGACACCGAGCTGGTCGAGCAGGCAGATGCGCTGGATGCGCGCCTGTCCTCGGCGCTCACCGACCAGCAGCTGCCCGAAGTGCTCGGCGCCTTGGCCGATCTGGTCGGCAAGCGCATTCAGCACATCGAGCGCGCCAGGAACGAAATCGAAAGCCTGCTCGGCCACATGATGGGCAAGCTGGACGAGATCGGCCAGTTCGTCGCCGAGCAGCACCGCAACCAGGCGCAGTCGCAGGCCAGCAGCGATACCTTGAATACGCAGCTGGTCGGCGAGATCAAGGCGATGGGCGAGAACGTCGAGAGCGCGCGGGACCTGCAGCAGATCCGTCATCAGGTGCGCAGCCGCATCGATGCGATCGACAAGTATCTGCAGGAATTCCGGCAGCGCGAAACCACCTTCGCCGCGGCCGTTCGAGCTCGCAACGAGCAGATGCGCTCGCGCATCGTCGAGCTGGAGGCCGAAGCCAAACGCTTGCAAAGCCAGTTACAGGACGAGCAGCGCGCCTCGACCCTGGACATGCTCACCGGCATTCCCAATCGTCAGGCGTACGAAAGGCGCATCGAGGAGGAGCTGCAGCGGCTGCGCCGTTTCAAACAAGCGACCTGCCTGGCCGTGTGGGACGTGGATCATTTCAAGCGCATCAACGACACCTACGGACATCGCGCCGGCGATCGCGTGCTGCGCGTAGTCGCGGACTGTTTTGCGAGCAGGATCCGTTCGACCGACTTCATCGCTCGCTACGGCGGCGAGGAGTTCGTGATGCTCCTGCCCGCCACGCATCTGGAAGATGCCGCCCGCTTCAGCGAGCGCATCCGCACAGCCATCGCCGAGATCGGCTTTCATTTCCGAGGCTCGCCGGTCTCCATCACTGCTTCGAGCGGCGTGACCGCACTGTCGCCCGACGACACCCCGGGCACCGCCTTCGATCGCGCCGACAAGGCGTTGTATCGAGCCAAGCAAGGCGGTCGCAATCGCTGCGTCACCGGATGAGCACGGACCCGACTTCATAGCGCCTGGCGCAATCGCCACTCGCGCTGGCCGGTGTAGAATGCCGGCATGAACACCACGTCCGAAATCTTCCAGTTCGAAAAGGATTTCGCCGGCGCGTTGTACTGCATTCCCATGGCCGTGCGACGCAAGCTCGATCTGTGCGGCGTCAAGGTGTCATTGAAACAATGGAATCGTTTCGCGCTCGAGGAGCGCGAGCAGATGGTCGCGCAGAGCTGCGAAACGCCGGGCGAGATCGACGAATACGGCCGTTACGTCGTCGCCGTGATCGAAAGGCGGACCGGCGGGCCGGCCCAACTGCTGGACAGAGATGACGGCGCGGAATGGAACGAGACGCAGAGCGTGCCTCAGCGCGTCGTGGATTATTCGATCGAGCGCGATGTTTCACCGCCGACCGCGGCCCAGTGGGCCAGGCTCACTCCGTTACAGCGCTTCGCGATTTTCAAACTCACCCGGCCCGGCCACAGCAACGAGAACTTCCTGCCGGCAATGCGCGAGTTCGGGCTGATTCAGTAACTCAAGCCTTGGCCGACGCTTCCCCGGCGAGCCGCTGAACCGCGATTCGCACCGGCCCTTCGAGCTCGTTGCCACCGGACTCGTTGTAATACTCGACGATCCGGGAGCGCATGCGGGGATCCCAGTAGCGGTGGATGTGCAGCCGGATGCTTTCAGCCGCCACGGTCGGGTCCTTCTCGCTGGCGAAGAAGGCGCCGATGTCGTTGGCCATGCGAACTAGGTAGTCGATGTGCATATGAGTCGCGAAGGATGCGCGTAAATCACGTGTTGATGCTCGCGCGCGAAACCGATCAACGTCAGGCCGGCCGTTTCCGCCATTCGAATGGCGAACGCAGTCGGCGCCGAAACAGCCGCGAGCAACGTGCCACCGACCGTCACGGCCTTTTGCACCATTTCATAACTGGCCCGGCTGGTGACCACGAAGTACCCATACTTGAAGTCACCGCCCGCACGGACCACCGCGCCGATGACTTTGTCCAGCGCATTGTGGCGGCCGACATCTTCGCGTACCAGCCGGATACCCGAATCCGGCATCACCCACGCAGCCGCGTGAACGCTGCCGGTGCGCGAATTGATCTCCTGATGGTCGCGCAACTCGAGCAGCGCTCGATGTAACGACTTCACGTCGACGTGCACTCCGCCCTGCACCGGCGCCGGCTGACGAATCGCATCTTCGACGGTTTGCGCACCACAAAGTCCGCAGCCGGTGCGGCCGGTCAAATTCCTCTGACGCCGCAGCAGCTCGGACAGTTTCGACGCGGTGATGCCGATGCGCACCTCGAGCGTCCCGTCTTCACGGGGCGCCGCCTCGACCGAGACTATTTCCTTGGGCGAGTCGACGATGCTCTCGCTCAAAGTGAACCCGACCGCGAGATCTTCCAGATTCGCCGGCGTCGCAAGCATCACCACATGCGGCACACCGTTGAACACCAGTGCGACGGGCAGTTCCTCGGCGACCTGGTCGACGACGCGCTCGACATCGCCATCACGCCAGCGATGGACCGTGACTGCACAGCTGGTCGCTGGCGTGTGGGCGAGGGTGGGGCTGGCGTCAAGCATGCACGCCAGTATCCCGGCGAATGCGCGTGTTGCGCTCGGTCAGCTCGCGATAGCGCTTCTGCCATTCCGACGGTTGATTGACCTTCACGACCTGCACCGCCGTCACCTTGTACTCGGGGCAGTTCGTCGCCCAATCGGAGTTGTCGGTGGTCACGACGTTCGCGCCCGACTCCGGGAAATGGAACGTCGTGTAGACGACGCCCGGCTGCACTCGATCCGTCACCTCCGCTCGCAGCACCGTCTCGCCGGCGCGGCTGGCAATGCCAACCCAATCGCCATCGAGAATGCCGCGCACATCGGCGTCGTGCGGATGGATCTCCAGCCGATCCTCGGCGTGCCACACCACGTTGTGAGTACGACGGGTCTGCGCACCCACGTTGTACTGGGTGAGAATACGCCCGGTCGTCAGCAACAGCGGGAAGCGACTCGTCGTCTTCTCACGCGTCGGCACGTAATCGGTCACGAAGAACTTGCCCTTGCCGCGCACGAACTGACCGATATGCATCGTCGGCGTGCCCGCGGGCGCCGCGTCATTGCAAGGCCACTGGATGCTGCCGAGCTCATCGAGTTTCTCGTAAGTCACGCCCCTGAACGTCGGTGTCAGCGCGGCGATCTCATCCATGATCTGCGACGGATGCGTGTAGTTCATGGGATAACCGAGCGCATTCGAGAAGCGCACCGTGACTTCCCAGTCCTCGTAGCCGCCGAGCGGCTCCATGACCTTGCGCACGCGGCCGATACGCCGCTCCGCATTCGTGAACGTGCCGTTCTTCTCCAGGAACGACGAGCCCGGGAAGAACACATGCGCGAACTTCGCCGTCTCGTTCAGGAACAGGTCCTGCACGACGACGCATTCCATCGCACTCAAGGCCGCGGTCACGTGAGTCGTGTTCGGATCGGACTGGGCGATGTCTTCGCCCTGGACATACACAGCACGGAAGCTGCCATCGAGCGCCGCCTCGAACATGTTGGGAATTCGCAGGCCCGGCTCGGATTGCAGCGGCACGCCCCACTCCACCTCGAAGCTCGCGCGGACCGCATCGTCGGACACGTGCCGATAGCCGCTGAACTCGTGCGGGAAGGAGCCCATGTCACACGAGCCTTGCACGTTGTTCTGGCCACGCAGCGGATTCACGCCCACGCCGACGCGACCGAGGTTGCCCGTCGCCATCGCGAGATTCGCGATCGCCATGACCATCGTCGTTCCCTGACTGTGCTCCGTGACACCCAGGCCGTAGTAGATCGCGCCGTTCCGCGCAGTCCCATACAACCGGGCCGCACTGCGCACCGCCATTGCCGGCACGCCAGTGACCTCTTCCATCGCCTCGGGCGAATTCTTCGGATCGCTGACGAACGCCTTCCACTTCTCCCAGGAGTCCGGCTCGCAGCGCTCGCTGACGTACTGATCGTGCGCCAGCCCCTCGGTCACGATCACATGCGCGATCGAGTTCATGAGCGCGACGTTGGTGCCCGGCTTCAACTGCAGGTGATAGTCCGCTTCGATGTGCGGCGTGCGCACCAGCTTGATCTGGCGCGGATCGACGACGATCAGCTTCGCGCCCTGACGCAGGCGACGCTTCATCTGCGACGCGAACACCGGATGACCTTCGGTGGGGTTGGCGCCGATCAGCATGATCACGTCGGCCTGCATCACCGAGTCGAATTCCTGGGTGCCGGCCGATTCGCCGATCGTGTTCTTCAGACCGTAACCGGTCGGCGAATGGCACACGCGCGCGCAGGTGTCGACGTTGTTGTTGCCGAACGCCGCACGCACCAGTTTCTGCACCAGGAATGTTTCCTCGTTGGTGCAGCGGGACGAGGTGATGCCGCCTACCGCATCCCTGCCGTACTTCGCCTGGATGCGCTTGAACTCGGAAGCCGCGTAGTTGATGGCCTCGTCCCAGCTCACTTCACGCCACGGATCGGTGATCTTGCTGCGGATCATCGGCTTGGTGATGCGGTCCGCGTGCGTGGCATAGCCGTAAGCGAAGCGGCCCTTCACGCAGGCGTGGCCGTGATTCGCATGACCGTCGCGAGACGGCACCATGCGGATGACCTGCTCGCCCTTCAGCTCGGCCTTGAACGTACAACCGACGCCACAGTAGGCACACGTCGTCGCGACCGCGCGGTCCGCTCGACCGAGGGAGATGACGGACTTCTCGGTGAGTGCCGTCGTCGGGCACGCCTCGACACAAGCTCCGCACGACACGCATTCCGAGTCGAGGAACGACTCGGCCTGGCTCGCCGACACCTTGGAATCGAACCCGCGGCCCTGGATGGTCAGTGCGAAGGTGCCTTGAACCTCGTCGCAGGCACGCACGCAGCGTGAGCACACGATGCACGCATCCTGATTGAAGACGAAGTAAGGATTGCTGTCGTCCTGCAACGAGCCCTGATGATTGCGACCGGCGGCGACACCATCGACCGCGGGCAACGAGTAGCGCGACTCCGAAACCTTCGCCGCCGCCGCCATTTCATGCAGCTCGCAGCGGTTGTTGCTGGAACAGCACTCCGACTCCGAGGGATGATCCGATAGATACAGTTCGAGCACGTTGTTGCGCAGCTGGCCGAGCTTCTCGCTCTGGGTGCGAATCTTCATGCCCTCGGCGACGGTGGTCGTGCACGACGCCGGATAGCCTTTGCGACCTTCGATTTCCACCAGGCACAGGCGGCACGAGCCGAACGCTTTGAGCGAGCTCGTCGCGCACAGTTTGGGAATTTGATTTCCGAGCAGCGACGCCGCACGCATGATGGAGGTGCCCTCGGGCACCGTCACGGTAAACCCGTCGATCTCGACGGTGACTTGCTGGGGCGCCCCTTCTGAGGGCGTCGGCACGGCCGGTGTGCCTGGATCGATGAAATCGAGTGCGTGCATGGCTTACTCCGGCTACTGCACAGTCTTGCGAAAATCTTCGGGAAAATGCTTCAGCGCGCTCTGCACCGGGAACGGCGTCATGCCGCCGAGGCCGCATAGCGAGCCATGTAACATGGTGTCGCACAGCTCTTCCACAAGCTGCAGGTTGCGCTCGCGATCGATGTTGGCGAGCACGCGATCCATCAATTCCACGCCACGAGTCGAGCCGATACGGCACGGAGTGCACTTGCCACACGATTCGATCGCGCAGAACTCCATCGCATAGCGGGCCATTCCGGCCATATCGACGGTGTCATCGAACACCACGACACCGCCGTGACCCAATAACGCGCCGATGGCACTCAATGCTTCGTAATCGATCGGGGTATCGAACTGCGACTCTGGAATGTAGGCGCCCAACGGGCCGCCCACTTGCACGGCCCGGATCGGCCGGCCGGAGGCCGAGCCGACTCCGTAGTCATAAATCAGCTCACGCAGCGTGAGGCCGAACGCGCGCTCGATCAGGCCACCGTGCTTGATGTTGCCCGCAAGCTGCAGGGGAATCGTGCCGCGCGATTTACCGGTGCCGAAATCCCGGTAGAACTCGGCGCCTTTCGCGAGGATCACCGGCACCGATGCCAGCGAGATGACGTTGTTCACGATGGTCGGCCGGCCGAACAATCCCTTGATCGCCGGCAACGGCGGGCGCACGCGCACTTCGCCCCGCTTGCCCTCCAGGCTTTCGAGCATGGAGGTCTCCTCGCCGCAGATGTAAGCGCCAGCGCCCAATCGCACTTCCAACTCGAACTGCTTGCCACTGCCGAGGATGTTGCTGCCCAGATACCCGCTGGCGCGAGCGGCGGCAATCGCTTCGTTCAACGCGCGCTGCGCGTGCGGATATTCGGCCCGCAGATATATGTAGCCCTGCGTGGCTCCGACCGCGATGCCCGCGATCGTCATGCCCTCGATGAGCATGAGCGGATCGCCTTCCATCAGCATGCGATCCGCGAAGGTGCCCGAATCGCCTTCGTCGGCGTTACAGGTCACATACTTCTGCTGGGGCGGCTGATCGAGCACCGTCTTCCACTTGATCCCGGTCGGAAACGCTGCGCCGCCGCGACCGCGCAGTCCCGACTGTGTGACGGCATCGACGATTTCTCCTGGCGACATGGCGAGTGCACGCTTCAATCCGACATATCCGCCGTGGGCAATGTAGTCGTCGACCGAAACTGGATCGATGACGCCGACCCGCGCGAATGTCAGACGCTGCTGACTCTTCAGCTCCTCGATCTCTTCGGTGAGTCCGAGATGCAGCGGATGCGCCTTGCCTTCCAGAAAGCCTGCATCGAACAAGCCCGGGACGTCTTGAACAGTGACGGGCCCGTAGGCGTGCCGGCCCTCAGGCGTCGCGACTTCCACCAGCGGTTCGAGCCAGAACAGCCCGCGCGAGCCATTGCGAATCAATTGGACCTGCAGCCCGCGACGCTGGGCCTCGCGATCGATCGCGTCGGCAACCCGGCCCGCGCCGAGCGAGAGCGCGGCCGCATCCCGAGGTACATAGACTTTGATATTCATGTGATATTCACGACAGGGGCGCAATCAAGGCATCGAATGCATCCGGTGTGACACGACCGTGCAGCTCGCCATCGATCATCACGGCCGGACTGCAGGCGCAGTTGCCCAGGCAATACACTGGTTCGAGCGTGTAGCGACCGTCCGCCGTGGTGCCATGCAGCTGAACGCCGAGCTTGCGCTGCGCATGTTCGGTCAACTTGTCACAATGCATGGCGCGGCAGGATTCCGCCTGACACACCTGGATGACGTGGCGGCCGCCCGGCGCCTGCCGGAAGTGATGATAAAAAGTGACGACGCCGTGCACGTCGGCGCGCGACAGATTCAACGCCTCGGCGATGATGGGGATCGCCGCCGGAGGCACATAGCCCAGACGATTCTGAACCTCGTGCAACACCTGCAGCAGCGGCCCGGGCCGCCCCTGATGGGCCGCCAGTGCGGCTTCCACCTGGTCGCGCACCGAGTCGTCGAGCGGATCGCGGAGCGCCCGATCTGCACTCATATCTATCACCCTCCACCAGCTTTCGTAGAGTGTGACACCGTCATGCAGAATCGACCACCGCGACGGCGCAATTCAACCGTGCGGTCTGGCTGAAATCGTGGGGATGGCCCGGTTTCTATCGCTGCCGGGCCAACCTTCCTAGCTGTCGAGCTGATCGCGAACCGTATCGCGCCGGACCAGTTTGTTGAAGCGCCCCTCGTCCTGATACAGGAACGCCAGCTCGTTGGCATCGAACGATTCGAAGAACTCGTCCCAGGAAATCTTCTCCAGGGTCTGCTGGCCGGAGAAGCCGGGAAAATCTATACGCAGGATGCCGGGATCGTGCTTACCGCCGGTGCTCTTCACATGCGCCGGACAGCCGCCATGTTTCTCGACCCATTGGCGGATGGTGTCGTGATCGACCGTGGCTTTGGCTGATGCCATGACTGTGCTCCTCGATAAAAGACTGTGCCCCGGTAACGCACCCCAATCGAGTCGGATCCCGCACCTGCGGAAAATCGCAGCGCTCAGCGACCGCCCTTGCTCGCGAGCACACCGTCGCCGTGCAGCCTGGTCTTCAGGCCGCTGCGCATCAGGCGCGTTGCGACTTCGTTGGGCACGTCGCGGCCTGTGGTGAGCTTGTTCGGCGTGCCGGTGTAATGAAACATTCGGCCGCCGCGTTTCAGAACTCGCGCCAGCTGGTCGTAAAGCACCTGCGAGTACAGCTCGCCGGCGATGCCGAAGCGGGGCGGGTCGTGGAGAATGGCATCGACGGACGCATCCGGCAGCTCGACGATTTTCGCCGTGACATCGCCTTGCGTCAGTGACAGCACCCCACCCGCCTGCGGCGACCAGGGATTGAGGCTGCGCAGCCAGATGACGTCCGGGTTCTTCTCAAACGAAATGATCCGCGCCGCGCCTCCCTCCAGGCACCACGCGGCGAAGTAACCCAAGCCACCGCAGGTATCGAGCACCACCTGGCCCCGCGGCTCGATCAACGCTACCTTCGCTTGCGCATCCTGAAACGGCGACACCTTCTCGCTGGGCAACATCTTGATCCCATCGATCTCGAAGGTGGGCGGGCCCCACTCGGTCGGCACCAGCTTGATGAGCGACGAGCTGTAGCGAGACACGGGCGCGAACTCGCCGTCTCGCCAGTAATAAACAGTGCGCTCCTTGCACTTCTCCAGATACGGATAGCGCCGGCCCTGCCAGCTCCAGCCGGATTCATCGATCGTCACCGTCGTCGTCGTGCGATCCAGATCGAGCGAGCACGCGATCTCGCGAGCCCCCGCGCGCAGCGCTTTTCGCAACTGCTCGTGAACCTTCAATGTCAGCAATGGCTGTGTCATGCGCGCCATGATACCGGGGATATGCACGCTTGTTGCCCGATCTACAGACCTGGATCGCGGCCCGGTGAAACCGATGCGCGAGAACCATCGAACAGGCGCAGGACCGGCAGCGATTCCGGCTGCGAGGGCGTGCAGAAAAACTTCCTACTGTCACGAATCACGACAGTAGCGCGCGCCGACGTAGCGCGTACACTGAAGCTGCGTTCGGCGATTTCACTTATCGGGGTGGAGACAGGGAGACCGAATGATGCGCAAAGCGACTCTTTGGGCAACGTGCGTTGGCTTGATCTGGTCGGCGAGCGCCTCGGCCGTTCCGGTTTATTACACGTACGGTTACTTCGGCGAAGGTCGCAGCTACGAGAACGGCGACGAAGCATCGTTCCGGTTCACGATGGAATATGACGTGGATATCCAACCCACCTACCTGAACAGCAGCGGCATGCTGGTCACGCAGCTGGATCAGGGCCTGCACACCAACCCGAGCGATCCCTGGTTCGGTCACTATCAACTGGATTATTTTCACGCGCGCCTGGCCGGCACTACCGAAGCGCTGGACTGGGACCTGTCGCTACCGAATGAAAGCACCAGCTTTCGTCAGTTTCTCGGCCCGAATCCGCAACAGCCCCTGTATGAAGACGTGATTCGCTGGGAGTCGGGCGATTATTTCATTCAGCTGGTGCGCACGTCGGTCATCGATGCCCCGCTCGGCCACAACTTTTCGTTCATCGCCGACATCGGCCTCGGCCAGAACATGATCTGCCTGGGCACCTGCGGTGAGAACCTGCGGCTGGTGGCCGTGTCCCCGACCCACAACATTCCCGAGCCTGCAACCCTGGGCTTGCTGACGCTCGGCGCCGGGCTCGCGATCGGCGTGAAGCGCCGGCGTGTGGCGAAAAAGAGCGCCCGCGCCTGACGCGAGCGCCCCCGCCCCCTTTCCATCAAGGCATCTTCACGCGCATCGGCATCGGCAACGATGCCGTGCGACTGGGCATCGGCGCGCGATCCGCTGGCGTCAGGCCCGTGACCAATTGATCGATACGCACGGACTGCCCGGTCTTGAAGCACTGGTTGGCCGCGGCACCGATCAGCATCGAATAAGCGCCGCCGCGCTCGTCCGACGCCCGCTTGTATTTATCCGCCGGCGCATCGCCGAAGATCTCATTCAACATCACATCATCGCCACCGCCGTGACCGCCCGTCCCCGTCCAGGGCTCGATCTCGCGCGGCGCGCCTCGCAACGGAACGATCCGCGTGATCACACCATCATCCTTGATCTTTCCTTGGGTTTCGTCGGCGCCCGCGACACCCGCCTGCTCGACCACCGAATGCTCGATGCGGCCCTTGGTGCCGTTGAACGCGATGTGATAACCCTCCCAGGCGTTGAATGCATTGAGCGAGTAACTCAGCGTCGTGCCGGTGTCGTATCGGACCACGACATTCATCGTGTCTTCGATGTCGATCTCCGGACGCCACACGCACTGATCGCGGAAGTAGCCATCGTGCTGCTCGTTGTCCAGGTACAGCGCCTTCAATCCCGCATCGGCGGCGAGATCGAAATAAAACGTGCAGGTCCCCTGCTCGGGGCAGGTCCGGCAGCGCTGGTGATGCCCCTTCAGCCCCATGCGCCTGGCCATCTGCGGTGTGTAGAACTCTCGCTTGCCCACCGCGACCACCGATTCCGGCTGCGCGCCCAGCCACCAGTTCACCAGATCGAAATGATGCGTGGCCTTGTGGATCATCAGGCCGCCGGAGACGGCTTTATTGCTGTGCCAGCGGCGGAAATAGTCCGCGCCATGCACGGTGTTCAACAGCCAGTTGAAGTCGACCGACAGAACGTCGCCGATGTCGCCGTTCATCAGCATCTCTTTGATCTGCGTGCGCGGCGGCGAATATCGATAATTGAAAGTCACCCGCACGTGCCGACCATTGCGCTTGCACGCATCGAGAATGGCCTGGGCCTTTTCGGCGGTCGTGGTCATCGGCTTCTCGGTGATCACATCGCAACCGGCGTCCAGCGCCCGCACGATGTAATCGTCGTGAGTGGCATCGGGCGAAGTGACGATGACCGTGTGCGGCTTGGTTTCGCGAATCATCCGATCGAAATCGGCCGCGCTGTAGACCTTCGGCTTGCTCGCGCCGGTCGCGGCAATGGTCCTGGCGGCCAGCGCCGCGCGGCCGGGATTGTTATCGCTCACCCCAACCACTTCGTTGGCGTCGCGAAATCTGCCCGTGATTGCGTTCGTATACATGCGTGAGCGCGAGCCCAGACCGACCACCGCGAAGCGCTTCCTGGGCGCGGCGGCATAGGCGGTGCCCGCCAGACCGAGCGCGACGGCACCGGCCGACTTGAGCACGGTGCGTCGATCGAGGCCGACCGAATCTTTGTCATTCATGCATGAACCCCTGGAAAATAAGTGTTTTGCTGCCGGTCACGAGCCTGGCGCCGGAACCCGGGCGAGCGCCTGGCAGAAATATTTGTCTGCTAAATGCCGCTGCCCTGTCGATCGACGGCGAGCGCGATCGAGCCACGCCTGCGTCGCTCGACCTCTAGCCAATTTCAATCAACTATGATAATTCTCGCTCATTGCCGGTCACGACGGCAAGAAATGATAGCGGTAACTCGCAGGGGGAGGCACCGGATGCGACCGGCATGAGCCGGTCATCATCAAAATGATTCAAAACCGCTCACGCCAGGGCGCGGGCGAGCCACAAAATTTTCTTCATAGGGGGCTATGAAATGATCGGGAGATGGAAACATCGCCGGCGGGCGGCTGCGCTCGGCTTCGGCGTGGTAGTCGCGGGTTCTGCTTTTGGCGCGGTGGCAGTGGCACAGGACACGCAGCGAGCCGAAGTGGAAGAGGTGCTGGTGACAGGTTCGAGAATCGCGCGCGCGGGCATCGACACCTCGACGCCGGTCAGCGTCATCGGTGTGGAAGAAATAAAACTCTCGGGCGCGCCCAACGTCGAAAAGATCCTGAGCGACGCGCCTCAATTCGTGGCCTCCACCAACGGTGGCGCCACAGCCAACACGGTACCGGGCGGCACTGCCGACGTGAATCTGCGCGGCTTCGGTGCCTCTCGCAATCTGGTGCTGGTCAACGGACGACGCTTCGCGATCTATGGCCCGGAACAGGTCACCGACCTCAACACCATTCCCACTGCACTGATCGAGCGGACCGAAGTCGTGACTGGCGGCTCCTCCGCCGTGTATGGCTCCGACGCCATCACCGGCGTCGTCAACTTCATCATGCGGGATGACTTCGAAGGCGTCGAAGCCACGGCGCAAACCAGTTACGACAGCCCGACGACCACGCCGACCTACAACATCGATCTCACCGTCGGCGGTAACTTCGCCGAGGGCCGCGGTAACGCGGTCGTGTCCGTGAATTATCTGAATCGCGGCTCCATCACTCGTGGCCAGCGCGGCGAATGGGCGTACGACTCCTTGTCCGACGGCTGCGTGACACCGGAGTCTTTCAGCCGCGATCGTGCCGGCGTCCCGGTGTCCGTTCCCTCGGGCTCGACCTGTCGTGCCGCTGGCGGCGTGCCCGGCCTGATCGCGGGCGGCAGCGGCGACATTCCAAACGGCCGCTTCACCGGCGTGCCGCTGGCAAATTCGTCAACGTCGAATCCTGGCTTGAATGCCGCGCTGGCCGCCGCGGGCCTGACCGGGATGAGCTCGCGGGGTTTCACATTCAACGACGACGGCACGGCGGTGCGTCCCGCGCTCACGCCGCAGGACGACTTCAATCTCGGCCCGGACAATTATCTGCAAGTGCCGCAGGAACGCTGGATGGTGAACGCGTTCAGCCATTACGACTTCACCGACAAGGCGACCGGCTATCTGGAATTCCACTTCAGCAACAACCGCGTCGATCAGCAGCTGGCGCCGACCAACATCAGCGGCCCCTTCCTGTTCAACGTCGACAACCCCTATCTCCAGAACCTTCCCGGGATGAACGAGCTGCTGCGTCAACTGGATCTCGCGGAGACCGGTCCGACCACGGTGACGACAGGGTCGAGCTCGCGCGTCAACAATCCGAATGACGGCCTGGCGGTTCTGAACGTCGGCCGTCGATTGGTCGAAGTCGGCTTGCGCGAGAACGTTTCTGATCGCAATGTCTGGCGCATGGCGCTGGGCATGCGCGGCGACATCGGCGATGTCTCGGAGAACTTCCTCCGCAACCTCTCCTACGATGTCTACTACACCTTCGCGCGCACCGAAGAGACGAGTCGCCAGTCGGGCAACGTTTCTCGCAGCCGCTTCCAGAGCGCCCTGTTGTCGAGCGGGGGCGCGGCGCCGGTGCTCAATATCTTCGGCCAGAACATATCGGGCGACGCTGTGAGCGCCGTCGCCATCGGCGCGACCAATGTCACTGAAGCAGAGCTGCAGGTTGCGGCCGCAACGCTGTCCGGCCAGATCTTCGATCTGCCCGCCGGCCCACTGGCCTTCTCGCTCGGCGCCGAGTGGCGGTATGCGTCGTCAAAATTCACGCCGGACGAGTTCCTGCGCTCGGGCGACGTGGTGGGCTTCAATCCCGGCCTGCCGACCGAAGGCGACGTGACCGCGAAGGAGGTGTTTGGCGAATTGCGCATTCCGCTGCTCGCCGGCTTGCCGTTCATCGACAATCTCACAGCGAACGGCGCTTTCCGAATGTCCGATTACGATCTGGACGGCGTGGGCAAGGTCTGGACCTATCTCTATGGCCTGGACTGGCGTTTGAATGCAGACCTCGCGTTCCGCGGTCAATTCCAACGGGCCATTCGCGCGCCCAACGTGGCCGACCTTTACGGCGGCCTGCGCCAGAGCGTCGAACCGGCGACCGATCCTTGCTCCGACAAACAACCTGCCTCCGGCCAGACCGACGCCGTACGTCAGTTGTGTATCGCCAGCGGTGTTCCGGCTTCGTCCGTGTTCACCGCGGGCGTGCAACCGAACACCATCATCCCAGCCTTGTTCGGCGGCAATCCCAACGTCGGCGAAGAAGAATCCGACACGCGCACCTTCGGCGTGGTGATCACCCCGCAAGCCCTGCCGAAGCTCGCGGTGACACTGGACTACTTCGACATTTCGCTCGACGGCGCGATCGCGCAGCTCGGCGGCGGCCTGAACAACACGTTGAATCTGTGCTTCAACATCATTCAGGACATCAACAGCGAGTTCTGCCAGGCCATCAACCGCAATCCGGTGACCGGCGAAATCAGCGTGCCGTACTACGCCGAGATCCGGCAGGCGAACACCGGCGGGCTGGAAACTTCGGGCTACGATTTCACGGCGCGTTACGGCTTCGACTTCGGCTTCGGCCTGTTCGGCAACGGCAGCACGCTGGACATCAGCACGGCGTGGACCAAGACGAACGAGTTCACGTCGACGCCGGTGCAGGCGTTCCCGAATGTGAAGAACCGCTGCGTCGGCGCTTACGGCACCACTTGCGGCGAGCCCATTCCCGAATACAAGGGCGTGACCCGCTTCACCTGGACCACCGGACCGCTGAGCCTGAGCCTGCGGCATCGATACATCGACGACGTGACCGTGGATCGTTATCTGCTGCCGCAGCGGGCCGGCGCCACGCCGCCGGCCTACGCCGACCTGGTGAATCCCCGCCTGGCCGCGCAGAACTATCTCGACCTGTCCTTCTCTTATGACTGGGGCGACAAGGTGGAATTCTTCGGCGGCGTGAACAACCTAACCGACGACGATCCGCCAGTGGTCGGCAGCGCGCAGATCCGTGCCAATACGTGGCCCGCGACCTACGACTACAACGGCCGCACCATGTTCATCGGGATGACGGTCCGCACGTTATGATCGAGAGGTGGCGGCGTGACGGTCACCCCCATGCTGTCACGCCGCCACAGGGAATCTGCGCAAGCATGAAATCGATTGCCGTTGCCTCAATCTCTGCTTTGCTCATGGCTGCGACGCTCGCCGCTCCCGGAAGCGTCGCGGTTGCCGATTCCCCGCGTTTCTATCGCAATCCCATCCTGCATTCGGATTACTCGGATCCCGATGTCATTCGCGTCGACGACAGCTACTACATGGTGGCCTCGACCTTTCATTTCTCACCGGGCGTGCCGGTGCTCGAATCCAAGGACCTGGTGCACTGGACGCTGCTCGGTCACGTGCTGCCGCGGCTGAGCTTCGATCCCAACTACGACCTGCCCGGTCCGGTGGAATTCGACGACTCCACCGAGCGCATTCCGTTCAACACCAGGATGGGTCATCGGTACGCCGCCGGCGTGTGGGCACCGTCCATCCGTTTTCACGAGGGGCGCTTCTATGTGTACTTCGCAACGCCCACCGAAGGCGTGTTCATGGCTAGCGCTGCGCGAGCGGCAGGGCCGTGGAGCGAGCCGGTCAAAGTCATCGACGAGCCCAACCTGGAAGATCCGTGCCCGCTGTGGGACGACGACGGTAACGCCTACCTGATTCATTCGCGCGTCGGCGCCGGCCCGCTGATCCTGCGCCGAATGTCCGCCGACGGCACCAAGGTACTCGATGCCGGCAAGGTGATCGTCGAAGACCCGCAGCGATTACCCATTCTCGAAGGCCCGAAACTGCTCAAGCGCGACGGTTACTACTACATCTTCGCGCCCTACGGAGGCGTGGGCGAAGGGCCGCAGGCGGTGCTGCGTTCGAAGAACATCTACGGCCCCTACGATGTGCGCACCGTGCTCTCCAAAGGCACCACTCACGTGCAAGCGCCTCATCAGGGCGGTTACGTCGAGACGCCTTCGGGCGAAGGCTGGTTCCTGCATTTCAACAGCACCGGCGCGTACGGCCGCATCGTTCACATGCAGCCGGTGCGTTGGGAAGACGGTTGGCCAGTGATGGGAGAACTGCTGCCGGGTGCGCCGAACGGACAACCAGTGCTGTCACATCGTGTGCCGGACGTGGGCGGCAAGATCGAACCGGTGCAAATACAAACGTCCGATGAGTTCTCCGCGACCACGCTCGGCGTGCAATGGGAGTGGAATCACAATCCGTCCGACGCGCACTGGAGCTTGAGCGAACGCCGCGGTCACTTGCGGCTGAAGGCGCTGCCCGCGCCGAACTTCGTCAGCGCGAAAAACACGTTGACCCAGGTGCTGCACGGCCGCTCCTCGCAGATCACGACGCGAATTCTGGTTGGCAACATGCGCGACGGCCAGAAGTCCGGCCTCGCCATGTTCGGCAAGCGCCCCAGCTGGATCGGCCTGACCCAACGCTCCGGCAAGCGTCATCTCACGTTCTCCCATGCGGGCACGGACTCGCTCGGCGATGTCATCACCGCCGATTCGCTGTTGCTACGAGTGAACGTAGAGGATGAGTTCGCGCGCTATTCGTACAGCACGGACCAGGGCAAGACGTTCAAGCCGTTCGGCACTCGCGCAAAACTGATGTTCAGCTGGTGGAAAGGCGCGCGACCGGCGCTGTTCACCTTCACCTCCGATCCCAAGGGCGGCGGCATCGCGGATTTCGATTGGGTGCGCGTCGAAGATACCGCCATCGATCGGCAAGCCCTGGTGACCCGGCACACCCCCACGCTGACCCGCATCGACCCTGCCTCGCCCTTCATGGTCGGCAACGGCAACCTCGCGTTCACTGCCGACATCACCGGGCTGCAAACGTTCCAGGAACAGTATTCGCCGCTGACGCCACTCATGACCCAGGCGCAGTGGGCCTGGCACAGCTTCCCGAACCCGAAGCACTATAAATATGAGGACAGCCTCGAGACCATCGATGTTCGCGGACAGCCACGCCAGTACCCCTGGCTGCGCGATTGGTCCGAGGCGAAGCGGCCGGAGATTCAATGGCTGCGCGAGAACCCTCACCGATTCTCACTGGGCCGCGTGTCCTTGCATCTGCTGTCGAAGGACGGCGAGCCGGCGCAGTTCTCCGATCTGCAAGCCACCCGACAAACGCTCGACCTGTGGAGCGGCACCTTGCGCAGCCACTTCGAGATCGACGGCCAGCCCGTGGACATCGAGACGAGCGTTCATCCGCGGCTCGATCTGGTTCATGTCAGCATCGAGGCTCCGACGATCGAGCCCTCGCGGTTGGGGATCGATCTGAAGTTTCCAGGGGTCGCGGCACAACTCAACCCGAACCCGGCGGACTGGGAGCATTCCGAACGCCATACGACCGAAGTGCTCAGCAAGACCGCGCGGCAGCTCTCCTTGCAGCGTCGCCTCGACGACACGCGCTATTTCGTCGCAGCCGCGAGCGATCAGGATGTCACATTCGATTCGGTGGGTCCGCACTCGATTCGGATCCGCCGCAAGGCCGGCGATGGCGTATTCAACCTGAGCGTGCTGTTCTCCCCCGAACGACATGAGACACCGCTGCCGTCGGCATCGGCAACACGGCAGGCCGTAACGACGCA
This sequence comes from uncultured Steroidobacter sp., assembly GCF_937958065.1. Lineage (GTDB taxonomy): Bacteria > Pseudomonadota > Gammaproteobacteria > Steroidobacterales > Steroidobacteraceae > Steroidobacter. The sequence goes on from NZ_CALFXI010000027.1 coordinate 80,820, forward strand.
CTGGGATTCGTATTGGAACAATGGCGGCGTGATCGATTTTTCCGGCAGCACGGATCCTCGCGCACAGGAGCTCGAACGCCGCGTGGTGCTCTCTCAATATTTGATGGCGCTGAACGCCGCCGGAACCCTGCCGCCTCAGGAAGAAGGCTTGTTCTCCAACAGCTGGAACGGCAAGTTCCATCTCGAAATGCATCCCTGGCATGCCGCGCACGTCGCGCTGTGGGGCCGGACCGAGCTGCTCGAACGCAGCATGCCTTGGTATCTACAGCATCTGCCCGAAGCGAAAGCGCGCGCCGCCTCTCATGGCCTGAGCGGCGCGTGGTGGCCGAAAATGGTCGGCCCCGAAGGCCGCGAGAGCCCGAGCACCATTACGCCCTTCCTGATGTGGCAGCAGCCGCACCCGATCTTTCTCGCCGAGCTGATTTATCGCGACCGCCCGAATCCGGTGACGCTGGCGCAGTATCGGGACCTGGTGTTCGAGACGGCCGACCTGCTGGCCTCCTTCGCTCACCATGATCGGCAAGCCGACCGATATGTGCTCGGCCCGCCGTTGATCCCGGCGCAGGAAGTGTTTCCGCCGCTGACCACGTTCAATCCCACATTCGAGCTGGAGTACTTCCGCTTCGGCCTGGCCACTGCCCAGAGCTGGCGCGAGCGGCTGAAGCTGCCGCGCAAGCCCGAATGGGATCGGGTGCTGCAGAAACTTTCGCCGCTGCCGCAACGGGATGGTTTGTATCTGGCCGTCGAGTCGTTTCCTCAGCAATGGGAGCAGGCGCGCAGCGCAAAGTGCTCCAGCGGCAGCACCGCCAGCGAGTGCTGGAATCGCGACCATCCTTCGTTTCTCGGCGCACTGGGCCTGTTGCCCGGATCGAGTGTCGATCGGGAGACCATGCGCCGTACCTTGCGCGCAGTGGAGTCTCATTGGGATTTGCGACAAACCTGGGGCTGGGATTTTCCGCTGATGGCCATGACGGCAGCTCGTTTGCACGAGCCGGACAAAGCCGTAGAGTTCCTGCTGTCCCGTTCCCGGAATTTCCAGTTCGGCGTCAGCGGCATGACGCCGCGCGTGCATTTGAATGAGCATGCGGCAGATCTGGTCCCGACCGCCACCAGCGGCACGAACGGCGATGCGGGTTATCGCCGGCTCGCGGAGACCTACTTCCCCTCCAACGGTGGATTGTTACTTGCGGTCGGGCTGATGGCCGCGGGCTGGGACGGCGATCTCACTTACCTGCCCGGCTTCCCAAAGGAAGGCTGGCGAGTGCGCGCGGAAGGTTTGCGGCCGCTGCCTTGATATATATGTGATGCCAATCGGGCGGAAGCCGCGCTGGCTCGTCATTTTCAGGCGGCGCTACAGCGGATTGTCGGCATGATTTGAATGCCGGCTGAGCACGGTGCGCTCCGGCGACAGGCGGATGACCAGATCGGCGCGTCCCGGCATCTCGATCAATATGTGGCGCGTGAGCCGCTCGTAGTGCTGGATGAAGCGCACCAGCGCCGCGTCGTCCATCACGCCCGACTTGTTCCCGGATTGCGCGCGCAGCTCGTTCTCCTGCTGAGTGCGCCACTTCAATACGACATCGAACGACGGCGCCGCGAGCAGCACCAGAAAATCGATCTTCCCGAACAGGCGCTGGTATTCGCCGCCCAGCGCATCGTTCACGTAACGGCGCCACCGGCCATCGACATCTTCATTCGCTTCCAGCTCGTTCACCGGCTGTTCGAGCGGCCCGAGCGTCTGCGGCCGTGCGCCCACGCACCAGCCTTCGAAGAACACCAGCTGCGCCGGGCCTTCGATCGAATCCCATTGCGCCTTGGGCCGACGATCGTCGATCGATTTATCGAAGCGAGGCAGCGGAACGCGCCCGCCATGCGCAAGCGCGTTCAACGTGTGCACGCCCAACTTCGTGTCGTGCGTACCCGGTACGCCACGTGTACGAAGCAGCGGATGAACGTTCTTCGCCAGCGTCACTCGTTCCGCGAGTGGCAGATACAAATCATCCAGCGAGAGATTCGCGACCCTGAGACCCGCTGCGGTAAAGCGGTCGGTCAGCGTCCTGCAGACGGTGCTCTTGCCGCTGCCCTGACTGCCGCACACGCCAACCACGAACGGGTGCCGCGGTCGCGTGGGCAGCCTCGCCTGGATGGCGTGCTGGATGATGTCGGCGGCGGATCGAGATTCAGGCGACACGGTTCGGTGGCGTTCGGCCGGCGAAAAAGCTGTCCAGATTGTCGGCCATTTGCATGCCCATGGCAGTACGCGCTTCCAGCGTTGCGCTTCCCAGATGGGGCAACAGCACGGCGTTGTCCAGTTCCCGCAAGGCCGGCGACACCGCCGGCTCGCGCTCGTAGACATCCAGACCGGCCGCCGCGATCTGCCGTTGCGCGAGCGCGTTGGCCAACGCTTCCTCATCGACCACGCTGCCGCGCGCCGTATTGATCAGGATGGCGGTCGATTTCATTCGGGCCAGCGTGGTCGCGTTGATCAAGTGATGTGTGGCCGCGCCGCCCGGACAGTGCAACGACACCACATCGGACGCGGCGAGCAAACTTTCCAACGTCGCGTGGTGCTCGGCACCGAGCGCCCTTTCTTCTTCGACGCTGGCCCGACTGCGCGAGAAATAAGCGATGTGCATTCCAAGTGCCGCACGAGCGCGACGCGCAGTTTCCCTGGCGATGCGGCCGAAGCCCACCAGGCCCAGGGTCTTGCCTTTCACATCCATGCCGAGCAACTGGGTCGGCGCCCATCCTGTCCACCTGCCTGCGCGCAGCACGCGCTCGCCTTCGCCCGCTCGACGGCTGGTCATCAGGATCAACAGAAGCGCGAGCTCGGCGGTCGCATCGGTCAGCGCATCGGGTGTATTGGTGACGACCAGGTTCGCCTGCTTCGCCGCTTCCAGATCGATGTGCTCGAAGCCGGCACCGAAGTTGGCGATGATTCGGGTCCTCAGCCCCGAATTGAGCAGCAGCGCGGCATCCAACTTGTCGGTGATGGTCGGGGACAGCGCATCGAAGCTGCGCAGGGCCATCAACAATGCCTCGCGTCCGAGCGCACGATCATCGGGATTGACGGTCACTTCATAACTGGCGCGCAGGCGTTCCAGCACCGACGCCGGCAGGCGACGCGTAATCAACAGACTCGGACGTGACATGCGGACCTTCCTTGCTAAACCAGAATCGAGCGATCGATCTCGCCGACAGTGCACACGCTGGTCAGTGCCATGGCCACTCGCATCTCCCTGGCAAAAATCTCCAGCAGCTGACTGACTCCGGCACCGCCGTTCGCGGCCAGCGCGAACACCCAGGCCCGGCCCAACATCACACCTTCGGCACCCAACGCCATCAGGCGCACCACATCGAGCCCCGATCTCACACCGGAGTCCGCGAGAATGGTCAGCTTGCCTTTGACCGCGTCGGCAATCGCGGGCAAGGCACGCGCGGATGACAGCACACCATCGAGCTGACGGCCGCCATGATTCGAAACGACGATGCCATCGGCGCCGATCCTCGCCGCCGAAATCGCATCTTCGGGATCCAGAATGCCTTTGAGGATGAGCGGTCCGTCCCAGGCCTGGCGCAACCAATCCAGATCGGCCCAACGAATGCTCGGATCGAAGTTGGCGCCGAGCCAGCCGATGTAATCGCCCAGACCGCTCTTCGCGCCCAGCACGGATTTGAGATTGCCCAGCGAATGCGGCCGGCCATGCAGGCCCACGTCCCAGGACCAGCCCGGCTTGCCAATGGCCTGCAGGACTCGACGCAGCGGTGCGTTGCGACCGGACATGCCCGAATGAGCGTCGCGGTAGCGGGCACCGGGGACCGGCATGTCGACAGTGAACACCAGCGCCTGCGCGCCAACCGCCTTCGCACGAGACAGCATCTCGCGCATGAAGCCGCGGTCCTTGATCACATACAGCTGATACCAGATCGGCGCCGGGCAATGCTCCGCGACTTCTTCGATCGAGCAGATCGAAACCGTGGACAGCGTGAATGGCACACCCGCATTGCACGCGGCCAGCGCCGCCTGCCTTTCACCCCGTCGGGCGGTCATGCCGGAGATGCCGATCGGTCCGAGCACCACGGGCATGGACAGCTTGCGGCCGAACAGGGTCGTGCTCAGATCGATGTTGGAAACATCGCGCAACACGCGTTGCCGTAGCGCGATCTCGGTGAGATCGCTGACGTTCCTGTTCATGGTGCGCTCGTCATAAGCGCCGCCATCGATGTAGTCGAACAGAAACCGGGGCAAACGCCGCTTCGCGGCCCGATGAAAATCCTTGAAGGACGCGAGCGTCATGCGGTCACCGGCAGATAGTCGTACAGCAAATGGCCCGTCCTCCCGTTCCATGATGCCCTGCATGGGCAAGAATTCTGGAATTGTACGGGCCTTCGACCGCGACACGAATCCTTGTCGCCCCCGGCTCGAATCGGCATCGGGCCCCGACGGCCCGATGCTGACTGCGTCTATCAGGCCAGGTCCATAATATATCAGCACCGGGTGCTCGGCTGGATCAGCGGGGATACTCGAGGCTGGGATACCAGTCCGGCCTGCGACCGTCCGGCGTCATGTCGAGCACCGTCCACAGCGGCATGAGATCGGGTGCGCCGCGCGGATCCTGGCCGGGATCGGCCTGCTCGAAGCCCATCTCGCCCGCCCAGAAGTGACGAATGACACCGTCGCGCCGGGTGAACACATTGACCGCGGCGTTATCGGCGAACTCGGGAGTATTGGCGAGATAGTCGATGCTGTACTCGCGGCTGGTATCCGAATACAGCTTGAGATTGCGCCAGCCGCGCTCTTGCTTGAACGCCACGAGCCGCTCGATCGGCGACTGCGCGATCACCGCCAGCGCGATGTTCTGCTCGATGTCCTGCGCTTCGCCATCCCACGCGCTGAGCATCGACGTGCACATCGGACAGGGCCGCGCGCGCTCCGGGCCATACATATAACTGTAGACCAGCAGCGTCTGCTTATCCCCAAACAGGTCGGCGAAGGTCACCGGACCGCGCTCGCTCTCGAACTGGTATTTCTTCTTCACCTCGCCGCCCGGCGGCAGCGCGCGACGCATCTCCGCCACCCGTTCGATGTGACGGCGCAGCTCGATCTCTTCGGCCAGCAACGCATTGCGCGCCCGACGGTACTCCGCGCTCTCGTTCGGGAAGCGGTTCTTGTTCCTTGCCGCCAGCTCCGCCGCCGGAACCAGGGGCTGAGTCGAGGTCTTCGTCTGGGCCATGGGAGGTCTCCTTGGAATAGGAGGAGATCGACGCCCAAGCCTGCCCCGGGCGCCCATGCTCCGCCACCGTGATATCCCAAGGACGGCCCGCACTGTCCGGGGCCGACAGCACCATCAAATAATAGTCAGCACCTCAGTCGTGCGTCTGGCCCCACAGTGGCGTCGCGAGCATGGAATCCCGCTTGCTGAACTCGTCGAACCAGCGCGTCAGGCGAGGCCGATGCCTGAAGGTCGGCAGCTCGCGGAATTCCAGCCAGCTGAATGCCGTCGCCAGCGCGACGTGACCGATATCGATGGCGCTCGCGGTGTCGAATTCGCGTTCCAGCCAGTCGTAGCTGGCCAGCAATTTTTCCACATACCCGTCGCGCAACGCGGGATAGCGCAGCTCCTTGGGCCGGCGTTGGGTTTCCCAGCGGATCGCAATGCCAGCATCCGCCAGGCCCTGCGCCACTGCCTGGACCTGCAACGCACGCCAGCGCGCCTCGCCTTCCGCCGGAATCAGCTTGCGGCCGGCATGAAGCGTATCGAGATATGCGCAGATCACGTCCGAATCAAACAACGCGGGCAAGCCCGGCCGCAGCAGCACGGGCACTTTGCCAAGCGGATTGGCCGCGAATACGGTTTCGTTCCGTCGCAGCGGGCTGGTTTCGTGATGGATGACTTCGATCCGTTCGGCCAACCCCGCCTCGTGCGCGAACACCAGCGCCTTGCGGGCATAGGGAGAATGAGTTTGATACAACAGCTTCAAGGGCGCAGTCATTGTCAGGTTCACCGCGGTTGTCACGTGGGCTACCATGGTAGGAGCGCAGCCGCGCGCAGCGGCCGCGATTCCAATGCGCCGCCTGCAGTTTTTCCGCGTGCTGGCCGTCTCAATCGCTTTCTGAACTGACATGGATCTGGATCGTTTCGACCGTCAGCTGCTTGGCCTGGTCCAGGCGGACTGTGCACAAACTGCCGAGCAACTGGCCGAGCACGTCGGCTTGTCGCCGTCCGCGATTCAGCGGCGGCTGAAACGAATGCGCGAGCAAGGCGTCATCGCTCGCGAAGTTGCGATCGTCGAGCCGCGCGCCGTCGGGCGGCCGACGTTCTTCGTCGTGTCCCTGGAGATCGAACGCGAGCGCCCGGAATTACTGGCGCAGCTGCGCGAATGGCTGGCGCGGCGCGCCGAGGTTCAGCAGGCCTTTTATGTCACGGGCGAGACCGACTTCGTGATCATCGTCACGGCGCGTGACACCGCGGCGTTCGACGCCATGATGTCGCAACTGGTCCAGGAAAATCCGAACGTGCGCCGCTTCACGACCAATGTGGTGCTGAATCTGCTCAAGCAGGGGCTCACGATTCCCGTGCCGCTGGACGACGAATAGCGGTTCAACCGCAACCACACCGTCCCGTTTGCGGCCAATCGCCGCACAACGCAGCCATACTCACTGCATGCAAGACCTGAAACAACTCTGGCGCCGGCTCTGGCCCGACGCTCAACCCACATCGTTGCTCGAATTGCCGGCGCTCGCTGAGCTCGCTGGCGTTGGCCGGGTATTCGTCAAAGCAGAGGGCGAACGTCCGCTGGGCAGTTTCAAAGCGCTCGGCGGCATGATCGCCGGCATCCGGGCGTTGGCGACCGCTGGCGGCATCGCAGATCCAAGCGAATTGTTCACTGGGAACACTTCACGAACGCTCCAAGCTGGGGCGCCCGGGCCGACTCGCCTGATCTGCGCGAGCGAAGGCAATCACGGTCTGGCCGTCGCGGCCGCTGCAAACAAGGCAGGCACCCAAGCGATGGTCTTTCTGCCCAGAGAAGTCAGCGCCACACGGATTGCTCGCATCGAAGCATTCGGTGCCGAGATCGTCCGGGTCAACGGCACCTATGACGATGCTGTTACGGCAGCTGAAGCCGCAGCCGCGCGAGGCGAGGGATTGCTGATCGCCGATACCGCCAGCGATCCGGATTCACCCGTCGTCAATGATGTGATGGCCGGTTACGGCCTGCTGGCGGACGAGCTGATCGATCAGTTTCGCGAACGGTCGCTCGAACGACCGACTCATCTGTTCGTGCAAGCCGGTGTCGGCGGCCTCGCGGCCGCGATGGTCGAGGGCCTGCAATTACTGCTGCGTCCGCCGCAGCGATTCTTGATCGTCGAGCCGGACACCGCGCCTTGCGTCGCCCGAGCACTGCAGAGAGGCGAACCTGCGCTCATCGAAGGAGATCTGCACACGTGTGCCTCGATGCTCGCGTGCGGCATGGCCTCTGCTCCGGCGCTGAGAATCCTGCAGCGGCACCCGGTCGCTTCGGTGCTGGTTTCAGAGGTTCAGCTGCGCGTGGCCGCGGCGGAGTTACGTAACGCCGGTGGACCCGTAACCACCGAATCCGGCGCAAGCGGCCTCGCGGGATTGCTACAAGTCGCCGCACGGCACGAGCTGCGATCGCGACATCAGCTCGATAGCGACAGCATCATCCTGCTGATTGCCACAGAGCGCGCCTGACACACCCGGCTTGACATGCAACCTATCGGTTGCATAATGAGCTCATGGATCTGGACGCTGCGTTTCGCGCATTGGCGGACAGCAGCCGGCGCGCGCTGCTCGATCGTCTGCACGAGCAGAACGGTCAGACGTTGGCGCAGCTGTGCGAAGGCCTGGACATCACGCGTCAGGCCGTGACCAAGCATCTGGTGATTCTGGAACAGGCCAATCTCGTCGTCGTGCAATGGCAGGGCCGCGAGAAGCTGCACTACCTCAATCCGGTGCCCATTCACGAAATCGCCGAGCGCTGGATCCGCAAGTACGAACGCGGCCGTCTGCGCGCGCTCGCCGACCTGAAGAAACGCCTGGAAGGAGACGACGATGATTAGCAAGTTCGTCTATGTCACCTATATCCGCACCACCGCCGAAAAGTTGTGGGATGCGCTCACCCAGCCGGAGTTCACGCGTCAGTACTGGGCCGAGACCTGGCAGGACTGCGACTGGACGCCGGGCGCATCCTGGAAACTGATGATCCCCGACGGCCGCGTCGGCGACAGCGGCAAGGTGCTCGAGATCGACCGCCCACGCAGACTCGTGCTCCACTGGCACAATCAATTCGTGCCGGAGATGAAAGCCGAAGGACCGACGCGCTTGACCTATGAGCTGGAGCAGAATGGCGACGAGGTAAAACTCACGGTCATACACGAGAGCGAGGTGGCGGACTCCCGGACCATCGATGCCGTCTCCAACGGCTGGCCCGGCCTGCTCGCGAGCGTGAAAAGTCTGCTCGAAACCGGCCGCCCGCTGGACAGCACGACCCGCTGGCCCGAGGGCCATTGAGCCCAAGGAACTTTGTCTTCCGCTGCTCTCTTGTTCGGACTCATCGTTGCCGTTTCGAGAGCGCATCATGAGTCCGCCGAAAGAATTCCCCAAACCGCCGTTCCCCAAGCAATCGCAGTCCCTGCCCGGCTCGAGCAAGACGATGCAGCCCGAGCCGGACTACGGGGAGGACAGTTATCGAGGTGCGAATCGTCTGACGGATAAGAAGGCGCTGATTACCGGTGCGGATTCCGGCATCGGCCGCGCCGTCGCTCTCGCGTTCGCGCGCGAAGGCGCCGACGTGGTTGTAAGTTATCTAAGCGAGCACGAAGACGCCAAAGAGACGCAGCGACTGGTCGAGTCCGCGGGGCGCAAGTGCGTGCTGGTGCCAGGCGATATCGCGCAAGCCGAACATTGCCGCGCCCTGGTAAAAAAGGCCGTCGAGGCGTTCGGGCGCATCGATATCCTGGTCAATAACGCCGCCCACCAGATGACCTTCGACTCGTTGGAAAAAATTTCCGACGAGGAATGGGACAAGACCCTGGCCACCAACCTGTCCGCGATGTTCTACATCACCAAGGCCGCCATGCCGCACATGAAGCCAGGCGCCAGCATCATCAACACGGCCTCGATCAATGCCGACGTTCCGAACCCGACGCTGCTCGCCTATGCGACCACCAAGGGCGCGATTCAGAATTTCAGCGCGGGACTGGCGCAGTTGCTCGCGGAGCAAGGCATTCGAGCAAACACCGTCGCGCCGGGTCCGGTGTGGACACCCCTGATTCCGGCCTCCATGCCCGCGGACAAGGTGCAGAACTTCGGAGCAAATGTGCCGATGAAACGACCGGCGCAACCGTGCGAGCTCGCGCCGGTTTACGTGATGCTCGCCAGTGACGAGAGCAGCTATGTTTCAGGCGCGACCGTTGCGGTGACGGGCGGCAATCCACTGCTCTGAATGGCCCCGCCTTCGCGCCGGTCGCGACCGGAGCTCGTGCTCCGACCGCGGCCGGCGCACCGCTGGCCTCGTCACGAGGCCATGTTCACAACGACCTTGACGCAGTCGTCTTCCTTGTTTCGGAACATCGCGAACGCGTCCGGCACGTCCTCGATGCCGACGCGATGCGTGATGATCATGGTGGGATCGATCTCGCCGTTCTCGATCCGCGCCAGCAGCGGTTTCATGTAACGCTGCACATGAGTCTGGCCCGACTTGATGGTGAGCGCCCGGTTCACGACCGCACCGAGTGGAATCTTGTCCGCCAGGCCACCATAAACGCCCGGCACGGAGATCGTGCCACCGTTACGACAGGCCTGAATGCACTCGCGCAGCACGCCCGGCCGCTCGGTTTCCATGCGCAGCGCCTGCTTCACTTTGTCGTAGGTCCCTTGCACACCGTGCATGTGCGCTTCCATGCCGACCGCGTCGATGCATGCGTCCGGTCCGCGGCCGCCAGTCCATTCCCGCAAGGTGTCGAGCGTATCCATCTCCTCGTAGTTGATGGTCTCGGCGCCGGCGCGATGCGCCAGGTTCAGACGTTCCGGAAAACGGTCGATCGCGATCACCCGGGTCGCGCCCAACAGTTTGGCGCTCATGATCGCGAACAGGCCGACCGGGCCGCAGCCCCACACGGCGACCGTGTCGCCTTGCTGAATGTTGCAGTTCTCCGCGGCCATGTAGCCAGTGGGCAGGATGTCGCTCAGAAACAGCGCCTGCTCATCGCTCATCGTGTCCGGGATTTTGAGCGGCCCGACATCCGCGAACGGCACACGCACATACTCGGCCTGCCCGCCTGCGTAGCCGCCCAACAGATGCGAATAGCCGAAGATGCCGCAGGGTGAATGACCCCAGAACTTCTCCGCGAGGCGCGCATTCGGATTGGAGTTCTCGCACAGCGAGTACATCTCCTGCTCGCAGAAGAAACAATTGCCGCAGGAAATCGGAAACGGCACCACGACCCGATCGCCCGGCGCCAGATTGGTCACCCCGGGACCGGTCTCGACGACCTCGCCCATGAACTCGTGGCCGAGAATGTCACCTCGCATCATGCCGGGCACGTAGCCGTCGTACAGATGCAGGTCGGAGCCGCAGATCGCCGCTTTGCGCACTTTGATCACGGCGTCGCGCGGATTGATCAGGTGGGCGTCAGGCACTTCCTCGATGCCAACCTTGTGCACTCCCTGCCAGCATACTGCTCTCATGACTCCCCCTTGCTCAATGCGCGGCCGAGGATGCTGCGTTTGCCGGTGGGCTGGCCGCGAGTAGTCGCGATTTCGCCGGTCTCGATCAATTGTTTCAGGCGTCGCAGGTCTGCGCTCACCATGGCCTCCGGCGCCATCGAGACCAGCTCCGCGGCTTTTACTGCCGCAGATCCGCCGGGCATGCCGTAGTAAACCTCGACCCGAATCTGGGTCCCGTTGCCATCGGGCGCGGGGTCGAAGCGCACGCTGCCGACATGATTGATTTCCGAGCCGTCGATGGTGCGCCAGGACAGCAGGCGACCGGGTTGATCCTCGACGATCTCCGACTGCCAGCGCAGTTGCACGCCGCCAGGCATGCGCGCCGACCACTCCGACCGGCGCTGATCGAGCTCGGTGACCGACTCCAGATAGGACATGAAGCGCGGCAGATTCTCCAGCTTGCGCCAGAACTGATACACCTCCTCCGGCGGACTGTTGATCATCAGGCTGACGTGCACCGGCACTTCCTGCTCGGCCTCGGCCATCGACGATTGCAACTCCACCTTGCTCGCATACAGATCCAGCGCAGCAACTCCGGCGACCGCCGTCGCTGCCGCCGCTACTCTCGTGGGATTTGCCTCCGGCGAACGCAGCGAGGCGCCGAGCAACGCGAGATCCATCACATCGCCGACAACGCGCGACATCGTGAACGCCGCTGGAGCGCGACCCGACAGCAAGCCGACTCCACTGACGACTTCACGCACGCCGCACATTCGTAACACGTTGCTTTGATCGCCTACGCCGATCACGCGCCCGAGCGTTCTGGGCGCCAGAATTTCCGCCATGCCCAGCCCGACACTGAACCAGCCGAGAGAACGATCGAGGGGGGCCTGTTGAGCCAAGGATGCAGCCATGGTCTTACCTCCCTAACCTTGCAGTGGACGTTGCTGTTGCGAACCGCCGTCGGAGCCCGAAGCGCCCCGGCCGTTGGAGCGACGCTCCAGCGACGACGTCACGGCCTCGCGCAGGTTCTCGTATTCGCGCTGGCCCACTTCTTTGGCGCGCGCCACCGTACGATCGTGCACGGGCCCGACCCACTTGTTCTCAGCCTCGGTCATGGGAAGCGCGGCGCCGATCATCGCGCCGGCCGCGAGCGCCAGTGCGCCGAGCGCAAGCGGCTGCTCCCGAACCAGACCTGCAAAGTTCGAGCTCGCGCGACGGGCACGGCTCTGCACATTTTCCAACGGCTCCGAGAACCTGTCGGTCACCTTGCTCCTGGCGCGACGCGCCTTGCGCCGAACCTTGTGAGCCACGTTGCTCACACGGCCGTGCGCTGACGCGTCCCACGTATCCTCGTCGCGGGACCAGTCGGGCTCGCGATTCATGTAACCGTAATCAGACCGCGACCTCGCCACCGACGTCGCCAGCCAGATCAAGCCGGCCGCGGTGAGCGCCGCGGGCACCGGATTTCGCCGTACCGTATCCGCGGCCTCACGCAAGAATTCCGAACCTGTGTCCCGAATGAACTCCATGGACCGATCGAGCAACTCACCGGAAGAAAACTTGCGCTGGATCTGGTCGAGGGTGTCATCCAGATTGGCGCGAATCCGCTCGCCCTGCCGCTCGAGATCGGCCGCGCTGCGCCTGTCAGTTCTAGCGTTCATCATGTCCTCCGCGCGACCACCGTCGCATCTTTATGCAATGATTCCTGGGTGCGATCGAACTGTTCGCCGAGATGCGACCACTTGCGCGCGCCCGCTTTGAGCAGGATGAAGCCGACGATCAACAGCACGACGCTGACGATCAGGGCCGCGAGCCACGGGCGCATGACTTCGGAGAGCGCCAGCACGACGGTCGCGACCAGAGTCAGCGCGCCGGCCAGCAACACGCCCGCTGCAATCGCGAGCGGTGCGATGCTCAGTTTTACATCGCGCAACGCCGTGCGAGCTTCGGCCTTTGCCAGCGCGATCTCGTTTCTTGCGAGCGCCAGAGCTTCATCCATCAATCGGCTCAGCAGCCCCGTCACGGAGTCATCCGTGGGGCCGCCGGATATGGGAGAAGACGCCATGGCTCAAGGTCCTCGTTGCGTGGCCCCATAGGTCTGCGACGAGGCCGATTGTCGATAGAACGAGGGATTTTGTTCCTGCTCCGACTCGCCCCAGTCCCGCGCTTCGGATTCGGCCTGCGCGCCGAGGTCTTCATAGGAAGCCTCGAGGTCCTCGCCGGAGGCCTTCATGAAGCGTGCGATCGCCAGACCCAGCGCGGCGCTGCCGAGCAGAAACATTCCGGGGTGGCGGGCGGCGACCTGGCGCACCTGGCGATACAGATCCTCGATGCTGTCCTCGCGCAAGTGGGTCGCGATGCCTCCGACACGGTCAGCGAGCCGCGTCGCATAGCTCGCGAGCCTCGGCTGCGACTCATCGAGATGCGCACTCGCCTTGTCGATAGCGTCCGCGATCTCCTCGATCTGGTCCGCGGCAGCGCGCTTGCCGCTTTCTATCCTTTGCTTGCCATCCTCTCGCAAGCGCTGTTTCAAGTTGGCAGCACGCTCACGCGTCCCTGAAGTGCTTGTGCTGTCGGTGGATTCGGTCATGGCTGCTCTCCGGTTGAGATCTCATCGACGATGCCGAATCTCAATCGCGCGGCGACAGGAAGGTTCCGCCGGGGGCGCCACCGCCGAAGCAAACAACAGTGCACGCCATCGGCTGACAGCGTAAATCCCGGCAGTCGTCCGCCCGTTTGCCCGCCGTACGCATCGGCTCAGGGCACGCTTTGCACCAATTCCTCTTTCGCCACGGACCCGGGACATGCGCGCACGACCGCCCGCCGCTCCGCATTACCTCGTAGCCGATTTGTGATTTCCGAGATCCGGAGGCGCCGGGCAGACGCGTTGCGAGCGGAGCGCAGACCCTGAATGAGCGTCAGCAACGCATGAAACAGCCGCCAAACATCTGTTTTGGCGCACGCTGCGACATTCCTTTTGCATTTTTACCGGCTCGACGCTCAATTCCAGTCGATATAAACCCGTTTAGATGCTTGCCCTGCAGGGAATATTTCGGTAGGCAAGCGCATCAACAGATACGTTTGTCGGCAAATATACAAATGTGTGGTGTTTATTTGGTACGATAGCGGCCATCGAGTTCCAGACATGGTCATATCGAACATTTCCACACACATCCCATGACGAAAGTGCTGTGAGCCAGCGCCCGCTAGCTCATAATCCGGGCCCCTCGTCCAGCTGTGACTTTGCATTTTTTGTCTGAAGATTCATAAGCGGCCGCCAATGTCAAGCCGATGCGAAGCATCGGCTCGATCGATCAGACGAGTTCACGACCGCGGAACTCGTCGTGGCGGCTGCGGATTCAAGCGGCGTTACCCAGAGGACTAACCATGGCAACCAAAGCAAAACGATCCAAGACTCCCGCCAAGAAGAAGAGCTCCAAGGCAGCGACTTCCCGCGTTCGCTGGACCAGTCAGAATGATCGCGAAATGAAGGCCCTGATCAAGGAACAGACCCCGGCCCGCGCCATCGCGACCAAGCTGAAGCGCACCGAAGCGGCCGTCCGCCAGCGCATCCACAAGCTCGGCCTGTCGCTGCGCTCGTCGAAGAAGAAGGCCAAGGCCCGCCGCTAATACGGATCCGGGTTGAAACATCGGGAGGGGTCCGTAACGGCATCTTCCGATGTTTCCTCAGGCTGCCAGCGCAGGCTTGCCTCGCTGGCCGCCGAATGATTACAGCGTTTTAATATTTCTCCGCGCATATTCGCTGTCCGCCGAGCGGCGCCGCTGGTTTGACCCCCCTGCCCGGTGCGCATATAGTCGCGGCCCATGATCCGAATCAGCAAACGCAACCAGCAACAACCGCGCTTCATTGCGGCGGTTGCGCATGCGTGCGTTCGGATTTCTTCGGGCCTCCTCTAGCCCAAACCCCGACTCAACATTCGCAACCCCGCCGTGGCGGGGCTTCGTCGAGCTTCGCCGGCCATCCCGCAGGAGCTTGACCATGAAACAGTTCATCAATGACGAGGCCATCGAGCGCATTGCACTCGGTGTGATCGAGCGGACTTTGCCCAAATCGGAATGGACGCACGCGGCCCACTTCGCCGCGGCGCTTTGGGTGCTACGACGGCCCGGAATGAACGCCGAGCGCGACATGCCGCGCTTGATCCGCGCCTACAACCTGGCGACCGGCGTCGCGAACACCGATTCGAGCGGATATCACGAGACCATCACCCTCGCCTCGCTGCGAGCCGCACGCGACTGGCTGGCAAGAAGCCCGGAGAAGCCGTTGCACGAAGCGCTCGACGAACTGCTCGCGAGCCGCTACGGGCGCTCCGACTGGTTGCTGGAGTACTGGTCGAAACCCGTGCTGTTCTCGGTCATGGCGCGGCGCGCGTGGATCGATCCGGATCTCAAAGCGCTGCCGTTCTAGCCGCCGTTGGTGCTCTGGGCTCACCGCCGATGATGTTTATGTCGCGGGCTGCAGGTCGCCTAGCACGGTGGGAATCAGCTCGGACACGGTCGGATGGATGGGCACCGCCCACTGCACCTCGGGATACGGCACGTCCGCATTCATCACGTCGATGATGCCGTGGATGGCTTCATCGCCGCCGACGCCGAGGATGGATGCGCCGAGGATGCGTTTGGATTCGGCATCGGCGACGATTTTCATGAAGCCCTGCGTCTCGGCTTTTTCGACGGCCCGGCCCACTTTGGTCATGGGCCGCGTGCTTGTCAGCACCTTCTTGCCGCTGGCGCGAGCTTGCGCTTCAGTCATGCCGACGCGACCCAGCGGCGGATCGATATAGAGCGCGTAGCCGAGAATGCGCTGGCTGATGCGTCGATCCGCGCCGTCGAGCAGATTCGCCGCGACGATCTCGTAATCGTTATACGACGTGTGCGTGAACGCGCCGCGACCATTGCAGTCGCCCAGCGCGAACACACCGGGAACGTTGGTCTGCAAATGGTCGTCCACCTTGATGTAACCGCGCGCATCGACGGCGATTCCAGCGCGGTCGAGTCCCAGATCGTGCGTATTCGGCACGCGACCGACAGCCAGCAGCACGTGAGTGCCCACGACGGTTGGCGAGCCTTGCTTGCAGCTCACGTGCACCTCGACGCCCTCGGCATGCGGCGCGAGACTGATGCACTCGGCGTTCGTGCGAACCGTGATGTCTTCGTTTTCCAGGATCGATGCGATGGCGAGCGATACGTCTTCGTCTTCGCGACCGATCAGGCGCTCGCCTTTTTCGACGATGGTGACCCGGGAACCAAAGCGTCGGAACATCTGCGCGTATTCGAGCCCGATGTAACTTCCGCCCACCACGACCAGATGCCTGGGCGCCAGCTCCAGCTGCAGCATGGTGGTGTTGGTCAGAAATGGGACGGTGTCCACGCCCGGCATCTTCGGCACGTTCGCGCGCCCGCCAACGTTGATGAAAATATTCGGCGCAGTGAGTCGCTGTTCGCCGACGCGGATCGTGTTCGCCGATTCGAATTCCGCCTGCCCCTCGATCACGGTGCAGCCGTCCATGGACTTCAGCCAGCTTTCGAGACCGTTGCGTGCGTCGAGCGTCACCTTCGCGGCCCGCGCCTGGACGCGTTTCATGTCGATGCCGATCGGCGCGTTCATCACCACGCCATAGTCGGCCGCCCGCCGCGCCACGTGTGCCGCGTAAGCGCTGGCGACCAATGTTTTGGTCGGCATGCATCCGGTATTCACGCACGTGCCGCCGAAGAACTTGCGCTCGATCAACGCGACCTTTCGTCCCGCCCGCGTCAACCGCCCCGCCAGCGCCGGCCCCGCCTGGCCCGCGCCGATGATGATGGCGTCGAAGTTCTGTGTCATGGCAAGGCCGTCGCTATGAGAATTGCCCCTACAATCGCAATCGCATCCTCGATCAACGCCGCCGGCCGATCCTTGCTGAACGCGGCTGCCAGCTTCGCTCGGAGAGCACTGCCACCGAGCGTTCCAATGACCGCACCGATGATACCCAAGATCGCTCCGATCCAAAGAGATCCAGCCGCCACCCCGATGGCACCACCCGCGATGGCGCCCATCAGAATACGCGTAGCGAATTGCACGGGAACTTTGCGGCTCGGTGTCGTGGGGAGCTGGTCGGTGACCCATTCACCTATTGCCAGCACGAGGAAGGTCCAGCGCGCCCACCCATAGCCCAGGAACGCGAGCCAGGTGCCACTCAGATTCAGCAGCCCGGCGTGAGCTGCGAAGGCGATCGCCGCCGGCGCCGTCATGGCCCGCAGGCCCGCGATGATCCCAATCAGCAGCGCAAGGAAGTACAACATGCCAGTCCCTCGTCACGCCTTGGTGTGATTGAGGGCATCGTACTCCTACGCTCGCGCCAGATTGCGAGATGTTACGGCCCCCGCTTGCTCGTGCGCCGTCCAGCGACACTGCGCACCTTGCCCTCGCTCTCCAACTCCTCATCCCGCCGCTCCAGTGCGCTGCGAACCAACTCGGTGGTTCGCTGCACATGGAGCTCGGTCAAGCGGCAGGCGCGCAGGGTCTTGCGGCCGAGCACGGCTTCGACAATGGCTTCGTGCTCGTCGCGCATGTCGCGCTCGATGCTGGCCTCGGTGAGCGCGAGCATTCGGTAGCGCTCCGAGTGATAGTGGAGCATGTTGCGCATTCGGATCAGCCACGGCGAGTCACACGCCGAGACCAGCGCATCATGAAAGCGGCGGTCGGCCCGTTCCCAGCGCGGCAACGTGGCGGCATCGGCTTCCCTCGCAGGATCCTCGAGCGTGGTCAGCTCCTCGAACGCCTGGTGGATCGCGCGTTCCCACTCGGGGCCGCCCTTCTCGATGGCCAGCGACAGCGCCTGAGTTTCGATCAGCAGGCGCGTATTCATCGTGTCCTGCAGCTCGTCCAGCGAGATCTGCGACACCCAGAAACCGCGCTGGCCTTCGGCCACCGCCAGGGCGTCACCGGTCAGTTTCACGAGCGCCTCGCGCAGCGGGCTCAGACCCACGTTGTAACGCTGGGTCAGCATTTCCATCGCCAGCTTGGTGCCAGGCGGCAGCGCGCCGGAAATGATGTCCCGGCGAATGTGCTGGTAGGTCTGGTCGGCGATGGTCTTGGCGACCGTGGTGTTGTCGTTGTCCGATTCGCTCTTCATCCGATCCCCGCTGTGCGGACCGCGGCTCAGGCGGTCCGGCCCCAAATGATAGCGCTAGCAACATCATAAGACATCGGGGCGATGGCACCACGTTTTCTTCCTGGAGCTAGCGCTGCGCCCGGAATTCGATACCCGCGCGTGTATCTTCCGGTCCACGCTGAGCTTGCACGGACAGGTCCCGAGACAACTTGTAGCGCAGCGTGATCACTTCGCCCGGCTCGAACAACCCGACGCCGTAACTCAGATAGACGCGCGGAGAGAGGTACTGCCCGATCGTCAATGCCGCGCCCCCGAGCATGTCACTGTCCGTGATCCCCACCTCATCCGCGCCCAGGCGGCGGCCCAGATTCTTCGCGAGCAATCCACCCGCGGCCGCGCCCAGCGAGCGCGTCGCTGCCTGCACGGCATCGCTCTCGCCCGAGCTGGTTCCGATGTCTTCCAGCGGCTTGCCAGCGACGATGTATGAGAGCGCGTTCGCCTGCGACATCGGCGGCTCGGAAAACACGGTGAGCTCGGGGCTCTGCGCGCTGCCTCGAATCCTCAGGCCCGCAACCACTTCATTCACGGTGCGGGTCGCTTCGATCCTCAGGCGCGGATTGTCGAGCGGCGTCGATGCATAGAGCAGCTGACCTTGCGCGATCGTCAGATCCTGGCCGTACGCTTTGTAGGTACCGGTGACGTTCACATCGCCCGATGCCACCGTGTCCGTCCCCGGCCGCTCTCGCACGTCGAGTTGTCCCGTCACCTGGGCCACCAGCCCGAACCCTGTGAGATTCACAGCCTCTTCCTTGAGCTGGGTCCGTCGTTGTTCCCCACCCAGCACGACCGTAATGTTCGCGTACAGCGGAATCGCCTGTTCCGCCGCTTTGTCGGGGGTCTCGTCATCGACCACGACCACATCGGGCGACGCGGCCCGCGCCTTGTGGCCGCCTCGCGGCAGCTTCTGCAGATTCACATCCGCCGAAGGAATCCTGACCTTGCCGGACAATGTCGTGCGCTCCTCGTTACGCACCACGTCGATTTCGGGCGAGATCACCACCTTGGCGCCCGGGATATCCGCCGCGAGGAAGCGCTCGCCTCTGACCTGCATATCGAGTGCACCACTCGGCGTCGCGGTGCCGGCGAGCTTCAGCGAGCCATCTCCGGAATCGATGCCGCCGGAGATCTGAAATTCGGTCGGCGACTTCGGCCGTACGTCCACCCGCCCGTTCTTCAGGTGCAATCCAATCGCCGGAATATCAGCCGCCAGCTCCGCCGCGGTCACCTCACCCGAAATTACGGGTTCCTGCACAGTTCCCGTCACGGTGCCTTGCGCATTCAATCGGCCTTTCACATTCGCGAGCTGGGGCGCGAACACCGCAAACGGCGCGAGATCGGGCAGACTCGCGCTCATGTTCGCATTGATCTGCGGGTTGCCCGAGTCGAGCCCCTGCACTTCACCCTGACCCTGCAGCGTTCCGTTCTCCTGCAGACCGGTGCTGATCGAAGCGCGCGCATCCGCACCGGACAGAGTCGCTTCGATCCGGAAATCCCGATACGACAACAATGTTTCTTCGTCCGCCGGTTCGGACTCGCCATCGACGGCGATCGTCCGGGACATGCTGCCGGACGGCGACTGAATCGACGCGTTGCCGAACAGATTGCCGTCGGGGTCGCGGCGAATGTCGCCCTGGCCTTGGATCAGGCCCTTGAACCGCAATGGCAGGTCGTCGCTGGACAGCGAGTTCGCTAGCGCCAGCGGCACGTTGGCCAGCGAATAGCTGCCGTGAGCGGAGCCATCGGGCTGCATTCCGCCTTGCATGCACAGCTCGATGTCGCGATCGGCGAAGCAGGCACGCGACACATCGACCGCCATCTTCTGATCCTGCGTTTTCAGGACGATGTTGGCCGGCTCACGCAAGCTCAAGCGTGCTGCATCCTTCACATCGAGCACGAGCTGCTGCACGGCGCCCGACCAACCTTCTTCGGTGCGCCCGCCCTGCACCGCGATCGACAGTGCGAGCGGCTTGCCGGTCGTATTCACTTCCGCCTGATGTGCAGCGGAGTTGCCGGATGCATTCGCCTGCAATGTTTCAAACTCGATGCTTCCCGCCGACAGACCCGACATGTGAATGTTGATCTGGCCTTCCGGATCGAGCGGCTTGTTCACCTCGGCATCGAGCGAGATCCCCTGCAGTCGCATTTCGTTCAGATGCAGCTCGCTGCCGCGGGCATTGCCATTGATGGCCACGTCGGGCCATTTGCCGAGCACACGGAAGTTCGCCATCAGCTGCCCGCCAGCGTCAGGCATCCAGTCATTCAATGAAGCGACGCTCGCCGCGATCGTTGCGTCGATCTGCTCGCCCTCGGCCGCCTGCACTCGCAGGGTGCTCTGCCCCGAGCTCAGTGCAAGCGTGCCCGCGGGCAAGTAAGGTGCCGTGAGCGTCAGGTCCGCATCACCGGAGATCGGGCGACCACGCAGCTGACCGCGCAGCTCGGTCAGCTTCAAGGTTGCATCCGGTCCCTGCTCGGTCATCTTGCCTTGCGTGCTCAGCTGAAAGCGCAAGCTGCCGGGCCATTCGACCGCGAATGCGCCGGGATCGAAGTTCTGGCCCTGCGCATCGACCGCCCAGGCCAGCTGCGGCTGCAGATCGATCTTGCCGGTCGCGGCCAGCCGCCCTTTCTGCTGCACGATATCGAACTGCTGCAAGTCGACCCGCTCCGGCGTACCTCGCACTTGCAGGGCGATGTCGGCCTGTTGTTTCTGCGGGCCCAGCGTGAGTCGTCCGTTGGCGCTGTACAGCTGCGGATTGCCGTCGAAGTTCAGCTCGCCATGCGTGTACAGCTCCTGCCCTGCCCACGCGGACGGCACGATGACCTCCCGCCAACGCGCGTTTGCTTTACTGGTCCACGACTCTTCGGAGAACTGAATATCGGCATTCGCCATCAGCTCGCCGGCTGTCGCACCGATCTTCAGCAGAGTCTCCAGCTGCAAGCGCTCCTCGCTGCGAGTGAAGCGCACGGTCTGCAATTCGAGCGGCTCGTCATTGAGGACCAGCCGTCCCGCAACGACGCCGTGATCCAACGCGCCCTCGCCATGCAACGAGGCTGCGATGCTGTGGAAGCGCGAGCCCGGCATCAGCTCCTCGCGAGGATCGAAGCGCGGCACCACCAGTTGCATCTGCCACCTCGGGTCGCTCGCCTGCACGACCTTGGCATTCAATCGAGCCTTGAGCGGCGCTGTCAGATTGCTGCTCAGGACCGCGTCCGTCTGATTCGCCGAGACGACCAGTATGCCCGCAAATTTCTGCTCGCCCGCCTGCCATTCGAATCGACCTCGGCCTTCGCCAACGTATGCGTTCCGTTGCGCCACGCGTCCATTGAATGTCACAAAGCCCTGTGGCGATTGCACGTTCAATGTTTGTACAGCCAGCGCCTCGTCGGTCCAGCGCCCGGCGAAGGCGGCGCGCGTGACCTCGACGATCGTGCCCTCGGGATTGCGCAACTTCACGTTCCGGGCCAGGAACGAATCGACGGCGATACCGATGGGCGGCTGCAGTGAAAATGGCCTGGAGGGCTCCTCGGGCGGCGGCGGTTCGGTTGGCTCGGTCTTCAGCACGTCGATGCCGCTCACATCCAGCCGACCGACATGCACCAGCCGGTGCCACAGATCGCTCAACACCAGATCGAGCTCGAGTTGCGCAACTGACGCATCGATGCCGGCGGCCGGATCTCGATAACGCAGATCGGTGATGCGCAGCGGGCCCGCGATCGAGCCATCGACGGCGCCGATCGCAAGTTTGTCTCCCATGACCGCCGTCGCGCGGGCAGCGGCGAAACGCGTGCCGGACTCCGTGGTAATCACCCAGCCGATGGCGCCGACCACGAGCAGGACCAGCACCACGAGGACGATGCCCGTCCAGGCCAGCGTTTTCTTCAACAGACGGCTCACAGGTCCGGCCCAATGACCAGATGCAGCCGCCAGGAATCCCCCAGATCGGAGACGACCGGCCGCGCCACGTCGACCCGCACCATGCCGATGGGAGATTTCCAGCGCAGCCCCACGCCGGCGCCGACATTGAGGTCGAAGTTTGTGTTGAACGCATCACCGGCATCGACGAACACGGCCGCCCCCCAGTTCTGGAAAAAGTAATGTTCGTATTCGGCGCTGCCCACGACCAGGTACTCGCCGCCGATCACGCCACCGCTCGCGTTGGTCTCGCCGATCTGCTGATAATCGAAGCCGCGGATGGAACGATCGCCGCCGGCGAAGAAGCGCAGCTCCGGCGGCAACGCATCGAAGTTGTCGACGACCATGGCGCCGAGCGCGGAGCGCAGAATCACACGACCGTCTTCGCCCACTTTGCGCAACCATTTCGCTTCGGTGCGCAGCTGCGCGAAGCTGGTCTCCGACAACAGCTGCTCGAAGCCGAAACGCAAGCCATACAACAGGGAATAGCCCGCGGTCGGAAAGTAGATGTCGTTGCCCTGCTTGCGGGTCAGCAGCCCGTCGAAATACAACAAGCTGGTATGGCCGCGTTGATCGGCGATCTCGAAATCGCCGTTCAAGTATTGCAGGCCCAGGCTGCGCGTGAACCCTTTCCAACGCTCGGTGACCTGAGTGGCCGCCAGTCTGGCCATGCGCGAGTTGCTGGTGTCGGTCGTCTCGTCGCGATAGCCGGCGCCGAAGGTGTAATTGCGCGGCCGCGGGCCGGGCTGGGGAATCTGATAGGCCGTGCTGATCTCCTGCAGGCGCGAGGAATACTCGACCTGGCCGCCGAGCTTGTGGCCGCGATCGTTGAGCCAGCGGCGCTGCACGTTCAGCTTGGTGCCGGGGCCGGAGTCGGTGCTGAAATAGATGTTCGCCGTGTACAACGTACGCTTGGCGGGAATCAGCATCACGTCCACGGGCACTTCGCCGTCCGCGGCGTGCTCCAGATCGGGCGCGACCGCCACCGATGTGAAATAGTCCGCATCGACCAGCGCCTGCTGCAGGGCCAGCAGCTTGTCCGCCGAATAGTAGTCGCCGTCCTGCCACAGCTTGAATTTCTGCAGGAACGAATCCGGGAACTGCGCCTGCGAGAAACGCAGCTCGCCGAGCCGATAGCGCGGCCCCACATCCCACGCCAGATCGATATCCGCGGTGTTCGCGCTGCGAACGACTGACACTTTATGGCGCACCAGTTGCGCGCTGAGAAAGCCGTCGTTGGCGAGCGCTTTGGAGATCTGGTCCTTGCTGCGCTCGTACGCGGCGTGATCGAGCCGCTCGCCATGCCTGGGCTCGAATTTCTCCACCGCCTGCTGGACCGGCGCGAGCGCGGTGGCTTCGGGCGCGAGCTCGATGCGCGATTGCTGAACGATCACCGGCTCGCCGCGAGTCACATCGAAGATCGCGTGAAATTTGCCGGGCTCGGGTCGCTCCAGGCGGCCTTCGATGCTGGGATTGTAATAACCGAAGGGCTCCAGCGAACGCGCGATCTGCTCCTTGCCCCGATCGAACAGCCGGCGCGCCTGAGCGGCCGACACGTCCCGGTCCACATATTGTTGGAGCTCGAGATCGGCGCGTGCGGATTCGAGCATCTCGTCCTCGATCCCGCGGATGGTGACGGTGACCCGGTCGGCGAGCGCAGCAGTGGTCCAGAACACGCACAGCATCGACACGCTGGCGTCGAGCAACATTCGCAAATTCGTCATGGGCCGGTCAGCCGGCCGCGGGGTACCAGGTTCATTCACTAGGGACGTTTCAGTGCCCGGGTTGTTCCACGGGTAAGGGTCGGGAAGTCGCGGCCCGAAGCGCTTGAAAGCCGGCCGCCGCCGCCGGACAATCCGCTCGCGTCTCCCACCGCATCAGCAGGTAATCCGATGACAATCTCAAGAATTCTCGCATCCACCGTTCTGCTCGGCGCGCTCAGCGTCTTCGCACCGCTCACTCATGCCGCCAAGACCTGCGAGCTCACCATCGAAGGCAACGACGCCATGCAGTACAACAAACAGTCGCTGGCCGTGGCCGGCGACTGCACCGAAGTGAAACTGACGCTCTCGCACCCCGGCAAGCTGCCGGCCAGCGCGATGGGTCACAACTGGGTGCTGACGGAAACGTCAGTGTTCCAGGCAGTCGCCACCGCCGGCATGTCGGCCGGCCTGCAGAACAACTATGTGCCGAAAGACGATCCTCGCGTCATCGCGCACACCAAGGTCATCGGCGGCGGCGAGACCACCAGCGTCACCTTCCCCACCTCGAAGCTGAAGAAGGGCGGGGATTATACCTTCTTCTGCTCGTTCCCCGGCCACTGGTCGGTGATGAAGGGCAAATTCACTTTCGGCTGAACCCGCAGCACGGCGATGCCAGCCAGAAACAGGCTGGCACCGCCGATGACCAGGGCCTGCACGGGCGCTCCGCCCAGGAACGTCCGCAGCAGAAATCCGAGCACGCTGGCCGCCAGCAGCTGCGGAATGACGATGAAAAAATTGAATATGCCCATGTACACGCCCATCTTCTCGGCGGGCAGGTTATCGGACAGCAGCGCATAGGGCAGCGACAGGATCGAGGCCCACGCGAAGCCGACGCCAATCATTGCGACCAGCAGCCATTGCGGATCGCGAATCACCACGAACGACGCGAGCCCCGCGGCCCCCAGCCACACATTGATCAAGTGGCTCACCCGCAATCCCCAGCGCCGCACCAAGAACGGAATCACGATGGCCGCCAGCGCGGCAAATCCGTTGTAAGCCGCGAACAGCACGCCGACCCAATTCGCTCCGTCGTTATACGCGGCGGACTGCACGTCGCTGGTGCCGAAATGCGTCTGTGTGACGGCGGCGGTCGTATAGATCCACATCGCAAACAGCGCGAACCAGGAAAAGAACTGCACCACCGCGAGCTGGCGCATCGCATCGGGCATGTCATGCACGTCGCTCATGATGGAGGTGAACATGTTGCTCGATCGCGAGCTGCCGAGCACGAGCAGCGCCAGGCCATAAACCGCGAGGCCGCCGGCCAGCAGGTACAGCTGCCGATCCCACTGCAACAAGTAGATCGCGAGCAATCCGATCACCCCGGCGACGAGCCACGCGGCACCATCGCGCCGTGACCTCGCAACGTCGAGCGGTCGCTTGCGAACGACGCCGGCATCAGCGAAGTTCTTGAGTTGTTCGGGCGGATACTCCCGCGTGCTGAACACTGTCCAGCTCACCGCGCCCAGCAGCATCACGGCGCCGAAATAGAACGAATATTTCACGGTCTCAGGAATCTCGCCCGGCCCCGCGGAGTTCGCCACCCCGAGCCTGGTCAGCGCCCAGGGCAGCAGGCTCGCGATCACCGAGCTGACGCCGATGAAAAAACTCTGCATCGCATAGCCCGTCGGGCGTTGCGGCGGCGGCAGCTGGTCGCCCACATACGCGCGAAACGGCTCCATCGAGACATTGATGGATGCATCCAGCACCCACAGCAACCCGGCCGCGATCCACAGCGTCGGAGAATTGGGCATGAACAGCAGCGCCAGCGACGCAGCGAGGGCGCCGAAGAAAAAGTACGGCCGGCGCCGACCGAAGCGCGTCCAGGTGCGATCGGAGCAGTAGCCGATGATGGGCTGAACGATCAGCCCGGTCAGGGGCGCCGCCACCCACAGCATGGGAATCTCGTCGAGCGGCGCGCCGAGGGTCTGGAAGATCCGGCTGACATTGGCGTTCTGGAGCGCGAAGCCGAACTGGATGCCCAGAAATCCGAAACACCGTCGACGCGCGTGCTCAGAGCCAGCGGCGTTACATCCCCGGTTTCGCCGAACACTTCGCCGAAAATGTGAAAGTTGGAGATGCCGCGCGCGTGCGCCGTCTTCAACATCGCGGGAACGAACGCCTGCCAGAACTCTGGATTGACATGCCGCGCCGTATCGATGCGAAAGCCGTCGACGCCAAACTCCTCGATCCAGCGTCGATAGATCTCGATGAAGCCCCGCAGAACCCGCGGATTCTCGGTCATGAGATCGTCGAGCCCGACGAAATCCCCCAGCATGCTGTTCTCGCCGCGGAAGGTGGTATTGCCGCGGTTGTGATACCAGGTGGGATCGTTCAGCCACGCGGGAACCTTCACGTTCGCTTCCTCGGGGCGGACGAAGGGTTCGTAGGCGTAGTCGGAGCGCGTCAGCTTCGCGAAATTCGACTCGGTCTGCACGCCGTCACCCAGAAAGCCTTCATTGATGGCCGAGCCGTCGGTGCCGCCGGCGCGACTGTAGGGATAGTCGGCGCGCGAGCGGTAGACGCAATCGCTTTCGGGGCATTGCCGATACGAAATCACATCGGCGGTGTGGTTGGTGATGATGTCCAGATATACCTTCATCCCGCGCGCGTGCGCCGCCCCGATGAGCTCCTTCAATTCTCGCTCGGTGCCGAAGTGTTCGTCGACGTGTGTGAAGTCGGTGATCCAATACCCGTGATAGCCTGCGGTCTGCTGACCGGGCGGCCCCTGCACCGGCTTGTTCTTATAAATGGGGCCGAGCCAGAGGGCGGTGGCGCCCAGCCCTTAAATGTAATCGAGCCGATGGATCAGCCCGCGCAGGTCGCCGCCATGGTAGAACCCTTTGTGCGTGGGATCGAAGCCGGTTTCGAGCCGGCCGCCCCGCAACCCGCCGCGATCGTTGCTGGGATCGCCGTTCTCGAACCGGTCCGGCAGCAGGAAATAAATGATTTCGTCCTGCGGCAGCCGGGCACGGAACGCATTCGAGTCGTACGTTGCCGCAGCCAACGATCCGGACACACACAACAGCAGCACAGCAATCCAACGCATTCGTAATTCTCGTTCTGAAAGCACGCCAAGCGCGGCGACATATTCGAGTCGCTGCACGATGCCTGGCAGATCGCCGACACCATCGCCATCGCTATCGACGAAGCTGCGCGGATAGATCTCGTAGATCACCGCGCCGCGCCACCACGGCGGTACTGACATCGGCTGACATCCCCACTGTTTCCGGTGCGCGAAGATTACCTGCAGCCCCCTGCCGATCTCGACGGTCTGCATACGTATTCATAGAAGGCGCGGCTGGAGAAGTCGGCAAGCCAGCGACAGAAACGGGCAAGGCTGGCGTGGAACTCACCCTCACATGGTCCGTTATTTTCAATCTCCGCCCGTCGCACACTCGACCGCCTCGAGGATTCGACATGACCGATGAATCGCCCTGGAGCGTCGATCGACGCACCGTCCTGAAAACCGGCGTCGCCGTCGGCGTGATGGCCAACCTGCCTGCGGTGACGAACGCGGCGACCCCAGCCAGCAAGATCGCGCAGCCCGTCAACATGACGGTGACCCTGCGGATCAACAATCAAAGCCATGCGCTCACGCTGGACACGCGCACTTCACTGCTCGACGTCCTGCGCGAGCAACTCGGCATGACGGGCACCAAGAAGGGCTGCGATCACGGCCAGTGCGGGGCCTGCACCGTTCTGGTGAATGGCCGGCGCATCAACTCGTGTCTGACGCTCGCCGTCATGCATGACGGCGATGAGATCACGACCATCGAAGGGCTCGGCACTCCGGAGCATTTGCATCCTCTGCAGTCCGCATTCATCGAGCACGACGGCTTTCAATGCGGCTACTGCACGGCCGGGCAGATCTGCTCCGCCGTTGGCATGCTCAAAGAAGCGGCCGATGGCTGGCCCAGCCATGTGAGCGCCAATCTCAGTGCCGCGCGCGTGCAACTGACGGATGCCGAAGTCAGCGAACGAATGAGCGGCAACATCTGCCGATGCGCGGCGTATCCGAACATCGTCGCTGCCATTCAGTCGGTGCGTGGAGTCGACGCATGATTCCGTTCACTTATGAAAGAGCTACCGACGCGAACGACGCCGCGAAAGCAGCGTCGCAGCCCGGCGCCAGGTTCATTGCCGGCGGCACCAATCTGCTCGACTTGATGAAGCTCGAGATCGAGAAGCCCGCGCACCTCGTCGATATCACCCGGTTGCCGCTGCGAGAGGTAGAAATTACGAACGGCGCAGTGCGGATCGGCTCGCAGGTACCCAATAGCGAACTGGCTGCTCATCCACTGATTCGCGAGCGCTATCCGGTGCTGTCGCGAGCTTTGCTGGCCGGCGCATCGGGGCAGCTGCGCAACAAGGCGTCGACCGGTGGCAACCTGTTGCAGCGAACCCGTTGTTACTATTTCTATGACACGTCCAAAGCCTGCAACAAGCGAGAGCCTGGTTCCGGCTGCGCGGCGCTGCAAGGATTCAATCGCATCCACGCGATCCTGGGCGCCAGCGATTCCTGCATTGCCGTGCATCCGTCCGACATGGCCGTCGCGTTGACGGCTCTTGAAGCTTCCATCGAGACGGTGCTGCCTGACGGCTCGACGCGCACGCTACCGATCGGCGAGCTGTATCGATTGCCTGGAGACACGCCGCACATCGAAACGAACTTGCGACCCGGCGAGTTGATCACTGCGGTCGTGCTGCCTGCACCACCGGCCGGCAATCAAACCTATCGCAAGGTTCGCGACCGCGCTTCGTACGCATTCGCGCTCGTGTCGGTTGCAGCGATAGTGCGCGTCGAGGCTGGCCGCGTTCGGGATGCTCGAATCGCGCTGGGTGGCGTCGCACATAAACCCTGGCGCGCGCTCGATGCGGAGAACGCATTGCGCGGCAAACCCGCTTCCATGGAAAGCTTCGTCAACGCGGCTCAGGCAGCGCTTGCGCCGGCGAAGAGCCATGGCGGCAACGACTTCAAGATTCCACTCGCGCAACGGGTGCTGACGCGCACGTTGGCCGATGTGGCCGGCACCGAGGCAGCGGCGTGATGACCAATCGATCCCCAATCAGTCCCGCCATCAACCCGGTGGAAGAAAACCGCCAGGGCACCATCGGCAAGGCGCTCGACCGCGTCGATGGAGCGCTCAAGGTGACGGGGCGCGCCAAATATTCGTACGAGTACCGCGGGGTCAAAGACACGACCTACGGCTTCATCGTCGGTGCCACGATTGGCAAAGGCCGTATCTCCGCGATCGATACATCGCGCGCCCTGGCCGCACCTCGCGTGCTCGCCGTGCTCACCTATCAGAACGCGCCGAAGCAAGCGCCACTGCATCCGCGAGAGCCAGGCGCCAATCGCTACGATCGCTCCGAGCCGTTCTTGTTCTCGGCGGACGTGCGCTATTTCGGCGAGCCCGTCGCGCTGGTCGTGGCGGAGACGTTCGAGGCGGCGCGCCATGCGGCCGGTCTCGTCTCGGTCAGGTATGTGAGCGACGAGCAGGCGCAGTTCGATCTGCGCGCCAATCAATCGCGGGCGTACAAGCCGAAGGGCGTCAATGCCGGCATGAAGACGGATACGAGCGAAGGCGACTTCGACGCGGCCTTTGGATCAGCACCGGTGAAGATCGATGTGAGCTATTACCTGCCGTATGAACACAACATGCCCATGGAGCCGCACGCCGCCCAGGCCGTGTGGGAAGACGATCGCTTGACGGTGTACTCCGGCCAGCAGATATCAGCGACCGCTCAATCCACTCTCGCCAAGACCCTGCAGATTCCGGTGGAAAACGTCCGCGTCGTGACGCCGTTCGTCGGCGGCGGCTTCGGCTCGAAAGTACCGGTCCATGCGCAGGCCGTGCTGGCGGCGCTCGGGGCGAAAGCGGTGCGGCGACCGGTAAAGGTCGCACAGACGCGCCCACAGATGTTCGCCAACACCAATCACCGGCCCGAATGTTTGCAACGCATGCGGCTCGGCGCCAGCAAAGACGGCATCTTGACCGCGATCGCCCACGACGTGTGGACGCAGACCACGCCATTCGATGAATTCATCGAGCAGACCGCCGCATTCAGCCGCGTGCTGTACGCGGCCCCGAACCGCCTGCATCGTCACTGGGGCGTGATATTGGATCTGCCGACCTCGGACATCATGCGCGCACCGGGCGAGGAGCCAGGCAGTGTCGCGCAGGAATGCGCCATGGATGAGCTGGCGGTCGCTCTCGACATGGACCCGATCGAACTGCGAATCAAGAACGAACCGCAGGACGATCCCGAAACCCACCTGCCCTTCTCCAGCCGATCGCTGGTGGAGTGCTACCGCGAGGGTGCGCAGCGGTTCGGCTGGTCGAATCGGCCCAAGCGCCCGGGCACGTTACGCGACGGTCGCTGGCTGGTGGGATATGGCGCCGCCAGCGCGATGTTTCCAACGCTCATGCGCCCCTCCGCGGCAAGTGTGCGATTGAGCGCCGACGGTACGGCCGTCGTGCAAACCGATATGACCGACATCGGCACGGGGAGTTACACCGTGCTCACGCAAGTGGCCGCGGAAAGTCTCGGCCTGCCCGCGAACAAAGTCACGGTGCAGCTTGGCGATACCAGACTGCCGAAGTCGGCCGGCTCCGGCGGATCGTTCGGCGCTGCCAGCTCGGGCTCCGCCGTCCTGCTCGCATGCGAAGATGCACGCTCTCGGATAGCCCAACTGGTTGCCAACGATCGGCGTTCACCGCTTGCCGGCGCTGACGTCAACACGATTGCCTTGCGAGATGGAAGCGTAGTCGCGGGCGAGAAGTCGGAGTCGCTGCAAGCCGTGCTATCGCGGCTTGCGCCGTCCGGCATCGAAGGCAAGGGCGAACATGAGGGCGCGGAGAAACAGCCGAAGTATTCATCGCACGTATTCGGAGCGCAGTTCGCCGAAGTGGGCGTCGATATCGACACCGGCGAGATTCGCGTGCGTCGCATGCTGGGCGTGTTCGGCAGCGGTCGCATCCTGAATGCAAAGACGGCACGCTCGCAGCTGATCGGCGGCATGATCATGGGCATCGGCGCGGGCCTCACCGAAGAGTCGGTCGTCGATCTGCGCGATGGCTCGTACGTCAATCACGATCTCGCGGAGTATCACGTCCCGGTCAACGCCGACACGCCTCGAATCGAGGCGATCTGCCTGGATGAGAAGGAGCCGTACGCGAATCCGCTCGGCATCAAGGGGCTTGGCGAGGTCGGGATCGTCGGCGTCGCCGCCGCGCTCGCCAACGCGGTCTATAACGCGACCGGCGTGCGGGTTCGCGAGTTTCCGATCACCTTGGACAAGGTCCTTGGCGGTCTGCCCGAAGCCACCGCGACCTGAAGAGGATCCGCCCCAACAAAAACGAGCGACCCACCTGAGGAGGGTCGCTCGCGTACTGACGATCTTTCCTTCAATCGCCAGCTATCTCGCCTTCGGACTCTTACACTGTTCTGATCCTGCGATCGGGCCCCGAATGGGAGGTCCAGTGTTCGAACACTCATTCCCAGTAACGGGGTGAACGGTAGTAGTCGAAGGCTCGATCCCGATAAGCCTGGCCGTCGTCCTTGGTCAACTCCGACAGCGAATCCGCCGGCGCCGATTGCAGCTGCTCCTTGGTGATGTTCACCACGTAGCCGCCTTCGTCCTCTTCATACTTCAGCATGCTCCATGGGATGGGATGGTACTTCTCGTTCATCCCGAGCCAACCGCCGAAGCTGACCGCGGCGAACATGATGTTGTTGGACGTTTTGTCCAGCACCACATCCTCGATCTCGCCGATCCGCTTACCGGAGGGATCCTTCACCGGCGTTCCGATCACCTTCTTGGCCCGGATCGCTTTGGTGTGTCCGCTTGCAGTAGGCATGGCTCGCTCCTCTGGTTGGTGAATGATCCGTCACGCAGGACGGGCCCTTTAGCCGTTCAATGATTGAAGGTGGATCGAGTTCCTGGGAAGAATCTGGCCCGTCGTCGGTGCCGAGCCGACGGCGAGGTTACATGCCGGCGGCGCGCTCGTTCGGCCCGAGCGGTATGTTCCGGGCGCGACCTCGGCCTTTGGGTCCGGTAGGAGGCGTCACAGGGTCTATGGCATCATGGTCCCCGTGAAGATTGCGAGCCGGATGTTTTATTGATGCTGGCCGAAGTGCCAACCGACTGGCCCGCCGCCGTCGAAGTTCTCAACGAAAGCGGTCGCTCGCCATTCGTGCTCATCTGCGAGCACGCCTCCAATCACATTCCGGCGGAGTATCACCAGCTCGGCCTGAACGATAAGGAACTGGCGCGCCACATCGCGTGGGATATCGGCGCGGCCCACCTCACGCGGGCCTTGGCGAAGCGCATCGATGCCTCGGCATTCCTGGGTGGCTACTCCCGATTGCTGATCGACCTGAACCGTCCGCTGCACGTGGCCGACAGCATTCCGCTGCGCTCGGAAGCCACCGACATTCCCGGCAACCTTTCCCTGGATCCCGCGGAGAGGGAGCGTCGCCGTCAACTGATCTTTCACCCGTTCCAGGATCGCCTTCGCTCGCATCTCGAGCAGCGTACGGCCGAGGGCCGACGCAACGTGCTGGTCGCGGTTCATAGCTTCACGCCGGTCTATCTCGGCCAGCAACGCCCGTGGCACGCCGGCGTGCTGTTCGACAAGGCTGAGCTGCTAGGCCAGGCCGTGATTGCGCAGCTACGTCGGGACCCGCTGCTGAACGTGGAGGCGAACGTTCCCTATGGCGTCAGCGCCGATGCCGACTATGCATTGGTGGTGCACGGCGATCTGTTGAACAACCCGGCCGTGCTCATCGAGATCCGCAATGACTTGATTGCGGATCCGGAGGGGGTGGAAGTCTGGTCGCGCAAGCTGGAGGACGCGTTGCGTGCTGTCGAAACGCTGAGCTGACCGCGGGCTAACCCCACAGCGCCGGTGACGGCCACGACATCACGCCAGTGCGATCGTACTGAATCGGATTCTCCCAATCTTCGGCTTGCAACAGCGGGCCATCGAGATCCACCACTTCACAGAGCTGCGCGAGCACCATGCCCGGTGCCATGCCCACAGATCCGGTGACCATGCAGCCCACCATCAATCGCATGCCTGCCGCGCGCGCGGCATGCGCAAGCTCCAGTGCTGCGGTCAAACCGCCCGTCTTGTCGAGCTTGATGTTCACGAACTCATAGCGGCTCTGCAGGCGCGGCAGATCGTCGATGGTGTCGATGGATTCATCGGCGCACACGGGAATGGGCGAGCGGCCGGCGACCAGATCGTCATCGCCGCCGACCTTGACGGGCTGCTCCAGCAAATCCACTCGCAACTCCGCCAGCTTCGGACCGAGCGAATACAGGGTTGGCACATCCCACGCCTGGTTGGCGTCGACAATCAGACGCGAATTGGGCGCGCCACGACGCACGGCCTCGATGCAAGCCAGGGGATTCTCGGCGGACACTTTGATCTTGATCCAGCGATAGTGCATGAGGTCGCGAGCCGCTTTCTCGTAGCCTTCGATGGAGCGAATGCCGATGGTCATGGCGCTCGCGATCTCGCGAGTGTTGCCGATGCCGGCCAGGTCCCAGGCGCGGCGGCCGGTGCGCTTCGCTTCCAGATCCCACAGCGCCGCATCGAGCGCATTCCGGGCGCCACCGATCGGCAGCACTTGCAGCAACTCGGCGCGCGTGAGGCCAGCTTCGATTCTGTCGCGAATGGCTTCCAGCTGCGCCAGCATCGAGTCCGGTGTCTCGCCGTGATAATCGACGCCCGCCGCCTCGCCGCGACCGACGAACTGGCCATCCTGCAACTCGACGATGACGACATCGCTGGTCGTGTACGTGGCGCGCGCAATGATGAAAGGCTCGCGCAACTGCCAGTGTTTCTTTCGTACGGTGAGCTTCACACGGACTCCTGATCGCGGCTAGGCGAACTACATCAGCGAAAGCGGCGGTCGGCGACGAACGGATTGGTCTGACGTTCCTGCCCGAACGTGGACAGCGGCCCGTGTCCGGGCACGAAGCGCACATCGTCGCCGAGTGGAAACAGATTCTCTCGAATGGATTTGACCAGCGTGTCGTGATCGCCGCGGGGCAGGTCGGAACGACCGATCGAGCCGGCGAAAATCACGTCGCCGACCCAGGCGAACTTCTGCCGCGGATGGAAGAACACCACGTGGCCCGGCGTATGTCCCGGACAATGCCGCACCTCGAGCGTCTCCTCGCCCACCGTCACCTGATCGCCTTGCTCCAGCCAGCGATCCGGCGTGAACACCGCCGCGGGCGGAAAG
Source organism: uncultured Steroidobacter sp. (assembly GCF_937958065.1). GTDB lineage: Bacteria > Pseudomonadota > Gammaproteobacteria > Steroidobacterales > Steroidobacteraceae > Steroidobacter. The sequence continues at coordinate 114,625 of NZ_CALFXI010000027.1, forward strand.
CCGAAACGCTGCGTCGATTCCGGCAGCTGCTCGATCAGGAACTGATCGTCCCGATGCGGCCCTTCGATCGGCAAGCCGCGCAGCCTGGCCAGCTCCGCGGTTGCCGCCGCGTGATCCAGATGCCCATGCGTCAGCAGGATCTTCTCCAGCTGCAACCCTTCCCGATCCACTTCCGCCAGCACCCGATCCAGATCTCCACCGGGATCGACCACTGCCGCGCGCCTGCTGCGCTCGTCCCAGATGACGGAACAGTTCTGTTGAAACGGCGTGACGGGAATGATCAGGGCTTTCATGGTCCGGCATGGTACCCCATCGGGTAGAATCCCGGCCCATGCCGATTCAAATGCTGTTCCCCACCTGCATCTACAGTGCGCCGCTGCAGCGCGCCGACTGGCGCAAGTTCAACAAGCAGCTGCTGCGTGAGTGTCTGCAATTGCAGCTGGACGACGAGGCGGGACAGAGGTGGTCGCAGCAGAACTATCCGGGCGGCTACACCTCCTATCACTCGGCACATCGAATGCAGCAGATATCGCCGACGTTCGCGCAGCTCGAAAAATATCTGCGGCGGCACGTCAGCTCGTTCGTGAAAACACTCGAGCTCGACCTGACAGGTCGCGAACTGGCGATGACCGACTGTTGGGTGAACATCATGCCGCGGCAGGTCGCGCACAGCATGCACTTGCATCCGCTCTCGACCATCAGCGGCACCTATTACGTGCAGACCCCCAAAGGCTGCCCCGGCCTGAAATTCGAAGATCCCCGGCTGGAAAAATTCATGGCCGCGCCGCCGCGCAAAGCGGATGCGAGCCCGGCGAATCGGGCCTGGTGGGTGGTGCCCGCCGAAGCCGGCAAGGTCGTGCTGTTCGAAAGCTGGCTCAGACACGAGGTGCCGGCGAATCCCGTGGCCGGCGAACGCATCAGCATCAGCTTCAACTACAACTGGTTCTAGGCGAACACCGCCGGCAGCTCTCTGAGCACCCGATGTACGAACTGCACGCAGATCGAGCCCTCGCCGACGCCTGACGCAACGCGCTTCACACTGCCCGCCCGCACATCGCCGACTGCAAACACGCCGGGCAGGCTGGTCTCCATGATGAAAGGCGCCCGAGACAGCGGCCAGCGCGCAGCGGTCAGTTCGTCCTTGCTCAGGTCGGCGCCGGTACGGACGAAGCCTTTCTCGTCGAGATTCACACAGTTCTTGAGCCACTCGGTATTCGGCGCGGCGCCCGTCATCAGAAACACATGCTTGATCGGCTGGCGCTCGCGCGCTCCGGTGCGGGCATCGGTCCAGGTCACATGCTCCAGCTCGTCCGCACCTTCCAGGCCCGTGATCCGGGTGCGAGTGTGCAAAGAGATATTCGGGGACTCCTGGATGCGTCGAATGAGATAGTGCGACATGGTCTCGGCCAGTCCGTCCGAACGCACCATCATGTGCACGTGACGACAGCCACCGGCGAGAAACACCGCCGCCTGGCCCGCCGAGTTGCCGCCGCCAACCACGATGATCTCCTGGTTCTGACAGAGCTTGCCTTCCAGGTGCGTGGCCGCGTAGTACAGGCCGACGCCGGCGTACTTGTCCAGGTTCGGCAGATCGGGCTTTCGATACTGCGCGCCCGTTGCGATGAGCACGGTGCGAGCGCGCGCGACGCGGCCGTCGGCCATCTCGACGCGATACGGCCAACTGTCACAATGCAGGGCGACCGCGTCGCATGCGACATGAAACCGGGCACCGAACTTCTGCGACTGCACCAACGCGCGACCCGCCAGAGCCTGGCCGGAAATGCCCGTGGGAAAGCCGAGATAATTTTCGATGCGCGAGCTGGTGCCCGCCTGACCGCCGGGCGCGAAGCTGTCGATCACACGCACATCCAACCCTTCCGAAGCCGCGTACACAGCGCCCGCCAGACCTGCGGGGCCGGCGCCCACGACCAGCATGTCGTGGATCGCTTCCGGATCGATCTCTGGATTGATCTCCAGAAACTCGGCCAGCTGCCGCAAGCTCGCCTTACGCAACGCGCGGCCGCGACCGATGACGGCGGGAACATCGGCCGCCGTGAGCCCGGCCCGTTGCAGCAATCCCGCCGCCTCCGGGTCCGCTTCGGCGTCGAGATAAAAATGCGGGTGCGCATTCCGGGACAGGAATTCGCGCAGCATCAGGGTATGGCCGCAATAGCGCGAGCCGATCAGCGTCATCTCGCTGTTCGGCGACTCTATCAATCCCATGCGACGCAGGATGAACGCGCGCATGAAGATCTCGCTGAGCTCCGCGTCCGTTTGCACGACCACGCGCAGATCGCTATCCGTAATGACGAGCACCTCGCCCGCTTCACGAACTTCCACCCGAGCGAAGCCCGGCGTACCGCGCAGCGTGCTCATCTCGCCAGCGAAATCGCCCGGCACGAGCGGCCTGATGACCTGCTCGTCGACGCCCGGCACCGTGACCTTCAGGCTGCCGGCCAGCACGACCATCATCTTGCGCTCATGCGCGCCGGGCTCGATCAATACCTGCCCTTCGGTGGTCGCCAGATGGACGCCGTGGGGCTCCAGGCGCGCGATCTGCGCCTTGGTGAGCTTTGGAAACATCTGTTCGGCGCGCTTTGCATACAGTTCGTTTGGCATGAGAGCACCGTATTACCTGCTCACCATCGAGGCGACCTTGTCGAACAGCGATTGCATGCCCGCGGACACGTCGTGAATCTCGCCGTTGACGAAGATGCCGGGAGTACTGCGCACTCCACTGCGACGGCCGCTGTCGATGTGCTCGCGGATGCGCTGCCGATAGATCTCGTCGTCCATCTCGGCGGTGTAGCGCGCCATGTCGAGATGCAGCTGCTCGGCGTAGCTGCGTAGTTGATTGGATTTCAGGTGCAGCTGGTTGGCGAACAGCAGGTCATGCATCTGCCAGAACTTGCCTTGCGCCGCCGCCACTTCGGACGCCTCGGCGGCGCACAGCGCATGCGGGTGCACTTCTTCGAGCGGGAAATGGCGGAACACGATCCGCACCTGCTCCGGGAAGCGGCTCAACAAGAGCTTCAGCGAAGGCGCCGCCTGCTTGCACGTCGGACATTCGAAATCGCCGTACTCGACGATGGTGATGGGTGCGTGCGAGGGACCGAGCGAGTGATCGATGGCGGTGACTGGCATCACCAGGTCATGGTGCTGATTCATGCATCCTCCTGCGCCGGCCGGACGCCGGTACCCAGCGCCGATACTAACGCCGATTGCGGGCGGGGGAGCTTGAATCTCGGTGCTTTCCGGGGCAGTTGCCCCCTACCACCTCGCGAGCCTGCAGATATCGGTAATTTCTGGGCGAGCGGGCCAGAAATGCGCCGCTTTTGCAGGGCTCGCGATGCTTACATTGCGACACCACGGTCACCGGCACGAAGAGCATGGACGCCGCACACAAATCGAGAACTCGCCACACAGCTGCACGGCTCATGATCGAGTCCGCCCTCCTCATCGGGGCGCTGTCCGCACCCGTCATGGCGCCAGCAGCCCCGCCGCCGCTGCTGCTCGCCAATGATTACGATGGCGCAGACGTGGATGTATCGCGGTACTGGGTGAGCGAGAAATACGACGGCGTGCGCGCATATTGGGACGGCAGGCACCTGCTCACTCGCGCCGGCAACACGGTTCATGCTCCAGATTGGTTCATCCGCGACTGGCCCACCGAGCCACTCGATGGTGAGCTCTGGGCAGGCCGCGGACGATTCGAGCAGGTCACCGCGACGGTTCGCGATCTCGAGCCCGACGAGGACGCCTGGCGAAACATCCGCTTCATGGTCTTCGATCTGCCCGCGCACGGTGGAACTTTCAGCGCGCGGTTGGAGAAGCTGCGATCTCTACTGACGCCGCTCCGCATCGATTGGCTGCGGGAAGTAATACAGACGCGCGTCGCAGATGACGCCGCACTCCACCTTCGATTGGAGTCCATTGTCGACGCCGGCGGCGAGGGACTGATGCTGCATCGGGAAGATTCGCTGTATCGCGCCGAGCGCAGCGACGACCTGCTGAAGCTAAAGCCCTATCGAGACGCCGAAGCTCGCGTCATCGCCCACCTGCCCGGCCAGGGCAAATATCTCGGCATGCTCGGCGCACTGCTCGTGCGCACCGCCGAGGGCACCGAGTTCCGCATCGGCACCGGCTTCAGCGACGAACAACGTCGCCACCCGCCGGCCCTCGGCAGCTGGGTCACATACAGCTATCACAACCTCACCGCCCGCGGCATTCCCCGGTTCGCCCGCTTCCTGCGGGCCCGACCGCCGGACCAGGGAGGGAGGGAACCGGATTGATTTCATGTACAGCTGAATGTACATTGGGCGAATGGTACAAAGTTACTCCATCGCCGAGGCTCGAGCCAATCTGCCCTCTCTGATCGATCAGGTGGAGGACGGAGGGGCCGTGGAATTGACTCGCAGAGGTAAGGCAGTCGCAATCATGATCTCAGTCAACGAATATCATCGCCTGCGCAGCAAGCGCACCACCTTTCAGGACGCGTATCAGAAGTTCCTGAAGAAACATTCGCTCGCCGAAGTGGGCCTGGAGCCCGACTTTGCCCGCAAGCTCCGCGATCGGAGCCCCGGGCGCAAAGTCGATCTGTGAGTCGGCGCCGTGCTGCGCTATCTGCTGGACACCAACGTGGTGTCACAGCCCATGGCGAAAACGCCGTCCGCCAGCGTGATGCGCCGGCTCGCTTCGATGGCCGATGAGTGCGCGATCGCGGCGCCGGTCTGGCACGAACTGCAGTTCGGCTGCAAACGCCTGCCCGCCGGCAGGCGTCGCGATGCTTTGCAGGACTATCTTGCGGATGTGGTCAGCGCCTTCGAGATCCTGCCGTACGATGACCTTGCGGCAAAGCTGCACGCCATCGATCGCGCACGCCTGGAGGCCATGGGTACGACGGTGCCCTTTGTCGACGGTCAGATCGCCGCCATCGCTCAGATCAACGAGCTGGTACTCGTAACCGACAACGTACGTCACTTCGAGCCTTTCAAGGCCTTGACCGTGCAGAACTGGGCTTAGCCGCACGCCGGGTTAGAATCGGCCATCTTTCCCAGCAGGATGGCCCCGTTGCAGCTCTCCCACGTCGACTCGGCGATCATCGGCGTCTGGCGCTGGCAGGCGGCCATCGCGACCTTGATCGTCGCGGTTGCCACGTTCGCGATCAGCCCATCCCTGCCGTTTCTCTGGCCATTCGCGCCGGCGCTGGTCGTGATCGGCGGCATCTTTCTCAGCTGGTGGTGGCCGTCGGTGTCGTACCGGCATCTGCGTTACGGCGTCGACGAGACCGGGATTGCGATCGAGAGCGGAGTGATCTGGCGCTCGCGCATCGCACTTCCGCGCGTCCGAATTCAACACACGGACGTCTCGCAGGGCCCACTCGAACGTCGTTACGGCATTGGCACGTTGAAAATGTACACGGCGGGCAGTCGGCACACGAAAATCGAGCTGCCCGGATTGCAGCACGAAGAAGCCATCGCTCTGCGCGATGCCCTGCTTGCCGAAGGTGCCGGCAGTGGCGTCTGAGGGCGATTTCCAGCCGACGCTTCGGCTGCACGCGCTGTCGTGGCTGTTCGGCCTGAGTGGCGCGATAAAACAAATGGTCCTGCCGTTGATCGCCCTGCTGTTCTTCAACGTGCGCGACGAAACGCCGGGCCCGTTCGGCCCCTGGATCGTGCCCATCATCGTCGTGCTCGTCGCAGTGCGTGCCGTCTGGATTCAGCTCACCTTCCGTTATGGCTTCAGCCCGACCGGCCTGGTCATTCGTGAAGGAATGATCTTCCGCAATACGCGTCACATCGAGTACGCACGCATCGAAAACGTCGACACGGAGCGCAGCTTGTTACATCGCCTGCTTGGCGTCGCCGAAGTTCGCGTGCAGACGTCCACCGGCGGCAAGCCGGAAGCGCTGATCAGCGTGCTCGACCTGGCAGCCGTGCAACGGATGCGAGAGCGAATCTTCGCGGCGGCCAGGTCCGTCGAGCAGACAGCGGCAACGCCCGCCGAAGACACGCTGCTCCACCTGGACATGGGCGAGCTCGTGCGTCATGGCCTGATCGACAATCGCGGAATGATCCTGGTCGCGGCTGCGTTCGGCGTACTGCACGAAGCGGGCGTGTTCGTCATCAACCAGCAACTGGTCGATCGACTGCTTCATTCGCCGTCAGCGGCCGGGCTGGCGGCACTCGGCCTGATGATGCAGATCGGGCTCGGCGTGCTCACGATCCTGGCTGCCATCATCGCCGTGCGCGTCCTCTCGGTCATCCAAGCGATCCTCACCTTCTACGATTTCAGATTGACGCGCGTCGCTGGAGATCTGCGCGCCCGCTACGGACTCTTCACCCGCGTCGCTCTGACATTGCGCACGCGGCGCATCCAGGCAGTCCATCAAAACGAGTCGTTGTTGCATCGCTGGTTCGATCGAGTCTCGCTGAGCGTCGATCTCGCCGGCGACAGCGGCGGGAGCGAGGGCAACGGCGACAACTCCCGCAGCAAGACGCGCTGGCTCGCGCCCGTTTGCCCCGCAAGCGCGGCGCCCAAGCTCATTGCCACTGCGTTGCCCGCGCTCGACCTGAGCACCGAGCCCAACTGGCAACCCCTGGCCTCCGGCGCGCGTGGCCGGGTATTTCGCAAGACCTTGCTGTGGTTGATCGTGATTCTGACGGCGCCGGCCATCTGGTATTTGCGGGAAGGCGCAATCGTGATCGTGCTGGGCTGCATTCCGCTGGCGTGGATGCACGCTCATTTGTATGTGAAGAACACGCGTTGGGCACTTGCCCGAGACGCCGTGATGTTTCGGCGTGGATGGCTGAACCGGCAGTTGACGATCGTGCCGCGCGATCGCGTGCAGACCTCGAGCATCGAGAGCTCGCCATTCGACCGGCGCAGCCGCATGGCGAGCATCTACGTCGATACCGCGGGTGCCAGCCCGCTCTCGGCAGGAATCAGGATTCGTTATCTGGCCGCCGACGTGGCGGAACGACTGGCGGCAGCGTTGTATCGAACGGCCGGCGTGACCAACTGACGACTCAGTCGCGGGCCAGCGATAACATCCGCGAGAACGGCGAATCGGTCCTGCGCCACAGCCGGCGGCGCAACGAGGCCATCGCGATGATCATGCCGGGCAGGATGCCACTGAGCGCGCTGTACAGATAATTGCGGTCACTGACGTGATCCGCCTGCATCAGCAGCGCCAGGCCCAGCAACGTGCCGAACACGGCACCTATGAACGCCACCTCGAATCTGAATCTTCCGGCGCCGATTCGCCAGCGTCGGGTCACGTAATCCATGCTGCTGGCCCACACCGAGCCGCACAACATCATCACCAGGCCATTGCTCAGGCCCGACAGCTTCTGCGCCACGACCAGCACCAGCCCGATCCACATCACCGTCGCAACGAACGCCGCGATCACATGGCTGCGGTAACGCGAGCGGAAGAACGTCTCGCAGAACTCCACCATCAATGCCGTGCCTATGCCGACGGCGATGCCGGAGGGATACATCCATTCATGGATGCGCCCGATGCTCAGACTGTCGAAGTACGCAAACAGCGCGCCGGCGATCGTGCCCAGCGCAATCGAGCGACCGAAGGCATTGAAAATGGCGCCGGGCACATCGTCTTCGCGACGGGCGACGATGCGACTCTGCAGCTCACGCAGCGAGTCGAAGCGAGCCTCGGGACGCGGCGACATGGCCCGCATGATGGCGCGAGCGATCTGCCGGGGAATGTCACGCCGAACCTTTTCGATCGGCTGCACGGCACCCATCGGCACGCGGCCCGTGAGCAGCTCATACATGAGCACGCCGAACGCATACTGATCGGCGCGCCAGTCGACTTCCTTCGCATCGGCGTGCTGTTCCGGCGCCATGTAATACGCCGTGCCCAGGTTCATGCCGGTGCGGGTCAGCTCGTTGTATTGATAGGCCCGCGCGATGCCGAAATCCATCAGCTTCACGACACCGCTGCTGTCGATCCAGACATTCTCGGGCTTCAGGTCACGATGCACGATGAAACGATGTGCATGCCGCAGCGCTTCGAGCAGCTGCTCGCCGATGGCCGTCGCTTCTTCGATGGGGAAGGGTTTGCCGGTCGCCAGCTGCGCTTGCATGCGACGACGCAAGCTCACGCCGCGCAGCCGCTCCATCGTGAAGAAATATCGACCGCTGGCCACGCCCACGTCGAACACGCGCACGATGTTTGGATGCGCCAGCTTGCAGGAAACCTTCGCTTCGGACAGGAAACGAGTGCGCGCGGCATTGCTCGACAACAGCTCGTTACGCAGGACCTTGATCGCGACTTCTTCGTCCTTCAAACGATCGCGAGCCGCGAACACGCGACCCATGCCGCCATCGCCGAGCACCGCCTGAATCTCATAGCGCCCCTGGAGCACGACGCCCGGGCCGATGACCACGTTCGAGCCCTGGTGGACCTGCGGCTCGGCCTCGGCAACGTCATCCATGCGCATCATGGTGACGGCTTCGCGATTGACCTGACGGGTGGCGGGCTCGGTGGCGCTGCGCGCGGTCTGATAGGCCGCGACCAGGCGCGCCAGATCCTGCTGGGCCGCTTCCTGGCTGGCCGGAGTTTCAGCGTTGATGAGCTTGTGCTGAAGCACCGCCAGACGATCCGTATAGTTTTGCCATAACGTGGCAGGATCGTCGGCTGACTCCAGCCCGAGCAGCATCAGTGCATTCTCCAGACGGCTGGACATAGTGGTTGCGATTACTTCCGTGCAAAAACCAAAGGCAACGATTCGTCCCGGAGTTTTTTAATCCCGCATATGGCTTCCGGGGGCAATAACATTGCACTAGGGCTGACTGCTTGAAAAGTGCCTCCACGAACCGACACTGTCCCTGCCAGGGGAAAGCTGATAGTGAATGGCTCAACGCCGTGGCTGCGAAGGCTTTTCAACCAGTTATCGGACTCGAACGGCCGGTCGTCGGCCCAGCAGTCGGCCGCAGCGGTAACGCACTCGCCCGGCTCGCGCGTTGTGTCGCTGATCGCCCACTGGCCTTGCGCAAAATCGGCCAGGCCGCGCGCACGGTTGCGACATAACTTCGGATGATGAACGAGGCTCTACTGGCCCTGCCGCCGATGCTTGCAACGCATGGCCCATTGATGGCGCGCGTGCAGACGCTCTGCTTCGGTGTCGGCTTCCGGCGGGAGCTTGCGAATGGCCTGCAATGCGGCGGAATGCGCGATGGCCACTTCGGGGTCGGTTTGTAACAGCGCGCGGTAGCGGTCCAGGAAGGCCTGTTCCACCGGCGCTCCCACCCCTGACAGCAACGCCACCGCATGCGCGCCAATCGCCGCGATTTCGGAAACGGGCAGGTCGCCCTCTTGAATGGCGTGATCGACGTCGGCGATCAGCTGATACAGCGGCCGCAGCCAGGCCCATTCGGGATCGTCCGTGATCTGACGCAACAGGGCCAGGGGCGATTGCTGACTGCCGAAGCGGCGCTCCACCGCGATCACCACTCCCAACAGCGCGCGTAAGGCTCGGCTCGCATCCTCCAGCGCGTGCAGCTCGGGCGAATCGGATCGAGTCATGGGCGGCTCCCGTCGGCGAAGCGTTATCCTGCGCCCATCCGCCATTTTTTTCACGTTCAGGGCACGCTCCGCGCAATGCCTCCGTGGCACATGCGGGGGCTCACTCCAGACGGCGCAACGATCTCTCGGCTTGGAGAGACCCTCGCTCGCACGGATGAAGCCTATGTACCGGCGAGAGTTTGCAGGTCACCGCGCCAGGCTCGCGCCTTGCGCGGCAGTTCCTCCTCCGCTCGCGACGGGGCCGAGCGAGGGTCCCTCTTTCTCCCGCGACTCAAGCTCTGGCACGCCGGCGCTTCGGCGCCGCCGCTGCGGCCCTGCCCGGCTCGCTGACCCGCACGCGAACCGCGTGCGTCGACTTCACTTCTTCCAGCACGAAATAGGTCTGGGTATGGCGCACGCCGCGCACGTTGACGATCTTGTCGCCTAGCACGCGCCGATACTCATCCATGTCCTGTACGCGCGTCTTGATCAGGTAGTCGAAGCCGCCGGCCACCATGTGGCACTCGACGATCTCCTCCACCAGTTGCACGGCTTCCTTGAAGCGTTGAAACACGTCCTGGGTGGCGTGATCGAGCGTGACCTCGGTGAACGCGAGCATGCTTTGCCCGAGGCGCTTCGGGTTCAGATGCGCGAAGTAGCCTTCGATGAATCCTTCGCGCTCCAGGCGCCGCACGCGCTCGATGCAAGGCGTGAGCGTCAGATTGACGGTGCGCGCCAGTTCCGCGACGGTCAGCCGCCCGTCGGCCTGCAATAACGACAGAAGCTGCCGGTCGACGCGGTCCAGTTCACGACTTGGCGGATTGCTGCTCATGGGAATGTAGTAATTCCTCCTGTTCGGGCGGGCTCGTTTGGCAGACTATGCTGCTAAACAGTCGGTATTGTAGCGCAATATGCTCCGGGACAGGGCGGAGCGGACCGCACCCGCTGCGCCACAACCCATAACTCCAGCGAACCAGCTTCGTATCAGCCATGTTCGACCATCCTTCGTTCGACCAGCACGAGCGCGTGGTCTTTGCGCACGACGCTGCCACCGGCTTGCGAGCCATCGTGGCGGTGCATTCGAGCGCGCGCGGCCCGGCGGCCGGCGGTTGCCGGCTGTGGCACTACAACTCCACGCATGATGCGCTCGGTGACGTGCTCCGGCTGTCGCGTGGCATGAGCTACAAGAACGCGATGGCGGGCCTGCCGCTCGGCGGCGGCAAGGCCGTCGTCATGATCGATGCCGACCGGCCCAAGACGCCGGCGATGCTCGAAGCCTTCGGCCGCCTGGTCGAGTCACTGCGCGGCGAGTACATCACCGCGGAAGATGTCGGCGCGTCGGTCGCCGACATGGAAATCGTTGCGGGGCAGACGCGTTACGTGAGCGGATTGCCTCGGACCGCGGTGACCTCGGACGGCAATCCCAGCCCGAAAACGGCTTTGGGCGTGTATCTGGGCATCAAGGCTGCGGTGAAATTCAGACTGAAGAAAGACGAGTTGCGCGGCCTGACCGTCGCAGTGCAGGGACTTGGCGGCGTGGGTTACGAGCTGTGCAAGCTGCTCGCGGCCGATGGCGCCAGGCTGCGCGTCGCCGATGTGCGCGAGGCCGTGACTCAGAAGGCCGCGACGCAATTCGACGCGACCGTATCCAGCCCGGATCGAATCCTGTTCGAGCGCGCCGACGTGCTCGCGCCCTGCGCATTGGGCGCGCTCTTCGATGCCAACACCATCCCGAAGCTGCAGACCCCGATCATCGCCGGCGCCGCGAACAATCAGCTGGCGACGGCTCAGGACGGCGCGCGGCTGCATTCGGCGGGGGTGCTCTATGCACCCGACTACGTGATCAACGCGGGTGGCATCATCAGCGTTGGCCGTGAATATCTGGGTGGCGCAACGGCCGAGTCCATCCTCGCCGAGATCCACCGGATTCCTGTTCGACTCACCGAAATTTTTGTGCGTTCCAGCGCCACCGATCGTCCCACCAGCGAGCTGGCGGACGAGATGGCGCGTCAGCTGCTTGCGGAGGCTTGATGATGAGATCCCGTTTGCACGTTCCGAGACCGCCGGCTCGCCCCGGCGAGAAACCGGACTTCAGTTATGTCGCGGTTTCTCCGGCCGGCGCCGCTGCCCGGCCGGATCCGAACGCGCCCTTGAGCGAGACCGAATTCCTCTCCAGGGACATGGTCCGCGTGCTCGATGACGAACACCGTGCGGTCGGCCCGTGGAATCCGCATCTCGCGGTGGCCGATCTCGAGCTCGGCCTGCGTCACATGATGCTGACGCGCGCGTTCGATGACCGCATGCATCGCGCTCAGCGCGGTGGAAAGATCACGTTCTACATGAAGTCCACCGGCGAAGAAGCGGTGTCGGTCGCCGCGAACATGGCGCTGCGCCCGTCCGACATGCTGTTCCCTTCGTATCGCAATCAGGGTCTGCATATTGCGCGCGGCCTGAGCATCGTCGACCTGATGTGCCAGCTGCTGTCCAACACCCGCGACATGTGCAAAGGCCGCCAGCTGCCGGTGATGTATCACTCGGTCAAGAGCAACTTGTTCTCGATCTCCGGCAACCTCGCGACCCAGTTCCCGCAGGCGGTGGGCTGGGCGATGGCGGCGGCCATCAAGGGCGAAGACCACGTCTGCTCCACCTGGCTGGGCGACGGCAGCACCGCCGAGGCGGACTTCCATTACGCGCTGTTGTTCGCGCAGATCTATAAAGCGCCCGTCATCCTCAACGTCGTGAACAATCAGTGGGCGATCTCCACGTTCCAGACGTTTGCTGGCGGCGAAGGCCGCTCGTTCGCTTCGCGCGGTCCGGGCTACGGCATGCCGGGCATTCGCGTCGACGGCAACGATTTCCTCGCCGTGTACGCGGTGACACAGTGGGCCGCCGAGCGTGCGCGCACCGGCGCCGGCCCGACGTTGATCGAGCTGGTGACCTATCGCGCCGCGCCCCACTCGACCAGCGACGACCCGTCGCGTTATCGCCCGAAGGACGAGGAGAAGAGCTGGCCGCTCGGCGATCCGATCGAGCGCGTCAAAGGCCATCTGCGCACGCTGGGCAGCTGGTCCGAGGAGCGCGAGCAGACGCTCGCCAAGGAATGCGAGGACCAGGTGAGCAAGGCGTGGAAGGAGGCCGTGACCTACGGCACGATGAGTGACGGCCCGCAGCTCGATCCGGAAATCATGTTCCAGGATGTGTTCAAAGAACAAACCCCGAATCTCGCGCGTCAGCGCATGCAGCTGGCCCAGGAACTGAAGGAGCGCGCGGCGAAATGACTCAGATGAATATGATCCAGGCGCTCAACTCCGCCATGGATGTGATGATGGCCCGCGATCCGGGCGTCGTCCTGATGGGTGAAGACGTCGGTTACTTCGGCGGCGTGTTCCGCGCCACCGAAGGCCTGCAACGCAAGTATGGCGAGCATCGCGTGCTCGATTCGCCGATCGCCGAGGGCGGCATCGTCGCCACGGCCATCGGCATGGCGATCAACGGTCTGCGCCCGGTCGCGGAAATCCAGTTCGCCGATTACATCTATCCGGCGTACGACCAGATCGTCAGCGAGCTGGCGCGCATTCGTTATCGCAGCGGTGGCGACTTCTGCGCTCCCGTGACCATCCGCACGCCTTGCGGCGGCGGCATTCGCGGTGGCCAGACTCACTCGCAGAGCCCGGAAGCGCTGTTCGCGCACGTCGCGGGCCTCAAGGTCGTGATCCCGTCCAATCCATACGACGCCAAAGGTCTGCTGATCGCGTCCATCGAAGAAGACGACCCGGTGATCTTCCTCGAGCCCAAGCGACTCTATAACGGCCCGTTCGACGGCGATCCGAACAAGCCGGCGGTGGGTTGGAACTCCCATCCGCGCGGCGACGTGCCGGAAGGCCATTATCGGGTCGAGCTCGGCGTCGCCGAGGTCGTGCGCCCGGGCAGCAAGGTCACCATCATCAGCTACGGCACGATGGTGCACGTGTGTCTCGCCGCCGCCGAAAAGGCCGGCGTGGATGCCGAAGTGATCGACCTGCGCTCGATCGTGCCGCTCGACGTCGAAACCATCGTCAACTCGGTGAAGAAGACCGGCCGCTGCATCGTCGCGCACGAAGCGACGCGCTTCGCCGGCTTCGGCGCCGAGATCCTGTCGACCGTTCAGGAAGAATGTTTCTGGCACCTGGAAGCGCCGGTACTGCGCGTTGCCGGTTGGGACACTCCCTACCCGCATGCATTCGAGTGGGAATATTTCCCTGGCCAGGCGCGCGTCATCGCCGCCATTAAAGCAACGATGGAGGCGTCATGAGCCGTCATGTAGTAAAGCTGCCGGATCTCGGCGAAGGCACGACTTCCTCCGAGATCGTGGCCTGGAAGGTCAAGGTCGGCGATGTGATCGCCGAAGACGATCCGATGGTGGAAATGTCAACCGACAAGGCCGTGGTCGAGATGCCCGCGCCGGTCAGCGGCAAAGTGGTGTCGCTCGGCGGCCAGCCGGGCGATCAGATCGCCGTCGGCGGCGAGTTGATCGTGTTGGAAACGGATGCGGGCGCTGCTGCTGAGAGCGCGCCTGCCGCTGCTCCGGCTCAGTCTGCGCCGGCCGCTTCGACCGCACCTGCAAAGGCGCCCGCCGCTGCCAACAATGGCAACGTCGCCGCGCAGCCGGCCAACAAGCCTTCCGGCGGCCGTGTGATGGCGTCTCCGGCGACGCGCGCTCGCGCCAAGCTCGCTGGCATCGATCTGTCGACGGTCAGCGGCACCGGCCGCGATGGCCGCATTCAGCGCCAGGATCTGGAAGCAGCCATTCAGGGTCGCCAGGCTGGCACAGCACCGGCGCGCGAAACCGCTCCGAGCGGACGCCAGGTGCGCACCGGCACGGAAGAAATCCGCATTCTCGGCGTGCGTCGCGTGAGCGCGCAGCGCGTGGCGGATTCGAAGAGAAACATTCCGCACTTCGCGTATGTCGAGGAAGTCGACATGACGGAGCTGGAGCGGCTGCGCAAGCATCTGAACTCACAGCTGCCGAAGGGCTCGCCTTCCTACACCTACCTGCCGTTCCTGGCGATGGCGCTGGTGCGAGTCGTCGAGCAGTTCCCGAAAGTGAACTCGCGCTACGACTCCGAACGCAACGTGCTCATTCGCCATGATGGCGTGCACATCGGCATTGCGACTCAGACCAACGATGGCCTCAAGGTGCCCGTGGTGAAGCATGCGGAATCGCTGTCTCTGAAGGAGATCGCAGCGGAGATCCGTCGCGTCACCAACGCAGCGCGCGAAGGCACCGCGAGCCGCAACGAGCTGCAGGGTTCGACCATCACGATCACCAGCCTCGGCAAGCTCGGCGGCATCGTTTCGACGCCGATCATCAACGCGCCGGAAGTGGCGATCGTCGGCATCAACAAGGCCGTGGAACGACCCGTCATCATCAATGGCGAAGTCGCGGTCCGGTTGATGATGAACCTGTCCTCGTCGTTCGATCACCGCTTCATCGACGGCTACGACGCCGCCGAAACCATCCAGGCGCTGAAGGAAAAGCTGGAACAGCCGGCGACCATCTTCATCCAGGATTGATGACCGCTCGCGCGGCGGGCCTGTGATGCAAGTCACACGGCCCGCCGCCGCAGCTGCCGGCATTGCGCCGCACGACACGATTTCCCGCCTTTTGCTCGAGTCTTTGCGAACGGCTTCTCACCTCCCCGTCAGCCGTCAACTTACATTTGCCGCGTCCCCTGGATCCCGTCTATGGACTCGGCAGCCAGCACCATCCGCCAGTTTCTGATCGAAGCGCAACGCCGCCTCGGCTGTCATGCGGTCGCATTCACTGCGCCGGCCCGCGCTGAATTCCATCTTCACTGCCCGAGCGACGACGCTGCCGAAGTGGAGCAGATGCTGCGCGGGATCGCCGATACGTTCCTGTCGCAGATTCGTGAGACCCATGGCCCGGTGATTCGCAATCGGGTCCGCTACGAGAACGGCGGACCGATGATCGGACGCTTCCTGGTCGCGCCGGTGTCCGACTCGTCCCGCGAACTGGCAGGTATCGCCATCATGTATCGGCTCGCCACGCACGAGCCCTTCGAGCAGAACGATCTCGAGAAAGGCTGGCAGCTGAGCCGTCAGCTCGCCCGCTTGTTGTCGCTGCCCGCGGACCCCGTCACAGGTCTGATCTCGCGCGCGGGCCTTGAGAAACTGATCGAGTGGCGCCTGAAATCGCTGGGCGAACGCGCCAACTCCAGCGTGCTTTACGGAGACATCGATCAGCTGCACGTCGTCAACGACATGTTCGGCTTCGAGGCGGGCGATCGCGCCATTGCGGTGGTCGCGAATGCGCTCGCAGCGGCGCTGTCAAAGGAAGACGCCGTGCTCAGCCGGTTGTCTGGCGATCGCTTCACCATCTTCCTTCCGGACTGTAGTCTGGCCGACGCGCAGAAGATCGCCGCGCGACTGCGCGAAGCGGTGCAGACGCGTCCGCTGCACGTCGATGAAGACACGTTCCCGCTATCGATTTGCTTGGGCGCGGCGCCGCTGGCGAGCGGCGAGCGTAGCTTCGATCACTCACTCGCCGCGGCCGAAGTCGCCTGCAAGGCGGCCAAAGAGCGCGGCCGCAATCGAGTCGAGGTTTATCAGGTGTCGGACACCAGCATGATTCGCCGTCGCGATGACATCTCCATCGTCGCGCGCCTGCGCAGCGCGCTCGAGCAAGGGCGTTACCAGATTTTCGGCCAGCCGATCGCATCTCTGCTGACACGCGACTCGGTGCATCGCTACGAGATGCTGCTGCGGATCGTCGACGAGAAAGGCCGGCTGGTGCTGCCGTCGCATTTCATGTCCTCGGCCACGCGGTATCAGCTGCTGCCGCAGATCGACCGCTGCGTCATCGTCGACGTGCTAGCACACCTGCGAAGTGCCAGCGCGCGCCCCGGCTACAAGCCACTGCACGTTTCGATCAACCTGTCCGGCCCGACCATCAGCGACGATGACTTTCTCGACTGGCTGCTGACGCAGTTGGACGAGAGCGGCGTGAGCGGCGAGTGGCTCACATTCGAGCTGACCGAAACCGCCGTAGTCAGGAACATGGAACAGGCGCAACTGCTGATGAGCAAGCTCGGCGCGCGCGGCTGCCGGTTCGCGCTCGATGATTTCGGCACCGGTCTGAGCTCGCTTGCCCAGCTGCGGAACCTGCAGTTCTCGTCGTTGAAGATCGACGGCGCGTTCATCCGCGACCTGCTGCACAACGAGCGCTCGCAATCGCTGGTCGGCGCCATCGCCCAGCTGGCCGGAGCCATGGGCATGGAGACGATCGCCGAGTACGTCGAAACTCCCGAAATCTGCATGCGCCTGATCGAGCTGGAAGTCCAGTACGGCCAGGGCTACGCCATCGGCAAACCGCGCCCGCTCGAGGGGATTCTCGCCCCCACCGCCGGCCTGCTGCACGCCAGCTGACGCGTTTGCGCTAAGCTACGCCGCACTCCTTCAAACGATGGCGCTGCTATGCCCTGGCCGGACCCGATTTCCTTGCATGGCGACTCGGTCTTTCTCGAGCCACTGACCCTGGCGCGGCACGACGAGCTGGTCGAAGCCGTGCGGGACGGCGAGCTGTGGAACCTGTGGTACACGTTCATCCCGTCCCCGGAGCAGATGAGGGCGGATATCGAGAAGCGCCTCGAACAGCAGCGCAAGGGAACGATGCTGCCATTCACAGTCGTCTCATCGGAAACCGGCAAGGCGGTCGGCATGACGACGTATATGAACATCGACGCCGAAGCGCGCCGCGTCGAAATCGGCAGCACCTGGTATCGCAAGCAGGTTCAGCGCACCGCTCTGAATACCGAATGCAAGCTGATGCTACTGACGCATGCCTTCGAGAATCTCAACTGCATCGCCGTCGAGTTCCGCACGCACTTCTTCAACCATCAAAGCCGCCGCGCCATCGAACGGCTGGGCGCGAAGCTCGACGGGGTGCTGCGCAACCATCGGCGTTCGAGCGACGGCACGCTGCGCGACACCTGCGTGTACAGCATCATCGCCAGCGAATGGCCGACGGTGCGCTCACACCTTCGTCATCAGCTCGCGACCCGCGGCGCTAAATCTGCTTAAGATTGGCCAGAAACTGCGCTCGCCGCTCGGCATAGCTCCGGGCGGATTTCAGCAGGTTCTCCACGTCCTCATCGGATAGCTGGCGCGCCACTCTCGCCGGCGCGCCCAGAATCAACGAGCGATCTGGGAAGACCTTTTTCTCGGTGATGACCGCCCCTGCCCCGACCAGGCAGCCCTTACCGATCACGGCGCCGTTGAGCACGACGGCTTGAATGCCGATGAGCGAGCCATCGCCAATGGTGCAGCCATGTAGCATGGCTTGATGGCCAATCGTGACGTTCTCGCCCACGGTCAGCAGGATCCCAGGGTCCGTGTGGAGCACCGCGCCTTCCTGCACGTTGGAGTTCTTACCCAGCGTAATAACGTCGTTATCACCCCTGATGGTGGCACCAAACCAGACGCTGCAATTCTCCGACAGGACGACGCTGCCGATGACGCTGGCGTTGGGCGCGACGAAGACGCTGTCGTGGACGGAGGGGATGCGTTCGCCGTAACGGTAGATGGGCATGTGAATCTCCGCGGGGACCAATAACTGCTTGCCGCTGCATTCTAGCCGGGCCAGCCCGTTTCTGCGGAAACGCCGAGTGTTGAATTGCCGGAGGATTTCTCAACGCCCCGCCGCCTTGAGCTGCGCACCGACCTTCGCCCCTTCCTGGGCGATCTCGGCGCAGTCTCTGTACAACGCACTGTTCTTGTCCAACGCCTCCGAGCAGAAGCGCATCAGCGCACCGGTCGCAAACTCGATCTCCTGGCTGGATGACTTGCGCAACAGCGTGCGCTTGTAGTCGACCAGATAGCTTCGCAGGTACCACTCGGGACTGTCTTCGACGTCCGCGAGCTCGGATAAGTCATTCAACAGAGCGCTGATCGATTGGATGGGGTCGGACATGCAACTCGGGACGTGCGTGGCGAGGAGTGCAGATGGTAGCCCCGCTGCTACCGTAGACAAACCACTCAAGCAGTTCCGAGCAGTCGGCAACCGTACCTCGCCTCATCAATCGTTGGTGCATGCATACTCACTTGGGGCTTCAGAACGCCTTGGAACTCCTCCCCCGCGCCAACCCTTCCACTGGCAAACCCCTCCCCGATGGGACCTTTGTCATGCGCGTTCCTACATTCGCCGCGATCGCATCATCCATCGCATCTCTGGTACCCGCGAGTTCCGCTTTCTGTGCCGAAGTCACAACGCAGATGACGCCGGAGCAAGGCTACGGGGCGAATCCCACGCTGCCCGCGCCGGACAAATCGCTCATTCCCGTTGTAAACGTCGCTGAAGCCAAACCGTGGCAGCTCGATCAGGCGCCCACCCCAGCGAAGGGGCTCGCAGTCTCGCGGTTTGCATGCGAGCTGGATCATCCGCGATGGTTGTATGTGCTGCCCAATGGCGATGTGCTGGTCGCCGAGACGAATGCGCCGGAGCGGCCGGCGGATAGCAAGGGGATCAGGGGCTATTTCCAAGACAGGGCGATGCGAAAGGCGGGCGCGAACGTGCCGAGCGCCAATCGGATTACCTTGCTGCGTGACGCCAACAGCGATGGGGCGCCCGAGGTGCGCACCAGGTTCATCGAAGGGTTGAATTCGCCGTTCGGCATGACGCTGATCGGTAACCAGCTGTATGTCGCGAACACCGACGCGGTCGTGCGCTTCGACTATGAAGCGGGCGCCACCGAGATCAAACGACAGGGAACGAAGTTCGCCGACTTGCCCGGTGGACCGATCAATCATCATTGGACCAAGAATCTGATCGCGAGCCCGAAAGGCGACAAGCTGTATGCCACCGTCGGCTCGAACAGCAATGCCGCGGAGAACGGCATAGAAGCGGAAGACAAGCGCGCCTCGATCTGGGAGATCGATGCGACCACGGGTGCGAGCCGCGTGTTTGCATCGGGGTTGCGCAACCCGAACGGCATGGACTGGCAGCCGCAGAGTGGCGCGCTTTGGACGGTCGTGAACGAGCGGGATGAGATCGGCCACAACCTCGTGCCCGATTATCTCACCTCGGTGCAAGAGGGCGGCTTCTACGGCTGGCCGTACAGTTACTTTGGCAACCATGTCGACGAGCGAGTCAAACCGCAGCGGCCCGATCTGGTTGCGAAAGCCATCGTGCCGGACTACGCGCTGGGCTCGCACACCGCGTCACTGGGTCTGGTGTTCTATGACGCCGACCTGCTACCCGACAAATATCGCAATGGCGCGTTCATCGGCATGCATGGCTCGTGGAATCGCGAGCCGCGCAGCGGCTACAAAGTAGTATTTGTTTCGTTCGCGAATGGCAGGCCGATCGGCCTGCCCGAAGACGTGCTGGGCGGATTCATCGGGCCGAAAGGCGAAGCGCGCGGCCGGCCGGTCGCAGTGGCGGTCGGCCACGATGGTGCATTGCTGGTGGCCGACGATGTCGGCAACTGTGTCTGGCGCGTTACGCCGGCTGGGTCGCAGGTGAGCCAAGCTGCAAACGCATCTGCTTCCGAAGCAGCGATACGCTGATCACCGCCTGCACCGCACTCGCCGCGATCGACAGATACCAGACGTGCTCGATCTGGAATCCCGGTTGCGCCGTGAGCCACATCAGCGGCACGCCGTAGACCAGCAGTCGCGAGGCCGAGCTGAGCAGCGCCGGCACGGTGTTGCCCAGCGCCTGGAACAGGCCCGAGCAGGTGAAGATCAGCCCGCTCATGACGAAGTTCCAGGAGATCAGATGCAGGAACAAGGCGCCGACCCGGATCACTTCGGGCTCCTTCGAAAAGAAGGCCACCAGCGCCTCGGGACGCCACTGACACAGCAGCATGACGACCAGCATGATGCCCACACATTGCACGGAGGCCACACGAAAGGTCTCGCGCACGCGCTCCATGCGCTTGGCACCGTAGTTCTGACCAGCAATCGGCGCCACCACGAATGCGATCGCCATGGCCGGCATGAAGATGCCCTGCATGACGCGTGAGCCGATGCCGAAGCCGGCCTGGGCCGCCGCGCCGAAGTCACGAATCGCCCAATAGGTGATCGCGGTATAAAAAAACATCAGCGCGAACTCGCCGCCGGCCGGCAGGCCGACGCTGAGCATGCGCCGCCAGACTGCGATGCGCGGCTGCCATTCTTCGGGATGGAAAGAGACATACTTCTCCAGCCGCCCGAAATAGATCGACAACAGCACCACGCCGGCGGCGATCGAGATCGTGCTCGCCAGGCCCGCGCCCGCAACGCCCATGGCGTAGCCGGTGCCCCAGCCGGCGATGAGCACGGGAGCGAGCGCCGTGTTGAGCAACACGGTCAACACTTGCACGATCATGGTCGGTTTGACGATGCCGGTGCCACGCAATGCCGAAGACATGGCAACGAGCGCGAACTGCAGACCCAAGCCGGGGAAGAACCAATACAGGTAAGCTTTGCCCGCCTCGATCGTCGCTTCGTCCGCCGCAACCGCCCTCAGGTACGGTCCGGCCATGAAATAGCCGGCCACCACCACGAACAGGCCTGACAGGGCCGCGATCACCAGCGACTGGTTGAATACCAGATTGGCGTCCTGCTGATCCTTGCGCCCAACTGCATGTGAGATGAGCGCCACGGTGCCGACGCCCAGCACCTGAGTCAGCGCCAGCACGATGAACATCACGTTGCCGGCGGCGCTCACGCCCGCCACCGCGGCATCGCCCAGCGCAGCCACGAAGTACAGGTCGACGAAGTAATACAGGGTCTGGAACAGCATGCCCGCCGCCGTCGGCACCGCGAGCGAGACCAGATGCCCGGCGATCGAGCCTTGAGTGAGATCTTTCATGCGCTGTCGGTCGTGCGCCGCCCGTCCGAGGCCGGCTGCGGATTTACAGAACTGGGAAGGCGGCTATTGTGCTCGAAGTCGGGCCTGCCTGCCGGGCTTGCATGCGATTTTTGTGGCCCCCATTACGGGGGGACCTGATCTTTTCGGTGAACAGACCTCATGAGCGACCCGACCGCCTCTTCCTCGCCCGCTGGCGTCCACCTGGTGTGCGCACATTGCGATTCCATCGTGCGGATACCGGCCGAGCGCCTCGATCAGGGGCCCAAGTGTCCGAAATGTCATCACGGGCTGTTCGACGGCCACCCGCTGGAATTGACCGCGGCGACGTTCGAGCGACACTTGAGTCGCAGCGACCTGCCACTGATCGTGGATTTTTGGGCGCCCTGGTGCGGGCCCTGCCGCATGATGGCGCCCCATTTCGAAGAAGCGGCGCGGCGGCTGCAGACCAAAGCGCGTTTCGGCAAGGTCAACTCGGACAACGAGCCTTCGCTGTCGTCGCGCTTTGGCATCCGGGGCATCCCGACCCTGATCGCGTTCAAGCAGGGCCGGGAGATCGCGCGCCAGTCCGGCGCGATGGACCTCGGGGGACTGCTACGCTGGCTGCAACCCCACGTGCAGTAGCGAGCGATCAGCGGATCACGCCGAAACCGTCGCCCACAGCTCCTCGATCTTTTTGCGACCGGCCGCATCGGGCAAACGACCGCGGCCGGCCAGCTGGTTGTCCTTCAGATGCGTGAGCTTGGTCGTGCCCGGAATCACCGCGGTCACGGCCGGGTGCGAGATGTTGTACTTCAGGAACAGCTGCGCCCAGCTGGTCACGTCGTAATCGGCCGCCCAGGCCGGCAGCGGCTTGCCGGCCACCTTCGTCAACACGCTGCCGCGCCGGCCGCCGAGCGGCACGTTGGTCAGCACCGCGACGCCCTTCTCTTTCGCGAGCGGCAGGATCTTTTCTTCGGAGCCGCGATTGTCGATGGAATAATCGACCTGCAGGAAATCGAGCTTCAGCCCGTTGAGCGCCTCGAGCACCTGCGGGTATTGATCGTCGGTGGAGGTGGTGATGCCGATGTAACGCACCTTCTTCGCCTGCTTCCATTGCTGCAGTTTCGGAAACAGCGTGTCGAGGGCGTTGAAGTTATGGATCTGCAGCAGGTCGATGCGATCGGTCTGCAGGCGCTGTAGCGCGAGCTCCAGTTCGCCGTCGCCCGCCGCCGGCTCGCCGCGAATCAGCGTCTTGGTGGCGAGGAAGATCTGATCCCGGTTGCCCAGCTCCTTGAGCAGCTTGCCGATCACGACTTCGGACTCGCCGTAACCGCGGGCGGTATCGATCACCTTCGCCCCGAGCTTGGGGAAGTTCTCGAGCACCTCGCGGCGCGCCGCGAGCTCGGCCGGCTCGCTGACGCTGTATTGATTGGTCCCGAGGCCGACGACGGGCAACTTCTCGCCCGTGGAAGGAATGGGCTTGGTGATCGCAGGCAGGCTGTCCGCGGCTTCGGCGATAGCACCGCTCATTGCAATCCCGACGCCCGCGGCAATGCCGCTCTGAAGTACCGCACGACGCGTCAACACTGAGCTCACAAGCACCTCCGAAATCGATTCGCCCCAGCGAATCACACTGACGAATTCCACTGACCTCACCATGACCCGCAGCTGACATCAGGCTGACGTCGTGCTGTCCTCGCGCGCCAACTGAACGGCGCGGCTGGAGCGCGTTTATGACTTTCAGCGCTGAATACTGTCAATAACAGCGACGTAACAATGCATCCGATCGCTGCTGCATTACCGAATATCCGCACCGAGAGCACCGCAGCTCCGCCATTCACCAGAGGTCGGAAGTGATGAGATCGACAAGGACATCGGCGGCATGGGCCGCGGTGGCGATAGCCACCTCGCTGCTCGGCGTAACGATCGTGAGCGCGCAAAGCGCCACCGCCGTGGCAACCAGCGGCATCGCCAAGGGCGTGACACTGCCCAACTCGCGGCTGTATGCGCTCACCAGCGACAACTCGCTGTACATCCTCAAGCCCGGCGCCACGCAGTATGTGCGCGGCGGTCGCGTCGATGTGTCCGACGGCGGCAATCTCATCGGCATCGATTTCCGTCCCGCCGACGGTCAGCTGTATGGCCTGACCGATCGTGGCGGCCTGTACACCATCGACCTGTCGACGCGTTACTTCGGCGCGACCAGCAAGGTGAGCCAGGTCAATCCGCGCTTCAGCGGCGGCTTCGGCGCGCTGGTGGATTTCAATCCCGTGTTGAACGCGCTGCGCATCGGAGGCAGCAACGATCAGAACATCGCAGTGGTGAACGGCGCGAACGGCGGCAACCTGAACACCACCGCGGTTCAAACCAGGTTCGCTTATGCGCAGGGCGACGTGAGCTATGGCAAGGATCCGGAAATCGTCGGCGGCGCCTACACCAACAACTTCAACGGCGCGACCACGACGCTGTTCTATATGGTCGATCACGATCTGGACACGCTCGTGACCATCTCCAACAAGAACGCCACCGGCAGCTCCAACACCGGCAGCGGTCTGTTGCAGACCATCGGGCCGTTCGTGGATGAGTACGGCAACGCGCTCAACATGTCGCCCACCACCGATTTCGACATCTACACCGATTCGAACGGCAACAACTTCCTGGTCGGCCAGACCACGCGCCTGCTGTTCTCCATCGATCTGTCGCAGCTCGATCCGAACCTGCGCCTGGGCCGAACCCAGAAAGTGGTCGTGAAGCGTGGCCAGCCGGCACCGCTGCCCGGCTCGAGCGCGCCGCTCACGGGCGGCGTGTTCGACATCGCGATCGTGCCGCGCCCCTGACCCTCGCTGCGAACCTCTGGCGAATCCAGGCCTGGACGCCGGCGCGAATCCGGGCCCCTGAGCTCCCACTACTTTCCCGGAAGCCATCGTCGCGGGGCTCGCGGCGGTGGCTCTTTTTTAACGGTGGCTCTTTTTTTATAGGTGCGATTGGTAGGATCATTGCGGTCCGTTCATCTCCGGGACCGCAACCAAGGACAATCGATGCGCACGCAACTGTTGAGGACGACATTGCTGGCGGCGCTGGCCCTGCCTTTGTTTGGCAGCGCCTCGCTCGCCGAAACACCGCAGCCGGAAAGCTGGACCGCGCTCAACGGCGCCCAGGCGCAGGTCGGCGCCGCTACCAGTCTCTCGAAGGAGCGCCTGGCTCGGATCGACCAGCTGATGCAGCAGTATGTCGACGAGAATCTGATCGCCGGCGCGGTGGCCTTGATCCTGCAGAACGGCCAGCCCGTGTACGAGCACGCCGCCGGCTGGGCCGACAAGGAAGCCGGCACCCGCATGGCCACCGATACCATCTTCCGGATTGCCTCGCAGACCAAAGCGATCACCAGCGCCGCCATCCTGCAACTGCAGGAACAGGGCAAGCTCCTGGTCAACGATCCGGTCGGCAAATACATCCCGCAGTTCGCGAGGACCACGGTGTTCGTGAACGGCAACGCCGTGCCGGCAAAGCGACCGATCACACTGCGCGATCTGCTGACCCACACGGCCGGCATCTCATATGGCACGAATCCGGAGATCGCCGCGCGGTACCAGGAAAAAGGCCTCGGCCCTGCCGCGGGCATGGGCTGGTACACCGCCGACAAGAATGAGCCCATTTGCACGACCATGGAGCGGCTCGGCTCCTTGCCGTTCGTCGCCCAACCCGGCGAAGCGTTCGTGTACGGCTACAACACCGACATCCTCGGCTGCGTGGTCGAGCGCGCCTCCGGCATGCCGCTCGATGAGTATCTGCGCAAGCACATCACAGAGCCGCTGGGAATGAAGGACACGAACTTCTTCCTGCCCAAGAATCAGCGCGCGCGGCTCGCGGCTGTCTATGGAACGGGCGCCAACGGCAAGATCGTGCGCTCCGCCAACGATGCGAAAGGACAAGGTCATTACGTCGACGGACCTCGCCGGAGCTTCGCCGGCGGCGCCGGTCTGCTCTCGACCGCACGAGACTATGCGCGCTTCCTCGAAGCCATCCGCAATGGCGGCGCGCTCGGCAACGCTCGCATCCTTGCGCCACGCAGCGTCGCCCTGATGACCACGAATCAGATCGGCGACATCTATAACAAGCCCGACATGGGATTCGGCTTCGGCTTCGAGACCGTCGAGCGATTCGGGGCGAGCGGCATGGACGCGCCCGGTGCGTTTGGCTGGGGCGGAGCCTATGGGACCAACTATCGAGTCGATCCCACCTCGGGGCTGGTGATCGTGCTGATGATTCAGCTCATGCCCAACGGCACCGACTTCCGCGAGAAGTTCACGAATCTGGTGTACCAGTCGCTGCTGCCCCAGTAGCAGCGACTAAGCATCGAGTGCGAGCAGCGAGATCAGTGAGAAAAGTGTAAATGCCTGCGCCGCTGTGACAGCGGCGCCGCTTCTTTCGTGCCGCAACGCGCTGAGCGTTGCGGCGAAACCCTCGGGCAGATCCACTTTGGGCTGCCAGCCCAGCACTGCCTGAGCCTGGCGCGAATCGAACGCCGCATCGTTCAAGTAGAAGTCCATCCGTCGACGATAGATCGGCGGATTGATCCTGAGCAGCTTGCACGTGTCCTCGACCACTGCCGCGAGCGCCAGCATGGGCTTGAGCGGCAGGCGAGGCCCGAACGCCGGACGATTCGCGACTCGAGCAATAGTTTGTAACATTTCGCGCAGCGGCACGGCCTTGGGGCCGGCGACGATCAATTCCTGATTCACGGCCCTCGGCGCCGTGCAGGCCCGCAGGAACGCGTCGGCCAGATCGGTCACATAGATCATGTGACGTCGTCCATTGCCCGGCCCGAACAGCGGGAACCGACCCTTCTGCACCGAGCGGAACAGCTTCAACAATCGCTCGTCACGGGGCCCGTAAACCGCGGTTGGACGAAGGATGACGTACTCCATGCCGGCCTCGGTCGCGATCTCCCGGACCCGCTGGTCGGCGGCGAGCTTGCTACGCTCGTAACCGTTCCACGGGCGGATCGGCGCGCTCTCATCGATGGTGCCGGCGACCCGCTGGCCGTAGATGCCCGCCGTTCCACACTGAACGAAACGTTTGATTCCGGCGGCGACGGCGGCACGCGCCACGTTCGACGTGCCCTCCACGTTCATGCGCTCGAAATAGCCTTCATCGGCGCTGGATTCCCGGAACGCGGCGGCGAAATGACAAACGCAATCCGCGCCTCGCAGCGTGTCGGCAAATGATTCCGGATTCAGCACATCGCCGCGTCGAAGCGAGGCGCCGCGGCCACGTAACCGCTCTATAACCGCTCGATGTCTGGCCCCCTCGCTGCGGTACAAACCCACGACGTCATGGCCTTCCATGAGGGCTTGCTCGACAAAATGCGCGCCGATGAACCCCGTAGCACCAGTCACGAAAATCCGCATACATCCGCCGATATTGTTACAAACGCATTTGCAAAAGTTATACGCGACGCATGCAAATGCACGAACGTGCATGTGCGTTCCCCGATTGACGTCTTTTCTGAACGATTCGGCCGGTCGCATCGAGTGCGGGCCGCAACATTTCCGTTGCCATTTGCTCACAGGCGTATTACATCCGAAGCGCTGGCCCACCGCTCCGGAGTTACCTATGCACAACAACGGTTCTTGCGGCTCACTTCGCTGGCTTGCCGGCCTGCCTCTGCTGGTCCTGGCAGGGCCGCTGTCGGCGCAGAACGCCGGCCCCGGCAACGCCGAGATCGAACAAGTCGTGGTCACCGGCACTCGTGTCGCGAATCGCTCGGCGCTGGACACCGCGGTCCCCGTCGACGTCGTCAGCGGCGACCAATTGCAAAATATCGGTGTCGCCGAAGTGAGTCAGGCACTTTCGGTCACGGTGCCTTCATTCAACTTTCCCCGCCCCGGCCTGGCCGACGGCACCGATACGGTGCGTCCCGCCACATTAAGGGGCCTCGCCCCCGATCAAACATTGGTGCTGGTGAATGGCAAGCGCCGGCATCAGTCGGCGCTGATCAACATCAACAACAGTATCGGGCGCGGCTCGACCGCAGTCGATCTGAACACCATTCCGAATGCGATCATCCAGTCCGTCGAAGTACTCCGGGACGGCGCCTCGGCGCAGTACGGCTCGGATGCGATCGCCGGAGTGATCAATCTGCGCTTGCGCAATGCGAACGATGGCGGCGATGCCGGTGTGACCTATGGCTGGCGCGAGACCACCTATGACGTGCTCGTGGGCAGTCCTCCTCCCGGTGCGAATTACTCCTCACCACCCAAGCGCAGCCGTAGTCGATCCGATGGCGACACATTGACAGTCTCGGCGTGGAAAGGATTGCCGATCGGCCAGACCGGCTCGGTCGTGGTGGCCGCTGAATATAAAGATCAGGAACACACCGAGCGCGGCGGCTACGACATCCGTCAACAGTATCCGCTCGTGAACGGCGCTTTCGATCCGCGCGAGGCGACGTTCGATCGCTACAACTCCTGGTACGGCGAGCCCGAGCTCGATCAGAAGACCGTGTTCGTCAACGCCGAGTACGAAGTCCAAAGCGGCGCGAAGATGTATGGCTGGGCCAGCTGGCAGGATCGTGAGGCCGTGTCGGCGGGCTTCTATCGAATCGCCCGCGACGATCGCAACATCATCGAAATCTATCCCGATGGCTATCTGCCGCTGATTGCACCGGACGTCGTGGATACCTCGGCGGCATTCGGCGTGAGCTGGCGCCTGGGCGTGTGGAACATGGACTCATCGCTGACCTACGGTCGCAACGAAATGGATTTCCGCGTCGAACATTCATTGAATCGTTCGCTCGGCACGGCCAGCAAGACATCGTTCGATTCCGGCGGCTTCGATTACGACCAACTGACCTTCAACATTTCCGGCGTGCGTACCGTCGAGATCGGTCTCGCCTCGCCGCTCAACATCGCGGTGGGGGTCGAAGCGCGGCGGGAAACATTCAGCATCCACGCCGGCGAGCCGGATTCGTATCGCAACGGCGGCGTGCTGTTGGCCAACGGCAACCCTGCGCAGTCGGGGGCACAGGTCTTTCCCGGCTTCCGGCCGGAGAATGAAGTGGACGAAGACCGCACCGCCGTCGGCGCTTACGTCGATCTGGAAGCAAACGTCACCGACCAGTTTCTGGCCTCGGTGGCGCTGCGCGGCGAGAGCTATTCCGACTTCGGCGAGAATCTCGCCGGCAAGCTGTCCTTGCGCTATGACTTCACTCCACAGTTCGCGCTGCGCGCTTCCGTGCAGAACGGCTTCAAGGCGCCCTCGTTGCAGCAGCAGTACTTCTCGACCACATCCACCAACTTCATTGGCGGGCTGCCGTTCGATATCGCGACCTTCCCCGTCAACAACCCCGCAGCGATCGCTCTGGGCGCAAAGCCGCTGGATGCGGAAGAGTCGTTGAACTACTCACTGGGCGCTGTCGCGCGGCTCGGCGATCTCACGATCACCGTCGACGCATATCGCATCGATATCGACAACCGGATCGTGCTCTCGGAGAACCTAACGTCCCCCGATGTGGTGGAGTACCTCACCCGCCTGGGCTTCGTCGGCATCGGTGGCGGACGCTTCTTCATCAACGGCGTCGATACCAAGACCGAAGGCGTCGACGTCGTGCTGAGCTATCCCTGGTCGACGGAGACGGCGGGTCGGTTCGATTTCACGTTGACGGCGAACTACAACTCGACGGATGTCACCAGAGTCCCGACCACACCGCAGTTGTCCGCGCTGCCTACGCCGCCGGTGCTGTTCGGCCGCTTCAACGTCCTGAGCTTTGAGGAAGGCACACCGGCGGACAAGTACGGGGCAGCCATCAACTGGGCTCTGCGCGGTTGGGGAGCAACGTTGCGCGCCACTCGCTACGGCGAGGTTCTCGCTCCCGATCCCAATCCCGCGCTCGATTTCACGCTGTCGCCGAAGACGCTGGTGGATGTGGAAGCCCGCCTCGCGATCACCGAGCACATCAAGGTGGCGGTCGGTGCCGACAACCTGACGGACGAGTATCCCGATCCATACCCGCCGCAGAACAATCTCACCGGCACGCAATCGTTCTCGAACTATTCGCCGTTCGGTCGCTCCGGCCGGTTCGTCTACGGCAGAGTCAACTACACGTTCTAACGCGTAGCTACTGCGACGGCGGCGCAAGCCATCGCGGCACCCGTGCCACGATTGATTCTGCGTACCGCCGTCGCACTCTTGAAGATGCGGCGGGCCCGAGCGGCGAGCAACACGTAAGCGCCGAGCGTCAGCGGCAACAGGATGGAAATCGCCACGACCATTTCCGCGAAACCGAGCAGCGTCAATTTCTCCAGCGCCACGACGGTCGGCAACAGCGCTATGAAAAACACCATCGTCTTGGGATTGGCGAGCGTCAGCGCGAGGCTCCCCAGGAACAGCTGCAACGGTTTCTGCCCCTGATCCATCTCCGGCCCATCATCGGAGACCGGCGCTGCCGGCGCAGTCCACAGCTTGTAAGCGAGATACAGCAAGTATGCTGCGCCCGCGTACTTGACCACGACGAAGACCGCGTGCGCGCTCTGTGCAAGTGCGGCGAGACCGGTTGCTGCAAACGCAAACCAGATGAGGTCGCCGACCAGGAAGCCCGCGATGAACGCCGGCGCGCCGCGCGTGCCCTTCGCCAGCGATCGCGCAATTACCGCGGCAACACCGGGACCCGGCGAAGCCACCGCCAGCATATACACCGCGGAGAACACCAACAGCCCGTACAAAGACATGACGCTTCCTCTTCGTCGCAACGTTCGTGAACGCGGTCGATGCCACGAGATTCGCATCAACCACGTATTGAGAATAACCCGAAACACGGCCGCGCGCAGTGCGCAGCAGATGATTCTTGCACTGGAGTGACCAAACCACTATGGGATATCCGGTGATGACGCCCCGGCCACGCGAATATATTCTTCCGCGCCCCGAATGACGATGACGCGTTCGCGGATGCGAGGGATTCCATCGTAGTGACAGAAGGCAGTGGAGGAATCGGCATGAAGCATCTGGTTTATTTCTCGAGCACGTTACTGACACTGGGCGCGGCCGCAGCGTGCATCACGCTCGGCGGCTGCAGCACGAGCGGCGAAGCATTACCGAAATCCGTGGTTCAATCGTTCGAGCAGGCGTTCAACGCTGACGATCTCAACGCCGTCATGATGCTGTTCGACGACGAGGCGCAGATCCTGCCGGAGCGTGGCGCGGCCATCGCCGGTCGCGACGGCATCTCGGCATTTCTCAAGGATCAGATGACGCCCGTGGTGTCGTTCAATACCGAACCGGACATGAGCCTCGTGCGCAACGACATCGCGATCGAACAAGGACACTACCGGGTGCGCGATGTGCGGCGTGGCTCGGATGTGGAAGCAGGCAAGTACATGCACGTGTGGCGCAATCGCGGCCGGGGCTGGAAGCTCTATCGCGTGATGTACAACACCGACGTCGCCACGCCGACGACCGTCTCCGTCGCGCAGACGACAGAGACGGACGGCACCGGGTGAGCGGTGATTACGAGCCACCCGCGATATCGACATTGACATCGATATCGGTCGTGCGGGAAATCGGCTCACCGTTGTAGAACACCGCGGCCTTGATCAGGGTCGCACGCGGTACCTCGAAGACATCTTTGTAGACCGGCGACTTGGCCGTCGGCTCCGTACCGTTGGTCGTGTAACGAATCTCGCCGAGCGGCACCTGCTTGGCGAGCTCGATGGCGATACGCCCACCGCCTTCACCGCGCTTGAAGGCGGTGGCGCGAAACGCCGCGTCGCTGTAACGGAGCCCGAGGCGCGAATAGCGGCCCATCATCGCGACCATGCGCGGCTGGAAGTCGGGCCAGCGCAATTCGGCTGAGGGCGTCCAGCCGATCTCGGCCAGCGCGGCCGCGCGCGGGAACGTCATCAGCTCGACGGCTTCCTCATTGCCATCGGTGCTGTTCCACACGCTGGCCTGCACGCCGATCAAACGGCCGCGATCCTGGTCCGACAATGCGGCGGGCGCCGGATCGAAACGATAGACATCGCCGAGGCTGAGCACCTCTCCGGCCTTGCTGCGCTCGTTGATCGCGCCGCTCTGTGGACGCTCGAAGCTCAGCATGTTCGAGGACGAAACGATGACTTCGTAACCGGACGCGACCGCCCCCAACGCGCCGTCCAGCCCGTTCGCC
The DNA here is from genome assembly GCF_937958065.1 of uncultured Steroidobacter sp. Lineage (GTDB taxonomy): Bacteria > Pseudomonadota > Gammaproteobacteria > Steroidobacterales > Steroidobacteraceae > Steroidobacter. The sequence goes on from NZ_CALFXI010000027.1 coordinate 146,146, forward strand.
GTCATGATCACCGAGTCCGCCGGCACGCCGCCGCCGAAGATCGCATCCCAGCCGACGATGCGGCGGCGATGTTTCTTGGTCAGCTCGCTGATGCGCTCGAAAAAGTATCGTTGCAGACGCGCTTCGTTGACGATGCCCAGCTCGCGCATGCGCGCCTGCACGCCGGCCGACTGCTGCCACTGGTCCTTCGCCACGGCACCGGCGCCGATGTGGATGTATTCAGCCGGGAACAGCGAGGCCACCTGCGCGAACACAGCATCGAAGAACGCGAATGTTTCTTCCTCGATGTTGTACAGATTCGTGCTGGCGCCCGGCGAGTCCGCGGCGCGCATCGAGGGATAAGCGGTAACAGCGGCGGTGGCATGCCCCGGCATCTCGAGCCCCGGCACGACCATGACGTTGCGGGCCGCGGCGTGCTCGACCACTGCGCGCACATCCTCGGCCGAATAGGAGCTGAGGCCGCCGGTCAGCTTGGGATACTTCGGAATCTGCAGGCGCCACGCCTGGTCGTCCACCAGATGCCAATGCAGCACGTTGAGCTTGTGAAGCGCCATGAAATCGATGTAGCGCTTGATGAACGCCACCGACTGGTACTGATTCGCCGAATCCAGCATGAGCCCGCGCCAGCGCATGCGAGGCTGGTCTTCGATGCGCACACCAGGAATGCGAACTTCCTCCACGGTGGTGGACTGCACGCTCGCGAGTTGCCACAGCGTCACGGCACCATTGAACAGGCCACGAGGATCGGCCGCCGTGACCAGGGCTGCCTTGGAAGTCACATCGACCTGGTAGGCTTCCGGGCTGCCGCCGGCGAGGCCGCCCAATGTAAAAACAACGGATCGCTTCGGCGCGCTTTGGGCAGAACCCTGAACGATTGCGGGGCGCAAACCGCGCGTGCTCTCGATCAGCTCACCAAAGTAGTGCGCAATGGCGCGAACCCGCGCATCGCCTTCGTAGACGATCTGGGTCTCGCGGTCCAGTGTGAACGAGCCGCCCTGCGACTGTACGCTCGCCGGCCAGGGGATCAGGGATGTTTCAGCAGAGCGCTCGGCGCCCGGCGCGCCACCGGACAGACAGAACAAAAGCGCAAAGACAGCGACCAATCTGCGAGTCATCATCATTTTCTGGTTCCTCCCCAATGCCACCCCGGTACCTGGATGTACCCGCCGCCACCGGCGGCGAGCGAGCGGACAAAGTCGCGTCTTTGCCCTGCTCGCACGGCGGGGCAGGAGCCCCGATCCGGAGTCATCGACCATGGATGGCGAACTGTTAACTCCGCCATCCTCATGCAGGAGGTATGCCCACCGTGGCTGCACACAATTCTTATGTGGCGACCAGACCGGGGCGCGACTTTAATAGCGGCTGCAAGGGGGGATCAATAAGATGCTTGCACACGCCGCCGCACGTTCAGCATGGACCGCACTGATTGGTGCACTGGCCCTGTCAAGCGCCTCAGCACAGACGCACGAGAGTGCGAAATCCGTATCTGTCGATAATGCGACCCGGGCCCGCACGCAGGACGCGATGGCCACACCGCATCCGGGCAAGGCTGTCTACGAGCAAAGCTGTGCCGCGTGCCACAACCATCCTGAAGCCACGCGCGCACCCGCTTTGGAAACGCTCAAGGCAATGCGTTACCAAACCATTCTGTATGCCTTGAATGAAGGCAAGATGAAGGTCCAGGCGTCGGCCCTGAACGCTACGCAAAAGGCCGCGGTGATCGATTATCTGGTCGGCCGCGAGGCCACTGGCGATGACTGGCTCGCGAGCGCGATGTGTTCGGCCGAGCGGCGCAAAGTCAAGCTCGATGCGCCCGCGACGGTGACCGGCTTCGGCTTCGATCCCAGGAATCATCGGCACCTCAGCGCCGCGCAGGCCGGGCTGCGCACTGCCGACATGCGCAATCTCGAACTGGCCTGGGCGATGGGATTTCCCAAGGCGACGCAGATGCGCTCGCAACCCGCCATTGTCGGCACGACATTGTTCCTGCCCGTGGCCGATGCGCAGCGCGCGTTCGCAATCGATATCTCGGGCGCGCCCTGCGTGCAGTGGGTCTACTCGCACGAAACGCCGCTGCGAACCGGCGCGGCCTTCGGCGAGCTACCGAACGGTCGCAAGGTCATCGTGTTCAGTGACATTGCCTCGAAAGTGCACATGCTCGATGCCGCGACCGGCCAGTTGCTGTGGATCCAGTCGGTCGGCTTGTATCCATTGTCGTTGACCACCGGCACGCCGGCCATCCATGGCGATCGCATCTACGTGCCCATCTCGCAATATGAGATTTCACTCGGCGGCAATGACGATCATGAATGTTGCCGCACGCATGGCGCCGTCACCGCGCTCGACGCGATGACGGGTGAAAAGATCTGGACCGCGCACACGATGGAAGAAGCAAAGCCGGTGCGTGACCGCGGCGACGGCAAGATGATCTACGGGCCTTCGGGCGCGCCGATCTGGACCTCGCCGGCCATCGATGCAAAACGCGGCGTGCTTTACGTCGGCACCGGCGAAGCCACGTCGGAACCCGCGGCGCCGACGACCGATGCGATTCTGGCGATCGATCTGAAGGATGGCCGCATTCGCTGGTCGTTCCAGGCCACCGAGAACGACATCTTCCTCACCGCTTGCGCACGCAAACGCGACGGACTGAACTGCCCGAAGAATTCCGTGCATCGTGATGTCGACTTCGGCGCCTCCGTGATCATCGCGCAGCGAGCCGACGGCTCCGATGTCTTACTCGCCGGCCAGAAATCCGGCACGGTGTGGGCGCTCGATCCGGATCGCGATGGCAAACTGGTCTGGCGCCAGGATTTCGGCGAAGGCTCGCCGCTCGGCGGCATCCACTGGGGCATCGCTCATGACGGCACTCGCGTGTTTGCGCCGATCAATCGGCCGTATGCCTCGGCGGCCAAGACGCAGGGTTTGCAGAAACCCGGTCTGCATGCGGTGCGCGTCGATACTGGTGCGGTCGAATGGACCTACACGGCGACGCCCGATTGCACAGGCAAGCGCGCCGAGCTGGTGAAAGCGTGCGCGACCAATATCGGCTTCTCCGGTGCGCCCACCGTCATCGACGGCGCCGTCGTCAGCGGCAGCCTCGATGGCTTTCTGCACGCATTCGACGCGAAGTCCGGGGAGCTTCTCTACAAGTTCGACACGGCGCGCAGCTTCGAGACGTTCAACGGCGTGCCTGCGACCGGCGGCGCCATCGACAACGCCACGATCGTTGCCGCCAATGGCATGTTGTTCGTCAGCTCCGGCTACGGATTGTTCGGCCAGATGCCCGGCAATGTGCTGCTCGCATTCAAGCCGAAGGCAAAACCGGCACCGGTGACGTCATCGCCTTGACGGCTCAGGCCTCGCCGCGAAAGCGCCGATACAACAGCAGAAACTGATCCGCCGCGAGCTTCAGATTGGCGTGCCAGTCCCGGCCCGATGCCTGATCGGCGCCGTCGGTCACATACTTCACGGCAGTGAAAGCGACGCGCTCGAGCCAGCACACTTTCGCGAGCGCGTAGGCTTCCATCTCCATGACGTCGCATTCCATGGCGATCTCGCTCATGACAAACGAATCGCCGCTGCCGCACTCGCCGCCGGGAAGCTCAGGAAACAGCCGCGGAAATTCCAGGCGCGCCGGAATGGCTTCTTCGAACGGCGTCACGCCGAGCGGCACACCGAGGCCGGTCACGTCCATATCGCGTTGAATGAAGACGTGACACTCCAGGATCGATCCGGTGACATGACGCCGGCTGCCAGCGGTGCCGAAGTTGATCACTTGGGGCAGGGGCTGGCCGGCGCGCACGTATTCGGACAGTCGCCTGGTCAGCGCGTAAGCGGCGTTCACCTTGCCGATACCGGTATACAACACCGGGATGTTGGCGCGCTCGAACACGCCCTGGCTCTCCAGCGGGAGCGCCATCACCAGCAATGGGTTGGGGTAGTCGTGGTTGTGTACTGAAGCCATGGCCGCGACATCATAGCAGCGAGGCGTGACCGGCGACCCGGCTGTGCCCTTACAATGGCGCCACACGAACAACGGGAAGCGTCATGGCCTTCTGGAACCGTCGCAAGAGTCTCGAGTCCGTCAGCGCCCGCCAATCGCACAGCGCGCTACGCCCCACGCTCGGCTGGGTGCACCTGATGAGCCTGGGGATCGGCGGCATCGTCGGCACCGGCATTTACACCTTGATCGGCGTCGGCGCGGGGCTGGCGGGACCGGCGGTCATCATCTCCTTCGTCGTGGCCGGCCTGGTCTGCGCCTGTGCCGCGCTGGCATACACCGAGATGTCGACGATGATGCCCATGGCCGGCAGCGCCTATACCTACAGCTACGTGGCGCTCGGTGAATTGCCGGCCTGGTTCGTGGGCTGGACGCTGATCCTGGAATACACCGTCGTTTGCAGCGTCGTCGCGGTCGGCTGGTCGGGATACGCGGGCGGCTTCATTCGCTCGCTCGGCGTGGGCATTCCCGATGCGTTGCTCGCCGGCCCCGCCGCAGGTGGCGTGATCAACTTGCCGGCGATCGTGATCGCGTTGGCGGTCGCGGGCCTGCTGGCATTGGGATCGCGTGAGAGCGCAACGGTCAATCTGATCCTCGTGTTCGTGAAGTTGAGTGCGCTGGCGACGTTCGTGGCACTGGCCATTCCCGCGTTCAATGCAGGCAACTTCGAACCGTTCGCCCCGCACGGCTTCGGCGCGACCGAAATCGAGGGCGCCAAGTACGGCATGATGGGCGCGGCGGCCGTGATCTTCTTTGCGTTCTATGGCTTCGATGCGGTCTCGACCGCGGCCGAGGAAGCCAAGGATCCCGGTCGGGATCTGAAAATCGGCATCATCGGCTCCATGCTCGCCTGCACGCTCATTTACATGGTCGTCGCCGCTGCGGCGATCGGCAGCACGCGCACCGAAGCGCTCGCGGCCAGCCCTGAGCCGCTCGCGATGGTGCTGCGCGGATTGGATCATCCAGTCGCCGCGAAACTCATCGGCCTCGCCGCGGTTGTCGCGTTGCCGACGGTGATCATGGCGTTCATGTATGGACAGTCGCGCATCTTCTTCGTCATGGCGCGCGACGGTTTGTTGCCGCAGCGGCTCAGCGTCGTGAACCAGAAATCCGGGACGCCGGTGCTCATGACGATGGTGACGGGCGTGATCGTCGCGATCATCGCGGGGTTCCTGCCGCTGCAGCGAATCGCGGAAGTCGCCAACGCGGGAACGTTGGTGGCGTTCATCGCGGTGGCGGTGTGCATGCTGGTGCTGAGGAACCAGGCACCCAATGCTCCGAGACCGTTCCGCGCGCCGGCATCCACTGTCGTTGCATGGGCCGCGATCGTCGGGTGTGCGTATTTGTTCGTGAGCCTGCCGGGAGTGACGAAATTGACGTTCGTGGTCTGGAACGCCATCGGCATCCTGGTTTACTTCGTGTACGCCCGGTTCCAGAGCGCGCTGGCGCGCGCGTAGGCTGAGGCTCGATCAAGCAGGCTACGGAGCCATCCGCGGCCGCCCAAGCCTGGCCTCTCGCGGCAGAGGGGAGGCCTTTACTCTGTTGAAGCCGGTTGCGCTGAAAAGCGAAAGATGTACTTCATCGCGTCGCCCAGCGTACTGCCCCACACTCCCCAATTGTGGGCGCCATCGACGATGCGCAGCTCCGCCGGCTGCCGATTCGCCCTGAGCAGCGAATACAGCTTGGTCGCGTCCGCTTCGATCATGAATTCATCGTCGTCGCCCGAATTGATATACATCGGCACCGGTTTGTTCCTCGCCAGATAGCCCGGCCACAGGGCTGGATAGTTCAAGCGCTTCCACACCTGCTGGTCGAATCCCGGCGCCCCAAACGTCCCGACCTTGCGCGCGCTCGAATTCGGCGGTGGCAGCGGATCGTAGATCGCCGGCGACAACAACGCCGCGGCCGCGAACATCTCCGGGTACTTCAGGACGAAGCGCAGCGAGCCATAGCCGCCCATCGACAAGCCGCCGATCAGTCGCCCCTCTCGCGACTTCAACACGCGCAGATTCCTTTCCACTTCGGGGAACAGGTCGCGGATCATCGCCGTTTCCATCTGCTCCTTGCGATCGACGTACCAGGTCACGCCCGCGTCCGGCATCACGATCACCGCCGGCGGCATGTCGCCGCTCGCGATCAGCCCGTCGGCGACGTTTTGCACCTTGCCCCTCTCGATCCAGTCCTTGCCGGATCCACCGTTGCCATGGAGCAGATAGAGCACGGGATAGCGCAGCCGCGAGGTCTCATAGCCGGTGGGCAGATAGACCTCGTATTTCCAGTCGCGGCCGAGAGTGGTCGATCTGAGCTCGCGAGTGAGTACCTCGCTGGCGAGCGCTGCCGAAGAAAGCAGCAGCGCGCACGCCGCCAACATCACAGATCGCCACGCTCGATTGTACTGATGCATCACTCCGCCTTCGCCGCCGCCTTCTCTTCCTCACGCGCCCCGGACAAGATGCCAGGCAACGCGTAATTGCCTTCGTGACAAGCATACTCGTAGATGTTCGCGTTTGCCGGCACGAACGGCAGCTCACCCGTGATGCGCTCCGTGAACGTTGCCGGGTCATCGACCGTGAATCGATACACGATCTTGTCCTCCGCCACCCGCGTGAACCTCTCGGTGATCACCGCCTGCTCCGATGAGCCGCGGAAACTCTGCTCCGGACGGAAATTGCGCGTCTCGACGACGAGCGTATCGCCTTCCCAGTGACCGATCGAATCCCCCATCCACTTCCGCACCGTGCCGGGCACGTGCTCGTCATCGATGCGGATGATACGCGCGTCGTGCACCATCTCGACCAGGATCATCACGTAGCCCGGCGATTGCACGATCTGGTAGTAGCTGTTGTACATGACCGGCAGCATCGGCGGCCCCGACGCGTAACCGAACGACAGCAAACATCGCTCGCCCAGCGCCCGGCCCTCCGGTCCGTCATTCGAACGTCCCACCCGGGTCTGTGCAATCCGCTGCTGCGCCGAAGCGGTGAGCGGCGGCACGCGGCCATTGAGCGGCTCGATGATCATCGACGTTCGATACTCCCCATCGATGAGGGCGACGCTCATGCCGCGATCGGTCCAGAACAGGTTGTAATTGCCGACCGGCGGCAAGGACGCGGCCGCTTCGATTTTCTTGTCCGGATCGCTCGGCTTCGCATCGGCCTCCACCGCCGCGATCGCCGCTTTGCTGATTGCCGCGGCCTCTGCATCGGTGAATGCCCGGCGCGTCCCGAGCTCGACCGCTCGTTCCATCGGTGTTGCCGTGGCGTTGGTCCATACGCCTTGCAGATCAGGCGTGCCATCCGGGAGACGCGGCGGCTGATAGCGGCGGCCGGTTGTTTCTCCCGCGTGCGCCGTCACCACCGTGAGCGCAACGGCCATTCCGGTCAGCAGTCCCTTGTTCATCCCCCACCCCGTCGATTTGTGACGTACAACGCAGCTGTCGTGAAATTGTATCGATACGTCAACACGACCCCGTCCCAGGACACATACAAGATTTATCAAGAAGACCCTTCACCCGCGATTTTCAGCCCGCCGGCGCGTGGACAGCGCCCCCACCCGGACGCACACTAACTGCGCGATTCACCTCGTCGACCCACCAGTCAAATGGAATTCACATGCGCAACCTGCATCGTGCCGGGATCCTGCTGTCGTCGTTTCTGCTGAGCCCGCAGCTGCTGGCCGCGGCCGATGTCGCGGACAATTTTCGCCTGACGGATCATCAGGGCGTCTCCCACGAACTTTATTATCTCTCCGACATGAAGGCGGTCGTGCTGCTCGCGCAGGGCAATGGCTGCGACGCGTCCCGCCAGGCCGCAACTGCTGTGCAGGCCTTGCAGGGAAAATATGAATCGCAGGGCGTAACGTTCCTGGCGATCAATTCCAATCTGAACGACTCATTGCAAGCTGTCGTCAAGGAAGCGAAACAGACCGGCTTCAAGCTGCCCATTCTGCTCGATGGCACGCAGCTGGTCGGCGAGTCGCTCAATCTCACGAACAATGGCGAAGCGCTGGTTCTGAATCCCAAGGGCTGGAAGATCGCATATCGCGGCGACGCCAGCGGCATCGGCGGTGCGCTCGATGCGGTGCTCGCGGGCAAACCCGCGCCGGCCGCGACAGCCGCCAAGGGCTGTGCGATCAAGATGCCAGAGCGAGAGAGGCGCAGCGCGCACGCCAATATTTCCTATGAGAAGGAAATCGCGCCGCTGCTGATGGACAAGTGCGTGGTGTGTCATCGCGAGGGCGGCATCGGCCCTTGGCAGATGACGAACTACGACATGATCCGGGGTTTCTCGCCGATGATTCGCGAAGTCGTGCGCACGCAGCGCATGCCGCCGTGGCATGCAGACCCGCACTACGGCGTGTTCAGCAACGATCGCGGCTTGAGTCCGGCACAGGCGAAGACGCTGGTTCACTGGATCGAAGCCGGCTCGCCGCGAGGCACGGGAGCGGACCCGCTGCTCGCACAGAAGAAGGATTGGCCGACGTGGGAGCTGGGCGAGCCGGATCTGGTGGTGGAGCTGCCGCCGTTCACGACGCCGGCGACCGGCACGATTCCGTATCAGAACATCAAGCTCGACAATCCGTTGAATCATGACGTGTGGGTGCGAGCGGTCGATTTCCTGCCCGGCCAGCGAGCGGTGCTTCACCACATCATCGCGTCGGCCGGCGGCGAGACCCGCGGCAACATCAGTTTGAACAACTACGTACCGGGCGCGCAGCCGCTGCAGGTGCCGAAGGACAACGGTATTTTCCTGCCGGCGAAGTCGAAGCTGCATTTCCAGGTGCACTACACGCCGAACGGCCGGGTGCTCACCGACGTGACGCGCATGGGCCTGTACTTCATGAAGGAGCCGCCGAAGTACAACTTCCGCAGCATGGTCTTCATCAATACCAAGCTGAAGATACCGCCGAACGCGAAGTATCACGTCGAGAAGGCCGAGCGGAAGTTCGACCAGGATGCCGTAATCTTCAGCCTGCATCCGCACGCGCATTTCCGCGGCAAGTCATCCAGCTTCGTGGCGCACTATCCGGACGGGCGTGAAGAGACGCTGATCAACATTCCGGCCTATGACTTCAACTGGCAGTCGACCTACGACCTCGCCAGGCCACTGACCGTGCCGGCCGGCACCCGCATCGTCTACACGCAGGTGTTCGACAACTCGGTGCAGAACAAGGCGAACCCGGATCCCAATCGTGAGGTGACCTGGGGAGAGCAGACCTGGGAAGAGATGGTGTTCGGGGTGATTCGGTATCGGAACGTCAAGGAAGACCAGACAAAGCCCGGGTCATCTGAGCCCAATCAGGCTGAGTTGTTCAGCTCGATGCCGGAGAGTTAAGAGGGCGGGCTCCGGTTCTGGCGGCGTCCGGAGGGGGAAGGTCCTCCGGGCACCGCGCACCCGCCTCCGCCCGCTGCGCGGGCGTCCTGCTTGTACGTCCCTGTAGCGCTGCTACGAAAGGTCCATGCTTATCGAAGCTGCCCGGAGAACCTTCCCCCTGCGGACGCCGCTGAAACGTTATCTGTACACCTGTTACAGGCCAGCTCGGCAAAGCACGGTCGGCACGATATGTTACGACGGCAGACACTTCTTTGCATGCATCTGGTTCGTGTCGATTCTCTGCCAGCGTGCGATGCCCGTGATCCGGTGCGCGAAGCTTGCGCACGACTCGTAACGCCGCCTTGCAGAGCTAATCTTTCTTTCATCATTCTTCACAGACGCGGCGAATCCGTGCATCATATGCGTGCGGCCCGAGAAAAATAGCCTGAAAAACGCCGTTTCCCTACAGCAAAGAAACATCGAGCGCGCACGCGTGCATCACAAAACGCGCAGCTCATTCCTGAGTGCGGGGCATTTCACTCGTGCTGATAAATGCATTGGCTCGTTCTCTGGCGCTGCCTACAGTGCGCGCCATTCGAACGCACCTGTTGTGAAGCAAGGAGATTTGTCGATGCGTAGGTTGACGATGGCGAGCGCGGTGGCGGCGGGCACTCTGGCGATGAGCAATCTGGTTTCGGCGGCAGCGCCGGCGTACCTCGCTCAGGCGACGCTCGTGACGCCGGTGTCGGCGGCGACCGAAGTATAAATCTCCGGTGTGAGGTGGCGTTGCGAAGGCGACCAGTGCGAGGGCAAGGGCGAGCGTCGTGGCAGCCTGGACTCGTACATGAAGGAGTGTCGCAAGGTGGCGGAAGCGCTCGGCGAGCTGTCGTCTTATACGAGCCGGGGTCGCACCATGAGCAAGCGCGACGTCCAGAATTGCAACAAGGCCGCCGGCAAAGCGGAGTGATCGGATCGATGTGAGTTTCGAGCGACCGGGTGGCAACGCCCGGCCGCGCTTCGACGGAACGAATCAGCTGTCAGCGCGCGTGATGCTGATGACCTTGCCGTCCACGACGACGACCGCCATCGGCAAGGCTCTCGGCGAAGCTCGATAGATCCAACGCTCGGTCACCGTCACCTTCCCGGTTTTCACCCGCCCGCCGTTGACGCTCGTCATGTAAACATCGTCTTCGGTGACCTCCCGGCTTTGTGGCTCGCCACATTTGCTGAGCAGCTCGCCCACCGTCATGGACTCGTTGACGACCCATTTGCCACAGCGCATGGAGTCGGCGCTGGCCACCCCAGGGGTCGCCAGCGCCGCCAGGCAAAGCAGGCTGTATCGATGGTTACGCAATCGGCGCTTCGTTCGTCTGGTCAGTAGTCACTCGCGTATCGATCATGCTTGCCATCGCGTGACCGCATCTCGCGCTCCACGTCGAGGTAGGCTTCGGTGACCGGCCGGAACTCCCGATCCGCTTCCCGGCTCTGCGAGCGCTCGACCTCGTCTCTCATCGCATGATAGCTCTTGGAGAGATCGTTGAAAGCTTCTCGCACATCTTCCTTGGAAGAATCGCGATCCTCGACCGTCCGGCGGAAATCACGCGCCTCTTCGGCCAGCTCCCGGGCATCGCTCTGGAAGCCCGAACGAGCATCGTCATCGCGCGCCTCGTCGTGCAAAGCCTCCGCGCTGCTTTCGAGCCGACTCGCCGAGCTGCTCAGATTGCCGCTCGTCGTGGCACAGCCGCCGACCGCCATCAACCCGACCGTGGCAGCTGTCAACAAATGGTTCCTCAGGGTCGACATAACCAACTCCTGCCCTCGCAGGGGCTACCGATGTGAGTTAGCTGAGAAACGGACCCGAGGCAGAATCAGTTCCGCGGTCAGCGCGGCAGCACGCCGATGCTGCGATAGAGCGCCGCCACCTCGTAAACTTTGCCGTCCTTCACGATCAGATCGGTATTTCTGATATCGCTGATCCGTCGCGCCGGATCGCCGTCGACCAGGATCATATCGGCGCATTTCCCGGGCGCGATGGCGCCCAGATCGGCGTCTCGCCCGAGCACTTTCGCGGCATTCAAGGTCGCGATACGCAAGGTTTCAGGTGCCGGGATGCCCGCCTGCACATACATCTCCAGCTCACGATGCAAGGTGAACCCCGGCAGATCGTCGGTGCCGGCCACCAGTGTGATGCCCGAGTCGTGCAGCAGCTTGATCATTCGTAACAACGCGTCGGCCGAGTCCCGATACTGTTGCTCGCTCTCTTTCGCGATCGGCAAGCCACCGGTGAGCAACGAGCGACGGATCTGCGGCGGGAGGCGATTCGCGATCGGGGCGTAGCCGGGTCCGACCGTGCCGGGCTGTCTGGTGAACATCGTGTACAGAATCGTTACCGTGGGATCGAGCACGACGTGCCTGTCCTTCATCAGCTGCACGAAGGAGCGTACCTCGGATGAATTCAGATCCAGCTTCGACGCGCGCTGCGCAACGGTGGTGAAGCGGGCCGGCGTGCGCGTGTCTTTCACTTCATCGAAGAAGAAATTCAGGAACACGAAGTTGATGTGTTGCATCTCATCCGCGCCCGCCTCGATGAACTGTCGCGCCGTCATGTTTGCAGGCACGTGGCCGCCGACGCGCAGCCCTTTGCCGTGAGCGAGCCGGGTGATGACGGGAACCAGCTCGGGCTTGATGGAGCTGTAGATCTTCACGCCCTGATAGCCCAGCTTCGCATAGTTGTCGACGGCCTCGCGCGCCTGGGCTTCGTTGTCGATGAGCACCTTGGTCGGGCCCGCGAACGGCCCCGGCCCTTCCATGATGCCGGACATGAAGATGCGCGGCCCCACCTCCTCGCCCGCTTCGATGCGACGCTTCGTGGCCAGCAGCGCATCGGTGTCATTGGCCAGATCGCGCACCATCGTCACACCGGCCGCGAGGTGCTGTACGCCCTCGTTATCACCGATGTGCACGTGCATGTCCGCCAGCCCCGGCAACAACGCCCGACCTCGCGCATCGATTCGCTCGGCGTCCGCGGGGATCGCGACTTTGCCGTCTGCGCCGACGGCCTTGATGCGATTGCCTTGGATGAGCACCGTCGAGCCCGGCAGGGACTGGCCGGTCCGCGAGTCGAACATATTGGCGTTGACGATAGCGAGCGGCCCCTTCGGCGTTCGCGTCAGCGCACGCGCGTTCTCCTGCGTGCGGGCGTTGGCGCGTTTGTTTTGCAACTCCAGCAGCTGTGGCACGCTCCCTTCCCAGCCTTCGAGGATGAACGAAGACCAGCTGCTCACCGAAGCGAAGAATGCACCGTCCTGATCGAGCCAGAGGGTCTCCGGCGCGAACCCCAGCCCGGAGATTTCATAACTCACGACGCGTCGCGAGCCCGCCGGCGACTGCAACGTCAGTGCTTCGCCCCGACGCAGCGCCGCCTGCCCCTCGGGCAGCAGCGCCAACTTCTGCCCCTGCGCTTTCAACAGTGCGTTGGCAAGCAACGCGGCCTCTTCGGGCACGCTCTGCAGGCTGAGATAAAACGCCGGCGCCGTGAGTTTCCGCTCGCCACGCTCGGCATCGTTTCGCCAGCGCGCCAGACCCTGTTCGAGCGTGAACGTCTCGTTTACCGCCGCTTTCAAATAATCGTTGCCGCTCGTCTGCACGGAGATCGGCAGGCCCGCCTCGTTGACCTTGATGCGGGCAGTGAGCTTCGGCCCGCGACCGCGATCGGTGAACTCATACGAGACCTCGCGCGTGCCGTCGGGAGCGACCCTGAGCACTTGGATACCGGCTTTGTTGCCGCCGAGCAGGACGGTATGGCGAGTCTCGTCGGCGAGCGCGGACGAGCAGATTGTTGCGGCGAGGAAAGCAACCAAAGCCATTGGGCGAGACATGTCGACATTCCGTGACTGGTTTGCAGTGGACCGAGTCTGCCAAGGCGCTCGCCCGGCGCCAAGACTTGCCGCCTACAGCGCCACGGCCAGCGACACCAGATAAGCTCGGATCTCCTCGGCTTGCGCCGGCGTCAGAGTGGACCCGAAGCCCACCATGCCCTTGCTCGCGCGGACGCCATCTATCACGATCGACTTGAACGTTTCGCGATCAACGATCGCGCTCGAATAACGCAGATCCGGAATCGCCGTCTCGCTGCGCGCATTCATGCCGTGACAAACCGAGCACACGTTGTCGAACGTGCGCTGACCGGATGCAACGTCACCTTCCGCGTTGGCACGACGAACGTCCGGCGGCTTGCGCGCATTGTTGGAGATCAGCGCCGGCAACGCCGCTTTGCCTCCGATCTTGAAGGTCACCACACGACCAAACGCGCTGCGAGCCTGCGACGTACCAAGGACACCCGCCACAGCGACACCCCCGATACCCGCGAGTGCCGACACGTACTGCTCGCCATCCAGCTCGAACGTCACCGGCCCGCCGAGCACCGCGTTCTGCACATCCTGCGACCACAAGCGTGCGCCGGTGTCGGCGGCATACGCATTGAACATGCCGTCGACCGAGCCCTGAAACACCAACTTGCCCGCGGTCGTAAGCAAGCCACCGTTGCCGGCACGCGGATAATTCACTCGCCACACTTCGCGCTGAGCGACCGGATCCCACGCGAGCAGCATGGCGCCGCCCTTGCTCTTCGCCGCCTCCGCCATGGTCTTCGCATTGGCGGGATCACGCGAGATCTGGATGCCCGTATTCCAGGTCCGCTCTCTGAATTGAAACGCGTCGTCGTGTTTGTAATAGCTCGACGCTTCCAAGGCCGGGATGTACACCAGCTGGGTCTGGGGGCTGAAAGACATCGGATACCAGTTATGCGCGCCCAACGGGCCCGGCGAGACCATCGCCGGCTCTCGCAGATAACGCGCCTCGGGCACCATCTCAGGGCGGCCGGTTTCAGGATCGAGGCCAGTGGTCCAGCTCACGTGCACATAGTTCCTGGCATGTATGAACTCGCCCGTGGCACGATCGATCACATAGAAGAAACCATTCTTCGGTGCCTGCATCAGCACCTTGCGCGCTTTGCCATCGATGCTGAGATCGGCAAGGATGATGTGCTGAGTCGCGGTGAAATCCCACGACTCCGCCGGCGTCGTCTGAAAATGCCACACGTACTCGCCGGTGGCCGGGCGCAGCGCCACGATCGAAGACAAATAAAGATTGTCGCCCTGGCCCTTGGAGCGGATCTGATGATTCCAAGGACTGCCGTTGCCGACGCCGATGTAAAGCAGGTCGAGCTGCGGGTCGTAGGCCATCGAATCCCAGACGGTGCCGCCGCCCCCGTATTTCCACCATTCGCCGTGCCAGGTTCTGGCGGCACGCTCCAGCGCCGGGCTCTCGAATCCATCCTTGGGATTGCCGGGCACGGTATAGAAACGCCACACCATCCTGCCGTCGCTCGCATCGTAGGCGGAGACGTAGCCACGCACGCCCATCTCGCCGCCGCCGTTGCCGATGATGACTTTGCCATCGATCACGCGCGGTGCGCCGGTGATGGTGTAGCGCTTGTTTGGATCGGTCGTCTGTACCGACCACGCCGGCTTGCCGGTCGCGCGCTCGAGAGCGATCAAACGCCCATCGAGCGTGCCGACGAAGACGCGACTGCCCCATGCAGCGACGCCACGATTGACGACATCGCAGCAGGCGTCGATGGCTTTGGCGCCGTCCACTTTGGGATCGAAGCGCCAGAGCTCGCGACCCGTGCGCGCATCGAGCGCAATCACTTTGCTCCACGCGGATGTGAC
This sequence comes from uncultured Steroidobacter sp., assembly GCF_937958065.1. Taxonomy (GTDB): domain Bacteria; phylum Pseudomonadota; class Gammaproteobacteria; order Steroidobacterales; family Steroidobacteraceae; genus Steroidobacter. The sequence continues at coordinate 161,190 of NZ_CALFXI010000027.1, forward strand.
ATACATGACGCCGTCGATCACCAGTGGCGTCGCTTCCTGGCCGCGCGTGGTATCGAAGTCGTAGAACCAGGCGAGCTTCAGCTCGTTGACGTTGCCCTGGTTGATTCGCGACAGCGGACTGAAGCGCTGTTCGTCGTAGGTGCGGCCGTGCGTGAGCCAGTCGGCGTTGTTGTCGGGAGCTGCGAGCAGGCGGGCCGCATCGACCTCGGCAGCGCCCGCCGACGAATGAGCAAGCACGACGCCGAGCATCGCGCCGTGCAGGACGTGCCGTACCGCTGAACGGAATGACCGCATCGCATCCCCCAAGCATGAAGCCGCGCTCACACCGGCGCGGTTGGGGAATCTTATACGTGCGGCCCCTGGGGAAGCTCCTCGGAAACGACGAGGAGACTCATAAGAAACGTCAGCGCAGCGACTGGCGCGCGATAGTCAGCGCTGCCTCGAGGATGTCCGCCATGCTGTCGGATTTGTTATACGACGGCAGGTAGACCCACATCTTCACCACGTCCAGCGACGGCTCGGTGGGCGTGTCCTTCTGCGACTGCGCGCCGACTTCCACCGACAGCGCGCCACTGCGCAGGAAACTGATCGACATCACTTCCAGCTTCATTGCCAACTCCATGCCAGGTTATCGTTGATTCCCTCACCGGCTCGAGCCGCGAAGCTCAGAATCTGGCTTCGAAGCTGAAACCCATGAAGTTCACGCCGCCGCCGGTCTCGCTGAACACGCCGAACACGCTGGAGCGGTGCCACACCAGGAAGCCGAGCGAGGCGTCCTGGATCGCGCCGCCCTCGAACAGGCCCTGCAAGGCCCCGAACTGGCGCAGCGGCACGTCGATGGTCCACTCCAGATAATTCATCAACTTCTCCGACTCCGCCTGCTTGGTGGCGAAGTCGCGCACCTCGCTCATCGGGATGCGCGTGACGTAGCTGAGCCCCTCGCCCAGGCCGAGCCGGATCTGCTTCTCGGTCCACGGCAGCCGCCACCGATAGTGCGCCTTGATGAAGGTCGTCAGACCGTAGCCATCCTGCTGATAGCCGCGCTCGTTCAGCCACTGCACCCCCACGTTCGCGGTCATCTCGATCGGCAGCGTGAACAGCGTATCGCTGTACTGATAGCCATAGCTCGCGCCGATCAGATAGTTCGACTCGGGCGAGCCGTCGAAGTCGCCGATGATCACCGTCCCCAGATCGGTCTCCGACGACTTGTTCCAATGCACCCGCAGGCTCTGTTCGCCCCTGGCATGAGCCAGCGGGCTGAGCAGGGTGGCAGTCAGTGCAATGGCGGCGAGCAGACGACGATACACGTTGGGTTTCTCTCGATGGGCGCAACACGACGGGCAGGACGGGCCCGCAAGCCGGCCGCATGTTAGCCACTGCCACTGCGAGGCGCTGTACGATGAAACCTCAAGCGGCAGTAGTTTGGCGCGGACAATGCACCGCGAATGTGACGCGGTCGCCATTCGCGTTGTCGGACTTACAAAACTTCGGATTCAACTCCCTCCGGCAGCCGCTCCTGGCACTGCGGGTGACGTTCAGCTGCCGGTCGAGCGCTGCCCGGCTTCGTGCCCGGGCGGCGGTATACACAGTGCCAGGCGTGGAGATTCGCTGTTTACGCCCGAGCAGATAATCAGGCGTTCGATTAATAGCGGCGCGGCGAAGGTGTAATGGTTCCAGGGCCCACGAGCTGAGACTTTGCCGCTGGCCGCGGTTGGCTCATGATGGGCCGATGAGCAAGCATCGCAATCCACAAGCCGAGCAAATGGCCGACGAGTCCATGATCCGCAACCTGCGCGCTCAGGCGGAAGCCATCTGGCCGCAGGAGCAATCATTGCTGGCGCGTTACGGTCAACCGTCACACATTGCCGACATCGGCTGCGGCAGCGGCGAGATCACCAGCCGCCTGGCCGCTCATTATCCGCAGGCGCAGATCGTCGGCGTGGACATCCTGGAGAGCTCGGCCGCCTATGCTCGTCGCGTGCATGCAGCACTCGCCCCTCGTGTGCGCTTCGAACAGGGCGACGCGTTCGAGCTGAAGTTCAGCGACGCACAGTTCGACCTGGTCGTGTGTCGTCACATGACCCAGGCCGTGCCCGAGCCGGAGAAAGTCGTCGCCGAGCTGTATCGGATCTGCAAGCCCGGCGGCTGGATGCACGTGCTCAGCGAGGATTACGGGATGCTGCACATGCCGGCCGGCGCAGTGGACCCGGACCGGCTGTGGCATGACGGCGTGGTCGAATATACGCGCCGGACTCACACCGACGCCCGCATCGGCCGCCGCACCTGGGCAATCATGAACGAGCTGGGGCTGCGGGAGCTGCACGTCGATTACGTGATCGTCGATACGTTGCGAGTGCCCCGCGAGACCTTCGCGACCATCATTCAGGCATGGAGCGACGGATACACGGAAGTGCTCGCCGAGAACAGCAAGCTCACCCTCGATGAGGTACGCGCACTGTTCCATCAAAGCATCGACGCGATTCTGGATCCTCGCCAGTACGCGGTGTGGCACATCCCGGTGATCAGCGGACGCAAGCCGGATCAGCGCTTCCAGCCGTAATCGAGCTCGAATCTCAAGCCGATGACGCTGGAATCGTCGAGCGTCACGTCGGTGCCGGGATTTCGTTCGGCCGGCATCGGCTGTGACGATGCGGCCGGCTGTTCATCACGATACGTCAGCTGCCATGCGTAACGATGCTGGAAGCCCGGCAACTCGGCGCTGCTTTGACCGTCACGGGCGTCGTAGGCAGCTGCGTACTCGGCAACGGTCGGCGTGGTATCGAGCTCCTCGCCTTCGGCGATAGAAACGTCGTAGGAAGGATACAGACCGCGCAGCGTCTTGATGACGAACGACGTGGCAGCATCGACCGCTGCCGTGACATCGACTCGGCCGGTGGGCTTGTCGGCCGGCACTCGCTCGCAGTCCTCACACGCCTGGGCGCGCGGACTGATGCTGAGTACCAGAACAAAAAAGGCCGCCACTTGCACGGCGGCCCAAAAGCGGTCCATCCCTCATCTACTCCCATGCGAATGGGCACTCCACCCTTGTATCGATATGTACGCTGCGAGGCGTGAGTTGCTCAAGCGCCGGACCGTGCATACGGCATCAGGCATTCCCTGAAGCAGCTGACGGACGTTGCGGAGAGTCCGCGCCGGCATTGTGTTGACAACGCAAACCCGCGATGGACAATCGCCCGAGCGCTGCATCGAGTTGCGTTTCGCCAGGGCTGAACTTCTTTCAACAGAGAGTCGTATCGGCGGGCGGCCGGTGGAAGGTAAGAAGGATGGGACAGCATACTCAGGGACCCTGGATCGTCAGTGTCGATCCCCGTTATCCCAACGAGCCTTGTATCGACGCGGTCATCGATGGTGTGGTCTGGCACGTCGCGCTTTGTCACAACGCCGTCGGTCCCGATGACGCCAGCGCAGAGGCCAACGCGAGACTGATCGCCGCCGCACCCGAGTTGCTCGCCGCGCTCAAAGACGCACTGCCGCTGTTACGCGCGGAAGTCGAGAAACAATCGGCCGCGAGTGTCGGGCGGCCCGCCGTCGAATCAGTCAAGCTGAGCACTGCTCGTTCGCGTTATGCGGCCGCCATCTCCGTGCTCGCGAAAGTCGATGACGCCACCCCACTCTGCTCGGGGCAGCCGCTGCGCGGAACTTGAGCCGCGAACCTGAAGAACAGTCAACGCCCGGCCGTCGCGCCCGCAGCTCTGTAATACTCCACGCACTCGATCGTTTCGGTCATCGAGGAAGGCGGACGCGATGAAACCGGACAGCGCTGCGAATTCATTTGTTTGCCGGGCGGCCCTAGGCCTGTCACTGGCCTCGTCCGGCGCCCTGGCGGGCAACTACGAAGCGCCACGCACGGCCCACGGCCATCCCGACCTGCAAGGCATCTGGACCAATGCCACGCTCACGCCGGTCGAGCGTCCCAAGATGCTCGGCAACAAACTGGTGCTGAGCGAGGCCGAGGCGCTGCAGATGGAAAAGCGCATGCAGGATTTCGCCGCCGAGTCCGACCGGCCCAGCGACCTGAGCCGGGAGCTGCCCAAGGGCAGCGTCGGCGGCTACAACGTATTCTGGTTCGATCCCGCCAACAAAGTGGCGACCGTGAACGGCGAGCGGCGCAGCTCGCTGATCGTTTTTCCGGAAGACGGCCAGGTGCCGCCGTTGTCGGAGCCCGGCCAGCAGCGGCTCGCGGCCCGCTCCGCCCGTGCTGCCCAAGGTGCATTCGACGGTCCGGAACAACGCGCGGTCGGAGAGCGCTGCCTGTTGGGTTTCGGCAGCAACTCGGGCCCGCCGATGCTGCCGGTGATGTACAACAGCAATTATCAGATCGTGCAATCGGCTGACGCCGTGCTGATTCATGTCGAGATGGTCCACGATGCGCGCATCATCCGCCTCGGCGGCAAGCATCCGCCGGATCACGTGCGCAAATGGATGGGCGACTCGATCGGCCACTGGGAAGGCGACACGCTGGTCGTCGAAACCACTCACTTCAATCCGGCTCAGCCCATTCAGATCGGCCAGGGCGCGAGCTATCGGCTCATCCCCGTGTCACCGAAGCTCAAGGTCATCGAACGCTTCACGCGCACCGACGCACAAACCATCCATTACGAATTCACGGTCGAGGACCCCGACACGTTCAGCACACCGTGGCGCGGCGAGATTCCGTTCCATTACACCGATCAGCCGATCTACGAATACGCCTGTCACGAAGGCAACTATGCGCTGCCCGGCATCCTTGCCGGTGCGCGCGAACAAGAGAAAGCCGCAGCCGAAGCCAGGCAGTGACGTTACTGGCTGGCCGCCATTCATCCGCGATTCAGAGTTGGAAACAACACCGATAGGCAAACGCCGCTCCGATGATCCTGCGACGCTTTGCGTCCCGCGCGCATCCAGCTGCGGATGCCGCGCACGATCGCCGTTTTCCTGCTCGCATGTGCCTCGCTGCTCGACCTGCCGGGCGCAGGAAAGCTACGCGCGCAAGAAACAAACAGCGTCGCACTCACGCCCCGTTCCCAATTCGTGGTGGGCGAGATTCGCATCGAGGGCTTGCAGCGAATCAGCGAAGGCACCGTCTTCAATTATCTGCCGATCGACATCGGCGACAGCATAGACAGCCGCCGCCTGGGCGAAGCCATCCGCGCGCTGTACGGCACTGGCTTCTTCAAGGACGTGGAGATGCGCCGCGACGGCGGCGCCCTGATCGTCGCGGTGCTCGAACGCCCCACCATCGAAAGCTTCGAGGTCAAGGGAAACAAGGACATCAAGACCGAGGACCTGGAACGCTCGCTGCGCAATGTGGGCCTGTCCTCCGGCAAGACCTTCGATCAATCGGTGCTCGACGAAGTGCGCCAGTACCTCACCGAGCAATACTTCTCGCGCGGCAAATATGCGGTGAAGGTCGACACACGCGCCGACGAGGTGCCGGGCAACAAAGTGAAGGTCGCGATCGACATCACCGAAGGCAAGCGCGCCCGCATTCACCAGATCAACATCACCGGCAACCAGGCCTTCACCGACCAAGAGCTGATCGAGCCGTTCGAGCTGAGCACGCCGAACTGGCTGTCGTGGTATCGCCAGGACGATCGGTACGCGAAAGAAGCGCTGTCCGGCGATATCGAGAAGCTGCGCTCTCATTACATGGATCGCGGCTATGCCGACTTTGCCGTGACCTCGAGCCAGGTGGCCATCGGCCAGGACAAGGACGAAATCTACATCACGCTGAACGTGCACGAGGGCGAGATCTACCGCATCTCGCAGGTGCGCCTCAGCGGCGAGATGGTCGTCCCGGAATCGGAGCTGCGCCGGCTGCTGATGATTCAACCCGGCGACTTGTATTCATTGCGGCGAGTCACGCAGTCCATCGAAGCCATGACCTTGCGACTCGGCCTGGATGGCTATGCGTTCGCCAAAGTGGATGCCGTTCCTCAAATCGATCCGGCGACCCGGCAGCTGTCGCTGGCATTGGTGGTCGACCCGGGGCATCGCGTGTACGTCCGGCGCATCAATTTCAACGGTTCCACGAGCGTCAACGACGTGGTGTTCCGTCGCGAAATGCGCCAGCTCGAGGGCGCTTATCTGTCGAATGCGGCGGTCGAGCGCTCGAAACAGCGCATTCAACGCCTGCCCTTCATCCAAAAGGTCGACTTCGAAACCACGCCCGTGCCCGGCACGCCCGACCTCGTGGACGTCGATTTCAAGATCGAGGAAGGCCTGCCCGGCCAGTTCGGCGGCGGCATCGGCTACTCGGAATCGCAGTCGTTCATCCTCAACGGCAACATCGTGCATTCCAACTTCCTCGGCACGGGCGAGCGCGTCGCATTCGAGCTGAGCTCCGGCAAATACACCAAAGCCTACGACATCTCGCACACCAACCCGTTCGTCACGCTCGACGGCATCGGCCGCACCACGAACGTTTCCTATCGAAAAGTCACCCAGCTCACTTCCGAATCCTCGGATTTTTCCACCGAAACCTGGGCCACCGGCATGGACTTCTCTTTCCCGCTGAGCGAATACCAGAGCTTGCGCCTGGGCAGCAGCTGGCAGGCCGCGGAGCTCGCAACGACCGCTTACAGCTCGCAGCAGTTCCAGGACTGGGTCGAGAGCAACGGCTCGCCCTACGAGAAAGAATCGGGCGCGTACACCATTCTCGGCACCAAGTATCAAGTGTTCGAGATCAATCTCGGCTGGGGCTACGACAGTCGCGACCGGCTGCTCTTCCCGACGCGCGGTGCGATTCATCGGCTGTCTTTGAGCGCCACGCCGCCGGGCGGCGACATCGAGTACTACGTCGCCAGCTACGACTTTCGTCAGTTCGTTCGCTTGCCCTACCTGAGCTGGATGCCGCTGAGCATCGGCTCGCGGGTCAGCTACGGCGCGGCGTTCGGCGACACGACCGCATTGCCGCCGCAAAGAAATTTCTTCGTCGGCGGTCCCGGCACGATTCGCGGCTTCGACGAATCGCGGCTCGGCCCGCGCGACTCGCTGGGCAATCCCTATGGCGGCGATTTCGCGATCACCGGCCAGATCGAAGCCATCCTGCCCATGCCGGAAAAATTCAAGAACAGCGCGCGCGTCACTTTGTTTTATGACTTCGGCCAGGTCGCCTATCTCGGCGCCACCGACTTCACCGACAAAGGCGGCTTCCCGGTCGAGTACGACTTCGACTGGAACCATTTCCGCTCCTCGGTCGGCGTCGGCGTGGAGTGGCTCGCGCCGCTCGGACTGTTCCGCTTCAGTTATGCAGTGCCCCTCACGTATCGCAGGAGCACGGAGTTGAACTATGGCGATGAGCTCAAAGGCTTCCAGTTCTCGATCGGCAATGCATTCTGAGGGACCCACGATGCGCGCATGGACCAGGACTGTCGGTGCCGTCACGTTGTTGGGGGTGCTCTCGGCTTGCAGCAACAACTCGTTGAACGAAGACGAGACCACGTTCCATCTGCGCAGCCTGAACCTGGTCGAAGACTCGCCCACGCTGCAAATCGATCTCGACGATACGACGCTCTCCAGCGCCGGTTATGGCAGCGCTACTGGTTTCTCCGCGGGGCATCCTGGAGAGCACACGCTCAGCTTCAGCGCACTGCTGCCCGGCGATCTCGACGACGATGATGACGACGACGAGACCGAGATGCCGGTCAGCGGCGCCTCCGCATACACCTTCCTTGCGGGAACGGAATATACGGTCGTGGCTTACGGCCGCATGGACGACATCCAGACCTACATGATCGAAGGGCTGGATCAGCGAGAGGATGTCGATGACGACAAGCTCGTCCTGCAATTCACGCATGCGTCGCCAGAGACGCCGACGGTGGACGTGTATGTCACTGCGGCGAAGGCAGGGCTCGCGTCGCGATACTACGTCGATACCTTATCCATCACCGAGACAACGATGCCGTTCGAGCTGTCGCTCGTCCGGGACGACGACGATCTGGATGAGGATTCGACGCTGTCCGCCGACGTCGTGGTGGAGCTGATGGCCGCCGGCACCAGCGACGTTCTGTATCGTTCCAAGTCGATGACATTCGCCGAGCAGAACCGGATCATGATGGCGATCGTCGACAGCAACGGTCCGATGTCGATGGCCACCAAGCTGCTGATCGTCGGCACCGGCGAGGCGCGCGATTCCCGCGACGGCGCGGCACTCAAGTTCGTTCACATTTCCCACGACACGCCGGCATTGGACGTGACCGTCGGCTCCGGCCTGGCCGATCCGCTGGCAGAAAATATCGGCTTTCGACAGTCTACGGACTATGCGCCCATCAAGGCGGGCGAGAACGGCATGATCGCCGTGCCCGCCGGTGCCGGCCATCCCTATATATTCTTCGAAGAGTTCGACGCGGCCGTTGGCGGATACTACACCGCCTACGCAATGGGCCCGGCCTCTGTGGTGGACGCGGTCGTGCTCGCCGCGAGCGCCCGCAGCGTGCCGACGCAAGCGAGCTTTCGATTCCTGCACGGCGCCGGCAGCCTCGAAGAGGCCGATCTGCTGGACCTGTATTTGCGGCTGCCCGGCGAGACTGTGGATTTCAGCGACGATGACACGACAGCGAGCGTTTCCTCACTGGCGTATCAGAACCCGACCAGCCAGTTCACGCTCAAAGCCGGCGATTACGACGTTTACTTCTATTTCTCCGGCACCTCGAAACTGGTGCTGGGCCCAGCGCGATTTCACGTCGACAATGGCGACGTGAAGACCCTGGTGCTGCTCGACAATGAAACCGGCGGCCTGGAGCTGCTGCCGGTCGACGACGCAGCTGCCTCGAACTAGCGGGCGCCCAAACGCGCGGGGTAAGCGTGTTCACACCACCTGCACGCGGCCACCGAACCCAGTACGAAACAGAGCCTCATGCGCTGCCTGGTCCGGGTCATAGCAGCAGTCCCGGACCAGGCGTACGTCGTAATCGGCATCGCTGGCCCACGTGATGCTGGAAAGTACGACGCCAGTGCTGCTGATGCCGGCCATGACGAGCGTACTGATGCCACGCGAGCGAAGGTCGGCGTCCAACGTCGTGCCATGAAAGACGCTGGCTCGCGGGCAGGAATAGAAGACGTCGTCGGGCTCGATCGCGAGTCCGTCCATCGGCCGCGCGTTACGGAATCGGCCGGTGGGTACGATCGATGAGATCAGGCGGTTGCTCTTCGAGGCGTGCTCGTAGTGTTCGCCGAGGAAGAAATTCGGGAACAGCACCGGCCGGCCAGTGACGCGCCAGCGTCGGATCAACTCGTTGCACCGGTCCAGCAGCGGCGAGCGTTGCTCCCCGAACAGGATGGCAAAAACGTCGACCTGATAGTGCATGATGACCAGGGCCGAGCTATCGATGTAGCTGCCTTCCAGATCGAGCGACATGACTTCTCCTTCGATGCGAATCATCTCGACGCCGAGCGCGTGACAGAATCGGACGCCTCGTCGATCCTCGCGAACTCATTGTATTTGGTTTTCGCGATCCCCCGCCCACGGACTTCGTGACGCTGTGTGTGGTCGAACCGACGGCACGTATCAAGAAACGGTCAACGCGCCGGCAAGCTGCTCCGCGGTGACGCCGTCAACTTCAACCGTCTTACGACGACTGCTCAACCCCGCCGTAATGCGCACGCGTGATTTCGCAACACCGACCTGTTTGGCGACGAACTCAATCAACGCCGCGTTCGCCGCCCCATCGACCGGCGGCGCCGCCAATCTGATCTTTACGGAGCCGTCGTGCATTCCCACGACAGCGGTCTTGCTCGCCCGCGGCTGAACATACACATCGATGCGCGCCGAATCAGTCATCGAGCTCAGCGCTCCAACTGCTGCGCGAGCTGGCCGGCAATTCGCCGAGCGACATCGTCTTCGTAACGCTCGTCGAACCCGGCGAGCAGCATCCGCGCCGTGCGACGATCCCCCGCATCGCGAGCCAGCTCGACGAGCCTGATCGTATCGTCGCTTTTCAACGGTCGAAAATTCACGTTCACCCGCAACTGCGCCCTCGCAATATCCAACGCATCTCCCGTACGCCGCGCCGCCAGCAGCTGCGGGATCAGTTCCTGCGCCAGGCGGTGGGCCAGGCGTTGATCCGGCCACTGCGAAGCGCGTTGAAACAACATCTGCAACTGTTCGCCCGGTCGCGAGCTGCTGCTCAAGTGCTTCTCGATAGTTCGCCACGCATTTCCGTACGCGCCGCCGCGCCACTCGGCGAAGATCCGATCGATGAGGATATCGATCTCGCGTTGCCGCTCACGCTCCGCTTTCTCCGCCGCCCGCTCGGGAGAATGCGATGGCTCGAAGCCAAGCTCGGCGCGGCGCACAAACAAAACGCCACCTATCATCGCAAACGACGCCAGCCACGCGTACATCAGGATGACCACGCGCACTACATCGGGCATCGGAATGGAGATGGAAAACGGCAGCTCCGCGATGGGCAGCCAGGTCACGAGCACCGTCGCCAACCACCATGCGCCCGCGAGTACGGCGAGAATCAGCACGTAGCTGTCAGGTACGCGAGCGATGATCTGCAGCAGCCTGAGCGGATTGAGCGACTCGATGAAGCCGTCCAACACCTGGATCATGATGATCGCCGGCACGAGCAGCAATCCGATCGCACGCAGCACCGTGACAGGCCCGCTGCCTATCGATGCCTGCAGCATGCCGGTAGTTACATAGAAAACGCCCACGATGGCCAGCAATCCGAGGGGGCGCGACTCGTTGGCCGGATTCACCATCTCATAGGAAAGGACCGGCGGCTGGTTCACTCCGTCGGCGACCTTGTCCAGCAGCGCAAAACCGTATTTGAAGAACCAGGAGACGACGATGAGCGCCAGCGGCAGGCCCAGCAGACCGCCCCTGGCGGCCAGCAGCAGCAGGAAACTGAACAGGACGATCAGGATGAGCGACGCACCGCGCAGCGGGGTCAGCAGGTATTTGAGCGTTTCCATCGCATGCATACCGCGACTCTAGTCGCGGGCACTCGATGGCGGCAAGCAAGCGGGCGGTGCCGCCCTATCTCGATTTCTTGCCGTTGCGGCGTTCGTTCAGCCGCTCGGTCAGGTCGTCGACATGCCGGGTGACTTCGGCCAGCGTGCCGGCGCGCAGGCCGGTGATGTGATTGTCGCCTTGCGCGATCACATATTTATGCCAGATGCCCTCGCCACCTTCCGGTGCGGCGATGGGCGTCACGGAGCGGCGTACGAACGGCACCTCGAGCAACGCCTCAGTGGCGCCGGTAACTTTCATCGCAGCTCCTTGAGTATTCAGCAGAAACAGCCCCGCGGCGCCGAGGCGCCGCGGGGCATCGAATCACCAGCGACGCGGACCGCCGCCGCCACCGCCGCCGCGAGGCTTGTCCTGGGCTTCGTTGACCTTGAGCGGACGACCGCCCATGTTGAAGCCGTTCAGCGTCTGGATGGCGCGGGCCGCATCGGCGCGCGGCATCTCGACGAAGCCGAAGCCGCGAGGGCGACCGGTCTCGCGGTCCATGATCAGGGCCACGGACTCGACCGAGCCGTGCTGCGCGAACAGGTCGCGGACGGCGTTTTCATCGGCGGAAAAGGGCAGGTTGCCCACGTAAATCTTGCTCATTCGATACTCCAACAAAGCGCGAACCTGCCGGCATCCAGCCGGCACTCAACGCGTCCATCACTTCCGTGAGAGGACGCCGAAACAGGTCGCAGAAAGGGCTGTGCACGGGCACGGCCCACCGTGGTTCGGCAACGATTCGGTTTAGGTTGAGTTGGTCACGCCGGAGTTAGCGCCGGCAGTGGATCGGGCGGAAAATCGCCCCGGACCAAAAAAGATAAAGAGAAAGGTGACGAGCCGCGGGCACTATACACGGCCGGCGGGGGCCGTGACGAGTATTTTGGACGAATCCGGCGTAGGACGGCGCCTCACCCCGGCGGTGAGGCGCCTGCAACACCCAGCCTCAGGCCGCGATGCCCTGCGCTTTCAGGTACTCGTCGTACGTGCCCTTGAAGTCGACCAGCTGACCGCCCTGCCGCACCTCGATGATGCGGTTGGCGATGCCGCCGACGAACTCGCGGTCGTGCGAAACGAAAATCACCGTGCCCGGATACTTTTCGACGCCGATCTGCAGCGACTCGATGGTTTCCATGTCCATGTGGTTGGTGGGCTCGTCCAGCAGCAGCACGTTCGGCCGCATCAGCATCAGCTTGCCGTAGATCATGCGGCCCTTCTCGCCACCGGACAGCACCTTCACCGACTTGCGCGTTTCCTCGCCGGAGAACAGCAGACGGCCCAGCGTGGCGCGCACGATCTGATCGTCGTCGCTCTTGCCGCGCCACTCGGTCATCCAGGTGAACAAATCGACTTTCTCCGCGAACTCGGCCTGCGGATCCTGCGGCATGTAGCCGACTTTGGCGTTTTCGACCCAGGTGATGGTGCCTTTGTTCGGCTGCAATTCGCCGGCCAGCAGGCGCATCAGCGTGGTCTTGCCGACGCCGTTCTGGCCGATGATGGCGATGCGCTCGCCCGCTTCGACGTTGAAATTGACGTTCTCGAGCACCGGCGCGTCGGCGCCGGGATAGGTGAAGCTCAGCTCCTCCACCGTCACCGCGTTTCGATACAGCTTCTTCTCCTGCTCGAAACGAATGTACGGATTCTGGCGCGAGGACGGCTTCACTTCCTCGATCTTGATCTTGTCGATCTGACGCAGACGCGAGGTCGCCTGGCGCGCCTTGGAAGCGTTCGCCGAGAAGCGCCGCACGAACTCCTGCAGATCGGAGATGCGCTCTTTCGCCTTGGCATTGGCGGCTTCCACGCGTTCCCGCGCCTGCACCGACGCGAGCATGAAGTCGTCGTAGTTGCCCGGGTAGATCTTGATCTGACCGTAGTCCAGATCCGCCATGTGCGTGCACACCTGGTTCAGGAAGTGACGATCGTGGCTGATGATGATCATGGTGGCGTCGTACTGGTTGAGCACGCCTTCCAGCCAGCGGATCGAATGGATGTCCAGGTTGTTGGTCGGCTCGTCGAGCAGCAGCACGTCGGGGCGCGAGAACAGCGCCTGTGCGAGCAGCACGCGCAGCTTCCAGCCCGGCGCCACTTCGCGCATCGGGCCGTTGTGATACACAGGATCGATGCCGGCGTCCTTCAGGAGGCTGGCGGCGCGGGCCTCGGCGTCATAACCGCCGTACTCCGCATATTTCGATTCGAGCTCGGCCGCGCGCATGTAGTCCGCATCGGTCGCCTCGGGATTCGCATAGATGCGATCGCGCTCCACCATCGCTTCCCACATTTCCACGTGGCCCTGCATGACCACGTCGAGCACCCGCTGGTCTTCATACGCGAACTGGTCCTGGCGCAGCTTGCCCATGCGCAGGCCGTTCATCAGCATCACTTCGCCTGAGCTGGGCTCCAGCTCGCGGCCGAGGATTTTCATGAACGTGGATTTGCCACAGCCGTTCGCGCCGATCAGCCCGTAGCGGTTGCCGTCGGAGAACTTGACCGTGACCTGTTCGAACAGCGGCTTGGCGCCGAATTGGATGGAGACGTTGGCGGTTGAGAGCATTGCGCGTGTGTTGAGATTTTGTCGAAGACTGAAAAAGTGGGCTCAAGGTTGTGGCTGCGGCCGACGGATCAAGAGCAGCGACAGCAAAGTCAGTGCGCCCGCGGCCGTGAGGTAATAGCCGACATACGCCAGGCCATAGTGCGTGGCGAGCCACGTGGCCACATACGGCGCGAGCGAGGCGCCGACGATGCCGGCGAGGTTGAAAGTCAAAGAGGCGCCAGTGTACCGGACCGAGGTCGGAAACAACTCCGAAAGTGCCGTGCCGAGCGGCCCGTAGGTCAGTCCCATCAGGCCCAGCCCCAAGGCGAGGAATATGACCACACGCAGCGGCGACGCGGCGCTGAACAGGGGCGCGAAGAACAGCCCGAACGCCATGATGCCGAGCGTCGCGGCGATCAGCATGGCAAAGCGCCCGCGACGGTCGGCGATCAGCGCGGACACTGGAATCGTCAGCGCGAAGAACAGCACGCCGATCATTTGCAGGATCAGGAACTCCTGGCGCGAATAACCGAGCGCGCTGGTGCCCCAGCTGAGCGAGAACACGGTCATCAAATAGAAAATCACAAACGTCGCGGTGGCGCCGAACGTGCCGAGGATCAGCGTCGCTGGATGCCTGGTAATCACCGTCAACATCGGCAAACGCACGCGCTCGTTGTTGGCAATGGCGCGCTGGAACGCCGGCGTCTCGTGCAACCGCAAGCGCACGTACAGACCGACGAACACCAGCAGCGCGCTCGCTACGAACGGCACACGCCAGCCCCACATGAAGAACTCGGCATCGCTCATGAATTCGGTCAGCAGCAGAAACACGCCCGTGGAGCAAATGAATCCCAACGGCGCGCCGAGCTGCGGAAACATCCCGTACCAGGCGCGCTTGCCGGGCGGCGCATTTTCGGTTGCGAGCAGCACCGCCCCGCCCCACTCGCCGCCCAATCCCAGCCCCTGGCCGAGACGACATAAGGCCAGCAGCGCCGGCGCCCACAGACCGATGGCCTCGTACGTCGGCAGCAAACCGATGAACACCGTCGACAGTCCCATCGTCAGCAGCGCCGCGACCAGGGTCGCCTTGCGGCCCACGCGGTCGCCGAAATGGCCGAACAGCGCCGATCCCAGCGGGCGGGCGAAAAACGCCAGCGCAAACGTCGCCAGCGACTGCAGCCTCGCCGAGGCCGGGTCGCCCGCAGGAAAGAACAGCTGCGGGAACACCAGCACGGCCGCCGTCGCGTAGATGTAGAAGTCGAAGTATTCGATGGTGGTGCCGATCAGGCTGGCAAACAGCACCCGCCGCGGCGAGTTGCCCGCGCCGCTCGACGCCGACGTCTGAGTCATTGGCTTCCGGGGACGGTTTCAAGGGGATTTTCGGGCGCGAATTCTCTCACGAATTTGCCGGGCAGGGATGCCCCAATGCAGCGGGCACAAGGACGTGCAGGAGCTGCGGC
>NZ_CALFXI010000028.1 GCF_937958065.1 uncultured Steroidobacter sp.
GATGCCGTCAAAGACATCAGCGACAATCACAAGTTCGCGCCCGATGCGGTCGCGGCAGTCGCCGCCGGGCTCAAAGCGGGTGTCGACAATGAATGCACTACGGCCACGTTGTTCGACCTCGGCGGTCTCGGCGACCGTTACAAGCAGGCGTATGAGCGCGGCCTGATCAGCATGGACGACATCGATCGAGCGCTGATTCGATTGTTCTCGGCGCGTTACCGCAACGGCGACCTGCCGGGGCTCGAAGGGCGAGCTGCGGTCGATATTTCGCCCAGGCCAGTCACGACGCCAGAGCGTGATGCTCTTGCGCTGAAGAGTGCCGAGAAGACGCTGGTCCTGCTCAAGAACGATGGCGTGCTGCCATTGAAGGGCACCGAGCGGATCGCAGTGATCGGACCGCACGCCGATGCGACGCGCGTGCTGCGTGGGAACTATTCGTCACCGCTATCGAGCCCTCCGATCTCGCTGGTCGATGGTTTGCGCCGCGCCTTGCCGAACGCAACCGTAACGCACGTGCCCTGGTCGGCTTCGATCACCGATGGCGATCCGATCCCGACGTCGGCGTTGCGCTCGCCTCGCGGCGAGCCCGGATTGCTGGCGCAGTACTACGATGCCGAGGGGCCCATGCCCAAACGCTACGCGACACACGCGGAGTACGCAGAGCATGCAGGCAAGGTGAAGTTCAAGAGCAAACCGGCGATCACCCGAGTGGAGCCGGGCATCGCGATGCGTGGCAATGAGCACGCGCAACTCTCGGATTACTACCGCGTGGTGTGGACGGGCTTTGTAGTCCCGCCGGAGACCGGCACGTATCGAATCGGCCTGAGCGGACCCAATGCCGAGCTCATGCTGGATGGAAAAGTGCTCGCTCAACATCGCAACCAGCCGTGGGGCACGCGCTCGGAGATGGTGACACTCGAGCTGGAGAAGGGGCGGCGTTATCCGATTCGCGTCACGACGGACGCATTGCTGCTGGCCGGCGTCGAAGTGCTGTGGAAACGAATCTCGACACAACCTGAAGCAGACCTGCGTGCCGCCGCCGCGCAATCGGATGTGATCGTTGCCGCCGTGGGCCTGAATTCGGATCTCGAGGGAGAAGAAATGAAAGTCGAGCTGGAGGGTTTCTCCGGCGGCGACAAAACCTCCATCGATCTGCCCGCCGATCAGCGCCGGCTGCTCGAACAGGCCAAAGCGACCGGCAAGCCCTTGATCGTCGTGCTCATGAACGGCAGCACGCTCGATCTGTCTTGGGCGAAGGAGCACGCGTCGGCCATCGTCGAAGCCTGGTACGCGGGGCAGGCCGGCGGGCTTGCGATCGGTAACGTCGTTGCCGGCAAGACCAATCCCGCGGGCCGATTGCCGCTGACGTTCTATCGCAGCGTCGCCGATCTGCCGCCGTTCGAGGATTACTCCATGAAGGGCCGTACGTACCGGTACTTCGCCGGCACGCCGGTCTACCCGTTCGGTTACGGGTTGAGCTATTCGACGTTCGAGTACGGCACGCTGAACATACAAGCTGTGGAAGGCGCTCCGGAAGGCGGGCTGCGTGTCACGACGACCGTTCGAAACACGAGCAACCGTGCGGGCGAAGAAGTTGCGCAGCTGTATCTCGACCCGCCCGACTTCGAAGGCGCGCCGCGAATTGCGTTACGAGGCTTTCAGCGCTTCGAGCTTCGGCCAGGCGAGCAGCGGACCCTCACGTTCGAGCTGACTCCACGCGATCTGAGCTTCGTGACTCGGGACGGAGTCCGGCAGATCTTCCCAGGCGAGCACCGCGTGAGCATCGGATCCGGGCAACCGGAATCGGGAGTGCCAGTGCAATCCGGGACGTTCACCACGACGCGGGTCGTACCGCTGGCTCCGTGAGCCCGGCGTCATTCTCGCCAACAAGTCACAAGTACGAAGAGACTGAAAATGAATCGGAAGTCCGCACTGTCTGCGCTCTTGATCTCGGTGACGGCGTCCCTCGGTGTGGCGCATGCGCAAACGCTGACGCTGAAGGTCGAGACCGACAAGCCCGGCGTCAAGATCGACCGGCAGTTGTTCGGTCAATTCGCCGAGCATCTGGGCCGCGGCGTCTACGAGGGCGTCTGGGTCGGTCCGGATTCGTCCATTCCGAATACTCGCGGCATCCGCAATGACGTGGTTGCGGCGCTCAAAGAGCTGCGTGTGCCCAACGTGCGCTGGCCGGGCGGCTGCTTCGCGGACGAATATCACTGGGGCAACGGCATCGGGCCCTTGGCCGATCGTCCCGCGACGCTCAATCCGAACTGGGGCGGCGTGATCGAGCCGAACACCTTCGGGACCCACGAGTTCATGGACTTCGTGCAGCAGATCGGCGCCGAGGCCTACATCTCCGTCAACGTCGGTTCGGGCACGCCTCACGAGGCCGCGGACTGGTTCGAGTACCTGACGACCAACCAGCCGACCGCGCTCGCCAAGCAGCGCGCGGCGAACGGACACCCGGAGCCGTACGGTATCTCGTTCATGGGCATCGGCAACGAGAGCTGGGGATGCGGTGGTTCGATGACGCCAGAAGAGTACGTCAGCCAACTGCGCATCTACGCCCGTTACACACGCAACTACAACGCCGAGCACCCAACCCGGAAGATCGCAGTCGGTCCGGATAGCGCCGACACCGGCTACACCGAAGCGGTGATGAAAGCCTGGAAGGAGCGCAACTGGAGCTGGGACATCGATGGGCTCTCGCTGCACTACTACACCGTCGGTGCCGGCTGGCCGCCGAAGTTCACCGCGACCGGCTTCGGGACGCAGGAGTATGCGACCCTGATCAACTACACGTTGCGCATGAACGAGCTGCTGCGCACGCACGAAGCGATCATGGACAAGTACGATCCGGAGAGGAAGATCGCACTGGTCGTGGACGAATGGGGCGCCTGGCTCGCGCCGACCGAAGGCAGCAAGGAAGGTTTCCTGGAGCAGCAGAACAGCGTGCGGGACGCGATCATCGCCGCGCTCAACATCAATATCTTCGCGCGCCACGCCGATCGAGTGCGCATGGCGAATATCGCGCAGATGGTCAACGTGCTGCAGGCGATGATCCTGACCGAGCGGGACAAGCTCGTGCTGACGCCCACCTATCACGTGTTTCACATGTACGTTCCGTTCCAGGATGCAACGTTCCTGCCGGTGATCTTCGATGCCGGCACGTACGTGAATGGCGATATCAAGCTGCCGCGCATCGATGCGATTGCCGCGAAGGGCAAGGACGGCAAGACCTGGCTGGCCGTCACCAATGTCGATCCGACCGGCCCCACCCAAGTGGAGCTGACCACTCGCGCGAAGCGGGCTGCGGGAAGGATTCTCACCG
Source organism: uncultured Steroidobacter sp. (assembly GCF_937958065.1). Taxonomy (GTDB): domain Bacteria; phylum Pseudomonadota; class Gammaproteobacteria; order Steroidobacterales; family Steroidobacteraceae; genus Steroidobacter. The sequence goes on from NZ_CALFXI010000028.1 coordinate 3,332, forward strand.
CGCCGAAGATCGATAGCGTGAATACATTCTCGGCGCCTGCCACCGTCGCGCCAAAGCCATTCGAAGCGCGGGCGAGCGGCAACAAGATCGCACTCAAGCTGCCACCGCATTCAGTGGCGGTGATTGCCTTGGAGGACTAGGCGAAGCTCAGCAGCGGGGGCTGCGGTCGAGCGCCAGCAGGATTTTCGCCTCCAGGTCGGACAGTACGTACGGCTTGGCGAGGGAAGGATAGGACTGGAACTCGGCCGGCACCCGGCTCACCCCGTAGCCGGTGCTGAAAACGAACGGAATGCCCCGCCGGTGCAGGATCTGCGCTGCGGGCAGCGAGCTGCAGCCGCCGATATTCAGATCGAGCAGGGCGAAATCGATATTCTCGCTGGCAGCCAACCGGCAGGCCTCGTCGACATCCGCCGCCGACGCTGCGAGCTCACAGCCCAGCTCGAGCAGCATGTCCTCGATCAGCAATGCCACTGGTCCTTCGTCCTCGACCACCAGCACCCGCAGCCCGTCCAGTTCAGACATTTGCTGCGCAGCTCGCAATGGGGATCATCATCTGACATCGCAGGCCTTCGGCGTCGAAGTTCAGATCCAGAGATCCGCGCAAGTCCGTCTCGATACACCGCTGCATGAGCCGCCGTCCAAAGCCACGGCGGGTCGGAGCCAGCACTGCAGGGCCGCCGTGCTCGCGCCACTCGATGGCGAGCATCGCCCGACCCTCCGGGCTGTCTCGCAGAGACCATTGCAGCAACAGGGTTCCCTCGTCCGAGGACAGCGATCCGTATTTCGCCGCGTTGGTCGCGAGCTCATTGATCGCCATCGTCAGCGCTACGGCCGCGCGAGGCGTGAGGGCGATCGGCGGGCCGCCGATCGAGACGCGTCCCGGGGCGGCGTCGGCCATGGGTGCCAGCAACTGAGACGCGAGCGCCTGCAGTGGTGCGTGTTCCCAGCGACTCTCGGTCAACAAGTCGTGCGCCCGTGCCAGTGCCATGAGCCGGGCCTGAAATTTATCGACGAACCCGGGCAGCGATCCGGCGTGCCGCGCGGTCTGCATCGCCAGCGACTGCACTGTCGCGAGCGTGTTCTTCACGCGATGATTCAGCTCGTCGATCAGAACCTTCTGCCGGTTCTCCGCGTGCTTGCGATCCGAGATGTCCACCAGCATGTTGATGGCGCCGATGAGCTTGCCGTCGGCATCGTGCAAGGGGGTCGGGAAGGGCACAAATGGGACCCGAGTGCCGTCCGGCCGTTCGGCGATGGCCTCGGCGCCGCGCACCGGCCTGTCTTCCTTCAGCGCGATGGCCATTGGGCATTGATCGTGCGGTAAAGGTACGCCATCCGGCGTATACAAACGCCAGGTGACACACCACTGCTCGCCGGCCGACGGAGTGCGACCGGCCATCTCGACAGCGGCTTTGTTGTAAAAGGTGATGCGACCCGCCGCGTCCGTCGTGTATACGGCGGCCGGCAGAGCCTCCAGCAGATCGCGCATCTGCCGCTCGCTCTCGCGAAGTCGATTCTCGGCGTTCTGTGCTGCCGTGACGTCCTGAAGAACGCGAACGCCGTATTGGAAGCGTCCGTTCGCATCGCGCACCGATGAGCTGTGCACATCGAGATACAACATCGTGCCATCGATCCGGTACGCACGCTTGCGGATCGCGTAACTGGGGATTTCTCCCCGAACTTGCCGCGCGTAGTGGGAGAGATCGTTGGCCCGGTCGCTCTCGTGCGTGTAGTCCGCAAAGTTCATCGACAGCAACTGTTCGCGTGTGCGACCGAGCATCTTGCAGAACGCATCGTTCACTCGCAGCAAATTGCCATGCTCGTCTGCTTCCGAGATGCCGATGGTGGCCGCGTTGTACGTTGCCGCCAGGCGGCCTTCACTGTCGCGCAGCGCGTGCTCGGCCTGATACAGATCGGTTACGTCCGAAGTGAAGCAGCGCGTGTTCATCATGCGCCCCTCGGCAAACCGGCCGTTGGAGGTGATGAGTACATGCTTGATGGATCCGTCCTTGGCTCGAAGTCTGGCAGGCTGACGCACCAGTTGCTGGCCGAGCGCGAGCCGCTGCAGGATCTCGCCGATCACTGGCGCGTCGGCGTGGAATTCAGCAATGTGACGGCCGACATACTCCTCCGCCGTGTAGCCCAGCATTTCCAACTCGGCTTTGTTCGCGCGCAGGATGATTCCTTCGCCACTGACGACGTGCAGCCCCACCGCGCTGTTCTCGAAGAAGTCCTCCAGGTCGCGATTTCTGTCGCGGAGCTCCTGTTCCATGGCTTTGCGGGCGGTGATGTCCTGGAAGCAGTTGACCGCCCCCTGGATTTCACCACGGTGATTCTTCAGCGGCCGGATATTCACCATCACCGTGCAGCGGCTGCCGTCGGGTCGTTCGATCACGACTTCTGCATTTCTGGTTTCCGTGCCTTGGATCACCGCCGCGGCCATGGGGCAGTGCTCGTGCGGCAGCGGGGTTTGGTCCGGCAGGAACAAACGATGCGAGCCGCAGAAACGCTCCTGGCTTTGCAGGTCCGGAGCCCGCCCCCACAGCCTCGCCGCTTCGGAGTTGTAGGAGACCAGGACGCCGGCAGCGTCGCAGAGGTAGGCCGCCGCGGGGAACGCTTCGAGCACGGTAGGGCCGCCGGCAAGAAGCAGGTCGTATTCCGTCGGCCTTCGCGCCGCGAGGGGGAATTCTTCTACAGTGGACATGTCGCACCCTTGCTGGGTCTGGTTCGTCGAATGTCGCGTGTACCCGATGCAGGCACGCATACGCCCGTTCGCCTCATCCCTGGTCAGCGCCTGCGTTCCGGCACCGTGAATCGTGGAGTGGGCAACCAGATCTATGCGGTCAAGTATAGCGTTCGCAACCGGCGCCGGAGGGCTGATTGAGACCGGACGCAGAATTGCGTCGTATGGGGGAACAAAAGCTCGCGCAGAGCATTTATATCGTCCGGCTCGCGTGGGCGCGCGGAACGAAGGTCCGGGCTGGAAACCGTCGGGGCAGGGCGTCATCCATGACGCCAATAGCCACTTTGCTTTGCTGTCGTTCTCGCCTCAGAACGTGCTCACGATGTTCACGAACGGCCCGCGGCTGCGATACGACAGGTCGGTCAGGTCATCCGAGAAGTCGGTGAAGTTGTAACCGACGCCCATCTTCACGTGCGTGTTGAGGTGCCGATAGATCGCGGCGAGCAGGCCGGTACGCGAATCTTGCGCCTCGTGCACGCTGAGCCGGCGGCCCTCGACGAGCATGTCCCATTCGTGCACGAGATGCAGGTCGCCGCGCACGACCCACAGATCCGCGCGACTGGAGTACCAGTCGCCATCGGTGCGAGTGTCGCGCAGTTCGCCGAAACGCTGTGCGTATTTGGCCCCCACCGACAACCACGGCAGAACGTCGTAGATCGTATCGATCGAGACGACGTGGCTGCGCTGAGCATAGTCGAGCAGGTCGTCGCTCACGCTCACCTGGCCTGGAGAAGGCAGGGTGTAGTAGTAACGATACTGCACGAGCGTGTTCCAGCGATCGTTCGCGATCGGCCGGAACGCGCCGCCCAGCGCGGCATCGACGAAGTCGCCGTCGAAGAAGTTGCCGGCGCTCGCTTCGCTGAAGGAGAAGTTGAGCTTGCCGATCAGGCGCCAGTCGGGCGTGACCTGGTAGCCGGCCGTGTTGCGCGCCAGCCAGGTCTTGCGCTCGCCGTTCGTTCCTTCCTCGTCGCGGTATTCGACGTTCGTGGTGAATTTCACATCGCCGTACTTGTAAGCAGCGCCGATGCCGCCGGCGCGGCGCTCGAGGTCGCCCGCAAGTGGATCGCTGACAGTGCCGATCTCGGCGGTAAGTCCGTAGGTCCAGCGATCGTTCGGTGCGAGATCCACACCAAACGCGTTCGTCAGGCTTTCCGGGCCGGCGCCGCGAGCATTGCGAGCTTCATCGTAAATGCTCACCTGATCGCTGAGCTTGGTGCGCGCGCCCAGCACGGTGTTGCCGAACCGGCCGCGATAGGTCGAATCCTGTCGCTCCGTTTCGATCGTGTGCCCGAAGTACACATTGGCGCGATCGTCGATGCGGTAGTCGCCGGTGAGTTTGCCGCCAGTGCCGCCGGTGCCCTCCGACACCTCGGCGCCGAGCCGGAACCGATCGTTGACCTGTTTCTCTGCCCCGATGCCACCGCGATCGTTGGCATCGCGTGCCTCCGTGCGTTCCACTGTGCCCTGAGCGAACACGTAGGCTTGCCACGACGCAGGTCGGGACGCGACATCCGCGGCGAAGCTCGCTGGCACCGTCGCGTGTGTCACATCGAACTGGTTCGGCGCGGCACTGTTGTTAGATGTGAGCGTCAACGGTTTGCCATCGTCCTGCTTGGGCAGCGGCTTGTAGTCGAGCCGGACGATCGCATCGGTCCGCTTGCCGTTCTGCGACAGCAGCGGACTGGCGTTGGCGAACGCATTGCGCCGATCGTCGTATCGACCGCCGACGCTCAGGCCCCAGGTCGAGCTGATCTGGTAGTGCAGCGCCAGCTCCTGCGCCTCGATGCTCTCGCTCTGCGCATCGCGCGCGTCGGTCTTGGCATCGATGGAAACACGCTGGCCGAGCGGGATGCTCAGCGCGGCGCCCATCTGTTCGATCTCTTGACCGGCCGCGAGCGCACCCGCGCCCGAGAAGCCCGCCTCGCGATTCTGCCAGTACACACTGCCACGACCACGCAGTGACTCCGACATCTCCGCCAGATCGAACACGCCCTGCGCGCGGAACGCATCGGCACGCGTATCCGGCGTCACGCTTTGATTGAAGCCGAAGCCGCCGTCGATCGAGCCGAACTGCGAGCCGGCGCCATCGGAGCGCGCCGCTTCGATATCCAGGTAAGTGGCGGGTCTGTAACGGAAGGTCATGTCGACGCCGCCGAGCTGCTGCCGGTCGAGCGCTTCGCCTTGCTGATAGCCGCTCAGGCCGACGCGCACGTAGTCGTTCAGCCAGGAGCTGTGGCGCAGTCCATAGACGTTGCTGTCGAGCTCGTTGAGCCCAGGCGCATACTCGTAGGTCGCGACGAGATACATCGGATTGCCGCTCAGGCTGCCGAGCTGGACGAGCGAGTTGCTCGCCGCAATCGAGGAGAGCGGCGCACGCAGCAGCACGCGACCCTGCAGGTAACTCATCTCGTAGTCGAGGCCCGGAATCAGTTGCGCTCGCTGTAACGTGATGCCCGAAGTCACATCGCGAACTTCGACCCAAAGCCGTTCCGAGCCACGCGTGATGTCCTGGCGACGCAGGTAGTAGAGCGATCCGCCGGTGCCGCGGAATTCTTCGCGAGAGTTCAGAGTTCCGGGCTCGGCGGCGAACATGTCATTGGTCACGCGGCGCTCGCCGAAGGAAGTCGAAGCCTCCGATTTGTACAGCAGGTCCGCGCCATACAGCCCGCGGCTGAATTGATTGAATTCGAGGCCGGTCCAGGCGGTCTGGAAATTACCCCAGACGGCGCGCGAATCCTTGTAGTCGACCCGCGCATAGAATTTGCCGTTCGTGGGTGCGTCCCACACGCTGCTGCTGTCGTCGCCGTACACGGGATAGGCGCGTTCCTCGTCGATGCGCTCGAGCAGATAACGCGGATCCTTCGAAGCGAAGTTGCTGAACAGATCCTCGATCGGTTGCTCGCGAGTGTCCGCGCTGAGCGTGACGAACCAATCCGTGTTGATCTGACCTTTGGCGTAGAACGCGCCACGGGCCGTGATCTCCGAATCGTCCTTGTAACGATCGTAGTCCTGCGTGACGAGCAGGGCAGGGCCGGTCGTGTCGTTGCGGGCGGCGGTGAGCTCGCCGAGCGCGACATAGAACCAGTTGTCGTCGTGCAGTTCGAGGTTGCGGGCGAGCTTCGTGTATTCGCCGGTGGCCGTGGTCGTCTGTACTTCGACGTGATGGATGCCGGACGGAAGCATCTGCCGGATCACGAACCGACCCTGATCGTCCACCGGGACCTGTTCGCCCAGGGCCTTCACCGTGGTCCCCTTCGGGACGTTGCGGCCGCTCACGGTAACGCTGCCGCCGCTGACCGAAATGTTTCTGATGCGCAAGCTGCTCTCGCCGTAGCCGGTGAGCCGTTCGCGTTCGGCGCGCTCGAGATCGCCGGGCGGACGCTCCCGATCGACGATGGTCAACGGCTTCGGCGCCGTTTCATCGAACCGACCCTTCTCGTCATAGACGCGCAGCACGTACACGCTCTCGGCAGGAATGCGCCGGTCCGGGGTCCATTTCAACGCGCCGCCGATCTCCACCGGCAGCACCGCCATCGGCTGCTCGCGCGTGTCCTGGCCGGGCAGAAACAATCGCACTTCAGCGCTGTCGATCCAGTGAATGTAGTTGCTGTAGGTGATGAACTCGACCGGCTTGCCGGCAACCACACTGGCCGGCCAGGCCGTAACGTTCAACTCAGGCTGCGTCTTGAGCGGGTCATACTGAATCTGGATGTCGTTGCGATTCGCGGCCACGTCGACGCAGCGCTGCCGGTCCGCTTCGGTCAAGGTGTCATTGCCTTCCAGGGGACGGCCGTCGACCGTGATCCGCAGCGGGGACGGGAGCAGCGCCGTGCTCACCGAGCAGGCACTCGCATCTTCGGCGTTGAGATCTGGAGCGGACGCCGGTTTCTCGACGTCGTACCAGACCTGCAGCTCGACACGGCGGTTGCGGGCCATTCCTTCAGCAGTAGCGTTGCTCGCGACCGGCTCGGTATCGCCCTTGCCGACGATCGTGAACGCGGTCGGAGTGAGGCCCAGTTTCATCCGCAAGTACTGGGCGACCTGGTACGCGCGCGCCTCCGACAACCGTTGATTGTCTCCGAAGCGTGCGCGCGTCGTCGGGCTCAGGTGCTGCGCATCCGCGTGGCCAAGAACGAGCACACGCAGGTTGCGTCGGTTTTTCAGGCGAGCCGCGATTTCGTCGAGGCGCTTGCGCGAGGCTGGCAGCAATTCGTCCCGGCCGGACTCGAACAGAGCCCCCTCGTCTGCGTCCGACAATGTTTCCTCTTCGGTAGCTTCCGCTCTGGGCAGGGTCGCGGCCGATTTGCGCATGGCTTCCAGGTCGCGCACGCGCACGTCCGAAGGGCCGGTCAGGCCATCCAGCGGCGTATCGAATTCCATGTTCGACGTCGGCCCCGCTTTCAGCGACGGGCTGCGGTCGACCATTTTTCCTCGCACCAGGGCTTCATCGGCCGTGGCATTCGCCAGCATCAATACGTTGGCGATCGTGAGCGCCAGCATCTTGGAATGGTTGTTCATGGTTGCACCTCCGCCTCGTCCTCGACGTGCAGCGGATATTCGCGATGCAGCGCCTCCCATAGCTCTCTGATTTGATGGATCAACGCCCGCTTGCGCCGCTTGGCGAGCTTCGCGTCAGCTGCGTCGGCATATGCCACGCGCACGACGGAAGGCTGCTTTGCCAGCGTCTGTGGCAGCGACTCGATGCGGGCACGCCATTCCGGCAGCAGCGTGGTCGTGCCGTTCTCGAAGGCCGTGTCATTCACCTCGACGCGCACGACCCGATGAATGGTCGCGCCGAAGTTCAACTTCGTGAGCTTGCCGCGAGTCATGCGAACGTCGCGCGGGTTCTCCGTCGTGACGCGATAGCCGGACGGCAACGTGCGCTCATCGAGCTTCATCACGAAGTTCGAGCCGCGATATTCATTCGGGATCGCGGCGCAGGCGACGTGGAAGCGGCCGTCTGCATCGCTCGTCACGAGAATGCCGTTGAGCGTGACCACGCGAACGTTCGGCAGGCCCGGCTCGCCGTCGTCCTGATAGCCGTTGGCGTTACGGTCGTCGAACACCTTGCCGATCAGGTCCGAACAGTCGAACACCGGATCCGGGACGATGCGCACCGTCGCGGTGGCGATGTTGGAAATGGTCGGATCGAACACGCCCGGATCGACCAGGTTGTTCACCGCGAACGCTTGATTGACGTACTCGCCTTCGCTGACACCCGAGCCCACCACCAGCACCAGCTTGTAGATCCTGGTCTCCCGCGGCGCGAACGTTTGATCTCGCCACGACAGCTGCCGGCCGACGCGTTCGGGTTCCTGAGAACCTCCGTTCAGCGTCGCGGTGCCGGTGCGATACGCGAAGCCGGGCGGGAGCAGATCGCGAACGTCCACGTTCGTGAGCGTCGCCGCGAGCGTATTGGTCACGGTGATCGTGTACGGAACGAGATCGCCGCGCGTCACATTCACCATCGGAGTCGTCTTGGTGATGGCGAGCGCGCCGCCCAGGATCGGGTCGATCGGCACGTGATTGTTCAGCACGTCCGCCGACACGCCCGGCGTGAGCGCGAATGTGAAGAAGTGCTGTGTGGTGCCGAGCCCCGCGGCCAATCCGGAAGAAGCGGTTGGACACGTCTCGACATCGCCGATGCCAATCGCAGGCGCCGACGCAGAGCTCTGCATCAGAGCGGGATTCGGCAGCGCTCCCACTTGCAGCGTGCCGGGGCACACCGGAATGAGAGAAGAGGGCCCGGGCATGTAACGACCCGTCGGCGGTGTCACCGCGATCGAGTAGTCGCCTGCCGGTGCGCCAGGCAGCAACAGGAATTGATAGAAGCCGTCGTCGCCCGTGACTTGCGTCGCGTTCGGCGCGCCGCCGAGCAGATGAATTGCAGGATCGAAGCCAGCCGGACCGGTGAACACGACCGTCGCTCCGGCGATCGGCTCGCGACTCACCGCGTCGTAGACCACGCCCATGGGATCGAGCGGCAGACTTTGTTCAACCAGCCGTCCACCGGGCGGCAGAATCATGCCGCGCAAAGTGCCGCCACGCGCATCGGCGCCGCCGGGATTGGCAGGCGTGATGACGCCAGGCGCCGCGTCGACGCCGGACTCGTTCGTGACTGCCTTGCCGTACACGGCGTTGCTGGTGGGCTCGCGGAAGCGCACTTCGTAGCCGCTGCCGGGCGCCACGTTCAGGAACTCGTAGCTGCCGTCGAGGTTGGTTCTCACGGTCTGGACCAGCAGCGAGCCCTGATACAACTCGACGATCCATTGCTCGAGCAATGTTTCGTTCGGGTCTCGCATCCGGTCGTGATTGATGTCACGCCACACGTGGCCGACGATGCTGCCGAAGTCGCCGCGTTCGCCGAACAGATAGTCCACTGCATCGACGGCCGCGCCGAGCGCGATCCCCGTGATCGTATCGTTGCCGGCGGTACCGCCCGCGGTGCCTGGAACATCGATGCCGTCGTCGTAGCCGGCAGGTTGCACTTCGCTGAGCGCATAGCTGCCGCCGACCAGATCGTCGAAGCGATAGCGGCCTTCCCGATCGGTGACCGCATTGAGCGCGACAGGATTGCCACGCGCGTCTGTGCCGCTCAACTGCAGAGCGACTTCGGCAATGCCCGGCTCGCCCGGATCGACCGTGCCGTTGTTGTTCGTATCGTTGTAGACCCGTCCGGCGAGGCTGCCGACAGTGTCGCCGAAGTCGATGGTGGGGGGCGGCCCGCCAGCGACCAGCTCGATCTCGACACTATCGGGCGTGGAGCTGCCGTAACCCGCCGGCTGGGTTTCTTCAACCGTGTACTGTCCGGCGAGTACGTTCGTGAACACATATCGGCCATCGGCGTCGGTGACGGTCGTATCGACGACCGAGCCGCCGCTGCGCAAAGTCACGGTGACGCCAGCGATGCCGATCTCGCCCGCATCCATCGTTCCGTCACGATCGCTGTCGCGCCACACGCGGCCCATCACGGATTGACCCACCTCGGCAAACGTGTAGCCGGCGGCGGCGGTGCCTGGCGGCAGTGCGATTGCAGAGATTGTGTCGTTGGCGACCGTGCCGCCCGCAGTACCCGCCGCGTCGACGCCGTCGGCATAGGCGGCCGGCTGCGTTTCGCTCAGCGTATAGGTGCCGCTCAACAGATCGTCGAACAGGAATGCACCGGTCGCGTCGGTCGTGGCCGTGCGGTTCACTTCCGCGCCGGTCGCGTCCGTTCCGGTCAGCGTGATGACTACGCCTTGAATCGCAGGCTCGCCCGCGTCGCGCACGCCATCGTTATTCGTGTCCGTCCAGACGAAGCCGGCCAGGCTGGAAGTTGTCTCGCCGAAGTCCGCGCCTGCGGAGTTGCCCGTGCCCACCGTCACGGAGACCGAGTTCGGTGTGCTGCTGCCGTACCCGACCGGTTGCGTTTGCTCGATCGTGTAATTGCCCGCAGGCAGACCGACGAACGTGTATGTGCCGTTCGCATCTGTCGTGGTGGTCGCGACAACGACGTTCGAGGCATCACGAGCCACGATCTCCACATTGGCGATCGGCGTGTCCGTACCGTCACGCGTGCCGTTCGCGTTCACATCCTTGAACACCACGCCGGAAAGGGTCGAGCCTCCTTCGCCGAACAAATACCCGGTCGCATCCGTGTTGACGGCGAGGTGGATGGCGCTGATGACATCATTACCAACGCTGCCGCCCGCCGTGCCGGCGGCGTCGAGGCCATCGGCATAGGCGGCCGGTTGCGTGGGCTGATGCAACGAGTAACCGGCGGGGTTCGGCGTAAGCAGGTCGATGAACATGAAGACGCCGGTCGCATCCGTGCCGACGCTGCGACTCACAGCGACGCCACTTGCGTCGGTGCCGGTCAGCGTGATCGTGACTGCAGCGATGCCGCTTTCGCCTGCATCGCGCGTGCCGTTGCCATTCAAGTCGACGTACACCGAACCCGCGAGGGTCGAGAGCGTGTCCGCGAAGGAAGCCGTTGCCGCTCCGTTCACCGGAACCACGACTGCAACAGAGTCAGGCGAGGTGGCGGCAGAGCCGTAGCCCAGCGGCTGTGTTTCCACGACTGTGTAATTGCCCGCGGCAATGCCCGGGAAGAGATAGCTGCCATCGGCCGCGGTCGTGGTGGTGGCGACGACCGCGTTGCTGTCATCGAGCAAAGTGATGGTCACGTTCGCGATCGGTGTATCGCCGGGCTGTTGCGTGCCGTCTCGATTGAAATCGCGGAACACGACGCCTGTGACTGCCGCGCCGGTCTCGGCGAAGTTATAACCAGTCGCGCGAGTGCCGATCGGCAGCGCGATGCCACTGTAGACATCGTTGCCCACCGTGCCGCCGACGTTGCCGGCGCCGAGCACTTCCAAGCCGTCGCCGAACGCGGCGGGCTGAGTTTCGGTGATGGTGTAGGTGCCCGACAACAGATCGTCGAAAACGTACTGGCCCGATGAATCCGTGCTGACAGTCGCGTAGACCGAGTTGCCCAGCGCGTCGGTGCCGTTCAGCGTCAACGCCACGCCAGGCAAGCCCACATCGGCAGCGTCCTGCACGCCGTTTTCATTGACATCGAGGAACACGGTGCCCGCGAGCGAGCCCGTGCTCTCGCCGAAATCGACCACACCTGGCGTGCCTGCGACCAGTGCCAATGCAACGCTGTTGCTCGCGTTCTGCGGACCGCTTGCGTAACCGGCCGGCTGATCCTGTTCGACGGTGTAACTGCCTCCGGCCTGCGGCGGGAAGCTGTAAGTGCCGTCAGCAGCCGTGGTCGTGGTAGCGACGACGGCATTGCCAGCGTCGCGCAACGTGATAGTGACATTCGAGATGCCGGCTTCCGACGGCTCGTTGACGCCGTTGCGGTTTGCATCTCGATACACGGTGCCGGAGATCGGCGTGCCGAGCTCGGCAAACCAATAGTCGGTTGCAACCAGGCCGCTGCCGAGGGCAATCGCACTGATTCGATTCAGCCCTTGGTTGGTCGTGCCGCCGGCCGAGCCGGCCGTGATCTGGCCGTTTGCATACTCACTCGGCTGTGTTTGAGTCAGCGTGTAACCGGAAGCGTTCGGCGCCACCAGGTCATCGAACGAGAACGCGCCGCTCGCGTTGGTGGTTGTCGTCAGGCTCACGGCGCCGCCGCTTGCGTTGGTGCCAGTGAGCGTGAGCGTCACGCCGGCGATGCCGGTGTCGCTGCCGTCGTTGACCGCGTTCGCGTTCCGATCGAAGAACACAGTGCCGGTCAGCGCCGCTGTGGAATCGCCGAAATCATGGTTATTGGTCGTGCCCGCGGCGGAAATCTGCACACCCGAAAGGGTGTCCGGCGTGGTGCTGCCGAAGCCCGCGGGCTGCGATTCGGTCAACGTGTAGGTGCCGGCGGGCAGATCCGCGAAGCTGTAGTTGCCGGTCGCGTCGGTCGTCGTCGAGCGAGTGACGGGATTGCCGAGCGTGTCGTTGCCGGTCAGGGTGATGGTGACGTTGGCGATGCCGACCTCGGTGGCGTCGAGATTGCCGTCGCGATTGGCATCGCGCCACACGCGGCCGCTGATCGAGCCGGGCCGCTCGCCGAAGTTATAACCCGTGCCGTCCTGATCGGTGAGCACGATGGCACCGATCTGATCGTTGACGCTGGCGTCGCCGCCACGATCGCCCGCGGTGTCGATACCGTCGAGGTACGTTGCCGGCTGGGTTTCAGCGAGTTGATAGGTACCGGGCAACACATCCGTGAAGCGGTAGATGCCGTTGGCATCGGTGGTAGTCGGGCGATTCACGGCGGTGCCGCGAGCGTCCGTTCCGGTCAGCGTGATGGTGACGTTCGCGATGCCGGTGTCGCCGCTGTCCGGCGTGCCGTTGTTGTTACGATCCGCGAACACGGTGCCGGATAGCGAGTTGTGACGCAGCTCGCCGAAGTTGTAACCGGTGGCGACCTGTTCGCGGCCGAGCACGATGTTGGAGATCGTGTTCGTGCCGACGGTGGCGGACACGGTGCCGCCCGGCGGCGCGCCAGTCGAGGCGGTACCGACCGTCTCCAGGCCGTCATCGAAGCCGCTCGGCTGCGTCTCGGTAATCGTGTAGCCGGTGACGTCTGCCTGCTCGAGGCTGCTGAAAACGTAGTTGCCGCTGGCATCCGAAGTGGCGTTGCGGCTCACTGGATTGCCGAATACATCGGTACCGGCGAGTGTCAGCGACACGCCTGCGATCCCTCCTTCGCCGGCGTCGATGACGCCGTTGTTGTTGTGATCGCGGTAGATGCGACCCGCGATGCTCGATTCCACGAGCGTCACGGTGCCGGAGCCGGAATTGTTGTTGCCCACCAGGTCGACGCTGAAGGTGTCGACGGAAGCCGTGTTCGTGTACTCGGTCGGATAGGGGGGCGCGGGCGGTCGACGGATCACCACGTTCACGGTGACCGTGCGGCTGATGCCCGCCGCAACGGAACCGAGATTGCACGAGAAACGTGTCAGGCCGCTGTTGTTACAAATGCCCGAAGGACTCACCGACGCGGTGAATGGCTCCGTCAGCTGCATGTTGGCCGGCAAGGTGTCGGTCAGTACCGATTGATGCGCGGTGCCCGGACCGTTGTTGTTCACCACGATCTGCCATTGGAATGTCTGGCCGTACTGCAGCGGCGGCGAGCTGACGACGGCGGTTTTGCTCGTGACCTGCAAGTCCGCTTTGGCCCGCACCGCCGTCGGCTCGGAGGCGTTGTTGTTGGTGCTGTTCGTGTCCACCTCGTTCGAGCTGACAGTGACGGCGCTCTGATAGGTGTCGCCCGTATCCGCCGGCGCCGTCTCGATTCGATAACGCAAGTAACGCTGCACCGCTGCGCCAGCTTCCATGTCGCCGATCGCGCAGTTGACGACGTGCTGGGTCGGTCACACGACGGTGCCTGCGCTCACGTTCGAGCACATCGGCGTGCCACTGCAGGAATACTGGTCGGCCGAGTCACACAGGAAGGTGACCTGCCGGCCGGTGGGCGGCGTGTAGGTGTTGACGAAACGCGCCGAGGTCGCCTCGGACGGTCCGAGATTGGTGATCGAGACGCGATACGTGATCAAGTTCGACGTCGGGGCGGTGCCGTCGTAACCCAGCGGATCGGGCGGCACGCCCGTCACGCTCGATACATCCGAGATGTTCGAAAGCAGGTCGACCTGCGCGCCCGTGATCGTCAGGGTCGCGCTCTGCGCGTCGTTGCTCGGATCGGAATCCGTCGTGGTGGTCGCGATCGTGGCAGTGTTGGGAAGGTTGCGTCCGGGCGGCGGCGAGGCCATCCACAGCGGGCGGATCACGACTTCGAGTGTTTGTACTTCGGTAGCCGCGAGCGTGCCGATATTGCAAGTGATGCGATGGTTGACGTTGTCATGCGACGAGCACGTGCCTTTCGACGGAGTGATGGAACGGACCTCATAGCCGGCATCGCCACCGAGCGGGTTGAACTGATCGGTGAGCGTGACGTTGTGCGCCGTCGATGGGCCGCGATTGCGGAAGGTGATGACGTAGGTGGCGTCCACGCCCGCTTCGACGGCGGCGGGTGTCACGGTCTTGGTCTGTACTTCGACGTCGGCGATCGGATCGACCGTCGTGTTCACCGACGAGGTGTTGTCCGCGCGATCCGGATCGCCAACGCTCGTCGAGTCGATAGTTGCCGTGTTGGTGAATGCACCGTCTGCCATGGGGCGTGTGACGGTGATCGTGATCGTCGCGGTCTCGGGCGTTTCGGGCGCGCCGGTGCCGGCGCTTTCATACAGCAGGGTCGGGTAAGTGCACGTCACGACTTCCGAGGCGACGCTACAGCTGCCAGTGGAGCCTTTGCTGCCGGGGCCAGCGAACGCATTGATGCCCGTGGCGCCGGCGAGGCCCGTGCGCATGGGAATGATGTCGCGCACGATGACGTTCGTTGAGTCCTGCGGACCGTCATTGCCGATCGTGAGCGTGTACGTGATCGCGTTGTGAGACGTGGTCACGGTCGAGATGTTCTGGGACTTCACGATCCGCAGGTCGGCGTGCGCCTCCGTCGAGCTGGAATTCGCAGTGACACAGTCGTTGCCGTTGTTGGGATCGGACTGACTGCCGGTGGAAGAAACACAGGCCTGGCTGGTGAGTGACGTGGGCATTGTCGCCGTTGTGACCAGCGTCAGATCGGGCAGGGTCGCGCCGACCGCGAGCGGTCCGGATCGCGAGCACGTGAACGTCGGCGCCGCGAACGTGCAGTTCCAGCCGTTATTGCTGAAAGACGACGGGCCGGAGTAATCCTCGCCTGCCGGCAAGGTGTTGGAGATCGTGATCGTGTCCGAGCCAGTGAGCGCGCGCGGACCATGATTCATCACTTGCATGACCGTGGTGAGCGGCGCGCCCGAAGCTACCGGATTCGGGCCCTTGCGCATGGTGATCGACAGATCGGCGCCGTCGCGCTGGATCGTGAAGTTCACCGTGTCGCTGTTGTTGCTGGTGTCGGGATCCGCGATGGCGGCGCTGATGTTCGCCGTGTTGCTGGCTGCAAGCCCGGTGGTCGGCACGATTGCGTTGTCGGGCGCGGTTGCGGTGATCGTAATGTTGTCGCTCGCTCCGGCCGGCAGGGTCGCGCGCGTGCACGTGACAGTGCGCGAAGCCTGGTCTGCAGAGCACGACCAACCTGGGCCACTCGCCGCAATGCCTGTGAATCCGACGGGCAGTGCATCCGTGACGGATACGTTGGTTGCTGCATCCGGTCCGGCATTGCGCGGTTGAAGAGTGAACGTGGCCGCCGCGTCGGCGATCATCGGCGTCGGCGAGGCGAGCTTGGTGATGCTCAGATCCGCACCCGCGATGACGTTGACGGGCGCAGTCGTCGTATTGTTGTTCGGCAAGCCGTCGCCGATCGCGGCGCTCACGGTGGCGGAGTTCGTGATCGTGCCGCTGATCGAGCTTTGCACGCGTGCAACGATCGAAAGCACATCGTTCGCGCCGCTCGCGAGCGAACCGCTGCGGTTGCATGTGACCGTGCTCGAGCTCGCGGAACAGGACCATCCAGAGCCGGAGAACGAATCGAAAGTGACATTGGGCGGCAGGGTGTCGACGATCTGCAGTCCCGGTGCAGCATCGGGCCCGAGGTTCCGGGTCGTGAGCGTGTAGGTGACCAGGCCGCCGGCCGGCACGGGACTCGGACCTGCGGCCATGGTGAGATCGAGATCGGCGCCCGCGACGACGGTGGTTTGTTGTTCGATGGTGCTGGGACTTTCGCCAGGCGAGGTGGAAGTGGCCGTGGCCGAGGCGTTGAGCGTCGAGCCGCCCGGGGCAGTCACGCGCGTGAGGATGTCGATCAGGATGTCCTGCTCGGGCTCCATCGTGCCGAACATGCACGAGACGGTGCCCGAGGAGTGCGTGCAGTCCGTGTTCGATGTCGAGATGAAGCTCACGCCGCTGGGTAGCGCGACGCTCAGTCTGACGTCGCTGGCCGCCGTCAGCGTATTGACGTTACTGACCTGGATCGAATACGTGAGCTGGCTGGTGGCGGCGATCGGATCGGCCGAGTCCTGCAGCGTCAATACTTCGATCAGCGGCGAGGCCTGGGGCGTGCTGGCTGCGAACAGCGCAACCAGCCCGGCAAGTTTCGGCAGCAGAGCGGCGCCCGACAAAAGGTCGGCGCGCGCTCGTGACAAGCGCGTGAGTGCGGCGGTGAGCATGGGTCCTTGTGTGAGTCGTGCGTTGACGCTTCGTGTAGGCCGAAGCTGTCAATACGCGTTAATGGCGGGAGCAACGATATATAGACGTACTCGTTGCGAACCGCGACGACCGTCACGCTCGCTCGGGGGATGGATTCAGAGTGGAGCCGATTCTCGACGCAGCGGCGCAATCGGCCGCAGATCGATTCAATTTGAATGTGATGCCGCTGCCTGGTCGTGCGACGGAAGCACGCGAGCGCGCGCAAGCCACGGCTCGATGGCGGCGTGCAGGCTCGCGCGATTGAAGGGCTTGCCCAGATAGCCGTCCATGCCGGCATCGAGGCAGGCCTGGCGCACGCTGCTGGTGGCATCGGCGGTGAGCGCGATGATCGGAACACGGCTGTCCGGGCCTTCACGCCGGCGCCATTCGGCGGCCGCGGTGAAGCCATCCATCACGGGCATCTGGCAATCCAGCAGCACGACATCGTAAGAATTCGCGCCGAGCTTCTCGAGCGCCTCCTGGCCATTGGCGGCGCCGTCCACCTCCAGCCCGATCGCCTTGAGCATGCCTTCGGCGACTTCCCTGTTCAGTGCCTGATCTTCGACGACCAGCACGCGCCCGTGCAGCGGAGCCAGCTGCCGGGTCTGTGACTCGAGCGTGGCGCGTTGCTTCGCCGCGCCGATGGTTCCTGTCAATGCTTCGTGCAGCTGGCCGATACGCAACGGTTTGGTGAGCTGCGCGTCCACGTGCTGCTCGTCGAGGATCTGCTTTGCCACACTCGCGAAGCTGGTCAGGAGGATCACGCGCGGTTTCGTCGCCTGCCCGCCGAGCAGGGCTGCGAGCTGTTGCGCAGCCGATTCATCCAGTGCGGAGTCATCGATGAGGAAACAGTTGTATGCCCGCGAGCGCAGCTCCTCCAACGCTTGCGTCGCGTGTGCCACACCGACCGGATTTGCGCCCCATTGCCACAGAGCGTTGATCGCAAGAGTGCGCGCAGCGGCGTTGTCATCGAGCACCAGCACGTGGAGCCCGTCGAGCCGCGCCAGGGCGGTCGGCGCTTGCGCATTGGCGGCGGCGAACGGCAGCAGCAGGTCGAAGTAGAAGGTCGAGCCCGCGCCCGGAGCACTCACCAGGTTGAGCTTTCCGCCCATCAGCTCGACCAGCTGACGTGCGATCGCGAGGCCGAGGCCCGTTCCGCCAAAACGGCGCGTGGTCGAGGCGTCGGCCTGAGAGAATTCCTCGAAGATCCGCGACTGATTCCCGGGCTCGATGCCGATGCCGGTATCGATGACCTCGATACGAATGCGGATCGCATCGGTCTCGATGCAGAGCGGAGCGGCGCGCAACGTGACCTCGCCGCGATCGGTGAACTTGACCGCATTGCCGCCGAGATTGACCAACACTTGGCGCAGCCGAACGACGTCCGCGCGGACCAGCGGCATCGGTATCGGTGGGCAATCGCAGATCAACTCTATGCCTTTCGGCGCGGCGCGCGCGGCCAGCATTTCGGCGGTCTGCTCGAGTATTTCCGCCACATCGCAGTCGATGGGCGAGAGCTGCAGCCGGCCTGCTTCGATCTTCGAGAAATCGAGCACGTCATCCACGATCGCGAGCAGCGACTCGG
>NZ_CALFXI010000029.1 GCF_937958065.1 uncultured Steroidobacter sp.
GTCGGAAGAGGTGGGCCGGTTAAGCGGCGGAGCGCAGTGTTTGTTCGTTTGAACTTGTGGTCTGATCCGCAGAGCGAGCTGTGCAGACGTTCGAGCGCGCGACGTCGCCGCTCAACGTAAACATCCCCACCGCGTCCAGCAACGCTTCCACCTGGCTGCGCAGCGACTGAGCGACCGCGGCGGTTTCTTCGACGCGGGCGGCGTTCTGATGCGTGTCGCCATCGATGCGATCGATCGCTTCGTGCAGCTGCGCGATGTCATCGCTCTGGGTGCGGCTGGCGGTCGCGATCTCCTGCATGATCTGAGATACGCTTTCCACCGACGCGAGGATCTCTTTCATCGTATCGCCGGCGCCATTCACCAGCGCCGCGCCCTTCTGCACGTCTTCGAGCGAGGCGCCGATCAGTTTCTTGATCTCGTTGGCCGCAGTGGCGGAGCGCTGGGCCAGATTGCGCACCTCACTGGCGACCACCGCGAAGCCGCGGCCTTGCTCGCCAGCACGCGCGGCTTCCACGGCGGCGTTCAGCGCCAGCAGATTGGTTTGAAACGCGATGTCATCGATCACGCCGATGATGTCGCCGATCTTGCGCGACGAGCTGGTGATGGCCTGCATGGTCTGCACGACCTGGCCGACTGCTTGATTGCCGCGGGACGCGACGCCTCGCGCGTCTCTGGACAAGCGCTCGCCTTGCAAGGCGTTGTCGAGGTTGCGTTGGACGTTGTCCTGAACCTGCTGAGCACGCTCGGCCGTCACGCGCACCGCGGCGGATTGCGACGCTTCGCGCTGGGCGAGCTCGTCGTTGGAGCTGGCGATCTGCTGACCGGCGGTGTCGATCTCGCTGGTCACTTCACGGATCCGCAGGACCAACGTCTGCAATTGTTCGCGACTGCCGTTGAAGGCATTGAGCAGCTGCGCTATTTCATCCGTGCCGCGCGCAGGATAGGTCGTCGTCAGATCGCCCTGCGCGAGCCTGCGCATTCGGGTCATCAACGCGTCGAATCCGCGCACGTTGGACCAGTAGAAGGCGACGACCAGATACACGGCCAGCGACAGACCGAGCAACGTGGACCCCAGCAGAACGTTACGGCGCTGTTGCAAGCCCTCGATACGGCTCGCAAGCAGCTCATTCGAGGCTGTGTCGGTAGCGGGCGGGTCGAGCCGCTGGTGAAGGGCGAATTCGATGCTGCTCTGGGAATACTCGACCAGGCCGTACACGGCGACGCACAGCGGCACCAGGAACGCGGCAGTGAGGATGGCGAACTTGACAGGCAGGCGAGCCACCTGCATCAGTCGGATGCCGGGCGCGAGAAGACGGTCCAAAGTACTCGACATACGTGCTTTTCTTAGTTCGCGACCAGCCTGATTCGGGCGATGCTCACCCATGGGCGGCATCGGCGGCCGCGGGGCGATCTTGAGTGAGCGCCGGCCCTGAAAACGGCGGCGAGGAAGCTTTTGTGACCGGCTTCACCGCCCGTCGGACGGAACCCGACAACCCGGCCGGCGCGTTTGAATCGATCCAACCAAAATCCGCGAGTTATGAGCGACGATCCGCTTTGGTACAAAGACGCCATCATCTACCAGATGCACGTCAAGGCATTCCACGACGCCAACGGCGATGGCATCGGCGATTTCGCCGGCCTGGCGCAGAAGCTCGACTACATCCAGGAGCTGGGCGTCAACACCATCTGGCTGTTGCCGTTCTATCCGTCGCCACTTCGCGACGATGGCTATGACATCGCGGACTACACCAACGTCCATCCCGATTACGGCACGCTCGATGACTTCCGGCAGTTCATCGGCGAAGCGCATCGGCGCGGCCTGAAGGTCATCACCGAGCTGGTCATCAATCACACGTCCGACCAGCATCCCTGGTTTCAGGCGGCCCGGCTGGCGCCGCGGGGATCGCCGGAGCGCGAGTTCTACGTATGGAGCGACGACGACAAGAAGCTCGCCGGCACGCGCATCATCTTCACCGACACCGAATCCTCGAACTGGGCCTGGGATCCGGTGGCGCGCCAGTACTACTGGCACCGTTTCTTCTCGCACCAGCCGGACCTGAACCACAACAATCCAGCGGTGGTCGAGGCGGTGATTCAGGTCATGCGCTTCTGGATGGACATGGGCGTCGACGGCATGCGGCTGGACGCGATTCCCTATCTGTGCGTGCGCGAAGGCACGAACAACGAAAACCTGCCGGAGACGCACGCCGTGCTGAAGCGCATGCGTGCGGCCATGGACGAAAGCTACACCGGCCGCATGTTTCTGGCCGAGGCCAACCAGTGGCCCGAAGACGTGCGCGAATACTTCGGCGAGGGCGATGAATGCCACATGGCATACAACTTCCCGCTGATGCCGCGCATCTTCATGGCAGTGGCGCTGGAGGATCGTTATCCGATCGCCGAGATCATCCGCCAGACGCCGGACATCCCCGACAACTGCCAGTGGGCGATCTTCCTGCGCAATCACGATGAGCTGACGCTGGAGATGGTCACCGACCGCGAGCGCGACTACATGTACAAGATGTACGCCGCCGAGCCGCGCATGCGCGTGAACGTCGGCATCCGGCGCCGGCTCGCGCCACTGCTCGGCAACGATGTCGATCGCATCAAACTGATGAACAGCCTGCTGCTGTCCATGCCCGGCTCGCCGATCATCTATTACGGCGACGAAATCGGCATGGGCGACAACATCTATATCGGCGATCGCAACGGCGTGCGCACGCCCATGCAATGGAGCATCGATCGCAACGCCGGTTTCTCTCGCGCCGATCCGCAGCGGTTGTATTTGCCGGTGATCATGGATCCGATCTACGGCTATCAGGCCGTGAACGTGGAGGCGCAGAGCCGCGATCCATCGTCGCTGCTGAACTGGACGCGACGCATGCTCGCCGTGCGCAGGCAGTTCCAATGCTTCGGACGCGGCTCGCTCGAATTCGTGCGACCGCAGAATCGTAAGATCATTGCTTACGTGCGCGGCTGCGGCCAGGAAATGATTCTGTGTGTCGCCAACCTGTCGCAGACGGCGCAGGCGGTGGAGCTCGATCTGTCGAAGTACAAGGGCCGCGTGCCGGTGGAGATGCTGGGTCGGAATGCGTTTCCGCCCATCGGCGAGCTGCCTTATTTCCTTACGCTGCCGGCGCACGGCTTCTTCTGGCTGCTGCTGAGCGATTCGGCGGCACCGCCGAGCTGGCACGTCGAACGATTGCCGGCGACCGAGTTGCCCGTGCTGGTGCTGACGGAGGGGCTGGCAACGTTCCTTACGGAAGTGACCAGATCCGCCAGCGGCGGACTCATGCGTCGCACTCTGCAGCAGCTGGAAAATGAAGTCTTGCCCGAGTTCATCGGTGCGCGCGGCTGGTTCTCGCACAGTCGGGACGAGATTTCTTCGGTCCATCTCGGGCCGCGCACCTTGTGGCGACACGAGCAGCATACGTACCTGATCAGCTTCGTCGACGTCGATGGGACCGCCGGACCCCGGCGGTATTTCATGCCGCTCACCATCGGCTGGGAAGACGGCGTCGACGAGATCCTCAGGACCGCGGAATGGACACTCGCCAAAGTCCGTGAGCATGCGCGCGCGGGCGTGATGATCGACGCGTTCGCCGATCCGATTTTCTGTCTCGGCGTGATCAAGTACATGGCCGATCGCACGACCGTGCCCTTTGCAGGCGCGGAGCTGCGTTTCGAAGCCCGCGTGCCGCTGCCGACCCTGCCCGAGCCGGATCTGCATAATGTTCGTCACGTGGGCACCGAGCCGACCAACACCAACATCGTGATCGATGAAGCCCTGTTCCTGAAGGCATACCGCCGCGCCGAGCCCGGGCCCAATCCCGATCTGGAAATGTCGCGCGTGCTGACGGATGCCGGTTTCGAAGCCATCGCGCCGATGTTGGGCCACATCGTCTGGGACACAGATCCGCCGACGCTGCTGGTATCCCTGTTCTCGTATGTGCGTAATCAAGGCGACGTATGGAACTACGCGCTCAATCATCTCGAACGGCATGTCACATCGATATCGTCGCAGGATTCGACCGCGCCGGAAGCGCCGCACGCACTGTTCACCACGCAGATGCAGACATTGGGCCGACGCATCGGCGAGATGCACACCATCCTGGCGCGCCAGCCCGATGCGGCATTCGCGCCGGAACCGATTCGCTCCCAGGATCTGTCACGCTGGTACAGCGCCGTGCAGTTTGGCACCGAGGCGGCGCTCAGCACGCTTCATCAGCGACTGCAGACTCTGTCGGAAGGCGTGCGCGAGCGAGCGCAGCAGCTGATCAATGCGCGTGAGCAACTGTTCACTTACATCCGAGAGCTGAGTGCCACGCCCATCGACGGTTTACGGATTCGCGTGCACGGTAACTTGCATCTCGCCAAGGTGATGCTCGCCGCGGACGATTTCCTCCTGACGGGCTTCGAAGGTGACACGCGGTTGCCGCTGGAAGAGCGTCGGCAGAAGGAGTCTCCGTTGCATGACGTGGCGAGCGTGCTGATGTCGTTCCAGTACGCGCGGACGGTTGCTTTGGATCATGCCCTCACTCACCGGCCTGAATTGCGTGAGCGCATCGAGCCGGAGCTCGCGCAGTGGCAGCTCCTGACGACTCGCGCCTTCATGCAAGGCTACCGGCGCGCTGTGATCGAGTCCGGCATCCTGCCTTCGACGGACGTCGACACGCAGCGCCTCCTGAAGCTGTTCATGGTGATCCGGGCGGTGCATGCATTACGTCACGAGCTGGAGCGTCGGCCTGAAATGTTGCCGGCGGCCATCGATGCTCTGCATGATCAATTGCACGCTTCGTTCGAGTAGCGCCTAGTCGAAGCTCTCCGCGGTGTAGAGCCACACCTGCATGTCGGCTGGCCAGACGTCCACCGGCCAGCCGGCTTTCAGCTTCAAATGGCGAATGAACTCCCGTGGGCTGGGCAGCTGTTCCCAGACCGCCGGCAGAAACGTGCAGCGTCTCGCGCCCGCCTGCAGAATCACACCGTCGATCCCGGGGCGCAGTGTTTCCAGCAATTCCGCTTCTGTGCGGACGTAGCAGGGGCTGGGCTCGCTCAACACCGAGATCTCGATGCCCGTGGCGTTCCATTCGCCCGGGGTCAGCGGCGGGAATCTCGGATCCGAGAATGCGGAGGCATACGCGTTGTTCCAGACATCTATATGTAACGGACGTGTGGCTTCGATGCTGCCGCAGCAGCCGCGTAGTTCCAGGC
Organism: uncultured Steroidobacter sp.; assembly: GCF_937958065.1. Classification (GTDB taxonomy): domain Bacteria; phylum Pseudomonadota; class Gammaproteobacteria; order Steroidobacterales; family Steroidobacteraceae; genus Steroidobacter. Next base: position 5,212 of record NZ_CALFXI010000029.1, read on the forward strand.
CGACTCGTAAGGTGACAAACGACGCCCCGGGTCGAATCAGCTCCGCATGCGGTGGCGGTCCGTCGTAAGGGGCGCGCTCGCCGAATTGCAGGGATGCTTCTATCGACGCACGTGCCAGCGACAGCAACTCGGAGCGTTGCGCGGGGCTCAGTCTCATCGAGCTGACTCGTGTAGCGCGAACGCCCCGTAGCCCACCACCCTGGTGCGATCGCCCGCGGTGTCTCCGGAGTTGCAGCGGGCGATCTCCTCGATGCGCGCACTGCGCTGCCGGGCCAGAAACGTCAAGCCATTGATCCCGATGCAGCCACAAGCCTGTTCGCCGGTGAGTGTTGCTTCGTTCCGCAAGATCGCGGCGCTGGTTTCCGCATCGACGGCACGGGCTTCGTCGTAGGGCAGGTAGTGGCTGAGATCGGAGCTGACCAGCACCAATGTTTCTTCGTCGCCCCAAACGTCGGCGAGCGCAGCCGCTACCGCGGGTGGCGATACGGCTCCCAACGCGACGGGCAGCAGCGTGAAGTCATCGAACATCACTTGCAGGAATGGAAGCTGGACTTCGAGGCTGTGCTCGCTCGCATGAGGCGCGTCGGATTCGATTACCTGTTCGTGTTCGAGCAGGCGCGACTTGAGAACGCGGTCCACGGGCACCCTACCGAGCGGCGTCTGGAAGACCTCGGCCGCGGGCACGGCCATGCCGCGCAGATAGACGCGATGGCTCGGGCCGAGGAGGACGATGCGACGGATTTGCCTACGCAGATGTACGAGCTGCGAGTACGCGGCCGCGGCGATGACGCCGGAATAGACATACCCCGCATGCGGCACGATCAGAGCCTTCGGTATCGGGCCTGCAGTTGTGGGCGCTTGTGATAAATACTCCGATACCACCTCGCGCAGCTCGGTCGCGTCGCCCGGATAGAACAAGCCGGCGACAGCGGGGGCTCTGATTTTAGTGCTCACCGCGTTTCCCCCTTGGCTCGAAGGGCGCATGATGATTGAACACATCCGATGTATACGCCGGTCCTGACAGCGATGAAAGACTACTCCCCTCAAGCTTGGCCCACTGCACATTGGCACGCACTGGAGGACGGACGGATCCAGTGCGACGTTTGTCCCCGTGAATGCCGCATGCACGACGGGCAACGTGGACTGTGTTTCGTCCGCGGCGTCGAAGCGGGCGAGGTGAAGCTTTACACCTACGGCCGCTCCAGTGGCTTCTGCGTCGATCCCATCGAAAAGAAGCCGCTGAATCATTTCCTGCCCGGCACCTCGGTGCTGTCCTTCGGCACCGCCGGCTGCAATCTGGCCTGCAAGTTCTGCCAGAACTGGGACATGAGCAAGTCGCGCGAGATGGACACTCTGGCGGATCGGGCCACGCCCGAGATGCTGGCCCAGGCCGCGCAGAGGCTGGGATGTTCCAGCGTCGCTTACACATACAACGATCCGGTCGTGTTCATGGAGTATGCGATGGACGTCGCGGATGCGTGCCGCGAAGCCGGGGTGAAGAGCGTCGCCGTGACGGCTGGCTACATCAACGCTGCGCCGCGCGCCGAGTTCTATCGGCACATGGACGCGGCCAACGTCGATCTCAAAGGATTCACGGAGCGTTTCTACAAGAAGATCTGTGGCGCGGAGTTGGCGCCAGTGCTGGAGACGCTCGAGTATCTGAAGCGCGAGACCTCAGTGTGGTTCGAGATCACCACGCTGCTGATTCCCGACGAGAATGACTCGGATTCAGAGCTGGACCAGATGACACGCTGGATCATGGACAAGCTCGGCCCGGACGTACCGTTGCATTTCACCGCGTTCCATCCCGATTGGAAGATGCTGGACAAGGCCCATACACCCGCGGCGACTCTGACGCGTGCAAGAAACATTGCACGCGCGAATGGTCTGCACTACGTCTACACGGGCAACGTGCATGACTCCGTCGGCGCGAGCACGTATTGCGTGGGCTGTGGCGAGCGCCTCATCGAGCGAGACTGGTACGAGCTCGGCGAATGGCAGCTGGATGCCGAAGGCAAGTGTTTGCACTGTGGCGCGCAGTTGCCTGGCGTGTTCAAGGGCGCAGCAGGCAAGTGGGGCGCGAAGCGCATGCCGGTGCGGCTGGCCGCCATGGCGCGTTGAATAAATGAATAAAAGCCCGCCGGTGCTGCCACCGGCGGGCCCCTCTACGTTCCGGTCGGTTCCAGGTCGCTCTGTTCCTCAAAACCGCCACTGTCCTGTGAGCCAGAACGCATTCGCATCGTCCACGTTTTCCAGATCGATCTTCTCGTACTCGAGCTTGGCGTGCAGGCGCTCGAAGAACGTCATGCCCACGCCGACGCCATACATCAGGTCCTCGCCGCTGTCGTCGCGGTCGATGTCCAGATCGTCGATATCGCCGCTCAGCTCCAGGTCGTAAATGTAATAACCCAGCTTGGCCGACAGCTCCACCGGTCCCAGCGGCAGGGTGCCGATGATGGCAGGTGCGAAGCCCGACAGCTTGGCGCGGAACCTGCCGTGATCGCCCGTGCTGGTCGTGAAATCGTCTTCCGGCCGGCCGAAGTCGATGTAGGCTGCCTGCAGCGAAACATAGGGATTCAGGCGCCAGCCGATGAAGGCCTGCCACGCGGTGTCGTCGTCATCCAGGCTGCGGATGGTATCGCCCAGATCGCTGGCGTTATCGATCTCGACGTTGAACTGGCCGACGCCGCCGCCGAGATACAAGCCTTCGTCGTTGTCCGGCGACTGCGCGTAAGCGGCGCCAGAGCCCAATGCCAGCAGCGTTGCCGCCATGATTGCGCGTTTCATACACTCTCCTGTGAGTAGTAAAAGGGCGAGCCACTAGCCGGCCGGCTTGCAGCGTTCCGCTTTCGCAACTCGCGAGTGCACAACGTTTGTTTGCTGCGGTGGTTCCCTGATGCGTCGACGCTACTGGCCAAATACCCAGCGTATCAATTCTGCATGCACGGCTTCGCCCGAGCCGCCGTGCGCGCCTGGAGAATTGACGATGATCACCACGACGTAAGTTTTTCCAGAAGCGGCGTTCACGAAACCGGCGAGCGCGCTGACGTTGTCCAGATGGCCGGTTTTCAAGCGAATGCGCCCTTGCATGCCGGGCGATTTGAAACGATTGCGCAACGTTCCGTCGGTCGCGGACAGCGGCAGCGAGGCCGCGAACTCCGGCATGAACGGACTGTGCCACGCCATGTCGAGCATCTCGCCGAGACCACGCGCGGTCACACGCTCGGCGCGCGACAGTCCGGAGCCGTTGTCGATCACCAAGCCCGGCATCGTGATGCCACGATTCGACAGCCACGAACGAACCGCGTTACGGCCGCTATCCACGGTCGCGGGCGGCCCGTACTTCTCCACCCCGAGCGTCAACATCAGGTGGCGCGCCATGACGTTGTTGGAATATTTGTTCACCAGCCGGATAACTTCGGCCAGCGACAGAGAGTCGTGTTCGTAAAGCGGCTTCGCGTTCTCCGGCAGCGCTTCGATGCGCATCGCGCCATCCATCACACCGCCCGATTGCGTCCACAACGTGCGGAACGTGCCGTATGCATAGTCCGGCGCGTTCATGATGGCGCGCCCGATTGAAAAGCTGCCGCACGACTTTGGCAGCACTCCGCCGACGACCACGGTGTTCGGCTTGTCGATGGGATCGGGCGTGTTGAATGTCACACCCGAGGTGTAGCACTTGCCCTCGGTGAGTCGCACCTGGTTCTGCAGCTCCAGGTTCGACGGCAAGGGATTGACCAGGATCAACGGCCGGGTGCGCTGCTCGTTCGCGATCAGCGTGAAGCGCGACGTCTGGAAGTTCACCATCAGCGCGTCCGGCAGCACGTTGTAGCTGCGGAACGGTTGCTTGTCGAAGTCGGCGCGATTGCCCGCGGCCGGCGCAAAGTAGCTGCGGTCGATCACGAAGTCGCCATTGATCTTGGCGAGCCCCTGCTCGCGCAGACCCTGCACGAAGCGCCACCAGTGCTCGGCGGTCATGTAGGGATCGCCGCCGCCGACGACGAACAGATCGCCGTTCAGCACGCCATTGGCCAGCGGTCCGTTGGCATAGGCGCGCGTCTTCCAGGTGTAGCTCGGGCCCAGCGAATCGAGCGCCACGTAGGTGGTCAGCACCTTGATCACCGAGGCCGGGCTGCGCGGCTGGTTGTCGTTGACTGCCAGCACCACCTCGTTGGTGTTCGCGTCGCGCACGTACAGGCTGAGATCCTTGGCCGGGATCCCGACGCGATTCATGACACGCAAAACGGCGGGTGGCAGCTGCGAGTCCCGCGCCTGCGCGGGCGGGAGAAAGACAATGGCGAAGAGCGCGACCAGCGCGACCAGGGCTTTGAGCATTCGACGAGGAGTCAGACCAGGCGACAGCGGCCGAATCTTAGCAGTGTGTCCGGGGTGCAGCGCTGCAAACTCGATGCGATGTTCTTCTGTACGTGTACGCCGCATACTTCGGCCCTGCGGCGATGAACTCATGGGCTGGGGCGAATGCGGCGACTGTGGAATACGTTTCTCAAAGGGCTGGCGGCGGTGCTGCCGGTGGCGCTCACCGTCTATGTCGTGTTCTGGCTGGCGAAGACCGCCGAGTCGGTGCTGGGCGGGCCGCTGCAAGCCCTGCTGCCGGCGGACAGCTACTGGCCGGGGCTCGGCCTGCTGGTCGCCTTCATCCTGATCCTGATCATGGGCGTGCTGGTCGACGCCTATATCGTCCGGCGCCTGTTCCGCTACGGCGAGTCCATCCTGGCGCGCATTCCCATCGTCAAGACCATCTTCGGCGCGTTCAAGGATTTCAGTCGCTTCCTGCCCGCCGGCGGCAAGGGCCGCGACTTGAAGCGCGTGGTGCTGTGGCGCTTCGGCAGCGCCCAGCTGATCGGCTTCGTCACCGAGGAGCAGGTCAACCCGAAGCTGTTCGGCCCGGACAACCAGGATCTGGTCGCGGTGTACTTTCCCATGAGCTATCAGATCGGCGGCTACACCTTGTACCTGCACAAGGACGAGCTGCGCGAGACCGAGCTGTCGGTGGAGGAGGCGATGCGCCTGGTGCTGATTGGCGGCGTCACCAGCCAGACCGCCGCAGGAAACGGATAGCACGCGATCCGTCTCATCGCCAGGCTGCCCGGAATGCTCATCGGTCACATCCCCGTCCGCACGCCATTTCCCTGGCAGGTGCTGCTCGACTATTACTCGCACCGTCTCACCCCCGGTTTCGAGTCCGTCGCAGGGGGGCGCTACGAGCGTGTCCTCGGCAAGCGCATCGTCACGGTCGAGTATCAGGCCAGGCCGTCGCGCCTGATCGTGACCGCGAACGGGCGCGTCAAAGCGGAAGAAACATTGGCGGCGGCGGCCAGATTGTTCGATGTCGAGCACGATCACGACTCGATTCATGCGCACCTGCATCGTTCCAGGCCGCTGCAGCCGCGGCTGGCCAACCTGCCGGGCATGCGGCCGCTGGGTGCCTGGTCGCCGTTCGAGCTTTGCATTCGAACCATCCTTGGCCAGCAAGTCACGGTCGCAGCCGCCGGTACGCTGATGCGGCGCTTGGTGGAACGGTGCGGCTCGATCTCGCCGGAGTGCGTGGTCGCGGCGGATGTTTCCAACATGGGCATGCCGGGCAGACGCGCGGCGGCGCTGCAGTCATTTGCGCAGGCCGTCGTCGATGGACGAGTGGATTTTTCGCAGCCGTGGAGCGAAGTGGACGCGGCATTACAAACGTTGCCGGGCTTCGGTCCCTGGACCCGTGCGTATCTGGCGATTCGCCTGGGCAGAGATCGAGATGCGTTTCCCGCGTCCGACATCGGGTTGATCCGAGCCGCGCAAGTGCAGACCCCGGCGGAGTTGCTCGAACTGGCGGAAGCGTGGCGACCGCTGCGCGCCTATGCGGCGATTTATCTGTGGGCGGTCGCGGCCTGAGAATCGCGGCGGTGAAAACGCCCTGAAACGGCTCCTCCCGAGCCCTGCGGCTGCCGTGTTTGTGATGCCGCTCTCGCTCTGCCAAATCTTGCGCCCGAGTGCCAATTCTTGTCACCCGCGCACTGTCACGTGAACTGTGGCGGGTTTAACAATTTCACACTCTGCCTCGCGCGTGTCGAATCGGACTGCTGTTACGATTTCGGCATTCACTCCGTCACAGGAACGCAGCGACGGTCTGGTCGTGTCCGACGCCAATATTCGACAAATACGCGTGTTGCATCTCGTGAGCGCCGGCGGCGTCGCGAGCGCTTTGCAGCCGTCGCTGTTCATGCCGCTGCTGACGCGCTTGCCGAGGCAGCGCGTGAAGGCGCAGGTCGCGTGCTTGTCGCCGGGCGCGGTGCCTGCGGCGGTGCTGCGCCAGAACGGCGTGCCCACGTTCGATCTGGCGCTGTCACGCAAACGGTTCTCGCCGAAGGCGTTCCAGGAGCTGGTGAAGGCCGCGCGTCACTTCCGTCCGGATGTGATTCAGGCGTGGGGGCATACCGCGCAGGTCATTTCAACGCTGCTGCGTAAGCGGTGCGAATGGAAGCCACGCCTGGTGTGGAGCGTTTCGGACACGACGCCGCTGGCGAAGCACGCTGGCTTCATCGATCGGCAGAAGCTCAAATATGCCGCGAAGCTCGCCACGAGCGCCGATCGTATCGTCTATGCGTCCGAGTCGGGCGCTTCTCAACATCGTCGCGTCGGCTTCCCCGATGGCGGTCATGAAACCATTCCGCCCGGCGTGGATGCGACGCGCTTCAAGCCGGACTTCGCGGCCCGGCGCAAGCTGCGCGAGGAGCTGAGCCTGCCGGGGGAAGCGTTCGTCATCGGCATGGCCGCGCCGTTTCAGGCCGAATACGATCACGCGACTTTGATTCGCGCGGTCGGCGAGCTGATCAAGACGAATCCAAACATTGCACTGGTGCTGGCCGGTCATGGCGTGCAGAAGGGCAATGCACCGCTGATGGCGCTGGTCGGCGGTGGGGCGCTGTCGACGCGCGTGCATCTGCTGGGCGAATGGTCCGATATCAATGCTCTGTACAACGCCTGCGATGTCGTCTGCTCCAGCGCAGTGAATGATCAGTCGCGCATGAACGTCGTCATGGCGATGCTGTGCGGCGTGCCGGTGGTCGCGACGGGCATCGGTGCTCAAGGAGAACTGATCGGTCAACATGGGGTGGCGATCGAGCCGGGCAGTCCGACGGCGTTCGTCAAAGGCATCACGCGGATCCTGCAGCTGACACCGGAGAAGCGAACTCACATGGCGCAGGGTGCGCGCAAGCACGCGCTGGCCAATTACGTGTACGTGCGCTCGCTGCAGAAATATCTGCAGCTCTATTACGATTTGATTGGCCGGCAGTCGCTGGTCACGAACGATCTGCCCACGCCGGAGATCGATGCGTCGCTGACGGTGCCGCCGGCGCTGCCGACCCAGGCCGAGATGAACGCTAGCAAGCGCAAGCCGATCACAGTGGTGGATCTTTCCGATCCGGACTCGCTGGAATCCAAGGTCGCCGAGCGGGAGTCCGAAGAGCTGCCCAAATGGCGTCTCGAGCAGGAGCAGGAGCGCAACAAGCGCGAGGCCGAGCTGGCTGCGAAGGTCGCGGCGAGCAAGTCGGTGGGCGATGTGTTGGAGGTATTCGAAAGTCAGCAAGTGAAGGCGCTCGGTTCCGAGTCGCCCATGACCGAGCGGGCGCGCGGTGTTGCCGATGATTCGGAAGAGCTGCTGTCGCCGGAGTTGTTGGCAACCGAGGCACCGCTCCCGCCTCGTGTATCTAATGGTCCTTCGAGTGCAAAGAAGCCGGCCGCGTCGTCTTCAGCGCAGGCTGCGCTTCAGCCGGATGCGGCGAAACAAGCGGCTCTGAAAGCTGCGCGGATGGCCGCGCTCCAGCCGATCGCGCCGGCTCCGAAGCCGAGCGCGGCGAAGTCACAGCCTGCATCACCTGTGACGAGGCCACCCGCGACATCGCCCGTCACGCGACCGCCAGTTACGTCACCCATGACGCGGCCTCCCGCGACCTCGGCCGACGTCGCCGAGTTGTCGA
>NZ_CALFXI010000030.1 GCF_937958065.1 uncultured Steroidobacter sp.
GGACACCGGTGGAATCAAGCTGATGGTTCTCTACGGTCATCCACCGAATCCCGAGGAATTCGAAAAGTATTACCTCGGCGTCCATATGCCTCTGGTCGCCGCCATCAAGGGCGCACGCAGAATGGAAGCCGCCAAATGTCTGCCGCAAGCGGATGGTTCGCCGCCGGCGTTCTATCGAGTGTTCGAAATGTGGTTCGACAGCCCTGAGCACATGGCGGCTGTGTTCGATACGCCCGAAGGAAAGAAGGTGCGCGCGGATGTCGCGAATTTTACGTCGGGAACGACTGTTACACGACTGGTTTGCAAGCGGGACTGAGCTGGGGCGACGCCTCGATCAGATATTCGCCGCCTGCTCAATCACATGCGGCCGTGCCAAGTCGCGCCGCGCTACCGCTGGAGTCACGCCCAGAATCTTCCGCATGTGACGCGCCAGGTGACTCTGATGCGCGAACCCGGTTGCGAACGCGATCTGCGCAATCGACAGCGACTCATCCTGTAGCAGCAACTTCGCCCGTTCTACACGCCGACGCAGAATGTATTGATGCACCGGCGTGCCGGTCGAGCGCCGGAATAGCGTCTTCAGATGCGACACGCTGACGCCGGCCACCTTCGCGATTTCGGCCAGCGACAGCTCGCTTTCCAGGTTGTCCTCGATGTGCGAGATCACCAGCTTGAGCTTCCAGGCGCTCAAGCCGCCTTTGGGATCGCGCATCGGCAGCGAGCGGCGATTGTGGCGTTGGAGCAGGCGTGCGGCGAGCGCAGTGCCGAGACTCTCACGGAATAGACGTCCACCCGCGCCGCCTGAATCGATGTCCGCCTTGATCGCCCAGCCGATGTGCTCGATGAAGGGATCGCGCAGCTGGAAGCGATCGGCGATTTCGATGTTCGACGGGTCCATCTCCAGCTCGACGGCGACGCTGCGCAGGAGCTCGTCGGGCACTCGCATGACCAGCGTCGTGCCGCTTTGTTTCGTTTCCCAGGCGGCAGATGTGTGCGCCGGAACGATGTCCAGATCGCCCGCGACTTCACGGCCGTGGCGCAGCTTGCCGCCGCGCTCGCAAGTGACTTCCACCGAAGGCCCGATGTGCATGCACACGATGGCGTAGGGCTTGGGATCGATCCGCGTCAGGCCAGGGGAGAAGTTGTTGATGTTCGCGTTGATGGTTCGCTGCACGCGCGGCGGTGCTGAGGCCGCGGCGGGCAGGGAATTGCTGGTGGCACTCATCGGTGATCTCCGGCACCGTACTGCTGCGTCGAGGATACAACGGGAAGCGCCCTCACGGTGCTCTGGTCCGTGTCACTCAGTGTCCAAATGTGCTGGCGTCGGGCCTAATAGGTCAGCGGAATTATCGAGTCGGGCCACGGCACACTTCAGCCGGCCGGCCGAAAGGGCTGCTGGTGCCACAAGCTGGCAATTCGTGCCATCGCGCGCTTTGTCCATTTAGCAACGGTTCAGGTTGGCGGTTGACAGGGTCGCTTCCAAGTGTGATGTTCGATTCATGTCGACCTCTCTGTCAGCTGCGGATCTTGCGCGTTATAGCCGTCACCTCGCCTTGCGCGAGATTGGCGTCGAGGGCCAGCAGAAGCTCAAGGCGGCGAAAGTGCTGCTGGTCGGTGCTGGTGGCCTGGGCTCGCCAGCGGCGCTGTATCTGGCGGCATCGGGCGTAGGCATGATCGGCATCATCGACAACGACCGGGTCGATGTCTCGAACCTGCAGCGTCAGGTGCTGTACGACACGCAGAGCGTCGGCCTATCGAAAGCCGAAGCCGCGAAGGAGCGCTTGCTGGCGCTCAATCCAGAGATCGAGCTGGTGTCCCATGCGGTGGAACTGCGTGCCGCGAACGTGCGCGAGATCTTCGCCAGGTACGACGTGATTCTCGACGGCACCGATCGATTCAACACGCGCTACCTCTCAAACGATGCGTGCGTGATTCTGCGCAAGACGCTGGTGTCGGCCGCCATTCATCGCTTCGAAGGGCAGGCGATGACCTATGTACCGGGCCAGGGGCCTTGCTATCGATGTCTGTTTCCAGAGCCGCCGGCGGACGGGCTCGTGCCCAACTGCGCTGAAGCCGGTGTGCTCGGCGTGTTGCCGGGCGTGATGGGGACCATCCAGGCGACGGAAGCGATCAAGGTGATCGTGGGCGTCGGCGAGCCGTTGCTGGGCCGGCTGCTGACTTACGATGCGTTGGCGATGCGCTTCGGAGAATTTCGTTTTACGCGTCGTGCGGACTGCGCGGTGTGCGGCGACCACCCGACGATTCATGCCCCGGCGGATCTGGCCGAGATTTGCAGTGCCGATGTGATGGCGCAGGTGCGGCGTCTGTCGCCGGCGGAACTGCGGGAGTTGCTGGGTCAAGTCGCCATTGTCGATGTGCGCTCGCCGAGTGAGTTCAGCGCTTCACATCTGCCTGGGGCGGTGAACATTCCCGTCGGCGATGTGCAGCGTCGGCTCGATGAGATTCCGCGCGATCAGGCTGTCGTTTTCATCTGTCGAAGCGGCGCGCGGAGCATGACCGCATCGGCCATTGCCACGCGCGCCGGGTTGAAAGACGTCGCTCACTTGGAAGGTGGCTTGCTGGGCTGGGCCAAAGACCTCGACGACTCGTTCGTGGTCGCACCCGTGGGTTGATCTCAGCGAGCGCTGGCGCGGGAGAGGGGCCTCACCTCACGCCGGTCCGTGAGCCAGCCGCCCGACGGGGCCCAATCCGCAAGCTCGGCACGTCGCCGCTGCCAGGCTTGTTCCAGCATCTTCGCTGCTTCCGGCGAGGTCGTCTGGACGTTGGTCGGCATGTGAACCACTTTGTCGTCTTCGAAATCGAGCATGGACTCTCTCCTCACTCTTGCGCCAGACCGTGCGCTTCAAACCGTGACTGCAGAGTACGCGGTCGGAAGCGGACCATCATCGTGGTCGATGGCATGTAATTGATTCCTCGCCGGCAAGAATCAAGGCGAGTCGCGGCTATTTACCGGTGAATGCGGTTGAGCCCGAGCGTGACCGGCCGCACAATTTACGCATCCTTGCTCTTGGGGAGCTGATCGTGAATCAGAGCGTTACGGACGGTTCGACCAACACGTCGATGGTCAACGTCATCTACGTGCTCTACTTGCTCGCACTGGTCTCGGGTGTGACGGCAGTCATTGGCGTGATCATCGCTTACGTCTACAAGGACGACGCGCCCGAATGGCTGCGCACGCATTACGAGCTGCAGATCCGCACGTTCTGGTTCGGGCTGGTGGTCGGCGCGATCGGCGTAGCGCTGAGCTGGATTCTGATCGGCGTGCCCATCCTGATCGCGCTGGCGGTCTGGTGGATCATCCGCTGCGTGAAGGGCCTGAAATACGTCGGCCAGCGCGCCCCCTATCCGAATCACCGGGGCTGGGGGCTGTGAGCGCTCAGTAGACGTCGCGCCGGTATCGACCGGAGATCGCCAGCTCTTCGAGCGTACCGGCGCCGAGTACTTCCGAAAGCGCAGCGTCGACCGCCGGCGCCATGCCTTGCAAGCTGCCGCAGACGTAGATCGCTGCGCCGTCGTTCACCCACCGGCGCAGATCGTCACCGCATTCGAGCACTCGGTGTTGCACGTAGCGGCGTTCCGATTGATCGCGAGAGAACACGAGGTCGAGGCGCTCCAGTTGTCCGCGAGCCCGCCACTGTTCGATCTCATCCCCGTAGAACCGGTCATAGGCGGCATTACGCTCGCCGAAGACGAGCCAGTTGCGATGACGGCCCTCGGCGATACGAGTCTTCAGCAGCGCTCGTAGGCCCGCAATGCCGGTGCCGTTGCCTATGAGGATCAAAGGCACATCGGTTTGAGGCGCGTGAAAGTTGGGGTTGGTCCGCACGCGCAGCGCAATCTCGTCGCCGATCCTGGCGCCGGTGGTGAGCCAGCCGCTGCCGAGTCCGGGTTCGCCGTCGGGGCGCCGCATCTGTCGCACGAGCAGGTGGATCGCGCCGTCCGCCGGCAACGAAGCAATGGAATACTCGCGATGGGGCAGGGGCGCGATGTTGTCGTCCCAAGTGGAATTGCGCGGATCGATTTCCGCGATGTCGCCCGCTTGCCAGGTCGGGCTCGTGCCGGGCTGCGGTCGCAGCTCGATGTGGAAACAGGCGTCGCCGGCGCTGCCGGGATTGATGTGATCTCGCGCCGCCAGCTGCCAGCGATCGTAGCGAGGGGCTTCCCAATCGGGCAGATCGGGACTGTTGCTCAGGACGCTGAGCTGATGTTGCCAATGACGCAGCGCGCCTTCGTCGCCGTTATCGACTTCGATCACGTCGAACAGGGCGCTCGCACCTTGATGCCTCAGCCACTGATCGAGCCGATGTCCGAAGGCGCAGTAGTTGTCGTATTCACGATCGCCCAGCGCCAGCACGCCGTAACTCAGGCTTTGCAGCGGCACCGAGCTGTCGAGCACGTCGCGGACGAAGCCGGCTGCGGGATCTGGCGCATCGCCTTCACCCGTCGTGCTCACCACGAACAGCGCCTGTTTCGTCTGGCGCAGGAGTTCATCGTCGATCTGCTGTAACGATGCGAGGATCACCCGCGCGCCGGCCGCCTGCAACGATTGGGCGGTCCGATTCGCCAGTTCAGCGGCGAAGCCGGTCTGACTCGCGAACGCAATCAGCGTGGCTGCGGCGGATCGATCGTCGCCGCTGGCGACCAGCGCGGGCCGGCGTCGCGGCCAGAGGAAACAGGCGCTGGTGGTGAGGTACAAAATCACGACGACGCACGCCGAATACAGGCGTGCGTCGCTGAGGCCGGTCAGAATCCCGGACATCGATGCCTTATTGCGGCAAGACTTCGAAGGTCGCGACGTAGCTCAGCCGGCGCTGCTTGGCCTGCTTGAGCGAGGTCTTGTCGTCCTGCGTGCCGGCTTCGAGCCAGTACATGCCAGGGGCGGGCCAGTTGACGCTCAGCTCGCCGTTGGCATCGGTCTTGAGCTTCTGCTCTTCCTGATCGTTGCGATAGCGCGTGCCACCGGGCTGCACGACGACCTCGAGATTGGTGGCGGGCTTGCCGTCGATCAGGAAACGAAACTTCGAGGCTTCGCCGGCGTACAGATCGTTGGGGTGAGTCACGGGCACGAGCTCGAGGCCGACGTTCGAGGCCTTCAGCGCGGCTTCGGTCGGCTTGCCGGCAGTGACGAAGGTTTCGACGCGGCCGATCGACTCGCTCACCTGCAGATTCCTGGCGCTCGCGGGCACTTCCGTCGCGAACTTTTCGGCGTTGCCGCGCCAGCGCTTGCGCTGGCCGTTCTCCTCGTAGCTGGCGAACAGGCCTTTGTTGACGATCGCCACCTTGTACGTGCCGTTCTGCTTCAGCTGCACGTCGAAGATGCTGCGATATTTGCCTGTGTGCGCATTCTCGGCGCTCACGGCGGAGCCGTCGGGCGCAGTGATCGCCAGCGCATCGAGGCGCAGCGGCACATGATCGAAGTAGAACAGATTGTTCGAGACCGCGGCGTCGACGGTGACCCACTGATCGACGGTCGACACGGTGGAGGAGGGCAGCAGCCACATCTTGTGCGCGTGGCTCGCGAAGGGTACGAGCAGGGCGGCGCTGACAGCGATGGCGCGAAGTGCGGTTTTCATGATTTTCCTCGCGAAGTGATCAAGGGGTGATGTTGAGAGTGATGGCACCGAGCTCGGTCTTGCCCTGCGCCGTCGCCGTTTGTTTCTGAGTGCCGGGCCATTCGAACGGCAGGCGCAGCAGCTCGCGGCCGCCGACTTCGCGCGTCGCTTCGACCACGACGTTGTATTTGCCGGGCGCGAGATTGGCGAGCTGTTTGTCGGTGCCCTTGTAGCTCAGCACGTGCTCGCCGGCCGGACGCGTCGCGCCGGTGACGCCGTCGACCGGCATCTGCAATTCGCGGCCGCCACGACGCCACCATTGGCGCAGATCCTTCAGCCATTGCGTGCCGTCTTCCTTTTTCTTGTCGGTCTGATACCAGACGGCGAGCTGCGCGGCGGTGCTCTGGTCCTGGTTCTCGACCCACACGGCGATGTACGGGCGGTGATACTCGGCAACGTCGAGGCGCGGAATCTCCAGCTTGAGATTCAACTCGGCGCTCAGCGCCACGGCGCTCGCGCTCATCAGCAGCATGGCACCCGCCAGCTTTGCGACCACTCTCATGTCATCCCCGTTTCAATGTATGAACAAAATCGCCAGCAGCAGCGGCAGCACCAGTCCCAGGCCGACCATCGGCCAGGTCCCCGGTCGATTGCCCGCGTGCATCTTCAACAGCAGCAGCCCGGTGATCGCGAACACCAGCGCGCAGAAGGCAAACACGTCGATGAACAGGCTCCACGCCGCACCGGTGTTACGACCCTTGTGCAGATCGTTGAAATACGACAGCCAGCCGCGATCGGTGAGCTCGTGCGTGATTTCGCCGTCTTCCAGGCTCACCGTCAGCCAGGCGTCGCCGCCGGGGCGCGGCAGCGACACGTAGATCTCGTCGTCCGACCACTCGGTCTGGCGATCCGAAACCCGCACCGACAGCGTTTCGTTGAGCCAATCGGCGACCGGCGCCGGCAGCGCGGCCTTGTCCTCGCCGCTGGCCTCCCAGGTCTTTCGCAATTGTTCGAGCAACGGCGCCGGCAGCTCGGCCGTCTGGGTTGTTACTTCGGGCTTCGCCCCAATCCACGAGGCATGGTTGAGCGTGAAGCCCGTGACACTGAACAGCAGCATGCCGATCAGGCACATCGCCGCGCTCATCCAGTGCCACTGATGAAGATGCTTCAGCCAGAACGCCCGGGCTTTCTGCGCCTGAGCGGAGGATGCGCGTGCGGCTTCAGCCATGAGCAACCACTGCGACGACGAGGAAAATCACAGGTCTGGCAACACTTAGGTGACGGGACGATGAACAGGCATGATATGAGAATAATTCTCATTGGCAAGCCTCTTGCGACAAAGTTCGAAATTTCTGCTGGAAGCATCCATTAATGTGCATGGCCTCGACAGCGCGCCGCGGGCGGGGCATTTAGTATTTGCAGCCTTCTGATCGAGCGGGAACGTCCCTTGAGCGCAGCGACCATCAGCGTCTTCGACCTGTTCAAGATCGGCATCGGGCCGTCGAGCTCCCACACCATGGGGCCGATGACGGCGGCGTGCCGCTTCGCGAAGTCGCTGGCAGATAAGGGATTATTGGCGCGCGTCGCGCAGGTGACCGTGGCTCTTTATGGCTCGCTGGCGCTGACCGGCAAGGGGCACGCCACTGATACCGCTGTCACGACCGGGCTCGCGGGTTGGCTGCCCGCGCAAGTCGACCCCGACGCGGCCGCCAGGTTGATCGAAGAGGTCCGCCAGCACGGCAAGCTCCTGCTCGCCGGCAGTCACGAGATCGAGTTCCGGATCGATCGCGACATTCATTGGAAATACAAGGAGAGCCTGCCTTACCACCCGAACGCGCTGACGCTGTTCGCGCGCGATGCGAACGGTGAATTGCTGCGAGAGGGGACGTTCTATTCGGTCGGCGGCGGCTTCGTCGTCAGCGAGGAAGAGGCCAAATCGCCAGCGACCCTAACGACCGGCGCGGCCGTGCCGCTGCCGTTCTCCGATGCTGCTGAGTTGCTCGAAGTCGCCGAGAACAACGGCCTCACGATCGCCGAAGTGATGATGCGCAATGAATGCGCGACTCGGACTCGCGAAGAGGTGCTGGCCGGGCTCGACCGCATCGCCGAGGCCATGAATTCGTGCATCGATCGCGGCTTGCGGCAGGAAGGCGTTTTGCCGGGCGGCCTGAACGTGAAGCGCCGGGCCGCGAGGCTGCGCGCCGCGCTGGAAAAACGGGAGCAGACGCAATCCGCCGACGCCCTGATCGCAATGGATTGGATCAACGCGTGGGCGCTCGCGGTCAACGAAGAGAATGCTTCGGGCGGCAAGGTGGTCACAGCACCGACGAACGGAGCGGCGGGTGTCGTGCCCGCTGTACTGCGTTACTACGATCGTTACTGTAACGGGACGCGTGAAGGCCGCCATATTTTCCTGCTGACCGCCGCGGCGATTGGCTCACTCTATAAGCTCAATGCCAGCATCTCGGCCGCGGAAGTGGGGTGTCAGGGCGAGATCGGCGTGGCCTGTTCCATCGCTGCCGCTGGCCTCACCGCCGCACAAGGCGGGACGAACCAGCAGATCGAGAATGCCGCCGAGATCGGCATGGAGCACAATCTGGGCCTGACGTGCGATCCGATCGGCGGCCTCGTGCAGATTCCTTGTATCGAGCGCAACGCCACCGGCGCGGTGAAAGCGGTGGACGCCTCACGTCTCGCGCTCATGGGCGACGGCTCGCATCATGTGACGCTGGACAAGGTGATCGAGACCATGCGGCGGACCGGTGCGGACATGCAGGATTCCTACAAAGAGACCTCGCTCGGCGGACTCGCCGTCAACCTGCCGGAGTGTTGATACTCAAACTCCCACGCCAGCTCGCTTACACTGAAGGCACCGCCAGGACCCCATCGGATCCGAGCTGAAGCGTTCAGGAGTTCGTCATGATCAGAATGGCTTGGGTCGCTGCACTTGCGGCGGCTTTGTTTGTTAGTGCGGCGTCGGGCGCCGACGATTACTCCGGCAAACCACAGCAGAGCTCGGCGCCAGCGCGCTATACATTCTCGTGGCCTCTGGAATCGGGCGCGCCAGCGCCGCGCGGCGGCACTACCAAGGGCGCGCCAGTCACGCTCGATCTCGAACCTTCCAAAGCCTGGCAGGATTTACGCGCTGAAGGCATCCCGGTGCAGGAGCGTGACCGCCGCGCCATTCTCGCCATGGCAGGCACTTATCGAGTCACGTTCGACTTCCTCGAAGTCGTGCCTTTCAAGACCCCGGAAAAGCCCAATGCGCCCTATCAGTCATGGGGCACGGAAAAAGTCTACGTCGACAGCGACGACGGCAAGACCATCAGCCTGGTGCACATTCTGGAAATGCGCATCGTGCAGAAGGACGGCTCGATCAGCGAGCCCATGGTCACCAAACATTGGCGCCAGGACTGGCAATACGAGCCGACGCACATCGTCGAGTATCGCGGCCGCGATCGTTGGCAGCGCCGCAAGCTCGATCCCGCGGAAGCCAAGGGCGCATGGATGCAAACCGTCTATCAGGTCGACGAATCGCCGCGCTATGCCAGCCTCGGACGTTGGGAACATTCCCCGAGTTTCTCTACTTGGCTGAGCGGTGAAACCTGGCGACCACTGCCTCGGCGCGAGTGGAGCGTGCGCGATGACTATCAAGCATTGGTCGGCACCAATCGTCACACCATCACGCCGACGGGTTGGATTCAGGAAGAAAACAATTTGAAAACGGTGCTCACGGCTGCGCGCCAGGTCGATCCATCGCGACCCTATCTGGCTCGCGAATATGGCGTTGCCCGTTACGAGCGGATTCGCGATGCCGACTTCACGCAGGCCGATACTTATTACGATCGAACCAAACAATTCTGGGACCAGGTGCGTGACCAGTGGTCGCAGATTTTCGTGAAGCAGGGCGAAGTGACGTTGAAGGGCCCGGTGGACAAGCTCGGCCTGTTCCATCCGCTGTTCGCACAGGCGGACGAGATCGTGGAAAAGGGCACTGCGGCCAGCTCACAGAATCAAACCGTCATACGTAATGCGTTGAAAAACATGGGCGCTCTGCCCTGATTGCCGCAGCGGCATAGGTACAAAAACGGAACCGGACAAAAAAAGTCCAATAGACCCTTGCACTGTTAGTGAGAGTCATTATCATTTGCATCCATGCTGCAACCACATCCCAAAACCCCTCTCCGCCCAGCGGAGGTTCGATCGCCGGCCACCGAGATCGCTCGGGTGCCGGCGATTCCTTTACTTCGTTCCGAAGAGCTCTTCGGCAAGGCGCGGGAGATTCTCATCGAGCACAGCGGCGGTTATTACCGCCTGCGCGTGACTCACAGCAACAAGCTCATTCTCACCAAATAGCTTGCTGCTGAAATGAATCGGTCGCGGAGTTGGAAACACTCCGCGATCTCGCCAGCGAGCGCCGCATCCTCCCCCTCGAGCGGCGCGAGCCAGCTACTTCACATCGCGCATCGCGCGGCCGGATGAGAAACATCCGCGGAGTCGAGGTAGCCGTGACAACAAACGTTTGGATGCTGATCTTCGCGCTGGCCACCTGGCTGCTGGCGGCCGCACTGGTTTATTCGGCATCGCCGCGGCAACGCTGGTTGCGCGTTCCGCTCCCCGCATTTCCAAGTCTGGTCAGCGCCGTGCTCGCCGCGATCGTCGGTTTGCGAGCCTGGGTCGAGGCGCTGCATTTCGTGTCCTGAGTCGACGGAGCCAAGTGATGAACGCAGTCGTATCCCACCGTTGTTTGACTCGTGTCATGACCGATGACGATCGCGGTCTGGAGGTGGCGCAGCTGCAGTCCGTGATGCATCGGATCCAGAGCTCGCTGCGCAACGTGCCGATGGCGCAACGGGAATACATCGCCAATGCGCTGTTGAACCTGGCGGTCTCGCGCATGGTGAAGGAGGAGGGCAGTGCGCTCACGGCGAGCATCCTGCTGCGACTCGGCGATGTCGTCGCCAATACCGATGCGCCGCCGGCTCCCGAAAGAGCCGTCGACCTGAGTCACATGCACGGATAGAAACATCACCCGGCCGGGCGCGGCCAGGTGATAGCAAGTTCAGACGGAAACGATGACGCGGCCCGCGCGCGGCTGATTCTCGAACGCGCCCTGACGGCCATAGACTTTCGGCTGGCCGGCACGACCAGTGACGATGTCCAGCATGCCTTGCACGCGGCTCATCCGCGCGGTGACCAGCGCGCCATTGCGATCGTTGGCTGCGCGACAGCGATCGGCTCGCTCGCCCAGTTCTTTCCAGCGACGACGCAGTTGTTTGGAAGGATCACACCACGCAAGGATACGATCCAGACCCTGCATGTCCGCCGGCACGTTCAGCGCCCGACACAAGGACTTGCGATCGTCTTCGATGCGTAACAAGGTGCCGATGCAGTTCTGCCGCTCATGACCGGCGCGCTCCAGCGCGTCCACATCGTTGGCGACCAGGAATTCATGTTCGCGCTCGAGCAGCTGCTGCAGCTGGTCCAGCGTGCTCGACTCTTCGGCGATCAATTTGTCGAGCGTATCGCGACAGACAACCGGATCCACGAGACCTTTCTCCTTACTTCAGCACTGCTCCCAGATCGCGGTCCATGCGGAGCAGCTTGTCGGCGATGCGCTCCGGCATCACCTGGTAACTACCGTCTTCGATGGCCTGGCGGATGCGCGCGACTTTCGCCTCGTTCACCACCGGCACACTGTTCACTGTCTGTTCCAGCGCCGCGAGCCTGCGGGCCTGGTCAGTGATCTGCACGGGATTGGCCGGCTTGCTGGCCACTTCGGCCGAGCCCGCGGCACCTTCCTTGATCCGTGACACCGACTTATCGGCGCCCACCTGCACAGGGGTGTTCTGATAGCCAGTGATTTTGGTAGTCACGTCCAGTTCTCCGGTTGCGGCACGGACAACAACGTCGCACCGCTCGAGGGGTGTAACGGCCGCGATTCTGAGAACTTTAGCAACCTCATCGGTTACGGCCTCAGAGGTTGCCTAGGGGATTCTCGCAAGCGGCGAAAAACCCGGGTGACGATACGTCAAATCAACTGCTGTTCACTCGCTCCCGCAGGTCGACACGACCCATGTAAATCTCGCTTTCATCCGCAGTTTCTGGGACTTGCGGCACACTCGCGCAGCTGCCGACAACTGTGGTGCCGTTTGGCGACACAGGGAAAGCCTCAATGTCGGAAAACCGCCGCGCGCCGCGCCGGGATTTCACAACCCGACCCTGACAACTCCATCACTTTCCACCACACCTTCCACAACCTTGAGCGAGCTCACATTCTGAACCCGCACGCGCTCGTCGACGGCGCCCTCGGTGAGCGCCTGGCCCTGAGCGCGGATCTGCACGCCACCGTTAGCGGCAATCAACGTGACCTGTTGACCGCGACGAACCAGCACGTCCGGCTGGAGCATGTCGACCGTCAACACCGTTCCGACCGGCAGCGACCTCTTCAGGCGATGCCCCTGCAGGGTGGCGACGTCACTGATGAAGGCTGACGCCCGTCCCGGCATCCGACGGACCTGCGGCTCGACATCCGCCATCGCGACACGCGAACGACGCGCGAGCGGCCGGCGCAGCACCAGCACCGACACTTCGACTTCAACGGTGACCGGCACATAAATCGTCCAGGGCGTTGCGGACGGGCAGCGCACGCCGATGGTCATGCGACCGGTGCTCAAGCCCGTCCCTTGTGAGAACGCTTCGAGCGGCGACGCGCATTCATCCAGGCGCAGTCGCGGATCCAGGTTGCCCGCCGTGATGAAATGTTTGGGGGATTTTTCCGGCAGGGAAGACCGTACGAACTGTTCGGCCGCCGCCTGAATCGAAGCCACCGATTGCACGCCGGCATTCGCAGTCGCTGCGAAGGCCAGCGCGGCGATGGCCCCCATCAGAACACTTATATAAGAGCGAAAGCTGGTCACTATCGAAACCGCCGAGAGTCGTCTCATTGACGCTGCCTGAAATAAAGCAATTGAGATGCCACAAACCCTGCACGCCCCAGATCGCGCGCACTTCATCGTACGAACTGTGACGCAGCCAACAAATCAGCCAGACGCCGAAACACGCACCGACCGACCAGAGGGTCGGCTGATGGGTTTACTAGCTGATCGAGAGAGGTCGATGGCCTGGCGGTGGCTGTCGGGGTCTCGGGAAACTCGCGAGCGTCTTCACTGTCGCGGGCTGTGCATCGATGGCTGCCGCATGATTTGGGCCGTGGTTGCGTGATCGTAAGAGCGTCGGTGGCTTGGCGGCGGCTGTCGGGGGTCTCGGGAACTAGCGAGCGTCTTTACTGTTGGCGGGCTTTGCGTTCGATGGCTGCCGTGTGATTTGGGGAGTTGGCGCGCGTCGTCGTAAGAGCGTCGGTGGTTTGGCGGTGGCTGTCGGGGGTCTCGGGAAACTCGCGAGCGTCTTTACTGTTGGCGGGCTTTGCGTCGATGGCTGCCGCATGATTTGCTCAGTGGTCGCGTGACGCTCGGTGTCGCTCGCCCTTGACGCGCTAACGCGCTGCGAGCTGCAACGCGCGGCGTCATTTGTACTGCCAGCGTGCAACGGTTTGCTCGAATGGCGGCGGTGGCCGAGTCACTGTGGTTGCGAACTTCCCGAGACCCCCGACAGCCACCGCCCCGAACGAACTGAGGTGAGTTCACCGGAGCGGCCGCGCTAAAGCGCGGCCGCAACTGCCGTTGCGACAACGATCAACGTGAAATTCACAGCCAACCTCGGCTGGGTTGGAGCAGAGTCACGCGCGCAAAGCGCAGCTGACGTTTCGGCGGCGTCGGGAGTGACCTACCTCCGCCCGGCAGCTTTTCGGCACATGGACGGGGCCGAAACAGCAGGGCTCATCATGGACGTGCGGTGAGGAGCGCAATGCGCTCCGGCCGTGCCCGGTGCCGGGCGGAGGTAGGTCGCTCCCGACGACGCAGACCACCGCGCCTCCCAGCCACGCAAGCCACGTCACCACGCGCGGCGCGAACTACCGACGCCTCCAGCAACGCAAGCCACGTCACCACGCGCGGCGCGAACTACCGAGGCCTCCAGCAACGCGAGCCAGGTCACCTCGCGCAGCGCGAACTACCGAAGCCTCCCAGCCACGCGAGCCACCGTCACCTCGCGCAGCGCGAACCACTGAGCGCC